>NZ_JBIRGM010000004.1:0-653547 GCF_044328025.1 Streptomyces sp. NPDC018000
CAGTCCGCGTTCGCCGCGTCGTTCACCACCAGGTCCCGTGTCTCCAAGGGGACCCCGGTCATCACGGTCAAGCCGAACTCGGCTCCGGTCGAGGCTGCTCCGGCCGCGGGTGCGGTCGAGGCGCTGGCGGTGTCGTTCTGCGCGCAGGCCACGGGGACGAAGGTGCTGTCCCGTACTCCGCGCGAGTCGACGGGCCGTCCGGAGCTGACCGAGGCCGCGATCGTCGTCTCCGGCGGCCGTGGTGTCAACGGTGCCGAGAACTTCGCGGTCATCGAGGCCCTCGCCGACTCCCTGGGTGCGGCGGTCGGTGCCTCGCGTGCCGCGGTCGACGCCGGCTGGTACCCGCACTCCAGCCAGGTCGGCCAGACCGGCAAGTCCGTCTCCCCGCAGCTGTACATCGCCTCCGGTATCTCCGGCGCGATCCAGCACCGGGCGGGCATGCAGACGTCCAAGACGATCGTCGCGATCAACAAGGACGCCGAGGCCCCGATCTTCGACCTCGTCGACTACGGCGTCGTCGGCGACCTCTTCCAGGTCGTCCCCCAGCTCACCGAGGAAGTCAAGTCCCGCAAGGGCTGACCCGCTGTCGAGCTGTACCCCGTCCCAAAGCCCGGGGCCGCGCGGTGTGAACCCACCACGCGGCCCCGGACCGCCTTGCGTCCCGGGAACAAGTTCATGAACGTCCCGTCGAGCGTGATCCGGCCGAGGCGCCCGTGTCCTGCGACACGATGCCCGATGCAGCCGTCGACCCTACGGTGGTGACATGGCAGTGATCAGCGGTCGGAAGCAAGGGGCGCGGGCTCGGATCAGTGCGTTGGAGGCACTGGGCCTGACTGTGCTGTTCGTGCTGTCGGTCGTGGCTGCCTCGCTCGTACGGCAGGAGCACCACTTCGCCCTGCGATGGCCTGTCGTGGTGCTGGCGGGTGTCGGTTGCTCTGCGTTGGTGTGGCGGCGCCGTCACCCGTTCGGCGTACTGGCCGTCGCGGTTGGCTGCGGGGTGGCCTTTCAGATACTCGGGATTCGGGAGAGTCCGCTGGTGATCAGCCCGGTCCTGATCTCCATCTACACCGTGGCCGCGCTGACCGACCGGCGTGTCACCTGGATGGCGGGATCGTTCTCGGCTGCCGTATTGGTGGGTGCCGCCGTGCTGTGCGACCCACGCTCCTGGGTGGCGCCCGACAACTGGGCAATGCTGGCGTGGACGGCTCTGCCTGCTGCCATCGGGGACGGGGTGCGCTCACGTCGTGCCTATGTGGCCGCCGTGGAGGAGCGGGCGGAGAACGCGGAGCGGACGCGTGAGCAGGAGGCGCAGCAGCGGGTGGCGGCCGAGCGGGTGCGGATCGCGCGCGAGCTGCACGACATCGTCGCGCACCACATCGCCTTGATCAACGCTCAGGCAGGCGTGGCCGTGCATCTGGTGGAACGGCGGCCGGAACAGATTCTGGCCGCCTTGGAGGACATCCGGGACACCAGCCGGTCCGCGCTGGACGAACTACGGGTGACCGTAGGGCTGCTGCGGCAGTCCGGCGACCCGGTGGCACCGCGTGATCCGATGCCGGGCCTTGCGAGCGTACCGGCGCTTCTGGCGTCGTTCGAACGCGCAGGCCTGACCGTGAGCCATGTCCGGCGGGGCATCACCGAACCGCTGACGCCGGCGGTCGACCTGGCCGCGTACCGCATCGTGCAGGAGGCCCTGACCAACGTCCACAAGCACGCCGGGGCCGACCATGCCCGCTTGATCCTGCACTACCTTCCCGAGCGGCTGACGATCACCGTCGAGGACGATGGACGAACCGGAGGGGACCCCGCCCGTCCAGGGACGGGTCACGGGCTGATCGGGATGCGTGAGCGCGCTTCCGCGGTCGGGGGCGTGCTGTACGCGGGGATGCGCCCGGAGGGCGGTTTCACCGTGACGGCTGAGCTTCCGCTGCGTGCCGGCCTGGTATCGGGCCACCCACCAAGGAGAGACGGGCATGACGATTCGCGTACTGCTTGCCGATGACCAGGCCCTGCTGCGGGGCACCTTCAGGATGCTGTTCGACTCCACGGAAGACATGGAGACGGTGGGGGAGGCGTCCGATGGGCAGGAGGCACTGGAGCTGGCGCGTGCGCACCACCCCGATGTGGTCCTGATGGACATCCGCATGCCGGAGATGGACGGCCTCGACGCCACACGGCTCATCAGTGAGTCCGAGGACCTCACAGAGGTGAAGGTGCTCATCCTGACCACCTTCGAGGACGACGAGCACGTTGCCGAGGCGCTGCGCGCCGGTGCGAGCGGCTTTCTCGGCAAGGGGGCCCGGCCCGATGAACTTCTTGACGCCGTCCGCACCATCGCCGCCGGCGAGGCGTTGCTGTCCCCGTCAGCGACCCGTGCGCTGATCAGACGTTTTCTTGCGCAGCCGGACCCGTGCCCGGCGGGCGTGCACGAGCGGCTGGAGTGTCTGACCCGGCGGGAGCGCGACGTCGTGGGGCTGGTGGCGCTGGGGCTGTCGAACGACGACATCGCCGAGCATTTGTTCGTCAGCCCGCTGACCGCCAAGACCCACGTCAATCGGGCCATGACCAAGCTGGCGGCTCGTGACCGGGCGCAGCTCGTCGTCATCGCCTATCAGTGCGGCCTGGTCAGTCCAGCTCCGGAATCAGAGGGTTCACAGGCGTCCATGCAGTCGTCGTAGTCGTCGATCCGGTGCGTGCGTGCCGGTCCCGGTCGTAGGCAGGCGTGCCGAGTACCGCAGCCGTGGTAGCTGGGAATCGCTGCGGGGGGACGACGCGCGAGGGGCCGTTCCTGGGCGAAGGTGAAAGGGCGAACGGAGGTGTCGCCATGACCGAAGCCCACTGCCCGGCCGAGGGATACAAGCCCGAACCGATCAAGCCGCGCACCGTGCGCTGCGCGCCGATCACCCTGATCGCCACCGCGGCGGCCGTGGGCACGTACTCCACGGGAACCACTCGGGCCACACCCAGCGCGACCCCGGCGGCTGTCCGTGCCGTCGGCCGGGGAGTACGCCTCGTACGGAGAACCGCTCTTCCGGGCCCCGGGCATCGGGCCCGGCCAACGCACGGCGACACCCGGGCGCGCCCAACGGCAGCCGCGGGAGTGACGGCGCCCTCGACGCCGTCTCCCTCACTCGTCGGCTCGGCGCCGACCTCCCCAGGACCCACGCCCGAACGCGCGCCGCGACGACCGCGCGACCGGCAGCCCAGCACAGGAAGGACACGTCCCATGCTCACCGCAACGCAGAAGCGCCGCACGGTCAGTGAACGACCGGCCGAAGAGCACGCTCTCACGGCCCCCGCAGCCGACGAGGCGATCACGGCGGATGCTCACCTGGCAACCTGCCCCACGTGCCGGGACGTGCACGACTGCCCGGCCACCCTGCCCGCACACCTGTTCCTACTCCGCGACGCTCTGGCAGACAGCGACGGCCGGGCCGAACGCCGCCATGCGGCACCCTGCCGGCGCGGTCCGGCCCGCACGGCCGAGGCCACGCAGCTCACCTTGTCCCAGTGGGTGAGCAGGACCGCGAAGATCGGGGACCTCGCCACGCAGCACGGTTCGTAGCTTCCCGCCGCTGACCCGGCCGCCCCCATGTCGGGGTGGCCGGGTCAGCTCGATTTCGGCGGCTTCTGCGCGTCGAAGGCGAAGAGAGTGTTCTTGGCCGCGGCCACGATCACCGCACGCCCCGCAACGGTCACGCGCGGGCTTGCGCCCTGCTCGCCCGTCAGACCATCGGCCTGCGGGTCTGTTGTCCACAGGGGTTTGCCACCGTACGGCGACAGCGCGACCACCCGGCCGGTGGCCGAGCTGAAATACAGCGCGTCGGCTCCCGCAACGGGACCCGACGCACCCTCCACGCCGGTCTGCCGCGACCACTTCTCCCGGCCGGTCGCGGGGTCGAGCGCTGTGACGAGACCGGTCTGCCGGCTCACGTAGACGGTGCCGTCCGCCATGCCGGGCGTCCCCGCATATGTCTTGGCCAGTCGGGAGTACGTGACCTTCCGCGAGGCCGGGTCGACCCGCGCCACCCCGTCGTAGCCGGCCAGCGCCGTCCCCTTCATGTGTCCCTGAAGGAGTACGAGCCTGCCGTTGGTGACGCCCACCGGCACGGCGGGGCCGTTGACCGCGATGGGCCTGCCCAGTGTCCCCGAGGCGCGGTCGACCGCGTACAGGGTGGGGTGGCGCACCTCCAGAACATCCACCTCCGCCTCCGTCGCGCACATCGCGAAGAGCTGTGGGCCCACGGGGACGGGAGCGCACTGCGTACCCGCGGGGAACGACGTCGTCCAGGTGACCTCACCGCTGTGCGCGTCCCGGGCCTCGAAGCGGGAGTTGGAAGCGTCGACCGTCACGACGGCGGAGCCGACCACAACGGCGTCCTGAGTCCGACCCGTGACGGCCTTCGACTGGGCGCCGGACGGCACGGACCACAGCTCCCGGCCGTTGTCGGCGTCGATGGCCACCACCTCGCTGTGAGGGTCCTGCGGGGCGTCCTGGGCGGCGAAGCGGTAACCGAGCACCGTGTCGTCGGTGGCGCCCACCAGGTGCATGCCCTGGACGGGGACGCCCGGGCTCTTCGCCGTCCACACCCGCGAGCCGTCCGAAACCCTGATACGGGTCGCGACAACCCCGCCGCCCCCGCAGAACAGCGCGTCGCCGCGCGCGACGCAACGCAGCTCGTCGGGGATGTCCTCGAGACCGCCCTGCACGGTCTTGCGCCACGGCTCGAAACCGTCCGGAAGTGCGGCACCCGGCGCCGCAGCGCCGTTGCCCTTGTCGCCGCCGCTGCTGCCCCCGAAGCCGCCCGCCTTCAGTGCGGCTACTCCCCCGCCGATCGCTGCCACCGCGACCGCGGCCGCGAGCACAGGACGCCATCGGCGACGCAGACGCCGGCCGATAGGGGTGCCGGCGCTCCCTGTATCGGGACCGGCCGGGGCGGTGGCCGGGGCAGCCGACGCCGGGGTGGCCCGCGTCGCGAAGTGATGCTGGGTGATCATGTCGCGGGTGCGGCCCGCGCCATCCCCGTTCGCTTCGGTCCCACCGAGGTCGGCCGGCAGGTCCCGCAGCAGCACGAGGAGTTCGTCCGCCGAGGGGCGCCCCTCGGACTCCTTGTCCAGGCACAACTCGACGACCGCGCGCAGAGCCACCGGCACGGCATCCAGCGACGGCTCCTCGTGCACCACCTGATACGCCGTCATGTATGGGCTGTCCGCGTCGAAGGGCCCGCGGCCCGTCGCTGAGTACACCAGCAGCGTCCCCAGCGAGAAGACATCGGACCGCGGCCCCACACCACGCGGCGCCTGCAACTGCTCCGGCGACATGAAGGGCGGCGTGCCGATGACCCGCCCTGTCATCGTCAGCGTCTGCTGGTCCACGGCGCGCGAAATGCCGAAGTCGATGACGCGCGGGCCCTCGGGCGAGAGCACGACGTTCGAGGGCTTCAGATCACGGTGGACGACCCCCGCCCGGTGGATGTCGCGCAGTGCCTCCGCCAGCCCGATGGCAAGCCTCCTCAGCTCCGCTCCGTTCAGCGGGCCCTTCGTGGCGATGCGCTGGGCGAGCGTGTGCCCCTCGATATAGGTCGTGGCCATCCACGGCTGCTCGGCCTCAGGGGCAGCGTCGACCACGGCGGCGGTGAACGCGCCGCTCACCCGCCTCGCCGCCGCCACCTCCTGCCGGAAACGGATGCGGAACTCGTCGTCCGCCGCGAACTGCTGGTGGATCAGTTTGATCGCGACAGGCCGCCCCGAACTCGTACGGGCCAGAAAGACCGTGCCCATGCCACCCGTGCCGAGCCGCGCCTCGAGCGGATAGCCGCCGATCTCGGCTGGATCACCTACGCGCAGCGACACTCTTCCCGACCTCCCGTCCCCCGTGCATCTCTGCCACCACGGGCCTGCGTACCTGTCCTGCACACAAACTAGCCGCAGGACAGCGCGGCAGAGCAAAGCGGGTGACGAACAGTGAGCCCGGGGCCGCTCCCGTGCCGCACATGACGAAGTCCCGCCAAGAGCATGACGGAGCTCCGTCGTGTCGTGGAACACCGCACGGTGCGAAGGTGCTGGGCGAGGCCGAGCATGCGGCGGTCGCACTTCCCATGCCGAGCATGCGGCGGTCGCACTTCCCATGCCGATCCAGCGGCATCGAGGCTGCGTAAGGGCTGTCCCGTAATCCCTGGTGGGCGCACGACGACAGCCGCGGCACCTCGCCGCGTTGTCGGGACGCCCGAATACATCCAGTATTCGGGCGTCCCTCCGCCTTGCGATGCACCACATCTGACGCCGCGCGCTGATCCACCACGGATTACGGGACAGCCCTTAGCCGCTCGTCACGAGCGAGCATTAAAGTGCGAGAGGGAGTATGTGCGCGTCCGTCCCACATCGGAGCAACAGGCTCAGGATCCACGCCGCGCACCGGAAGGGAACAAAACCGTGCATGGCGAGTACAAGGCGCCCGGCGGCAAGCTTGTCGTCGTAGATCTGGACGTCGAGGAAGGCGTACTGCGCAACGTGCGCGTCGCCGGGGACTTCTTCCTGGAGCCCGACGAGGCAATCCTCTCGATCGACAGGGCCCTGGAAGGTACCCCGTCTTCGACGGACGCCGCAGGTCTGGCGGCCCGGATCACGGCAGCACTGCCGGAGTCGACCGTGATGTTCGGACTGACCGCGGAGGGCGTTGGCATCGCTGTTCGGCGAGCGCTGGCCCATGCGACCGAGTGGAGCGACTACGACTGGCAGTTGGTGCACACGGAAGCGCAGGCCCCGGCCCTGCACATGGCACTGGACGAGGTCCTCACCGCCGAGGTGGCCGCCGGACGGCGGGCTCCCACGCTGCGGGTCTGGGAATGGGCCTCGCCTGCAGTGGTCATCGGCAGCTTCCAGTCGCTGCGCAATGAGGTGGACCCCTCAGGGGCGGCAAAGCACGGAATGACCGTGGTACGCCGCATTTCTGGTGGTGGGGCCATGTTCGTGGAGCCCATGAGTACCATCACGTACTCCCTGTCCGTGCCGGAGTCACTGGTCTCCGGCCTCTCCTTCGCCGACAGTTACGCCTACCTCGACGACTGGGTCCTCGGCGCGCTCGGCGACATGGGCATCAAAGCCTGGTACCAGCCCCTCAACGACATCGCCACCGACGCCGGAAAGATCGCCGGCGCCGCCCAGAAGCGAATGGTCGGCCCCGACGGCGGCCCTGGAGCCGTTCTGCACCACGTGACCATGTCGTACGACATCGACGCCGACAAGATGCTGGAGGTGCTCCGGATCGGCAAGGAGAAGCTGTCCGACAAGGGCACCAAGAGCGCGAAGAAGCGTGTCGACCCACTGCGCCGCCAGACCGGACTGGCGCGCGAGGCCGTCATCGAGCGGATGATCGACTCGTTCCGTAACAGGTACGGCCTCACGCGGGGCAAGGTGACGGACGAGGAGATGGCTCAGGCCGAGGAACTCGTGCGTACGAAGTTCGGCACCGAGGAGTGGACCGCTCGGGTGCCGTAGAGCCGGTGCTGCGACGGCGTTGCCGCGAATGGCTTCCCCGGAACATCCTCACGCATCCGTCGCCGGTGGTAGTTCCTGCTCGGTCCAGATGGTCTTTCCTCCGGGCGTGTAGCGGGTACCCCAGCGGCGGGTGAGCTGGGCTACGAGGAAAAGGCCGCGACCGCCCTCGTCCGTGGTCCTGGCGTGGCGCAGCCGGGGTGAGGTGCTGCTGGCGTCGGAGACCTCGCAGGTCAGGACGGACTGGCGCAGCAGTCGTAGCCGGATCGGCCCGGTGGCGTGGCGCAGCGCGTTGGTGACCAGCTCGCTGACGATCAGCTCGGTCGTCATCTCCAGCGCTTCGAGTCCCCAGGTCCTCAGCAGGCCGGCCGTCCGGGCCCGGACGCCGGCGACGGCTGCCGGGTCGGAGGGCACGTCCCACGAGACGACGTGGTCGGCGCTCAGCTCGTGGGTGCGTGCGAGCAGCAGGGCGACATCGTCGGGCTGCGGCACGGGGAGCAGCTGCTCCACGACCGTCGCGCACAGTGTGCCGAGGGGAAGTCCGCGCTGGGACAGAGCGCCGCCGAGGCGGGACATCCCGAGTTCGACGTCCCGGTCCCTGCCTTCGATGAGGCCGTTGGTGTAGAGGGCGATCAGGCTGCCTTCCGGCAGCTCGATCTCCGCTGTCTCGAAGGGCAGCCCGCCCAGGCCGAGCGGGGGTCCTGCGGGCAGTTCGGGGAAGTTGACGCGCCCGTCCGGGGAGACGATCACGGGGGGCGGGTGGCCGGCGCGCGCCATCGTGCAGAGCTGGGTGACCGGGTCGTAGACGGCGTACAGGCAGGTGGCGCCGAGCACGGTCGTGCCGGTCGCCCCGCCCTCGGGTTCCGCGTCGCCCAGGCGCAGTACGAGGTCGTCGAGGTGGGCCAGCAGTTCGTCGGGGGGAAGGTCCATGTCGGCGAGGGTGTGCACCGCCGTGCGGAGCCGGCCCATGGTCGCTGCGGCGCTGATGCCGTGTCCGACGACGTCGCCGACGACCAGGGCGACCCGGGCGCTGGACAGCGGGATCACATCGAACCAGTCGCCGCCGACGCCGTCCTTGGCGTCCGCCGGGAGGTACGAGGAGGCCACGTCCAGGGCCATCCCTCCGGGCAGCATGTGCGGGAGCAGGCTGCGCTGCAGTGTGACCGCCGCGGCGTGCTCGCGGGTGTAGCGGCGGGCGTTGTCCACGCACACCGCGGCCCTGGTCACCAGTTCGCGGGCCGGAATCACGTCATCGGGTTCGAAAGGAACCAGGTTCACCGACCGTACGAAGGTGGTCAGGCCGAGCACCGTGTCCCGGGCCCGCATGGGTACGGCGATGAGGGAGTGGCAGCCGTACTCGCGGACGCTGGCCGCCCTGGCGGGTTGTTCGACCGCCCACAGATCGACGACGGAGTCGAGGACCGGGATCAGGAGGGGCTCCCCCTCCGTGAGGAACCGGATGCCGTGGGGCGGGGGCACGGTGTCCACCGTTTCCCCGACCCGGAAGTTCGCCTCCGGGCAGCCCTCCCGCACCGAGCTCATCCCGGCGCGGCGCAACCTCGGCCGGGGCGACGCGGACTCGGCACCCGGACGTACACCCGTACCGGAAGCCCCGGCGCCGACGCGCCCGATGTCGGCGGGCCCCATGCCGAAGGGCCATGGTCCGGGCTCCTCCGGGCTGGCGACAGGCTCCAGCAGGTCGACGAAGACCAGGTCGGCGAAGCGCGGCACCGCGAAGTCGGCCAGTTCCTGAGCCGTGCGCATCACGTCCAGGGTGCTGCCGATGCTGGCTCCGGCGTCGTTGACCAGGGCCAGGCGCTGCTGGGCCTTCCACCGGTCGGTGACGTCCATCACCATGTAGCAGACGCCGGTGACGGTGCCGCCGCCCTCGGACAGGGGAAAGAACGAGGTGGAGTAGGCGTGCTGGCGGTGCGGATCGGCCCAGCTCCAGCCCCGGTACTCGTAGTCGATGACGGGGACCCCGGTGTCCAGCACACCGCGCATCAGGGTCTCTATGGCGTCGGCCTCCAGCCCCGGCAGCACCTCGCTCATCCGGCGGCCCACGCGTTGCCCACGCGGGACACCGCCGAGGCGCTCCAGGGTGTCGTTCACCCACACGTAGCGCAGTTCCCGGCTCATCACCGCGATACCGATCGGCGAGCTGGTGAGAAAGGCGTCCAGCACGGACTGCCCGATCATCCGCTCCGGTCTCCGTTCGCGTCCGGAGATCAGGAAACACTCCCGGCCGTCCAGATGGAACGAGGCCGAGACCCGTAGATCCACTTCCATCCGCCGGCCGTCGCGCCGCCGCACGTCCGCCGCACCGCTCCATCCCACGCCCGCGCGGCACCGCTCGGCGATGCCCGCCACGCGCACCGGGTCCTCGGGCATCGCGAGGAGGAAGCCGGCGGACCGGCCGACCACCTCCACGGCGCGGTATCCCAGCAGTTCCTGTGCGCTCTGTGTCCAGCCGACGACCGTTCCGGTCCCGGCGACCACTGCGGTCGCGTCATTCGCCGTGCCGAAGAAGTGCTGGTTGCTGGGCCGCGGCGGTTCGGCTCCGGGCGCCGACTGCGGACCTACGGACGCCATAGTGGTCACCACCCATCCGCTCCGTTCCCATCCATGATCCCGCGTACGGCCCTCCGGTGCGAATGTCCGCAGCCGTGGATCGGCGGGCTCGGGACCGCGACGCCGTTCGAGTCTCCGCTGTGCGACAAAGCGGCGGTCGGTGCCGCCGAACGGGTCCTCGGCATCGGCTGCCGCAGCGTCCGGCCGACGGAGATGCGGGCGGTCAGCCCCCGCCGCCCGGCCCGGCCGACGGGGGCGGTTCGGGGGGCCGGTGCTCGTACCAGCGCCGGTCGGCCTCCAGCTGGGCGGCGAGCGAGATCAGCCGTTCCTCGCTGCGGGAGGGCCCGAGCAACTGGGCGCCGACGGGCAGCCCGTCGGAGGTGAACCCGGCCGGTACGTTGATACCGGGCCAGCCCAGTACGTTCCAGGGCCAGGCATACGGGCAGGCCTCGGCCATCGTCACATCGGTGCGCCAGGCGCTCAGCCCGTCGAACCTGCCGATCGGGGGCGGTGGCAGGGCGGTCGTCGGAGTGAGCAGTACGTCATAGCCGGCGCCGCCCCGGGACGTGCGGAAGAACGCGCCGATCCTGCGGTGCTGGCGCACCTCCCGGTCCCTGGCCGCGCGCACCACCCAGCCGCCCAGCCGGGTGCCGGTGCGCAGTGCGCTGCGGGTGCGCGGGTCGAGGAGGGCGGGGTCGGGGTGGCGGGCGGCGAGTTCGGCGATCCCGGCGGTGGCGCGGGGGACGAAGCCGAGGCCGATCAGCCCGTAGCGGGGCCTGGCCTCCTCGACGTCGTGGCCGAGGCGGGCGAGGGACTCGGCCAATGCGGTGACGGCCCGTCGTACATCGGGGTGGGGTGCGGAGCCGGTGAGGGTGAGCGGGGGGCGCCAGGCGAGGGCGATGCGCAGTCTGCCCGGGTCGCGGCGGGCGGCGGCCGATGCCTCGACAGGGGGCGGGCGGTGCGGGTCCTCGGGATGGGGTCCGGCGACCGCGTCGAGCAGCAGGGCGGCGTCGGCGACGGTCCTGGCCAGGGGGCCGTTGACGGTCAGGCCCTGGAAGGCGTCGCTCTGTGGATGGACGGAGATCCGGCCACGCTGCGGTTTGATGCCGACGAGATGGGTCCAGGCCGCGGGGATACGGACGGACCCGGCGCCGTCCGAGCCGAGCGCGGCGGGTACGAGCCCGGCCGCGACGGCCGCCGCCGAACCGCCGGACGAGCCGCCGGGGGTGTGTCCGGTGTTCCAGGGGTTGCGGGTGGCGCCGAAGGCCGGCCCCTCGGTGAACGGCCACTGGCCCAGCTCGCAGGAATTGGTCTTCCCGACGATCACGGCCCCGGCCGCCCGCAGCCTGCGTACGGCCTCGCTGTCGGCGGTGGCGGCGGGCAGATCGCCGTCGCAGCCGAAGTAGGTCGGCATCCCGACGACATCGGTGTCGTCCTTGACGGCGACCGGAACCCCGAGCAGGGGCAGCCGCTCCCCCGCGGCGAGCCGGCGGTCGGCCTCGGCGGCCTCGGCGAGTGCGGCCTCGGCGCGCAGGTGCCTGAAAGCGTTGAGGGTGCCCTGACTCGCTTCGATACGGCTCAGGGCGGCGGAGACCTGCTCGGTCGAAGTGGTACGGCCTTCGGCCAGCTCCTGTGCGCTGTAGGCCAGTCCGGTCGGGCGGGCCGGTTCGGTGGTTTCGACGGCTTCCGCTGAGGACATGGGCTTGCCCTGCCTTCCTCGTATCGGCAGGTGCGCACGCCCGCACCTGTACGCCCCATCGAACTTACCGGAGGGTAACGAGTAGGGGGCGTTCCACTCAACCGTTCGGTGGACGGAGGCCGGAGACTGCCATCGGCTTTCGACAAGCCGGTACCGACGGCCACCCCGCCGCCGGACCGGAGCTTCGGCATCAACGCGCTGCTGAGCCGTACGACGTCGCCGATGTCATCCCGGCCCGGCCGCTGAGCACCACGTAGAGCACCAGCGACGAGGCCAGCCCGACCGCCCAGCCGTAGTCCGCGAGCGGCTTGAGGACGGGGATCAGCCCGTCGGCCGGGAACGGGCCCGTGCCGGGGGCCGAGTGGGAGCCGCCGATCGCCAGGATGCCGCCGACGGCGAACGCGGCGACCGCCCGCCAGTTCCAGCCGTTCGCGTACCAGTAGCGGCCGCCGGGACGATAGAGGTCCGCGAGGTCGAGCACGGTGCGGCGGACGATCCAGTAGTCGGCGATCAGAATGCCCACGACCGTACCGAGCAGTCCGCCGACCAGGCCGAGCCAGGTGAAGATGTACAGCTCGGGGGTCTCGGTGAGTCTCCACGGCATGATGAGAACGCCGACGACACCCGTGATCAAGGCTCCCGTACGGAAGTCGATGAGCCTGGGTGCGAGGTTCGCCAGGTCGTACGCGGGTGAGACGACGTTCGCCGCGATGTTCACGGAGATCGTCGCGACGAGCACCGTGACCAGGGCATAGAGCAGCCCGAAGACATTGTCGGTCCTGGCGACGAGCTGGACCGGATCCCAGATCGCCTCCCCGTACACGGCCTGTGAGCCGGAGGTGACCAGGACCGAGAGCAGGGCGAAGAGCGTCATCGTGGTCGGCAGGCCGAGCGACTGGCCCCAGATCTGGGCGCGTTGACCGGCTCCGAAGCGGGTGAAGTCGGGGATGTTCAAGGAGAGCGTGGCCCAGAAGGCGATCATTCCCATCAGGGAGGGGAAGAAGACCGGCCAGAACTCCTTGCCCCAGCCGAGCTCGGAGGGCTGGTCGAGCAGCGGGCCGAAGCCGCCCGCCTTGACGGCGACCCAGACCAGCAGCACCACGGCGCCGACGATGACGAACGGGGCGGCCCAGTTCTCGAACCGACGCAGGGTGTCCATCCCCCGGTGGATGATGGCGAGTTCGAGCGCCCAGAAGAGGATGAAGCAGAGCCAGAGTGTCCACGGCTGCCCGCCGATCTCGGATGCCTTCGCCCAGCCGCCGAAGATCTTCCCGAGCAGGGTGAAGATGCCGACGCCGCCGATCCAGGTCTGGATGCCGAACCAGGCACAGGCCACCGCGGCCCGGATCAGGGCGGGCAGATTGGCGCCGCGCAGGCCGAAGGAGGCGCGGGCCAGAACGGGGAAGGGAATGCCGTACTTGGGTCCGGCGTGCCCGGTGAGCAGCATCGGGCCGAGCACGATCAGGTTGGCGAGCGCGATGGTGAGGACGGCCTGCTTCCAGTCCATGCCGAGGGCCACCAGGCCGGAGGCGAGCAGCCAGGACGGGATGTTGTGGGCCATCCCGACCCAGAGCGCGGCGAAGTTGTACGTCGTCCAGCGGCGCCGTTCCAGCGGAACGGGCAGCAGGTCCTCATTGACGAACCGGTTGTCGGAGGGGACGGCGCCGGGGGCGAGTTCGATGCGGCCCGGCGGGTCGGATATCCGGCCCTGTGGTGGGAGGGGTGGGGTGGGTGGGACGGTCGACGTCATAACGGCTGGACCCTTCGCTCGGGAGCGGTGCCGTGCGGGGCGGGGCGGGGCACGGGGGTGCGTACAACCGGGAGGGCGGTGTGTACCACCGGTGGTGGGTGTGTACGAACCGCGGGGCGGCGGGGTCAGGTGGACAGGGCGGGGATGATCTCGGAGCCGTAGGCATCGATCGTCGCCTCGCGTGCGTCGTGCATGTTGTAGACGGCGAACTGGTCGACGCCCAGGTCCCGCAGGGCCCGGAGCTTCTCGATGTGTGCCTCGGCGGGGCCCAGCAGGCAGAACCGGTCGACGATCTCGTCCGGCACGAAGGCCGTGTCGGGGTTTCCGGCGCGGCCGTGGTGGCTGTAGTCGTAGCCGGACCGGCCCGCGATGTACGCGGTCAGCGCCTCGGGTACGAGTCCGGAGTGTTCGCCGTACCGGGACACCAGGTCGGCGACGTGATTGCCGACCATGCCGCCGAACCAGCGGCACTGCTCGCGGGCGTGGTCGAGGTCGTCGCCCACGTAGGCGGGTGCGGCAACGCAGATGGTTACGGAGTCCGGGTCTCGGCCCGCCTGTGCCGCCGCGTCCCGTACGGCCTTCACCATCCACTCGGTGAGGAACGGGTCGGCGAGCTGCAGGATGAATCCGTCGGCCTTCTGCCCGGCGAGGGCGAGCGCCTTCGGACCGTACGCGGCCATCCAGATGGGCAGTCTGCCGTCCTTCACCCATGGGATCCGGACCGGCTGCCCGTCGACGGTGGCTTCCCGCCCCTCGGCGAGGTCGCGGATGACGTCGATGGCCTCGCCGAGGCGGGCCAGGGTGTTGGGCTTGCGTCCGGCGACGCGCATCGCGGAGTCGCCGCGGCCGATGCCGCAGACGGTGCGGTTGCCGAACATGTCGTTGAGGGTGGCGAAGGTGGAGGCGGTGACCTCCCACGTGCGGGTGCCCGGGTTGGTGACCATGGGGCCGACGACGAGGTGGTCGGTGTGTTCGAGGATCTGGCTGTAGATGACGAACGGCTCCTGCCAGAGCACCGCCGAGTCGAAGGTCCAGCCGTAGCGGAAGCCGTTGCGCTCGGCGCGGCGCATCAGGCCGACGACGGCCGAGGCGGGCGGGTCGGTCTGGAGGACGAGTCCGAAGTCCATGACGGGTGCTCCTAGTCCAGGTACTGACAGGTGGCGCGCGGAGTGTACATGCCGTGGCCGGCCCGGCCGGTGAACTTCCGTCCGTCGATGACGACCTCACCGCGTGAGAGGACCGTTTCGACCTGGCCGGTGATCCGCTTCCCTTCGTACGCCGAGTAGTCGACGTTCATGTGATGGGTCTCGGCGGAGATGGTCTGTTCGGCCGCTGGGTCGTAGATGACGACATCGGCGTCGGCGCCCGGGGCGATAGTGCCCTTCTTCGGGTAGAGGCCGAACATCCGGGCCGGGGAGGTGCAGGCGATCTCGATCCAGCGGCGGCGCGAGATGTGGCCGTCCACGACCGCCTGATGGAGGAGGTCCATCCGGTTCTCCACGCCGGGCATCCCGTTGGGGATCTTCGAGAAGTCGCCGCGGCCCATCTCCTTCTGACCGGAAAAGCAGAACGGGCAGTGGTCGGTCGAGACGACCTGGAGTTCGTTGTTCCTGAGGCCCCGCCAGAGTGCTTCCTGGTGTTCCTTGGGGCGCAAAGGGGTGGAGCAGACGTACTTCGCGCCCTCGAAGTCGGGCTCGGCGAGGTTGTCGGTGGAGAGGAAGAGGTACTGCGGGCAGGTCTCACCGAAGACGGGAAGGCCCTTGTGGCGGGCGGCCGCGACCTCGGCGACGGCCTCGTCGGCGGAGACGTGCACGACATACAGCGGGGATCCGGCGACGCGGGCGAGCTGGATGGCGCGGTGGGTGGCCTCGGCCTCCAGCGCCACCTTGCGCACGTCGCCGTGGTAGCGCGGGTCGGTGCAGCCCTCGGCCAGTGCCTGTTCGACGAGTACATCGATGGCGATGCCGTTCTCCGCGTGCATCATGATCAGACCGCCGTTGCGGGAGGCCTGTTGCATGGCGCGCAGGATCTGCCCGTCGTCGCTGTAGAAGACACCGGGATAGGCCATGAACAGCTTGAAGGAGGTGACGCCCTCCGACACCAGCAGGTCCATCTCCTTGAGCGACGACTCGTTCACATCGGAGAGGATCATGTGGAAGGCGTAGTCGACGGCGCAGTTGCCGTCGGCCTTCGCGTACCAGGCGTCGAGTCCTTCGCGTACCGCGCGGCCCACGGACTGGATGGCGAAGTCGACGATCGTGGTGGTGCCGCCCCAGGCGGCCGCGCGGGTGCCGGTCTCGAAGGTGTCGGCGGCGTAGGTGCCGCCGAACGGCATCTCCATGTGCGTATGCGCGTCGACACCGCCCGGGATGACGTATTTGCCGGTGGCGTCGATCCTCCGGTCGGCGCTCCAGCTCTCGGCCGCGTCGGTGTCGTGCGCCGCGAGGGCGACGATGCGGCCACCTTCGATGAGTACGTCGGCATGCATTTCGTCGGACGCGGTGATGACGAGACCACCGTGGATGACGGTGCGGCTCATGTACCCCTCCTCACTGTGGCGGAATGGGTCTACGCACGTAGACAAGGTGCGTGGTGAAGAACGTAGAAGCGGGCTACCCACTGTGGCAATACCACTGCGGCCAACCGCTGAAGACGTTTCTGTTTCACTCGCCTGGCACTCCACTGGCCCACAGCGCGACACGGCGCGGCACCGTTCCGTTCCGTCGCCCAGAGCCTGTCGGGTGACCTTCGGTCGCCCGGTCAGAGGTCACCCGACAGGCTCTCAGCCGCCGCTTCTCATCCCACCGACCGCAGAGCCTCGGCCAGGATGTCCGCGCCTTCCTCCGCCTCCGGGATGGTCAGCGAGAGCGGTGGTGCGATCCGCAGCACGCTGGTGTTGTGAGCGCCGCCCTTGCCGATGAGCAGGCCGCCCTCGCGGGCCGCTTCGAGCACTGCGGTGGCCGCCTCCGGGTCCGCCTCGTCGGTGCCGGGCTTCACGAGCTCGATGCCGATCATCAGTCCCCGGCCGCGTACCTCTCGTACACACTCCGAAGCCGCGCCGATCGCACGCAGCCGCTCGATCAGCAGTCCGCCGACGCGCCGGGCGTTGCCCTGGAGATCGTGTTCGAGGAGGTACGAGAGGTTGGCGAGGCCGGCCGCCATGGTGACCGGGGAGCCGCCGAAGGTCGAAATGGAGTTGGCGTCGAGGCAGTTCATGACGTCGGCGCGGGCCACGACACCGCCGATCGACATGCCGTTGCCGATGCCCTTGGCGAAGGTGAGGATGTCCGGCGGTCCGTTCTCGCCGTGTGCCTGCCAGCCCCAGAAGTGTTCGCCGGAGCGGCCCCAGCCGGTCTGCACCTCGTCGGAGATCCACAGGATGCCGTGGCGGTCGAGCACCCTGCGGAAGGCCGCGTACAGGCCGTCCGGCGGTGAGGTGAACCCGCCTACGCCCTGGACGGGTTCGGCGATCAGGGCGGCGGGCTCGCGGGTGTGGCCGAGCAGGTCCTCCAGGTCGGCGACACAGGCCGCGATGAACTCCGCGTCGCCGAGGTGGGCGTACGGCCCCCGGGTGCGGACGCCGCCGTGCACGTACAGCGTCTGCAGCGGGGACAGATTCGTGGGCGACCAGGCACTGTTACCGGTGATGGAGACCGCGGAGAATGATCTGCCGTGGTAGCTGTTGCGCATCGCAAGGATCTGGTTCGACCTGCAGTACGTGGTGGCGAGCAGCAGGGCCGTGTCGTTGGCCTCGGTACCGGAGGTGGTGAAGAAGACCCGGGCGTCCGGGATGCCGGAGAGCGTGGCGATGCGTTCGGCCAGCTCGACCATCGGCCGGTTGAGGTAGAGCGTGGAGGAGTGGATGATCCGCCCGGCCTGCTCGCTGACCGCCTTGGTCACTTCGGGCAGGGCGTGGGCGGTCATGGTGGTGAGGATGCCGCCGAAGAAGTCGAGGTAGCGCCTGCCGTCGGCGCCCCAGACATGGCGGCCCTCGCCGTGGGTGATCTCCAGCGGGTTCTTGTAGTAGATCGTCAGCCAGTCGGGGCTGATGGCAAGATGGCGTTGGTGCAGGCTGCTCACGGCTCCACCAGTCCTTCGTACGCGTCGGGGCGGCGGTCCCGGTAGAACGCCCACTGCTGGCGGACCTCGTCGATGAGACCGAAGTCCAGGTCTCGGACGAGGAGTTCCTCCTCCTTGTCGCTGGCGACCTCGCCGACGAACTGGCCGCGCGGGTCGACGAAGTAGCTGGTTCCGTAGAAGTCGTTGTCGCCGTACTCCTCCTGACCGACGCGGTTGATCGCGGCGATGAAGTACTCGTTGGCGACGGCGGACGCGGGCTGTTCCAGCTGCCAGAGATATCCGGAGAGGCCGCGCGAGGTGGCGGACGGGTTGTAGACCAACTGAGCTCCGTTCAGCCCGAGTTGACGCCACCCCTCCGGGAAGTGCCGGTCGTAGCAGATATAGACACCGACCTTGCCGACGGCGGTGTCGAAGACCGGCCAGCCGACGTTTCCGGGTTTGAAGTAGTACTTCTCCCAGAACCCCTTGACCTGCGGAATGTGATGCTTGCGGTACTTGCCGAGATATGAACCGTCGGCGTCGATGACGGCGGCGGTGTTGAAGTAGAAGCCGGACTGCTCGACCTCGAAGACCGGCGCGACGATCACCATGCCGGTCTCGCGGGCGAGTTCCTGCATCCGCCGGACGGTGGGCCCGTCCGGGACGGCCTCGGCCCAGCGGTAGTGCTCGGGTTCCTGCACCTGACAGAAGTAGGGGGCGTTGAACACCTCCTGGAAGCCGATGATCTTCGCGCCCCGGCGGGCGGCCTCGCGCGCATGCTCCTCATGCTTGGCGATCATTGATTCGGTGTCGCCGGTCCAGGTCGCCTGGACAAGTGCGGCGCGTACGACTTGGGACATGAGCTGCTCCTTCGACGCGGCGTCAGAGAGCCTCTACGCATTTCTACGCCCGTAGACACGTGCGTAGGGGAGAACGTAAGCCCCGTCACACAGCGGGGCAAGACCATCGCCGTGAACCGGCGGAGTCGATCATGTTTCACACCCGTGCGGTCCACAGTTCATTCGCTTTCCAGCTCAGAGACCAGCCATCACGACCGCGGCCGGCAGAGTGTTCCACTCCTTCGATGCGGCATGCTGGAGGACTTCGGCGGCAGTTCCGTCCGCTTCCGCGTGCGCAACATGTGCCTCCGCACCAAGAGACGGACCGGAGCGCGCTATCACGTGCCTCGTCAACACCTTCCACGTTCATTCCCGTTCGGGTGACGTAGGGCGTGCCGGGAGGATCCCGGAGCGGTCTGGGCAGTCTCCGGGCGACCGATCCTGAGAGGGGAAGTGGTGGGACTTTCACGCGAGTACGGGCGCGCCATCAGCGAAGGGCCGACGCCGGCCGATGCTGCGGGGGCGCCTGCCCTGCCCTGTCCGAGCGGCTGGTCCGCGCTGGCCTTCTCCGACGAGCTGCGGCCGGGCGCTGTACTCACCCGGCCTTTAGCGGGACAGGACGTGGTGCTGTACCGGCTCGGGACAGGTGCTGTCCGCGCCATCCGTCCGTACTGTCCGCACCTCGGTGCCCATCTCGGTCTGGCGAAGGTCGACGGAGACGATCTCGTATGTCCCTTCCACTTCTTCGCGTTCGGCCCCGACGGCACATGCGTGCGGACGGGATACGACACAAAGCCGCCGAGATCGCCGTTGGCGCAGCTGCCGGTGCACGAGGTCAACGGTGCTGTCTTCGTATGGCGGCACCACGACGGCCGGGCACCGGACTGGTTCATCCCCGACTGGCACGAGATCGGCCACCTGCCTGCCCGTAGCGCCGCCTGGGAGCTGGCCGGAAATGTCCAGGAAGTCATCGAAAACTCGGTGGACCTCGGACACTTTGCCACCCTGCACGGCTGGGCCAAGGCCGAGATCGGCGGGCCCGTCGTCTACGACGACGCCGCGTTCCACGTGTCCATGCGGGCCCACGAGTCGGCGCCGCTGCTGGGAAACTTCGTCGTCGAGGTGGAGGTGGATGGCTACGGACTCGGTTGTCTGCACGCAGATGTGTACACGCCTCGGCTCGGGCTTCGGATGTGCACGATGGTCATGCCGACGGCGATCGCGCCCAACCGGATGCAGTTCCGGCAGAAGAACCGCATCGCCTTCGCGGAACCGGCCCGGTTACCGGCCCCTCTCGCACGAGTGGTGAGCCGGATCGCCGCCCGGCTGCTGGACCGCGCCGTCTTCCGTTCCAGTTGCGAATTCACCGCCGCCGACTTTCCGATCTGGAATCACAAGCAGTACCAGCAGCCGCCCCGGCTCGCTCCCGGTGACGGGCCGATCGGCCCGTTCCGGCGCTGGGCCCGGCGGTTCTATCCACCGCCCCAGGACGGGGACGACGCGCGGTTCAACCAGAGCGAGCGAAGCGACGGTGCGGAAGTGCCGTGAGCGTTGCGGGCCGCCTCCGAACCCGCCGATCCAACGCCGTTCTGACTGCAGCGTTCCAAGGCGGCACCTCAACCGCGTTGCGGCGGCGGGGTCACAAGACGGCGGCCATGGACAGCGTGACGACGAAGCAGGTGAGAAGGAAGATCGAAACCTGCTTGCCCGTCGCTCGTTCCATCGGTTTCCCTGATCGCACCAGAGCAAGCTGACGCTTGATGTATCTGGTGAAGATGGCCATCGTCACGGTCAGGCCCAGCATGGTGCCCGTGTAGAGCATGAGCGGGGTCTGCCCCTCGTCCCCTCGCACAGCCGAGAACACGCCGACCGCGAGGGCGCCGGCCAGGGCAGGCGCTGTCGCGAGGCCCAGTTTCTGTCGTCTCGTGCTGGCCCAGGACTGCAGGACCAGACCGAACACAAGACCGGATACAACGGTGGCTATCCACCAATCAGCAGTGGAAAATGTGGATGTCAGCACGAAGGGTCCTCCTGTTCGGTGTGGCGCAATGCCTGGCAGGGAGCGCTTGGCTGGGCGGGACGAGCTGTCGGCTCGCCCCACCCAGCTGTCTACGCAGACTTCTTACCAGGTGACCCAGCCGATCACGGTGGTCGTCACGTTGGTCGCAATGTCCGAGACCTTCTCGCCGATCATTGCCTCGTCCACACCGACCTTATCGAGCAGCTTCCGGGTCAGCTTCGACTTGCCGATGAAGGCCCCACCGAGCACGGTCAGGCCAAGCGCCGACTGGAACTGCTCGCTCTTCCAGCCGTAGCCGAATCCGCTGAATACGGCGCTCGCACCCTGGAACGCCCAGGAGGCGTAGCCGGCCCCGACAGCGAGGGGACCGGTGATCTCCGCCGACGGCGGGAAGACCACGGCCACGGTTCCGGAGACGACCGAGATCGTGCCGGCCCAGGTGCTCCAGTGCACGGTGGCCGACGCCCAGTCCTTGGCGTCGGCCATGTCCTCGGGCCATAGGCCCCACCACTTGGTGTCGCCGGTCTTGTCGTCGTCGTTGTCGGGGCTGTCGGCGGGGTTGGTGCCGTTCTGCTGGGCCTGCTTCGCCGCCTCGGCCGCCTTGCGTGCCGCCTCTGCGATCTCGGCCTTGCGCTTGGTGACGGCGATCGAGCGGGCCTCGCTGGCGGCGGCGGCGGCCGCCTTGGCGTCCTTGCCGGCCTGGATGGCGGAGGCCTGCGCAGCGGTGGCTGAGGTTTGTGCGGACACGGCCGAGGACACCGCTTGCTTCGCGGACGCCGACGCCTGGCGCATCGAGTAGTTGGCGGTCCGGGCCGCGCCGCGCGCGGTGAGGGCGGCTGCCTTGGCGTCCTCCGCCGACTTCTTCGCGGCTGCGGCGGACTTGTCGGCGTCGTCCGCGTTGGACCTTGCCTCGGCGGCCGAGTCGGCGGCGTCCTTGGCGTAGCCGTCCGCCTTCGCCGCCCAGTCGGCCGCCTCCTGCGCGGCCTGGCGGGCCTCCGCCGCGGCCTTGGACGCGAGTGCGGCGTCCTTCTGTGCCTGTGCGGCGATCTTCGAGGCGTGCGCGATGGTGGCACGCATGGCGGCGACGTGGGTGGCCTGGTCCTGGTCGAGGCGGGCGATGTTGTACTTGTCGTGGACGACGAAGGCGCGCCGCATCCGCGAGGAGCCCTCGAGGACGATCTGCGCGGCCGACTTCATGTAGGGGCCGCCGGTCGCTTGCAGGCTGAGGATCTCGACTCGGTCGTCCTCCTTGATCGCCTCCGCCCACTCGACGGCGAGGAAGCGGTGCAGGGCCGTGGCGCTGCCGTTGTCGAGCGCGGCTTGGGCCTTCGCCTTGACCCCCTTCCCCGGGTTCGCGTTCAGGACCTTCAGGATGGTGACGCGGTAGTTCTCGGCCGCCGCCGCGATGGCCCCGGTCTCGATGAACGTACGGGCCGCTTCCTCGTTGTCGCTGGCCAGTGCCTGATGGGCGGCCTCGGCGACGTCGGCCGTGGCCGACAGGGTGAGGCTGAGTACGCTCTCCCGGTCGTCCTGACGCTGGGCCAGGAGACGGTCGGTGCCGATCCAGTTGACCACGTCGTCGTCGGTTCCGGCGAGGGCGAATTCGGCCGCCTCGCGGGACCAACTGCCGCTCGAATCAAGGATCTTGACAGCGGCCTGCCGGCCGGTCGTAACCGCCTTGGCGGTGTCGCCGCCCTTCAGTTCCGCCTCGGCGGCGGCGATGAGGTCCTTGGTCTCCTGGCTGGTCTGCTGCGCCTGGGTACGCTGCTGCTCGATGCGTATGGCGTCCTCGGTCTCGGCCTGTGCTCTGAGGCGGGCCTCCGCGACGCCGATCTCCTGGTCCTCGGCGATGCGGGCCGTTTCCGAGTCGCGCGCCGCCCGCTCCACGGCCTGGGCTTCCTTGACGGCGTTGGAGGCTGTGTTGGCCGCCGTCACGGCAGCCTCGGCGTAGGCGGTGGAGCGCTTGGCGTAGTCGATGGCCTCGCCCGCGTGATTGGCCGCTTCCTCGGCCGCGGCCGCCGCGTTGTCGGCGTGTTCGGCGGCGCTGTTGGCGGCATCGCGGGCCACACCGGCCGCGGTGGCGGCCCGGTTCGCCAGGGTCTGGGCGGTGCCCGCTGCGCGCGTGGCCTGTGCGGCGGCGGCGTTGGCCTCGGCCGCGGCCTGCTTCGCCGCGGCTGCCTGGGACTGGGCGGCGCCCGCGGCGGTGGCGGCGTCGGCGGCGGCGTTGGCTGCCGCGGCGGCGTTCTGGGCCGCGCTCGCGGCGGCGGAACCGGCGGATGCAGCCTGCTTGGAGGCGATGGATGCCTGGTCGGCGGCCTTGGCCGCGGTACGCGCCTTGGCAGCGGCGTTGCGTGCGCCCTGGGCGGCCGAGCGGGCCGCGGCGGCCTTCGAAGCATCCTTGGAGGCGGCGATCGCGGCGTTGTAGGCGCGCGATGCGGCACTGCCCGCGGTGGCCGCGGCCGCGGCGGCCGCCTGCGCGGCCTGCGCGGCGCGGCGCGATGCGGCCTGGGCGGTGCGGGATGCGGAGATGGCCGTGGCCGCGGCGCTGGCGGCGCCGCGTGCGGCGTTCGCGGCGCTGTTCGCCGCTGCGGCCGACTTCTTCACATCGTTCTCGGCGGCCTTCGCTTCCTCGGCAGCCTTGAGCGCGGCGGCCTTCGCCTTCTCGGCGGCCTCCTTCGCCTTGTCGGAGGCGGCGACAGCCTTCTCCGTCTTCAGCGCCGCCTGCTTTCCCTCCCGTTCCACGATCTCGACCAACTGCTCGATCGTCGCGGCCTCGTCGTCGCGGGCCCTGGCGATGTGCTGGCCCGCGACGAGGAACCGGCCGATCGCCTCGGGCGATCCGTCATCCAGTGCGCGCTGCGCGTACACCTTCACCTGTGGGGACGCGGTGTTGAGGATGGCCATGACCTTCACCCGGTCGTCCTCGGCCTGGGCGCTGTACTGGGTCTGCTCCAGGAAGGTTTTCAGCGCGTCCTGGGTGTTCAGGTCCAGCGCCTTGGCGGCTGCCCGCTTCACCGCGGAGCCACTGTTGTTGCTGACCGTGGCCGTGGCCACCCGCAAGTCCTCGAGGAGGGGGGCCTGGTAGCCGTTGGTCAGGTAGGTGGCGACCGCGCCGTCCCCGCTGGACAGCGCGATGGAGGCCGAGTTGCGAACTGCCTTGCCCGCGTAGGGAAGTGCGGCAAGGACGGCAAAGCGGTTGTCCTCCGCCTTGACCGCCGGCAACTCCTGGCTGAGGAACGCGGAGACGGCGGCCGAGGAACCGAGCAGAGCGGCGGCGGCGGACTCGCGGGTCGAGCGGCCGCCGATCTTGTACGCCCAGACGACCCTGCCCCGGTCGGTGTCGGGGAGGCCGTACGGCGTGTCGCTGGGGTCGGCCTCGGCGGCGCGGGCGGGGCCGGCGGACAGCGTGAGGATAGAGGGCAGGGCAGGTGCCGCGACCACCCCGGTCAGGGTGGCGAGTACCCGGCGCCTGCTCCACAACGATGACGACAAAACGCGCATCCTTCCTATGTGGAATATCGCGCACACCTTTTTCTCGGTGTGAGAGCCAAATTCAAGGCGCTACATGCGCCGAACTGGAAACAGATATTCGCACAACCACCACGACCGAGTACAGGAAGGCGCGAGCGAATAACATTTCAGCCGCCAACGCCGGATTTCATGCATTTGTGATCAATTCGCATAAAACCTTTAGCGGCCGTCATCGGAGCGTGATCATACATTTACACAGTCGTGATCCAGGCTGCTGCAATCTTTCTGGCCAGCCATGATGCGACCTCATGCCATTTCGGATCAGAGCCCAAATGACCGATTTAACCGTCTGGACATTGGTGGGCCGCACTGATTTCAATGAGACGCCCCGGGTTCACGGAGGGGTAAGGCCGGAAAGTCTCTGCTTACCGCTCAAGTGCTTCTGCGTGCTTTTGCCGCCCGCTTCGGACCTGGGGAAGGCGGCATCTCATCTGCGTAAGGAAAAAACCCATGAAACTCGTTACTCGGGCCCTTTCTGCGGCGTGCGCCGCCGCAGCGGTGGCAGTGCTCTGGTCCACTTCGGGGCCGGACCGGACGGTGCAGGTGTCGGCCTCCGTCGCGGACGCGGCGCCCGGCTACGTGGTGGAGGACTTCAGCTACCCGCATGCCGACAAGATCCTCGCGGAGAAGAACATCGTCCTCAAGCGCGGCGACGGCCACATCACGCTGGTCGACTGCGCGAATGGCACCGGCTACCTCGAGGTCTGGGCCCGCGAGAAGGAAAAGATCTGCTTCCAGGTCGTGGGCAACTCCGGCTGGCTGACGATGGAGATCCCCTCGGTCTACGGCGTCAAGGGCAATGACTACACAGCCCAGGTCGACATGACCGTCGGCACCGAGGAGAAGACCTTCGACATCGACAAGAACGCCTGGACCGCGGTCGGCGAGAGCGCGGACGAGCAGGGGCGCGACCACATGCTCGTGGAGATCAGGACCGCCAAGTAGTGCCTTTCCTGGCACAAGGCAGCTCAGACCGCGTATTACGCGGCGTGTCCAGCTCACGGAACCACATGATCCATAAGGAAGAGATGTCCCACAGACATGCCCGAAGTGCATGGGGCGCCGCACTGCTCACCATCGTGGTTGCCACAGGAACCCTCACGTCGTCGCCGGCGCAGGCGCTGGACGGCGTCACTGCTGCGGACGGCAGCTACAGCTTCACCACGAAGATCGACGTGGGTGGGGTGCGAGCCTGCTCGGGCACGCTCATCAACAATCAGTGGCTGATCTCGGCCTCCAGTTGCTTCGCTGAGGACCCCACCCAGGCGACCTCCCTTCCGGCCGGCGCACCCAAGCTCAAGTCCACCGCAGTCATCGGGCGCACCGACCTCACCACGGCCACGGGCGAGGTACGCCAGATCACCCAGCTGATCCCTCGCCAGGACCGGGATCTCGTCCTCGCCAAACTTGACGCCCCTGTCTACGGGATCAGCTTCCTGCACCCCGGATCCGACGCCCCCGTTCAGGGAGAAGCGCTCAAGGGCGCCGGCTACGGACGGACGAAGAACACCTGGGTTCCCGACGTCCTGCACGGCGCCGCCTTCACCGCTGAGGCCGTCGAGGCGACCTCGGTGAACATTGACGGCACCTCCGTCTGCAAGGGAGACTCCGGTGCCCCCGTCTTCCGGGAGAAGGAGGGCCGCCCCGAGCTCGTCGCCATCGCCACCAACTCCTGGCAGGGCGGCTGCCTGGGCTCGAACGAGACCCGCACCGGGGCGGTTGCCAGCCGCGTCGACGACATCCGCGCCTGGATCACCGAGAACACCGCCTCCACCCTGAACAACTGGAACCTTCAGATGCTCACCAGGACGAGCACTGGGCTCTACCACGCCATGCGCAACAGCAACGGCGACTGGACCGGTTTCGGAGACGTCCAGAAAGCCGCCGGCAGCATCACAGACCTCGCTCATGCCGCTGATGCCGCGATCAAGGGCAAGAACTACGTCTTCGCCGTCGGCGGCGACGGACATCTCTACGAAGCCAACCGCCGCCCCACCGGCGGCTGGGAGGCCTTCCGCGACATCACCGACGAAGTCGGCTCCAAGCCCGGGCTGACCCGCGTCGCGGTCACCTCCACCGGGTCTGGTCTGGCGCTCATCGGCCTTGCGTCCGGCCGTGTCTACCACGCCACACAGGACGCGGACGAGAAGTGGTCCAAGTGGGGCGACGTGAGCGCCAAGCTCGGCCTGCTCGGCAACGCCACCCAGGTCACCACCGCTCAGACCTCAAATGGAGACACACAGGTCGGCGTCGTCGCGGACAAGAAGGCCTACCACGCCACCCGGCACTCCGACGGCACCTGGAGCGCCTGGGGCAACGTCAGTAACCTTCCTACCGGCCTGGACGCAATCAACGGCATGGCCTTTGCCGGCACCGGCAGCAACCTCCAGGTCATCCTCACCAGCCCTACCGGCGGCAAGAAGCACGCGATCCGCGCCGACGCCACCGGCCACTGGAGTGCCTTCGGCGACCTCGGCGGCAAGCTCGGCAACGAACCGACCATCAGCGTCGACGCCGCAAGCGTCACCCGTGAATTCCAGGCCGCCGTCGTCACCGCCGACGGCAGGATCAAGCACACCCTGCGTCACGACAACGGGAAGTGGGACGCCACGGAGCAGGTCGTCGGCTACCCCGGCACCCCTGCCACCGTCGCGCTCACCGGCAGCGCCGACTGACCACACGCGCAAACCTGCGCCCGTACCACCCGCGCAAGCCCAGGAAGCTCTTTCCGGTCTCGGTACCGAAACCGGAAAGAGCTTCCGGCCGAGTCCGACGTACCGGCGTCTCCATCCGTTCTTGGTCAGTGCTCTCGTATCCCCCAGAAGATACCCGCGAGCAAGGAGAACCACATGCCTCTCAGTCCATCCCGCCGTGTGCGGACCACTGCACTGATCGTCGCCATTGCCGCGGCAGGTGCGCTCACCGTCACTGCACCGGCCCAGGCCGTTATCGGTGACACCGTCGCCGACAACACCTATGCGTTCACTGCAAAGCTTGGCATCGGCGGCGAGCGCGCCTGCACTGGATCTCTTGTCGACGCCCAGTGGATCCTGACCGCGAGCAGTTGCTTCGCGGCCGCCGGGCAGCCTGCGTTCCCGCTTCCCGCCGGTGCACCAGCCGTGAAGACCATGGCGACCATCGGTCGTACCGACCTGACCGGTACGACCGGCAAAGTCGTCGAAATTACCGAGTTGGTGTCCCGGACGGACCGGGACCTGGTGATGGCCAAGCTCGCCCAACCGGTTACCGATATCGCCCCCGTCGTCCTGGCCGGCTCCACACCAGTGGCGGACGAGACACTTCAGGCCGTGGGTTACGGTCGTACCAAGGACGTCTGGGTGCCCGACCGCCTGCACGCCGGGAGCTTCACCGTGACGCAGGTCGGTGCCACCACCGTGGCCGTCGACCGGGACGGCGGCAGCATCTGCAAGGGTGACGCGGGCGGTCCCGCGCTGCGCGAGAGGGACGGCAAGGTCGAACTCGTCGCCGTTCACAGTACGTCCTGGCAGGCCGGCTGCCTGGGGTCCGACGAAACCCGTAACGGCGCCGTGGAAACCCGTCTGGACGATCTCGGTGATTGGATCCGGCAGATCCGCGCTCTGCCTCAGGAAAGCCAAGTTGCTTCCGGGGACTTCAATGCCGACGGCAAGGAAGACATCGCGGCCTTCTACGACAACGGCACGTCGACCGAGGGCAAGAACAGGTCTTCGCTCTTCGCCTTCTACAGCACTGGCACCGGCTTCGGTGAACCCAAGAAGGTATGGAGCACTCCCGGCGGTTTCACCTACGCCGCCAGCAAGCTGGCATCGGGCGACTTCAACGGCGACGGCAAGGACGACGTCGCGGTCTTCTACGACGGAGGCGCCTCGGACACCGGCAACATCTCCTCCCTCTACACCTTCACCAGCACCGGCACCGGCTTCAGTAGCCCCAAGAAGACCTGGACCACGACCGGCGGCTTCACCTGGAGCAAGAGCAAGGTCACCTCCGGCGACTACAACGGCGACAGCAAGGACGACATCGCCGTCCTCTACGACACCGGCACCTCGGCCGACGGCAAGCGTGTCACCTCGCTCTATACCTTTAACGGCAACAGCACCGGCTTTGACAACCCGCGCAAGACGTGGACCAGTTCGGGCTCGTTCAACTGGAACGCTTCAAAGGTCACCTCCGGCGACTACAGCGGAGACGGCAGGGACGACGTCGCCGTCCTCTACGACGCCGGCACCTCGGCCGACGGCAAGCGCGTCACCTCACTCTTCACCTTTGCAAGCAACGGAACCGGCTTCGACGACCCGCGCAAGACGTGGACCAGTTCGGGCTCGTTCAACTGGAACGCTTCAAAGGTCACCTCCGGCGACTACAGCGGAGACGGCAAGGACGACGTCGCCGTCCTCTACGACCGGGGCACGGCAGCCGACGGCAAGTTCGTCACCTCGCTCTTCACTTTCACGAGTAATGGCACCGACCTCGCCGCCCCCCGTGAAGTGTGGACCAGCACCGGCTCATTCAACTGGGACGCGAGCGGGCTGACGTCCGGCGACTACAACAAGGACGGCAAGCACGACATCGGCGTCCTCTACCGCTCCGGAACCACTGCCGACGGCCGCCGGATCGACTCCCTGTTCACCTTCACCAGCACCGGCACCGATATCAAGGCACCAGTCAAGCACTGGACCGGTAGCGTGATCTGATCGCCTTCGAGGTGACGAGTCCATCGCGGAGCTCACTGCTGGAGCTCCCTCGGTAAGGCCCGCTCCTGAACCGTGAATTGTTCGGGAGCGGGCACTCGTCCGCAGGTGCCGGCATGTCTCTCGCCATCGCGCTGCTGGAGGAGATCGACGATCCGCGCCACCGGCGCAAACAGCCGACGGTCGCCGACAGGGCCGCCGCTCCCTGGCCAGGGAGCGGCTCTACCCGGCCAGCGGCACCGCATCCGGCTCCGGGGCGCAGCGGGTCAGCAGTTCGTCCATCGAGAGTCCGAGCGTCCCGGCCAGCGCCGCGACGGTGAAGAAGGCAGGGGTCGGCGCGCGGCCCGTCTCGATCTTGCGCAGCGTCTCGGCGGAGATTCCGGCGCTCGCCGCGATCTCGACCATGCTGCGCCTCCCGCGCGCCTCGCGGAGCAGTGCTCCGAGGCGCTCACCGCGGCGGCGCTCTTCCTGGGTCAGGGGCGTTCGTACCATGCCGTCATTGTAATACCGCTACAACCGGTATAGTAATTGGCATGGTGCAGCTCAAGACAGACACATCCATCGAAGCCATGCGCGAGACCGGCCGGGTCGTGGCACAGCTGCTGACGTCCGTGCGGGAAGCGGCGGCTGTCGGCGTCTTACTGCGCGAACTCGACGAGGTGGCCCGCGAGGTCCTCCGCGAGGCGGGCGCCGGGTCGCCGTTCCTGAACTACCGGCCGCATTTCGCCCCCAGCCCGTTTCCCGCCGTGATCTGCGCGTCGGTCAACGATGCGATCGTGCACGGCATCCCGACCGACCAGCGGCTGCGCGACGGTGATCTGGTGAGCATCGACGCAGGTGCGACGCTCGGCGGCTGGGCGGGCGATTCGGCGATCAGTTTCACCGTCGGGCGCGCCCAACCGGCGGACACCCGGCTGATCGACACGGCGTTCGCGGCGTTGGAGGCGGGGATCGCGGCGGCAGTCGTCGGCAATCGGATCGGCGACATCGCACATGCGATCGGCACAGTGTGCCGCAGCGCCGGTTACGGCATTCCGCAGGGGTTCGGCGGCCATGGCGTGGGCCGGTCGATGCACGAGGACCCGGCCGTCCCCAACGAGGGACGACCGGGGCGCGGCATGCCGTTGCGGCACGGAATGGTGCTGGCGATCGAGCCGATGCTGATCGGCGGCGGCAAGGACGCATTCCATCCGGACCGGGACGGCTGGACGCTGCGTACGTCCGACGGCAGCCGGGCGGCACACGCCGAGCACACGGTGGCGATCACCGACGAGGGTCCGCGCATCCTCACCGCGTTGTGATCGACATCCCCTCGCTTACCTCCAGTTTTTCTGAATGAACTGCTTGGCGGGATGGTTCCTCGCGAGACGACTGCGAGGAACCAGCCCCGCACATAGGTCTATTGATGGGACGTCATGGCCGTCCGCCGGGCTTCACGACCATGGCCGACCCTCCGCCCCGGCGCACCTTCTCCGCAGCCGCCAGCCACCGTCCGTCCGGCAACCGCTGTACCCCTGTCGCCGCCCCGATCTCGGGATTCAGCTTGAAGACATGCCCCAGCGACTCCAGTTCCGTCCGCACGGGGCTGTTCCACAGCCCCGGTTCGAGCTCCGTCGTCGCCGAGTTGCGCTGGCTGGCGCGCGGCGCCGCGATGGCGTCGACCAGCGGCAGCCCCCGGTCGACCTTGCCGATGAGCGACTGCAGCACGGTCGTGATGATCGTGGCGCCACCCGGCGAGCCCAGGGCCAGCACCGGCTCACCGTGCTTCAGCACGATCGTCGGTGACATGGACGAACGCGGACGCTTGCCCGGACCCGGCAGATTCGGGTCGTGGACCGCCGGATCGGCGGGCGCGAAGGAGAAGTCCGTCAGCTCGTTGTTGAGCAGATAGCCACGCCCCGGCACGGTGATGCCGCTGCCCCCGGTTTGCTCGATCGAGAGGGTGTACGCGACGACATTGCCCCACTTGTCGGCCGTCGTCAGATGTGTGGTGTTCTCCCCCTCGTACGTCGTCGGGGCGGCCGTGCCACCGGTCTTGCAGTCGGCCGGGTGGCCGGGGTCGCCCGGCGCCAGCGGGCTGGCCAGCACCGCATCGTCCCTGATCAGGCACTCCCGCGAGTCGGCGAACCGCTGGCTGAGCAGCCCCTGCGTCGGTACGTCCTCGAACGCGGGGTCGCCGACCCATCGCCCGCGGTCCGCGAACGCGATCCGGCTCGCCTCGATGTAGCGGTGCAGATACTGCGCCTCGCTCGCCTTCGAAAGATCCGTGGACTCAAGGATGTTGAGCGCCTCGCCGACGGTTGTACCGCCGGACGAGGACGGTGCCATGCCGTACACATCCAGGCCGCGGTAGCCGGCCTTCGTCGGAGCCTGCCGCAGCGTCCGGTAGGACCGCAGGTCCTTGGCCGTGAGGTCGCCCGGACGCACCACCCGGCCGGCCTTCGGGTCCACGGGCGGGTTGCGTACGGTGCGTACGACGTCGTCCGCCAGCTCGCCCTTGTACAAGTCGTCGATGCCCTTGCGGCTCACCTGTTCGTATGTACGCGCCAGATCGGGGTTCTTGAAGACGGAGCCGACCACCGGCAGCCGGCCGTCCGGCAGGAAGAGCTTCCTGGTCGCCGGGAAGTCGGCGAACCTCGACTGATTCCCCTCGGTCTGCGAGCGGAAGGTGCTGTCGACGACGAAGCCGTCCCTGGCAAGCCGCTCGGCCGGCTTCAGCACCTGCCGCAGCGGCTTGCTGCCCCAGGTGTCCAGCGCGGTGTCCCAGGTGGCCGGGGTGCCTGGGGTGCCCACGCTCAGTCCGCTGGTGACAGCGTCGGCGAAGGCGAGCGGTTTGCCGTTCTCCAGGAACAGCGAGGAGTCCGCGCTGCGCGGTGCGGTCTCCCGGCCGTCGATCGTCTCCACGGTGTGCTTCCTGGCGTCGTAGTAGACGAAGTAGCCGCCACCGCCGAGACCTGCCGAGTAGGGCTCGGTCACACCGAGCGCGGCCGCGGTCGCCACCGCGGCGTCCACCGCGTTGCCGCCCTTGCGGAGCACCTCGATTCCCGCAGCCGACGCGTCCGCGTCGACGCTGGCGACCGCCCCTCCGTAACCCACCGCGACAGGCGACTTGGGGGGTGACGAGGTCGGTGGTGCGGACGAGCACGACGGGGCGGCTGCCCCGACCATGACGACGACGGCGAGAACAGCCGGAAACGACACATTCCTTACGACGGAACGTCGCATGCGCACCTCCAGTGAAGGATTGTCCGCCGCAGGGTAACGCCGCCCCGCCCGCCGCGTCAGGACCGTCGTCAGCCGCAGGCCGTTCGCCTGCTGACTTGCCCGCCCATGACTGACGACATACGCAACATAGTGCTGGGCGTGATAGCCGCGGGTATCAGTGGCGCGCTGGGCTGGATCGCCCGCACCTGTCTCTGGCACCGCAAGCTCCGCCGCAAACAGGCTTTCTTCGGGCTGCCGGGCAACTCCGAATGCCTGCTCGTCGTCAACCGCGACGCGGGCGGCAACGGTGCCGTCCACCGCCACGACGTCTTCGCACTGATGATCCAACGCGCTCGCCAGTCATCGACCGGCTCACCTCCGCTCGCGCGGAGAGCACGCGTCGGAGTACGTGGATCACCGCCTGGTCCTCGGCTCACCTCCACTCGCGCGGAGAGCACCTGGTGGTTCTCGGACCAGCGGAACAGGGCGACGGCTCACCTCCGCTCGCGCGGAGAGCACGTAACCCGCCAAGTCGCCGCACCACCAGCGAACGGCTCACCTCCGCTCGCGCGGAGAGCACAGGACGTATACGCGGTCGGCACGGGACTGCTGCGGCTCACCTCCGCTCGCGCGGAGAGCACACGCCCGGCCCCGGCCGATTGCCCCAACTGCCCGGCTCACCTCCGCTCGCGCGGAGAGCACCGCCGCTGCTTTGTCGGTAGCCGCTCGAAGGCCGGCTCACCTCCGCTCGCGCGGAGAGCACCGCTGCTCGTCGGACAGTTGGGCGTCCTTGAGCGGCTCACCTCCGCTCGCGCGGAGAGCACGACCGGCAGGGGGAAATGGTCACCGTGAACCGCGGCTCACCTCCGCTCGCGCGGAGAGAACGGCAACAGGATGCCCGCTCCGGCCGTGACCACCGGCTCACCTCCGCTCGCGCGGAGAGCACTGGATCGACGGCGTCACCGCCGCGAACCCGGACGGCTCACCTCCGCTCGCGCGGAGAGCACTCCATGGCCTTCATGTTGCCGCCGCGTGCCTGCGGCTCACCTCCGCTCGCGCGGAGAGCACGTGTCGCGGGGAATGATCGCGATCGGCTCGCGCGACTCACCTCCGCTCGCGCGGAGAGCACCCGCGCCGACCACCCTCCCTTCCCGCTGCCCGCGGCTCACCTCCGCTCGCGCGGAGAGCACGCCTTGTTGTCGGATGCCAGCTCCAGCCCGATCGGCTCACCTCCGCTCGCGCGGAGAGCACAACGGCCACCCGGTGCGTGAACACCGGATGGCCGGCTCACCTCCGCTCGCGCGGAGAGCACACCAGCTGGCGACCGACAACCTCCGCGCCTACCGGCTCACCTCCGCTCGCGCGGAGAGCACCATGGTCACTCGCCCCCGATCGTGAACTCGCGCGGCTCACCTCCGCTCGCGCGGAGAGCACCGTTGGACCCGCACGACGAGGGATGCGACCTGCGGCTCACCTCCGCTCGCGCGGAGAGCACCTCCTGACCGTGTCCCCGCAGGTGCCGATGATCGGCTCACCTCCGCTCGCGCGGAGAGCACTCCTCGTCGTCGTAGGAGACGGTGTGCTCGGACGGCTCACCTCCGCTCGCGCGGAGAGCACAGGCTGATGCCGAGGATCACGAGGAGTACGGACGGCTCACCTCCGCTCGCGCGGAGAGCACTCGTAGCGCGGCCGTCCGTAGTCATCCCGGTCCGGCTCACCTCCGCTCGCGCGGAGAGCACTCGCCGTCGAAGAGGCGGGGGTCGAGACCAGGCGGCTCACCTCCGCTCGCGCGGAGAGCACGACTCGATCAGCGCTCTGTCGGTCGACCGGCTCGGCTCACCTCCGCTCGCGCGGAGAGCACAATCCCGGGCCAGCAGATCTGAACTGGACGGGCGGCTCACCTCCGCTCGCGCGGAGAGCACCGACCGACTCGCATCAGGAGGCCGGAGACTTCCGGCTCACCTCCGCTCGCGCGGAGAGCACAGTCATGGTCATCTCTCCTTCGTGCGTGCTCACGGCTCACCTCCGCTCGCGCGGAGAGCACTTGCGGGGATGGCCGGTGACGGCGGACCGGGACGGCTCACCTCCGCTCGCGCGGAGAGCACTACAGCTACTTCTCCACTGAACCAGGCATGAGCGGCTCACCTCCGCTCGCGCGGAGAGCACGCGCTGATCCAGGGGGAGGCGTAGGGCAGGGTCGGCTCACCTCCGCTCGCGCGGAGAGCACGGGGTCCTCTCTTGCGGGTCGGGTCAGGCGGGCGGCTCACCTCCGCTCGCGCGGAGAGCACGTCAGGGTCGCCGGGTAGTTCGTCCGCGCCTCCGGCTCACCTCCGCTCGCGCGGAGAGCACGAGGCGGTGATCTGGCGGGACGGCCGGCTGGACGGCTCACCTCCGCTCGCGCGGAGAGCACCCAGTGCGCATGCTGTTGCCGAGCTCTTCAAGCGGCTCACCTCCGCTCGCGCGGAGAGCACACCGTCAGCCCGTTCTCTCCGGACAGGGTGAACGGCTCACCTCCGCTCGCGCGGAGAGCACGAACTCGTGTGTCCACCAGAGGTTGGTGGGCTCGGCTCACCTCCGCTCGCGCGGAGAGCACTCGGCGTCGATCTCGTCGAGCTGGGCGAGGAGCGGCTCACCTCCGCTCGCGCGGAGAGCACCCGGAGAGAGAGCAGGGCTCCGCGAGATCATTCGGCTCACCTCCGCTCGCGCGGAGAGCACGATGCCACCGGATCCACCGACGCCGTCGGCGACGGCTCACCTCCGCTCGCGCGGAGAGCACTCCAGGACGATGATCTGGTACCGCGCCAGCAGCGGCTCACCTCCGCTCGCGCGGAGAGCACATCTCGGCGAGCACCCCCGGCTACTGGACGGACGGCTCACCTCCGCTCGCGCGGAGAGCACAGGGTTATGGGTTTCCCGCCCTGGTGTTTGACCGGCTCACCTCCGCTCGCGCGGAGAGCACCACTCCGGCCGACGCCGAGGGGGCCGCGCGGACGGCTCACCTCCGCTCGCGCGGAGAGCACTGCGTCGACGCTGGCGAGGCCGTGGGAGAGGTCGGCTCACCTCCGCTCGCGCGGAGAGCACCCCTGCCTGACGCCGTCCAGCTCTGACCACGCCGGCTCACCTCCGCTCGCGCGGAGAGCACTCGCCACTAGGGCAGCAGCCTGGATCGTGAGCGGGCTCACCTCCGCTCGCGCGGAGAGCACCCCGGGCGTGGCGTGGGGCGGAAGTCGCCTGGCGGCTCACCTCCGCTCGCGCGGAGAGCACTACGGCAGTTGGCCGCGCCGAAGTACATGGAAGCGGCTCACCTCCGCTCGCGCGGAGAGCACCCGGGCTTACGCTTGATCCCCCGCGATTCGTCCGGCTCACCTCCGCTCGCGCGGAGAGCACATCCCGTGGGCCTTCTTGGCGCGCTGCCACATCGGCTCACCTCCGCTCGCGCAGAGAGCACCCGACCTTCTCGGTCGTGGCGCCAGTCGAGGGCGGCTCACCTCCGCTCGCGCGGAGAGCACGCTGCGGGTGGCTGTCGCCGTCGTTGTCTGGAGCGGCTCACCTCCGCTCGCGCGGAGAGCACCGTCGGGGGTAGGGGTGCTCACGAGTTCTCTCCGGCTCACCTCCGCTCGCGCGGAGAGCACGGGGTCTTGCCCCAGGTGTCGATCCAGAAGTTCGGCTCACCTCCGCTCGCGCGGAGAGCACCCCTAGTACCCGGTCCGCACCTCGACGTAGAACGGCTCACCTCCGCTCGCGCGGAGAGCACACCACCTCCTCGACCTCGGGTTCGGAGAGGTGCGGCTCACCTCCGCTCGCGCGGAGAGCACGGCAGGGGCCACGGTCGGCATGAGGAGCTGGACGGCTCACCTCCGCTCGCGCGGAGAGCACGTGTCGCGCGGGATGATCGCGATCGGCTCGCGCGGCTCACCTCCGCTCGCGCGGAGAGCACTACGGGGCGAGGATCGCCCGCAGCAGCACCGACGGCTCACCTCCGCTCGCGCGGAGAGCACGCCTCCAGGTCGTCGCCGACGCTGTCCGGGCGCGGCTCACCTCCGCTCGCGCGGAGAGCACTCCAGGCCGCGCTGGATGGCCCGCTTCGCGGCCGGCTCACCTCCGCTCGCGCGGAGAGCACGCCGCGATCAGCGCGGCCCGCTCCATGCGCTGCGGCTCACCTCCGCTCGCGCGGAGAGCACAAGGGAAGACGGTCCCACACACGGCGTAGTCTCGGCTCACCTCCGCTCGCGCGGAGAGCACTCGTCCACGACGACCCGGACCCGGGCGGTCTTCGGCTCACCTCCGCTCGCGCGGAGAGCACGCCGAGCGGGGGCGCTTGGCCCGGATCGGCTTCGGCTCACCTCCGCTCGCGCGGAGAGCACCTGGCCGGCCTCGTGTCCGGTGGCAAGGCAGACGGCTCACCTCCGCTCGCGCGGAGAGCACATCGACGCAAAGACCATCACCCTGGGAGACGGCGGCTCACCTCCGCTCGCGCGGAGAGCACACCTCGTCACTGGTCAGCGCACTGTTGCTCTTCGGCTCACCTCCGCTCGCGCGGAGAGCACTCCGTGGTCATCGCCAGGTCGTCTTTGAGGTCCGGCTCACCTCCGCTCGCGCGGAGAGCACAAGGCCGGCGCCTTCGGTATCGCGCTGGGCACCGGCTCACCTCCGCTCGCGCGGAGAGCACGCAGCCGACCATGGGCGAGATCATTTCGAATACGGCTCACCTCCGCTCGCGCGGAGAGCACTCCGTGTCCGGGCCCTGACCGCCGCCGGGGGACGGCTCACCTCCGCTCGCGCGGAGAGCACGGCGGCAAGGGTAAAACTAAAAACGTCGAGTACGGCTCACCTCCGCTCGCGCGGAGAGCACACCCACGACTCGGCCGCCGCACCAGGTGGCGACGGCTCACCTCCGCTCGCGCGGAGAGCACGCCTTCCCTGCGGCCCGTCGCGTCTCCTCGTCCGGCTCACCTCCGCTCGCGCGGAGAGCACGTACTCCTGGTTGTAGATGATGATGCGCCGGCCGGCTCACCTCCGCTCGCGCGGAGAGCACCCTTCGCGACCTGCCCTTATCCGACACCTTTGCAGTTTCTTTGCCGAGTCTCGTTGTGCACGCTTCTCGATTCGTCGTGGTCGCGCAGCGAGTGTAAGGCCAGGTCCTCATATCGCAAGCACATCGGGCTATTTGGAGCTGTTGTCAGCGCGGGGTGCTATCCATGAGCACATGGTGAAGCGCGAGGGGGCTGGCCCCTCAGGGAACTGCTTTCTGGATACTCGTATGTGGGGGAAGGAGCAGGGGCTATCGCGGCCGTATCCGGTGATGTGTCACCTCCTGGACACCGGGGCGGTGTTCCAAGAGCTTTGGGACGTCGTTCTGAGCGACAAGACCCGGGCTGCCATAGCGGATGTACTCGGTCTGAGCGTGGTGGATGCGCGCACGCTGGTCTCGTTCTGGGCCGGATTGCATGACATCGGCAAAATCACGCCCCCGTTCCAGGCTCAGGTTCCAGCCTGTTACAGCCCGGTTCGCAACGACCCCATCTACGTCAGCGCGCCGGGTGCCGAGGCGGAGAAGAGCTTCCGCCACGAGATCGCATCTCACTGGGCCCTTTCCGAGCTGTTCGAGGCGGCAGGCTACCCCGGCGACAGGCGTCTGCTCCGGAAGTCCGTAGGCCATCAGGTCGCACAGTTGTTAGGCGGTCATCACGGCCTTTTCGGGGCCGTGATGAAGGCGAAGGAGGTGGCCCAGGCCGGCCGCTACAACTCTGGTCTGGGGACGAAAGGTTGGGCTGGCCAGCGGCGCGCGCACTTCGAGGAGCTTCGGCGTGCCATGGGGGCGTTCGCAGTTCCTCTGCGTGGGCTGCCCGCCGGTCTGGCTGTGGTGGTGGCCGGTTTGGTCGTGGTGGCGGACTGGCTGGCGAGCCAGACGTCCGCGATCGAGCCGCGTATCCCTGATTATGGCTGGTCGGGCACGGCGGAGGAGGTCGATGCGCACTGGCAGGCAGCGGTGAAGGCCGCGCCGGGGCTGGTGCAGGCTGCGCGGCTGGGCCGGGCCCGGTTCTCGGCCAAGGAGTTCGGTGCGATGTTCCCCTTCGCTCCCAACAGCCTGCAGCGGGATCTGGCGGAGCATCTTCCCAGATTGGTCGATGAGCACGGGGCTGGGCTGGTGCTGGTGACGGCCCCGACCGGTGACGGGAAGACGGAGGCAGCGTTGTTCGCGTCTTCGTTGCTGGGCCGGGCGGCGGGGGCCCGGGGTTTGTACTTCGCATTGCCGACGATGGGTACGGCGGACGCGATGCTGCCGCGGGTAGAGGCGTTCGCCTCTCGATCCTTGTCCGGTGAGCGTGCGTTGATGCTGTTGCATTCGATGGCGTGGCTGAGTTCCGCAGGCAGTGGGGGCAAAGCGGCCTTCTTCGAAGCCCCGGTCAGCGAGGGCCTGATGAGTGCTGGGAGGAGGACGGTGGTCGAGGCGGACGGGTGGCTGCGGGGTCCGAAGCGTGGGCTGCTCGCTCCATTGGGTGTGGGCACGATCGACCAGGCCCTGAGTGCTGTGCTGCCTCTGCGGTACAACGCGCTGCGGTTGTTCGGGTTGTCGGACAAGGTGTTCGTGGTTGACGAGGCGCATGCCTACGGTCCGTGGATGCATCAGCTCCTCGTGCGGCTTCTGGAGTGGCTGGGCGCGATGGGCGCCCCGGTCGTGCTGCTGTCGGCCACATTGACGGGCCGTTCGGCCGGATCGCTGGTCGACGCGTATCGGCGTGGTACCGGGTTCTCTGAACCGTCCCGTGTGGTTCCGCGGTATCCGGGCTGGTTGTTCGCGAGCGGGGTCTCGGGGGAGGTGTCGGCTGCACGGAGTACCGCGAGCAACCGTGCCCGGACATTGAAGGTGTCACGACGGCCGGTGGTGTGGGACACCGCGGAGCCGGCTGGTACACAGGTCCGGGAAGGCGGTCGGCGTGCGGTGTTGCGGGAGGTGCTGGCTCCCGTCGTCGCGGAGGGCGGAACAGCCCTGGTGTGCTGCACGACTGTGGCCGAGGCTCAGCAGACGTACCGGGATGTGCGGGCGGCGTTCCCCGGTCTCGCAGCTCGTCCGGGTGGGTTGCGGTTGCTGCACTCCCGGTTTCCGGCAGATATGCGGGCCTCCATCACGGCCCGCTGTGAGCGCATGTACGGCAAGCCCCGCCCCTCCGAGGGAGCGGTTGCGGCACGTCCGGCGTCGGTACTGGTGGCGACGCAGGTGGTGGAGCAGTCCCTGGACTTCGATTTCGACTTGGTGGTGAGCGACCTTGCCCCGCTGGCACAGCTGTTGCAGCGTGCCGGCCGCGGGCGACGGCATGAACGCGGACCTCTCGGCCGTCCGCAGTGGGCAGCGGCGGAGGACGAACCAGAGCTGGTCGTACTCGATCCGCTGGCCGCACCCGACGGCTCCGTCCCGCGTTCATGGGGGACGGTCTACGACGCGGGACTGCTCAGGCGCACTTCCCTGATTCTGGCGGAGTGCGCCGGGGACGGCATCCCGGTTCCCGGTGGTGTGCAGAAGCTGGTGGACGAGGTGTACGAGGATGGCTTCGTCGACCGGCTGGAGGGCGCGGCCCGTGAGGAGCTGGCCCGGCTGGATGAGGAGCGGGCGGCGGCAGAGGCGGCCGAGCGGCATCTCGCGGCGTGGACCGGCATCTGCGCGCCTGCGGATGTGAAGGGCGATCTCAGCAAGCTCTCCCTGCGGGAGGTGGGGGTAACCGAGGAGTTGCTGACGACCCGTCTCGGTGCCGACACTGGCCGGGTGCTCTGCCTGTACGAACAGGCAGACGGGGCGGTGACGCTCGACCCCGAGGGCAAGGACCCGGTTCCTGCCGGGGGCAGGCACGGACTCAAAGCGGGGGAACTGGCCGGCGTCGCACGGCGGGTGGCACCTGTGCCAGGGCGATGGCTACGGGGCGGCGAGCCCGCCGGCTCTGTCCCAGAGAAGTGGGGGAAGCATCCTTCGCTTCGCAACCTCGTTCTGCTGAGCATGAGCCCCGTGGGGGACGGCACCTGGAGGTGCCGGCACGGGCGCTACACGGTCTCCATGTCCGCGGTCGGCCTCGAAGCCGAATGAATGATTCACGCTTTCACCACTTGCATCACATATTTCCACTACGTTCCAAGTGAGGCCTCGCGCAGTCGAGTTGTCACCGCCCGCCGCCCTGCACCAGAACTCCCCCAGGTGCGTAAGGCAAGGACGCCGACAGCGCGCGGCGAGGACCATCGGCTTCCGACCCGGCCAGCATCTTCTGAATGACGACAGGACACAGCCATGCCAACCGGCACGTACAACCTGATCGACAAACCGTGTGTCCCCGTGCGCTGGAAACCCGACAGCGCCGCTTCTGCCGCAGGCGGGTTCCCGGACCGGGTGGGGCTGCGCGAACTCCTGCTGCGCAGCCACGACATCGAGTGCCTCGCCGTCGCCGACGCGCCCGCGCACGCGGCGCTGCTCCGGGTCCTTTACGCACTCACTGCCCGGGTGGCCGGCCTGACCGAGCAGGGCCCTGAAGGCGACTGGGACGAACGTCGGCTGGATGTTCTCGACGCAGGCCGACTTCCGCCCGGAGAGGTCAACGCGTACTTCAGGATGTTCGAGGACCGGTTCTTCCTGTTCGCCCCTGGCGGTCGCCCGTGGATGCAGGATCCCCGACTGGCGGACCAGTGCGACGTCACGAAGACCGCTGGTGTCAACAAACTCATCGTCACCCGGCCTTCGGGCAACAACCACTCCTGGTTCCGGCACGACTCGGACACCGCAGCCGAGCCGCCCACCGCGTCCGAAGCCTTCCTCAGTCTCCTGGTGTGGCACTACTACGGCCCGGCCGGTCAGTGTTCGTCCCGCGAAGTGAACGGAGTGAAGAGCTCGAGCGCCACCGCCGGTCCGCTGCGGACCGCTTTGTCCTACCACCCCGAAGGCACGTCACTCTTCGAGACGCTGCTCGCCGGTCTGGTGCCGCCGGAGGACAGCGTGCGCGGGGAAGAGGACCTGTGCCCGTGGGAGCAGCATGAACTGCCCGACCCGGACAGTTCGCCGAGGGCATCCCGCGGGCCGCGTTCCCGGCATACCGGCCGCTCCCAGCACGCGCTGCTCCTGGTTCCGGACGAGGACAGCACCCATGTGCGGGATGCGTTCATCACCTGGGCGTACCGAGGGGAACGGATGCCGCGAGAGGACGACTACCTGATCTGGCAGGTCAGTCAGCAAGGCAACCGCTATCCGCGACCTGCCGACGCAGGCCGGGCGCTGTGGCGTGACTTGGACGCCCTGCTGCTCCAGCATCCGCCCGCGGGCAGTGCACACCCGCAGCAGCCTCGCGTGTTTCTCAGTGCGGTCGAGGTGTCCGAGGACCTGCGGGTGCGGGCGCTCGGCTTCGATCAGGAGGGGCAGGCCAAGGACACGCAGTTCATCGACGCCAGCACCCCGGCCGTCCTCGGATTCGCTGAGCGCAACGACGCTCGCACCGTCCCTGCGGTGGGTCGCCTGCGGCAGTTCGGTGAACTGTACGGACGCCGCCTGGACCGGGCGGTCAAACGCGCCTGGGCCGCCTATGTCAGGGATGCCAAAGCGGATGGCGCGGCCTGGGCCGCGGAGGCCGGCGCCCGGTACTGGCCTCGCGCCGAGGCCGAGTTCTGGGCACGTTTTCGCCTCCTGGACCGCACCGGGCACGTCACCAACGGCGGTTTCGACCCGGCAGCCACCCGCCGGGCGTTCCTGCGCCTGGCCGAGGAGGCGTACGACATGGTGACCGCGCCTGTCACCCGCACACTGCGCGGCGCGAAGGCCGTCTCACAGGCCCGCATCGACCTCTACGGCGGAACACCGAAGAACCGAGAGACCACACCCGGCCCCCGCACGAAGACCAAGGAGCCCATCGGATGACGACCACTCCCCCACCAGCCACCGGCGGCATCACCAGCCCACCGGATACAGCAACCGGGAAAATCCCGCAGCAGAACAGCACACAGCAGGCCGGCCGCTCGCGGGCGTACACCTACTGGGTCGAGCGGGTCTGCCGCGAAGACGCCGGCGCCCGCAGTGCGTTGCGCAGCGGACTGCGGAAGGATCTCGACTCGCTGCGGCGCATGCACCGCCTGGTCGCCCCGTGGCTGCCCGAACCCCGCTCCGCAGACGTGGAGCGGGCGTACTACGCAGTCGCCGCGATGATCGCCGCCCAGCCGCGCAGCGCATTGGCAGCACCGGACCACACGGCCGCCGATCCGGTACAGCCCGATGAGCAGGAGCCCTCTCCCAGCACACGGCGGCGACGCACCAGTCTCGGCACGGCATTCGCCATTGCCGTCACCGAGGGGCCGGGCAGGGAGAAGGAAATGCGGGCAGGCACCGCAGAAAGCCGCCTCAACCTCCTCACCCGTCAGAGCGTCAACGGCCTGCACCGGCACCTCCCGGCCTCCGTCGGATACCTGCGCTCGCTGGGCGTGGAGGTCGATTGGGCGCAACTGCTCGACGACATCAGCCACTGGCGCCATCGCTCCGGGCGGATCTCGCGCACCTGGCTCCAGGACTTCTACCGGCTGCGGGAAAAGGACGCCGCGCAACAGGCCGACGACGCCGACGAGAAGGAACTCTCAGCGGATCCGACGGCGGCCCCCGCCTCTCTCTGACCGCATCCTCACCGACCACATGAACCACGCAGCGCACCCGTCACGCACATCCGTACGAAGGAGTCACACCAGTATGCCCATGGCCGCCCGTTTCATCGACATCCACATCATCCAGAGCGTCCCGTTCGCCAACCTGAACCGGGACGACACGAACTCCGTCAAAACGGTCCAGTACGGCAATGTGCTGCGTACTCGGGTCAGCAGCCAGTCCTGGAAGCGGGCTGTCCGCAGCGTGTTCGAGGACCGCATCGGCCAGACAGCCCTGCGCACCCGCCGCATCGGCGAGCGCGTCACCCGCCTCCTCACCGAGGACCGGGGGTGGCCGCTGGATCTCGCCGAGAAGGCGGGGGCGCACACGGCCGCAGCCAGCAGCATCAAGTTCGAACTCGCGAAGAAACCGACAGACCCCAAGCAGAGCGTTCCCAACAAGGTCCTCACCAACGCTATGGTCTACGTCCCCCAGAGCGCCGTCGCCGAACTCGCCGATCTGGCCGAGGAATACCGCGAGAAACTGCAAGGGGCGAAGGACATCAAGAAGCCCACGGACAAGAGCATCCTGCCCGTCGACCGGGTCGAGGAAGTCCTCCGCTCCCGCAACGGCGTCATCAACCTCTTCGGCCGCATGCTCGCCGAGGTCGACAACGCCGGTGTCGACGGCGCCGTCCAGGTCGCCCACGCCCTCACTACCCACGAGACCGACGTCGAACTCGATTACTTCTCCGCCGTGGACGATGTCACCGCCACCTGGGGCGACCAGACCGGCAGCGGCCACATGGGCCACACCGAATTCAGCGCCGGCACCTTCTACCGGTACGCCACCATCGACCTCCGCGACCTTGCTGCCAACACCGGCGGGAATCCCACCGAGCTCCGCGAACTCGCTGCCGCCTTCCTCAGCGCGTTCATCCTGTCCCTGCCCCAGGCGAAGAAGAACTCCACAGCTCCCCACACCATCCCCGACCTCGCACACATCTCCGTACGCGCCGACCGGCCCCTCTCCTACGCCGCAGCCTTCGAAAGCCCTGTCACCGCGTCCGGGCAGGGCGGTTTCGCCGGCGCCTCCCGCACTGCCCTCTCCGAATACGCCGAGACCGCCAACCGCCTCCTCGGCACCAGCAACATCCTCGGCTCCGGCTGGGCCGGAGTCGACATCAAGGACCTCGACGGACTCGGCACCCGCCACACCGGCTTCGACGCCCTCATCGACGCCGCCCTGAGTAGCGCTCTGACCTCACGCCCCGCCGGAGACGCGGCATGAGCGCCCCTCTCCCCGATCCCGAACCGGGACTTCTCCTCCGCCTGGCTGGTCCCCTCCAGTCCTGGGGCCTGCACAGTCACTTCAACGAACGCGACACCGCCACCTTCCCCACCCGCTCCGGCGTCATCGGCCTCCTCGCCTCGGCTCTCGGGCGACGCCGCGGCCAGCCCATCAACGACCTCACATCACTGCACATGACCGTGCGCACCGACCGGCCCGGCGTGACGCTGCGCGACCTGCACACCGTCGGCGGCGGACTCCCCGCCAAAGCCACCGTGACCACAGCCAAAGGTAAGAAACGCACCGGCGATACCGGGACCCTTCTCACCCACCGCTACTACCTCGCCGATGCCGTCTTCACCCTCGCCCTGACCACACCCCGGTCGAACGCCGAGGACCGCGCACTCCTCGACCGCTGCGCCGACGCCCTGCGCAGCCCGCAGTGGCCCCTGCACCTCGGACGCCGCTCCTGCCCGCCCGAAGGCCCCGTCCTGCTCGGGCAGAGCGACGACGCACTGCACCACCTCGTCCACCTGCCCCTCGCAGCCCTCCCGACCACCGGCTCCGGGCCGGGAGGCAGGCCGGTGGAATTCCTGGCCGACCGCCCGCTGAACCACCTGCCCGCCCCGGCCCACACGACCAGCGACACAGACGAGGACGGTTCCCACCCCTCCGGCGAACTCAACGACCAACCCGTCAGCTACCACTCCCTCCAACGCACCTACCGCGCCAGGCCTCTGTACCGGCGCACCCTGCTCCTCCCGCCCTCCCAGTTCGCCGGAATCGGAAGAGAGCAGCTCACCGCACTGGGCCACTACCTCGACACCCGGCTGAACACCACCGAAGGGAGCCGACGATGACCCTCTGGCTCACCCGGATCGTCCCCGACACCCGCTCCCGGGACGCCCGTCGCGACCTCAGCGGCCCCATCGGCATGCACCGCCGCATCATGAGCCTCTTCCCGTCCGACGCCGGACCCGACCCCCGCGCACGCTTCGGTGTCCTCTTCCGAACCGAAGACACCCCCACCGGGCCGCACCTGCTCATCCAGTCCACCCATGAACCTGACACCAGCCGCCTCCCCGACGGCTACGGATCCGCCCTCACCCGCCCCCTCGACGCTCTCATCGACGCCATCCGGCCCGGCCTCAACATCCGCTACCGATGCGTCGCCAGCCCCGTCCGCAAGCCCGGCGCCACCACCCGCGCCCTCTACAACCTCCCGCCCGTGGTCCCGCTCACCGGCACTGCAGCCGACGATTGGTGGCTCCGCCAAGCCGACCTCAGCGGCCTCAAACCCCTCACCCTCCACTCCCATCCCCTGGACGCCGTACAAGGAGAGCGCCGCCCCGACGGCACCCCGCCCCAGCGCATCCGCCACGCCCGCACCCAGTTCGACGGGACCGCAGCCATCATCGACACCGACCTGCTCCGGACGAAAATCCTCAGCGGCATCGGACGCGGCAAGGCCTACGGCTGCGGCCTCCTCAGCATCGCCCCCACAAGGCAGCCCCAGTGACCCCACGCCCCGCGACCACGCCCCTCACCACCAGCAACGCCCGGCGCAAACTCGCCGCACCCACCGTCGCCATGCTCCCCCGTATCGCCGACTCCCTCTCCTTCCTCTACCTCGACATCGTCCGCATCCATCAGGACGACACCGGAGTCTGCGCGGAAGTCACCAGCGAACAACGAGGGACAGAGACCGTCTATCTCCCGACCGCAGCCCTCAGCTGCGTCCTCCTCGGCCCCGGTACCTCCATCACCGCACGCGCCCTCACCACCTTCGCCAGAAACGGCACCACCGTCGTCACAACCGGATCTGGAGGCGTCCGCTGCTACTCCGCAGCCGTCCCCGAATCCCTCACCACCCTCTGGCTCGAACACCAAACCCGCGCCTGGGCCAACGACTCCCACCGCCTGGCCATCGCTCAGGCCATGTACGAGCGCCGCTTCGGAGACGGCACCGCGACCGGTGGAACCAACCTCGACAAGCTCCGCGGCATGGAAGGCCAACGAGTCAAAGCCCACTACCAACTCCTCGCCCGCCAATACAAGATCGGCCGCTTCCGCCGGTCCTACGACCCCGCCTCCTGGGACAGCCAAGACCCCGTCAACCTCGCTCTGTCCTCGGCCAACACCTGCCTCTACGGCATCGTGCACGCCGCAATCACCGCGCTCGGCTGCTCACCAGCCCTCGGCTTCGTCCACAGTGGCAACCAACAAGCCTTCGTGTACGACGTCGCGGACCTCTACAAGGCCGAACTGACCATCCCGCTCGCTTTCTCCCTCCACGCATCACCCAACCCTGAAAGCGAAGCACGCCGCTCATTCCGCCACGAACTCCGCCTCTTCCAACTACTCCCCCGCATCGTCACCGACATCCAGCAGCTCCTCGACCCGAACCACACCTACGAATGCCCTGACCCCGAAGAACAACTGGTCGACCTGTGGGACCCGATCACAGGCTCCGTACCGGCCGGCGTCAATCACGGGAAACCGCTGTGACCCGCCCACCGGAAGGGCACGCCCCATGTCCTCAATGATCGTCATCTCAGCCACCGCCGTCCCCGACCACCTGCGCGGCGCCCTCACGCGCTGGCTCCTCGAAGTCACACCCGAGCTGTACGTAGGCACCGTCTCAGCCAAGGTCCGCGACGAACTCTGGTCGGCCGTCGCCGCCTGCTCTGACGACGGCATGGCGGTGCTCGCCCACCCGGCCAACAACGAACAGGGGTTCCAGCTACGAACAGCAGGCACCCGCCGCCGCGAACCCCTCGACCTCGACGGCCTCACCCTGATCGCCTTCCAGCGAGAAAGCCAAGAAATGGCAAACCCTCTCTAACGTGCCAGGTCAGAAAGGGTGCTCTCCGCGCGAGCGGAGGTGAGCCGCCTCGCCCGGCTCCCCTTCCTCTCCCTCGGTGGTGCTCTCCGCGCGAGCGGAGGTGAGCCGGTGCCCAGCGCGATACCGAAGGCGCCGGCCTTGTGCTCTCCGCGCGAGCGGAGGTGAGCCGCGTGACCACGGTCTCGGATACGGCGTAGAGCCGTGCTCTCCGCGCGAGCGGAGGTGAGCCGCGGTCGGAACGCCGCCAGCGGGGCAACGGCGGGTGCTCTCCGCGCGAGCGGAGGTGAGCCGGTCATCTCCGCCACCGAGCTGCGGGTGAAGGCGTGCTCTCCGCGCGAGCGGAGGTGAGCCGGGGTACAGGGCAGCCCACACGGGGCTCACCCCGTGCTCTCCGCGCGAGCGGAGGTGAGCCGTCTTTGTTCGTCACGGCTGAACAACCCGAGACGTGCTCTCCGCGCGAGCGGAGGTGAGCCGGACTGTCAGCTAGCGCATCCTTAGTCGGGATGGTGCTCTCCGCGCGAGCGGAGGTGAGCCGTACAGGCGCGTGCCCTGGACACGCTGGAGAAAGTGCTCTCCGCGCGAGCGGAGGTGAGCCGGCGAGAGGCCCCACCGTCACCGGACCACCATCGTGCTCTCCGCGCGAGCGGAGGTGAGCCGTCCACGAAACTGCCGGTGGTGCCGTAGGACGTGTGCTCTCCGCGCGAGCGGAGGTGAGCCGGCCTGGTCATGGAGGCCCGGTCCGCCGGGATCGTGCTCTCCGCGCGAGCGGAGGTGAGCCGCCAATCTTCTCCATCATCCCGGCGGCTTCCTTGTGCTCTCCGCGCGAGCGGAGGTGAGCCGCGTGAGCGTGTCCGCCAGTACGGAAACGCTGTGTGCTCTCCGCGCGAGCGGAGGTGAGCCGCGTGACCACGGTCTCGGATGCGGCGTAGAGCCGTGCTCTCCGCGCGAGCGGAGGTGAGCCGTACCGGGCGGCGGAAATCATCGTCGTGTGGGCGTGCTCTCCGCGCGAGCGGAGGTGAGCCGAAGCTCAAGAAGGGCGTCCAGGGGCCGCGCCAGTGCTCTCCGCGCGAGCGGAGGTGAGCCGAAGGGCATCGACATGGCGGCCGCCCACCTCATATGCTCTCCGCGCGAGCGGAGGTGAGCCGTGCTGGGACTGACCGCCAGCGAGGTTGTCGTCGTGCTCTCCGCGCGAGCGGAGGTGAGCCGGAGATGACGCGCGGGAGCACCAGGGCGCCGAGGTGCTCTCCGCGCGAGCGGAGGTGAGCCGTGCGCGGGCCGCGGCTGTGGCTGCGACTGCGAGTGCTCTCCGCGCGAGCGGAGGTGAGCCGTCCTCGACGAGGTCAACGCAACCGCGGCCACCGTGCTCTCCGCGCGAGCGGAGGTGAGCCGTCCACCGAGTTGCGGTCGGCGACGACGGTGCCGTGCTCTCCGCGCGAGCGGAGGTGAGCCGGCCATGTCGCGCAGGTCCAGGAGGGCGTTGTGGTGCTCTCCGCGCGAGCGGAGGTGAGCCGGAACGTTCTTACGCGATGCGACTGATCGACGCGTGCTCTCCGCGCGAGCGGAGGTAAGCCGTTCGACATATTGGGAAGGACGTCGACCCACACGTGCTCTCCGCGCGAGCGGAGGTGAGCCGCACCGCCGGGCCATGGTCGAGCGAAGGGTGTCGCCGAACATGTGCTGCTGACGCGGCTGACGGTCGTTCAGGAGGCCCGTCCGGTCTTTCTGTTCCGAGGACAGCAGGCGATCACCAATCAGGCGGCCTCCCGCTGTCCGGCCCGCAACTACGAGAAGCCGGCCCGCAAGTACGGCAACAACACCTTCTGCCTGCTGCTGAAGGTGGTCAACTCACAGGCGTACGGCCCCGATGTGGTGGAGCTCGTCGCCGATGTGACCCGGGCCGCGCAGACCCCCGTACCGGCACCGCGCAACTCGCACCGGGCGGCGGGCTGCCCCCCCCTGCCGCGCGAACGGGCGGGCATGGGCCCCGCCGCGGTCAGACCGTGCAATGGGCCGGCCCGATGGCACCGTCGGAGCCGGTCACCGTCACCGCGGTGCCCCGGTCCGCGGTGCGGGCCTGCGCGGCGGTGCAGATCAGCTGCTGCCGAGCCACCTCGGAGAGCTCCGTGACGGCGGTGTTCACCCGGACCAACACCCCGTCCGGGCCCAGATTCAGGCTCGACACCGTCCGGATGTCCGGAAGTTCGGTACGCAGGCCCGCTTCGGCCTCGGCGTCGGTGGGCCCGTCGAAGAGCATGGCGAGCGCCTTGTCGAAGCCACCCCACGCTCGCCCCGTACCCGCCGAGATGCCGTCCGTCGGCATCCAGTCCGGCCGTACGACGGGCATCAGCCGGCTCGCGGACGACGAGGACACGAAGTAGAGCACCGTGCCCTGCGGTCCGCCCGGCGCCACCTGCACGATCGCCGGATCGCCGACCTCGACGACATCCGTCGCCCGTATACCACACCCGGCCGCCAGCAGCACGACGGGCAGCAGGGCGCCGAGGGCACGTACGCGTCTCACTGCCCCTCCAGCGGTAGTTCCACGGTGAGGACCGCACCGCCCCCGGGAGTGTTGGCGGCGTGCACGGTACCGCCGTGCAGCCGTACGTTCTCCTGGGTGATCGCCAGTCCGAGCCCGCTGCCCGCCGACCGGGTGCGGGCCGCGTCGGCTTTGTAGAACCGGTCGAAGATGTGCGGCAGGACCGCGGGATCGATACCCGGCCCGTTGTCCGAGACCTGGGTCACCAGCCAGGAAGCCGCACCCCGTCGCTCGGTCCGCAGCCGTACGGTGACGGGCTGCGCACCGTGCCGCAGGGCATTGCCGACGAGGTTGGCGACGACGACGTCGAAGCGACGCGGGTCGATCATCGCCCGTACCCCGCCCAGGAGTTCGGTGCGGACCCGGTCCTCCCACTGCCGGTTCTGGAGGGTCTTGCGGATCGTCTCGGCGACGTCGACCTCGTCAAGGTGGAGATCCGCGGCCTTCGCGTCGAAGCGGGAGATCTCCATCAGATCCTCGACGAGGATGGCGAGCTTCCCGGTCTCGGCGCTGATCAGCCGGACGGCCGCCGCGGTGTCGGCATGCAGTTGGGCGGCGTCCTCGTCGAGCACCTCGGTGACGGCGAGCATCCCGGTGAGCGGGGTGCGCAGCTCGTGCGAGACGTCCGAGGCGAAGCGTCTGGCCCGCGCCTCCGCCCGCTGGAGCTCCTCCACCGACTCCTGGAGCTTTGTCGACGACTCGTTGAACGTCAGGGCGAGTTCGGCGAGTTCGTCGGAGCCCTTGACCTCGATACGGGTGTCGAGCTCACCGCGGCCGATACCGGCGGCGGCCCGCCGCAGATCGCGAACCGGGCGCAGCACACTGCGGGCGGCAAGCAGGGCGGGCACCAGCGCGATCAGGAGGGCGGGCAGGGCACCGTCGCGGGCCGCGGTGACCATGGCGTTGACATTGGCCTCCTCGGTGGAGAGCGGCATCACGGCGTAGAGAACGAGCCCGGTGGGCTGGCGTCCGTCACCCCGGTCGAAGACTGCGGGTATTGAGATGGTCAGCCAGGGATCGCCGTCCTTGACGACCCGCTGGAAGGAGCCGTGCGCGTTGTCGCGGGCGGCGTTGCGCAGTGCGGGCGTGATCACACCGGAGGTGGGCTGGTCCGTCGAGGAAACCCGGATCTTCCCGTATTCGGCGAAGACTCTCCAGGTGTGCGGCTTGCCCTCCCTGGCGAGTATCTGGCAGGTGCGCCGCAGCTGCTCCGGATCAACCGGCAGGGTCACTGTCTGTGCGGCGATCCGGTCGCGGAACTGGGCGACGGCCGTGTCCTGCGCCTGCTGAAGAATGGCGGAGCGGGCCTCCCGGTAGGTCAGGGTGGCGGTGGTGACGACGCTGATCGCCGCGACCAGGAGGAAGGCGCCGATGAGACGTGTCCGCAGTCCGAACCGCGCGGCGAAGAGCTTCATGCGAGCGGTCCGAAGCGATAGCCGAAACCGCGGACGGTCTGGATGTAGCGCGGGCTGCCGGCCACGTCCTCGATCTTCTGTCTCAGCCGCCGCACACAGGCGTCGACCAGGCGCGCGTCTCCGTGGTAGCTGTGCTCCCAGACGTATTCGAGAAGCTGCTGCCTGCTGAAGACCTGCTCGGGCGAGGCCGAGAGGTGGAGCAGCAGCTTCAGTTCGGAGGGCGCGAGCAGGATGCGCTGCCCCGCCTTGGCGACCGAGAGCCCGGTACGGTCGACGGCCAGTTCGCCGTGGAGTTCGATGCCGCTGCGCCCCGCGGGTTCGGCGAGCCTGCGCAGTACGGCGCGGATCCTGGCCTCTATCACCTCGGTACGGGCGGGCTTGACGATGTAGTCGTCGGCGCCGGCCTCCAGCCCGACGACCACGTCGAAGTCGTCACCGCGCGCCGTGAGCATGATGATCGGCAGCTGGCTGGTCTCGCGTATCCGGCGGCAGACCTGGACCCCGTTCATTCCCGGAAGCATCAGATCGAGGAGCACCAGATCGGGCCGGGACTCCCCCAGCGCGGCCAGCCCCTCCTCACCGGTCTCGACGGCCCGCAGCTCATGACCGCGCCGCCGCAGCCCCAGCTCGACCCCTTCGCGTACGGAGGGGTCGTCTTCGATCAGCAACACGCGAGGCATGGCAGCAGTATCCCAGCGATCAAGAAATGGATTCGAACCGTTGATCGGACTGTGTGCCGAGGGGCTCACGCCCGCCGCAGCCGCCCCCGGCCCGCCGCGATCACGGCACTGATCTCCCGCAGCCGGAGCGGCCGCGCCAGCAGCGCAACCGTGAGCAGGAGCACGACAGACCCCGCCCCCACGGCGGCGAAGTCCCCGGACCCCTCGCAGACGCGAGCGGCCAGGTACCCCAGCAGCCCTGCGGGCACACAAGCCACCACCAGCCGGAGCTGCGCCCACAGCCCGGGCGAACGCATCAGCGAGGGCCGGGTGGCATCGCTGCCGGAGACCCTGCGGTGCAGCACATACGCGGTGACGGCGAAGCCCGCGAACAGCGCCACCGAGTACGCCCCGGCCATCCCGGTCACGGCCCAGCGGGCCGGCAGCAGCAGATAGGCGGCAACGGAGAGCCCGGCATTGAGCGCCGCGATCACCAGATTGAGGAAGAACGGAGTGCGGGTGTCGCCCATCGCGTAGAACGCGCGGGAGAGCACGTACTGCCCCGAGTAGGCGATCAGCCCCGGCGCGAACGCCATCATCATCCCGGCCATGACCGTGATGTCCGCGTCGCCGGTACGCCCGTACCCGTACACGGCCCCCATCACCCAAGGCGCCAGCGCGAACAGCACGGCCACCGCGGGCACCACGACCGCGGCCGAGGTGCGCAGGGCGTACGAGACATCGCGCCGCACCCCCGTCAGGTCGTTGTCGGCTGCCGCCCGGCTCATCCTGGGCATCAGCGCGGTGACGAGCGAGACGGTCACGATGCCGTGCGGCACCACCCACAGTTGATAGGCGTAGCTGTAGGCGGTGTATCCGGCGCCGCCCGCCACGTGCTGTTCGACGGCGTGCTGACCGATGGCGGTGGAGAGCCTGGTGACCACCCAGTAGGCGATCTGGTTGGTCAGCACGAGCATGACGAGCCAGCCGGCCGCGCGCAGCGGCCGGGTGAGACCGCTGCCCCGCCAGTCGAACCGCGGCCGCCAGCGGAATTTCGCGGCCCGCAGCGCGGGCACCAGGGCGAGTGTCTGCACCGCGATCCCGGCGGTCGTCCCCCAGCCGAGCCACTGGGCCTGCGCCGAGGTCAACGTACCGTCGGAGCCTGTCGCAACGGCCAGATAGATCCCGAACACCGCAATGATCACCACGTTGTTGAGGACCGGGGTCCACATCATCGCGCCGAACCGGCCGCGGGCGTTGAGGACTTGACCCAGGAGTGTGAAGAGTCCGTAGAAGAGGATCTGCGGCAGGCAGTAGCGGGCGAGGGCGACGGTGAGTTCCGCCTGCGCGCCGTGGTAGTCGGCGTAGGCCGCGACGATCCACGGGGCGCCGACGACCGTGAGCGCGGTGAGGGCGAGGAGGCCGACCGTGCAGAGGGTCAGCAGCCGGTCGGTGTACGCGGCTCCGCCGTCGGCGTGGTTCTTTGCGGCCCGCACCAGCTCCGGGACGAAGACGGCGTTGAGCGCGCCGCCGATGAGCAGTATGTAGAGGATGTTGGGCACGGTGTTGGCGACCGTGTACCCGTCGGCCTGCAGTCCGGTGCCGAGCGCGGCGACGACGACCGCCGAGCGTACGAAGCCGGTCGCCCGGGAGACGATGGAGCCGGACGCCATGACGGCGCCGCTGCGCAGCACCGAGCCCGACTTCCGCCCCGCGGCCTTCGGGGAGGTCGTCCCGGTGGCCGTCATCGGCGGGCCAGGTACGCCTGGAACGCCCGGTACAAGGTGTTGTTGGCGGCTCCGCCCACCGATGTCTCCCACTCTCCGAGGGTCTCGACTACCTGGCCTCCGGTGCCGAGCTTCCAACGGAGCAGCCCGAAGGGACGGTCGTCGGGGTCAAGGGTGGAGGGTACTCCGCGCATGTCGTGTACATCGGCACCGAGCCCATGGGCGTCGAGCATCATCTTCCACTGCAACGCGTTGCTGGGACGGACCTCGCGGCGGTGGTCGGCGGAGGCGCCGGTCTGGTACCAGACCCGCCGACCGGTGCTGATCACGGTGTGGGCGGCAAGGATCTCGCCCTGATGGACGGCCAGATAGAGCTTCATCCGGCCGGGGTGTTCGGCGTTCAGTACGGCGTACTGCTGCTGGTAGTACGCGAGGGAGCGGCCGAGCCGGAAGCCGTCGCGCTCCTCGGTGATCCGCAGCAGTCGGTGGAATTCCGGCAGTTCGGCCGCGCCGCCGATGACGATCCGCACCCCGGCCTTCTGGGCCTTGCGAACATTGCGGCGCCACTCCTGGTTGAGTCCCGACCACAGTTCGTCGGGGGTCCGTCCGGCGAGCGGCACCTGGAAGACATAGCGCGGCTGTGCGTCGGCGTCCCCTCCCCCGTCGCCTCCGCAGCGGCGCCAGCCGCGGGCCCGGAGCCGTTCGGCGACGGCCGTGCCGAGTGGATCCACCTCATTCGCCAGTACGTCGCCGACCGTGCGGCCGGGGCCGGTGGCCGTTTTGAGGCGGGCGGTGTCCCAGCGGCGGTACGCCGGTGAGGGGCCGATCCGTACGGCGAAGGCGCCGGACTTCCGCAGGTGCGCCATGAGCGGCCGCAGCCAGCGGTCGATGTCGGGGTCGGCCCAGTCGGCCACCGGCCCCTCGGGCAGATAGGCGAAGTATTTGCGGGTTCCGGGGAATTGCCGGTAGAGCACCAGCGCGGCCCCGGTCAGGTCACCCAAGTCGCTGTGCCAGCCGACCATTTCGGATGTCCATTGGTCCTTCACCGAGGCCCAGGACGGATACTGCAGAAAGCTCGCCTCCGCACGGGTGGACACGAACGCCCGGTGCTCGGCGCCGGTCAGGCTGCGTATCCGCAGCTCGTGGTCATGGCTGCGGTCTCCGGTCGCGAGCAGCGCTGACATGTTCGTAGCCCTCCCTGGTCCGCCCCGTTGTCGGCTCTGCGGGGCTGCACAGGATGCTCACAGCGGTCCGTGACGGAGCCGAGCGGCGAATGTGACCGAACGATGACCGTTGTGCTGCAATCCGTGTCACACAGGGGACTTCCTTCTTTTCGGTCGTTTTGTGAAACCTATCGTCGGGTGAAACTCCTCTCCATCGACGAGAAGTAACGCCTTGGAGGTCTTGCCGTTGTTCTCCGCACGTCGGCGCATACGCCGTACTGCCCCGCTCGCCCACCCGGTCCGGCTCACCCTGATCGCCGGTACCGCGGTGCTCGGCGCCACGCTCACCGCCTGTTCCGGCACCTCCGCGCCGGACTCGGGCAAGGGGGCTGCCCGGACCACACCGGCGCCGGCGCGCAACGCCAAGATCTCGGTGAACCTCCAGGGCACCAAGGCCGCCCCCGGGCAGCCCGTGAAGGTGACTCTCGACGCCGGAAAGCTGAAGACCGTCAAGGTGAGCCCGACCGAGGGGAAAGCGCTCACCGGCCGGATATCCGCCGACGGCAGGACCTGGACGTCGGACCGGGTGGCCTCGCCCGGCATGACGTACAGCGTCGAGGCGAAGGACACCGAGGGCGGCAGCGACACGGCCGACTTCACCACCGCCGGGGTCAGCAAGGTCAACAAGCTGACGCTGGCTCCCGGCAAGAACACCACGGTCGGCATCGCCCAGCCCCTGTCGATCGTCTTCGACAGCCCGGTGAAGGACAGGGCCGCGGTCGAGAAGGCCCTGAAGGTCTCCACCTCGAACAACACCGAGGGCTCCTGGGGCTGGCTCCAGGACTACTCCGGCAAGGACCGTGTCGACTGGCGGCCCAAGGAGTACTGGAAGTCCGGTACGAAGGTCACCCTCGAAGCCGACCTCAACGGAATCGACTCGGGCCCGTCCGGCGGCTGGTTCGTCCGCGACTATCGGACCACCTTCACGATCGGCGCCGAGCAGGTGGTCAAGGTCGACCTCGACCGTCACCGCCTGGCGCTGAAGCGGGACGGGAAGGCCGTCATGGACGTGCCCATGTCGGCCGGCACCCCGGGCGGCGAGAAGGCGTCCTGGCGCGGCACGGCCGTGCTGATGGCCAAGGAGGGCACGATCAACATGCGCTCCGAGACGGTCGGCCTGGGCGACGCCTACGACAAGATGGTCGACTCGTCGATGCGGCTGACCTGGTCGGGGATGTACGCCCACGCGGCGCCGTGGAACGCCGCCTACTTCGGGGTGGCCAACCACAGCTCGGGCTGTGTCGGGATGAGCGACGCCAATGCCGCTGCGCTGTACCAGCAGGTGAGGGTCGGCGACCCGTTCGAGATCACCGGCGCGGACGCCAAGGGCACGGTCGCGGAGGGCAACGGGTACGGGGCATGGAATGTGACGTGGTCCGACTGGCAGGCGAAGAGCGCGCTGAGGTGAGCCGCACGGCCGTGCCGCGCTAAGGGCTGTCCCGTAATCCGTGGTGGATCAGCGCGCGGCGTCAGATGTGGTGCATCGCAAGGCGGAGGGACGCCCGAATACTGGATGTATTCGGGCGTTCCGACAACGCGGCGAGGATGGGGCATCCCCTGCTCGAGCGCAGCCGAGAGCTTGGGGAAGCAGCTGCCGTCGTGCGCCCGCCAGGAATTACGGGACAGCCCTGGAACTCCGTCGCTTCCGAGCACCGCGGCGCCGAGGGCACCCGCGTTATTGCACGCCGGGCGAGGGCTGCCGACGCGCATCCGCAGGTCCGGCTCGTCGGGATCCAGGACGCCGGCGGCACCCGAAACGTGCACACCGGCGGAGACACCGGCGGAGCAGCACCGGGCTCTCCACCCATACACGAATTGCAAAATTCTGCAATTCACTACATGCTGTGTTGGCCGTGTCCGCAGGTAGCCGCGGACACGGCACCAGTCGATGCCTCGGGTGCCCGGGGTGATGAGGAGTGCTGGAGACCGTGCCGGTTCCGCTGTACCAGGCCAAAGCCGAGTTCTTCCGGATGCTCGGGCACCCGGTCCGCATACGCGTGCTGGAGCTGCTGCAGGGCGGTCCGATGCCGGTGCGCGACCTGCTGACGGCGATCGAGGTGGAGCCCTCGGCGCTGTCGCAGCAGCTGGCGGTGCTGCGCCGCTCCGGCATCGTCACCTCCACCCGGGAGGGCTCGACGGTGGTGTACGAGCTGGCGGGCGGGGATGTGGCGGAGCTGATGCGGGCTGCGCGGCGGATCCTGACGGAGATGCTGGCCGGGCAGAACGAACTCCTGGAAGAGTTGCGGGAAGCCGACGGTGCCGCCCGGTGAGTACGTTGCTTGCCCGCTCCTGGGACCGGGTCTCCGCTCTGCTTCCTGCCCGCGCCGACTTCGCCGTCATGGGCCGCAATCCGCGCCGCGACCTGCTCGCCGGACTCACCGTCGCCATCGTGGCGCTGCCGCTCGCGCTCGGCTTCGGTGTCTCCTCCGGCCTCGGCGCCGAGGCGGGGCTGGCGACCGCCGTGGTGGCGGGGGCGCTGGCTGCGCTGTTCGGCGGCTCCAACCTCCAGGTGTCCGGGCCGACCGGCGCGATGACGGTCGTCCTGGTGCCGATCGTCGCCCAGTACGGGCCCGGCGGGGTGCTGACGGTCGGGCTGATGGCCGGCGTGCTGCTGATCGTGCTCGCGCTACTGAAGGCCGGCCGGTACATGCGCTACATCCCGGCGCCGGTGGTGGAGGGCTTCACGCTCGGCATCGCATGCGTCATCGGTCTCCAGCAGGTGCCCAACGCGCTCGGCGTCGCCAAGCCGGAGGGCGACAAGGTCCTCGAGGTCACGTGGCACGCGGTCGAGGAGTTCGTCCGCACCCCGAACTGGACCGCCCTCACCATGGCCCTCGCTGTGGCGGCCGTGATGCTGCTGGGCGCCCGCTGGCGGCCCACGATCCCGTTCTCGATCGTCGCGGTGATCGCTGCCACCCTGGCCGCCCAGCTGTTCCACCTGGACGCGGCCGCCCCGATCGGTGACCTGCCCTCCGGGCTGCCCGCCCCCTCGCTCGGCTTCCTGGACCTGTCCGCGCTGGGCTCGCTGCTCGCCCCGGCCGTCGCGGTCGCGGCGCTGGCCGCGTTGGAGTCGCTGCTGTCGGCGACCGTCGCGGACGGGATGACGGTAGGCCAGCAGCACGACCCGGACAAGGAGCTCTTCGGGCAGGGCATCGCGAACCTGGCCGCCCCGCTGTTCGGTGGCGTCCCCGCTACCGCGGCGATCGCCCGGACCGCCGTCAACGTCCGCACCGGCGCGGGCTCCCGGCTCGCCGCCCTCACCCACGCCGCGGTCCTCGCGGTGATCGTCTTCGCCGCCGCCCCGCTCGTCTCCAAGATCCCCCTGGCCGCGCTGGCCGGGGTACTGCTGGCGACCGCGATACGTATGGTGGAGGTGGGTGCGCTGCGGGCGATGGCCCGCGCGACCCGCTCGGACGCGATCGTGCTGGTGCTGACCGCCGCCGCCACGCTCGTCCTCGACCTGGTCTACGCGGTCATCATCGGCCTGGTCGTCGCGGGCGCCCTGGCGCTGCGGGCAGTCGCCCAGCAGGCCCGCATCGATCAGGTCGACTTCCGCCCCGACCTGCCCGGCGAGCACAGCGACGAGGAACACGCCCTGCTGGCCGAACACATCGTCGCCTACCGGATCGACGGGCCGCTGTTCTTCGCCGGTGCCCATCGCTTCCTGCTGGAACTTTCCGAGGTGGCGGACGTGCGGGTGGTGATCCTGCGGATGTCGCGGGTGTCGACCATGGACGCCACCGGCGCCCTGGTCCTCAAGGACGCGGTGGAGAAGCTGAACCGGCGCGGTATCGCGGTGATGACCTCCGGGATACGTCCCGGTCAGCGCCAGGTGCTCGAATCGGTCGGCGCGCTGGACCTGCTCCAGCTGGAGGGGCGGGAGTACGCCACCACGCCGGAGGCGATCGCCGGGGCCCGTGCCCACCTGCGCCGGGCCGGGCTCCTGCCCGGTGTTCCTGTCACCGAAGACGCTTCCCGATGAGTGGCCCGGCGCGCGTGTCGCGGCACCAGGGCGTGTTTCGAAAGTCCCGTCCGGCCGGGGGCGGACGACGCTGTTTTCGAAACGCGCCCTAGCCAGAACCTGATGTAAGTGATGCACAGGAACAACCAAGGCAAGGAAAGACCATGAGCGATGTGACCGAGGCGCTGCCGCCGTGCCCCGAGTGCTCCGGCGCGTACACGTATGAGATGGGCGCGCTTCTGATCTGTCCCGAGTGCGCCCATGAGTGGTCGCCCGCGGCCACCGGGGCAGCGGATGGCGCCGAGGACGGGGTGATCAGGGATGCGGTCGGGAACGTGCTCGCCGACGGCGACACGGTGACGGTGGTCAAGACGTTGAAGGTGAAGGGCAGCCCGTCCGGGATCAAGGCCGGCACCAAGGTGCGCAACATCCGCCTGGTGGACGGGGTGGACGGACACGACATCGACTGCAAGATCGATGGGTTCGGCCCCATGCAGCTCAAGTCCAGCGTGGTCAAGAAGGCCTGACCCGGCACGCCGGCCCGTCGCGGGCCGGACACGGACACAGGTGGCAACCGGACCACCTCCGTGCTCCGGCCGGGCGGGCCCCCGTTGTGGGAGACCGCCCGGCCGGACCATGTGGTTACCGAACGTCGTGGGCGCGGGTGATGGTCTGGGTGACCGCGTTGCCGTTGGCGTCGGTGAGGGTGGCCTTCAGCGTGACCTGCTTCCCGGAGGCGCCGGTGTGGTCGAGGACCGCCGTCCACTTGCCGTCGCGCTGCTCGGTCGGCGCCTGCGTCCAGGTGGTGCCGCCGTCATAGGAGTAGAACAGCGAGGCCGCCGTGATCGCACCCGGGGTGTACCCGGCGTGGCCCTCGACCGACAGGCCGACCTTGATGCCGCTCTGCGCCGGCAGGGTGTTCAGGCCGTCCACGGGCAGGTCGTATGCCGGGTAGAGGATCGGCAGACCGCGTGAGTAGACGTCAGTCTCCCGGTGGGAGCGGAAGCTCCAGGTGGTGGTGACGGCGGTGGAGCGCAGCCAGTTCCGGTCCGCGGTGTCGATCTTGAACAGGTTCTGGGTGAGCTCGTACGCGGAGTCCTCGTCCGGCACCTGGAACACCGCGTACGGCCAAGCGCTTCTGGCGATCTGCTCACCGTTGCGCTTCAGCACCAGGTTGCCGAGGTCGCCGAACGAGCCGCCGTAGGACCAGTGGTCGCCGGAGCCGTCGACCCAGAGTGCGTTCTGGAAGCCGATCAGGTCGCCCTGCCGCTCGGCGGTCAGCATCAGCTTGCCGTCGGCGTCGCGCGGCGCGGCCGGCCGCAGGGGGCCGCCGTACCACTCCTCGGTGCGCCGCTCTCCGGGCTGGTAGGCGCGCTCCTGGTCGCTCATGAAAGCGGCCCACGGGAAGCTGGTCATCGCGCCGTGGTACCAGGCGTCGTCACCGGTCGTGTAGTAGGCGGTGCGGGTGGTGGGCACATGGACCTGGCCGAACAGGCTCACGGGGACCTGAGTGTTGCTGCTCCCGGAGGGACGGATGAACATCGCGTCGATGTAGTCGCCCTCCTTGCCCATGGCGTTCCACGTCTCGGTGACCTGGGCCAGCTTGGAGCCCTTGGGCTTGTAGACCTGGTCGGAGTGGAGCGGACCCTCGGTCGGGAACGACAGGTTGTAGATGTAGGGCGAGCCGTCCTCGGAGCCGGTCGCGCGCCAGGTGGGCCGGAACTCGAAGGTGCCGTTCTCGGCACGCCCGTCGACGTCTGCGTAGAACTTCTGGACGGTCTTGCCGGCCATGATCGATCCGGTCACCTGCCAGGTGTCGTCCCACGTGCGGGCGTAGCTGAACGTGGTGTTGCTCACCGTCGAGGGCCGGTCGGTGTGCAGGCTCAGCCGGTGGGCCCTGCGGGCGTCGAGGACGACGGTGGTGTCATGGGTGATCCGCAGCTGCGGCTTCGCGAGATAGCCGACCGACTCGGGCACGTTGTTCGCGTCGTACGACGCCACGAAGCTGCTGAGGGCATAGTCACCCGGGCGCACGCTGTATGTCTGGTCGGCCGCGCCGTTGTTGTTGCGGCGCTCGCCCTTGTCGGTGTCGAGGCTGACCAGGTCCAGGGAGGAGGGGCCGGTCGCCGGCTTGCCATTGCGGTCGATGACCTTGACCCGGAGGGTGACCGTCTCCGGCTGGACGTAGAGCGTGACGGGCACGGAGACATGCTCATCGCCGCCGGTGGCCAGGATCCGGCCGGTGACGGCGCCGTACTGGCCGGCCTTGAGGCGGGCCGTGGGGTCGATCCGCAGCGGCACCTGGGCGGTGGCCCCCGCGGGGACGGTCACCTTGCCCTGCTCCAGCTTGATGATGCCGGAGTTGACGTCGCTGCCGTCGTTGCCGTGCACACCACTGACCTTCAGATGCAGGGTCAGGTCGCTGCCGCTGGTGTTGGTGAAGGGCACCTGTACCGTGGTGCGGTCCGAGGCGTCCTGCGGCCAGTTGTAGCTGCCGGCCTGGACGGCGGGCGCGGAGAGCACCTTCTGGTTCACCGCGGCGAACACGTCGAGGACACCGGCCCCGGTCTCGTCGGCGCCGGCGACCTTGCCGCCGGTGCGGGCGGAGGAGGCCAGGGAGGCCTTGATCTGCTGCGCGGTCCAGTCAGGGTGGGCCTGGCGGACGATGGCCGCAGCGCCCGCGACATGCGGGGTCGCCATGGACGTACCCGACATCGACCGGTACGCGTACACGCCCCGGCCGCCCGCGGCCGCCGCCGAGATACCAACACCGGGCGCGGCGATCTCGGGCTTGAGAGTGCGGGTGACCGCCACGGGACCCCGGCTGGAGAACCATGCGGTGCTGTCATCGCGGTCGACCGCGCCGACGGTCAGCACACCGGGCGCGCACCCGGGCGAGGAGACCGTCTCCATGCCCGAACCCAAGTTGCCGGCCGCGACGACGAACAAAGTGTGCGTGTTCTTCGACAGTTCCTTCGCGGCCTCGGCCATCGGGTCGGCGCAGTCGCCGACAGCGGAGCTGCCGAGGCTCATGGAGACGACGTCGGCCTTCTGGTCGACGGCCCACTGCATACCCGAGATGATCCAGGAGGCCTGGCCGGAGCCGGAGTCGTTGAGGACCTTGCCGATGAGCAGGTCCGTTTCGGGCGCGACGCCCTTCTTCTTGCCGTCACTGGCGGCTCCCGAGCCGCCGACCGTGGACGCGGTGTGGGTGCCGTGACCCTGCCGGTCGTTGACGCTCGAGGAGTTGGTGAAGTTCTTGGACGCGGTGACCCGGCCCGCCATGTCCGGGTGCTCGGCGTCCACGCCCGTGTCCAGCACGGCGACCTTGGTGCCCTTGCCGTCGTAACCGGCCGCCCAGGCCTCCGGCGCGTGCACCTGCGCGGTGGACCGGTCCAGGGTGGCCTCGACCTTGCCGTCCAGCCACAGCTTCTTCAGCGTGGAGGCAGAGCGTGAGCGGGGGTTGGTGACGTCCTGCCAGAAGGCGGCGGCAGTGTCCTTGCCGGCCTTGAGCGCGACGCCGTCCACAGCCGGGAGGCTCAGGCCCCGCTCGGCCCCGCGAGGTGCCGCCGGCGCGCTGTCGGCAACGTTCACACTGCTCTGGTAAGTGGCGATAAGTGGCAGTGTGTCGGTGTGTGTGTCGTCGTATCCCTGGCGGATGAGCCCAGTGACGTTGAACAGCTGCTCGTCGACCTTGCCCTCGGCGATCGCCTGGGAGGCGTCCTCCGGGTAGACGTAGAGGTCCTTGCCCATCTGATGGGTCTGGAACATCGGCTGCGTGCCGTCCTCGCGAGGCAGCACGGCCGCCGAGCTGTGGCCCGACGTGTCCGTGGTCACCAGCACCTTGTCGCCGGTGACGAGCGTGACCGTCACCTGCTTGCCGCCCGGCGTTTTGCCGCTGCCGATGACGGGCCTCTTCCCTGATGCACCGTCAGGCGGCGTATCCGCCGCCCCGGATGGCGTGATCGCAGTGACGGCCAGGACGGCGGCGGTCGCCGTGCCCAGGGCTGTACGCGTTATGGGGCGCATGAGACTCCCTACTTGACGCCGTGAACATGCCATTCCGCAGCCTGGCAGACACACGGATCGTGTAGGGATGCCGCGTGTGACGGGTTTCCCGCGTGTCGGTATTCCGTCACGCGGTCACATCACGTGGTGCGGCGGCCCGGTGGGACTTCGGGCCTGACAGGTGGAGGTGTGCCCGGGCCGGCACTGGCCCGTTGATCTCGCCGAAGGGGGCGCGCGGGACAGGCACCTGTCGGCGTGGGTGCGCGCGGCGGCGACGGCCTCGTGGAGTCGGACGTGTGCTTGATCACGAGCCTGCCCCCAGTTCCGCGAGGTCCCGTACGACCACGTCGGCACCGTGGGCGCGCAGCGCGTCCGCCTGGCCGACGCGGTCCACGCCGACGATGTACCCGAAGTGTCCCGAGTGCCCGGCGTCCATGCCCGCCAGTGCGTCCTCGAAGACGGCGGCGGCCTTCGGTTCGACGCCGAGGTCATGGGCGGCGGCGAGGAAGGTGTCCGGGCGCGGCTTGCCCGGCAGATGCCGCTCGGCGGCGACGATTCCGTCGATGCGGACGTCGAAGAGGTGCTCCGCGCCGATCGACAGCAGGACGTCGCGGCAGTTGGCGCTGGACGAGACGACGGCCGTACGCAGGCCCGCGGCGCGCACGGCCTCGATGAAGCGGATCGTGCCGTCGTAGGCCTCGACGCCGTGCGTGCGGATCAGTTCCAGGAGAAGTTCGTTCTTGCGGTTGCCGAGGCCGTTGACGGTCTGCCTGTCGGGCGGGTCGCCGGGGTCGCCCTCGGGCAGGTGGATGTCACGGGACTCGAGGAAGGTGCGCACGCCGTCGGAGCGGGGGCGCCCGTCGACGTGTTCGTGGTAGTCGGCGTCGCTGAAGGGCCGGTAGGAGTCCCCGTCCCGTCGGCGCAGGAAGTCGTCGAACGTCTGCTTCCACGCGGCCGCATGGACGACGGCGGTCTTGGTGATGACCCCGTCGAGGTCGAAAAGGCAGGCCTGGATACCGTCCGGAAGACCGAGCTCTGTCATGGGAGCCACCTTAGGGCTGTCCCTGACCGCACTGGCCGCCGCGAATTCGGCTCACCAGGCCGTCCGAGCGTGCACCGACAGTGGCTCGCCTCTCACCGATACGCCACCTCGCCGAGCGACCGTCAGTGAGGGCGCTCAGGGCGGCGCCCCGGGGGCTGGGCGGGTTCTGGCGGGGGCTCCTCCGTGATCACCTCGGTCATCCACTTGTCGGTGCGTTCCTCGAAGCCCTTGGCGGCACTCACCACGGGGACCCACGGTCGGACGGGCGGCGCCAGTTCTGCCAGGACCTGCCGGAAGGCGTGTGTCGGCCCGGCCATGACGACCACATCCGCCTGCTCTGCGGCATCGGACAGGAGCGCTGTTGCCCGCAGTTCCGGATGCAACGGCCGGCCCGGCAAGTAGTCCGGATTCTCGTGCGCCGCGGTGATGTGCTCGGCCAGTCCCGGCTCACGCCCACAACAGCACCGGGCCATCGCGGGCGGCAAGCGACGCAAGCGTGGTCCCCCGGGAACCGGCGCCGACGACCGTCATCCGCAGCGTGCCCACGGCTGCCCCTGGCTGATCCACCGCCTCGCCTACCGCCGCGCCGGACACCCCCACCTGCATGTGCGCGGCTACAAGGAGGAGGGCACCACCACCACGCCCTTCGACATGGTGGTCCGCAACGACCTGGACCGCTACCGGCTCGTCATGGACGTCATCGACCGCGTGCCCGGGCTCACCGTGCGCGCCGCAGCCGTCCGCCGGCAGATGGCCGACCAGCGCACCCGGCACCACGACTGGATCCGTGAACACGGCGTCGACCTGCCCGAGGTCGCCGAATGGACGTGGCCGCACTGACCGTTCGCATCCGACCCGCGCGGGGCATGTCGGCGCCGGCGGGAACCACGCCCGGGCGGGGCGATCGGGGAGTTCCTCACGGGCGAGCCATGCTGATGGCGGCACTGGCGGGATGCGATCGTCACCAACCCGAACTTGAGCGACAGAGTCGAGGAGGAGGTCAAAGCCAGCCCGCACGTGCGGCGTGCCACCCGAGTTGCAGGCGCGAATCCACTGCGGCAAGGTCCATCAGGCGGCGTATCCGCCGCTCCACGGTGCGTACGGAGAGACCGAGTTGGGAGGCCGCCCGCCGGTCGGAGATCCCTGCCAACAGCAGGGCGAGGACCTCCAGTTCCCCCTCGGTCGGCTGCCGGTCGGCTGCCGGATCCGCGCGCAAACCCGTGGTGGTGGTGTAGAGCGGCCGGGCCTGCGCCCATTCCTTCTCGAAGAGATGGACCAGGGCAGTCAGCAGCCCGCTGCGGTGCACCACGATTGCGCTCGGCTCACCGCCGGAGTCCGCCATGTCCAGTGGCACCATGGCACGTTCCCGGTCCGACACGATCATCTTCAGCGGCAGCGATTCGACCAGGCGGAGCTTGAGGCCCGCCATCATGGCTGCTCGCACGTCCTGTACTGCGTCGTGACCGTCGAGATAGTTCCTGGCAGCCACGACCTGGAAGTCGACTCCGCGGTCCAGCGCGGCATTCTCCGACATGTCGGCATCCTCGCGCGGCACCGCGATGGGCTCGCCGACGAGGAAGACAAGCAACTCCCGCTGGGCTCCGCGCTGCAGTTGGTGGAACCGGTGTGCGACCTGCTCCACGCCGACGACCACCTCCACGACGTTGCTCGCAGGGTGTGCGGCTGTACTGCGGTACTGCTCGGTCAGCATCGAGAACGCGGACTCGGCCCGGTGCAGCGCGTTGCGCTGCTCGACAAGCAGCGGTGCCAGGGCCACCGAGGGTGGTGCGAGCCGGTAGCGGGCGGGCTGAAGGCCGGCCCCGGGGTCGGCCGAGTCAGGTGCCCCGCTCTCGGCTTCGGTGGCGACCGCCACCAGGCCACGTGCCACCAGGTCGAGCAGGATGCGGGCGGTCTCGGCCTTCTCGATTCCCGTCTGCCGGGCGAGATCCTGCGCGGAGGCCGCCGGGCGGGCCAGCAGTGCCGTGTAGAGGGCCTCTTCGGCCGGGCCCAATCCCAGCGCCTGCAGCATCCGGCTCCTCCTCGGGCGGCCACCGTGTCCGGCCCTGGCGCAGCTCGCGTGGACCGAGCGGATTCTTCTCGGCCGAACCCTATCCCGCCGTCAGAATCCCGCCATTGGCTGTTTGGCCGGTCTGCACCCCACCCTGGACGGCCCCGGACTCGGCCTCCCGGGTGGGAAACGCCTCGTATCCGGGGGCTCCGCAACATGGCTGGAAAATGAGGATCGCCAACGTTCCTCAACGTCCGGCTGAGCTCGCCGTCAGGGGTGTATTCGCACAGATCGCAGCCTTCGTCACCGCCTGTACCGTCCACAGCACGCGCATTCGGAGGCAACCGAAGCATGAGCAGACGATCCGCTCGGCCCCGGCGAGTACGAGGTGGCGCAGCTGGTCGAGTGGTGCAGGCCGATCTCCGCCCGTCATGGGCTTCTTCGCGGGGTGGGGTGGCAGTACCTGCGATGAGGCGGAGACGGAGAGGTCGAGGACGTAGACGGCCGGTGGCGTCCGGGTGCCGGGCGCGGAGGGTCCGGCGGCGGGCTTCGTGGGCTCGTCCGAGGAGGGGCGTCAACCTGTGGTCCATACCTGTCACTCCGGGGGCATCCGCGCGCCTTGGGATACGAGACGGTCACTTCCGTGCCGGTGGAGGGCGGAAGACTGTCCACGCCGGGTAACAAGATGATCAACAAGCGGATCACTTTGTCCGCCACTGGGTTCCGTGCCCTGTTGATGAAGATTATTTGATCTTCACGTGAAGAACCGCGCGTGACATGGTCACGGGGCAAGCGGCAGCGTCAACTCGTGGGGAGGGGCGAGCACGCCGACAACTGCCGTACCGAGGGAAGTATGGCCCGGGCGGCGGGGTCGCCTGTCATGCTCACGTGGAGTGCTGCCGAACGATCTCAGAGATTGCAAGGCAGACATGTCATTGCTCAGAGACATCGGCAGACGCCGGCGTCGCATACGCTCCACACTGGCCAGAGCCACCAGTACGACGGCACTCGTCACCACCGCGGCTGTACTGGCGGGCGTGTTACAGGCCGCTCCGGCCCTGGCCGACCCGGCGGACGAGAAGGACACCGGGGTCAGCCGCAACAGCATCGGCGAGGACCCCCGGCGCGACCGCTGTCTCGCCGGTGTGGCACTGCACGTCGGCGGCCCCCGGATGAAGGCCAAGGCCGTCGAGGCACTGACCGGCACCAACGAGCAGCTCCGCGAGGCCATCGGAGACATCGGCTGGATCGGTTACGGCCCCTTGGGCATGGCCGGAACCGCCGACGAGGAGGACGGAAAAGCATACCAGAACGCCAGTAACCAGCGTACCGAAGAGCTCAACAAGGCCAACAAGCCCTACGTCGAGTCCGCATGGGCCAGCGAGGACATGGAGTGGCACGCGCCGGCCTTCGGCGCGGACGTGAACTACTTCACCGCGATCAACCAGGTCCAGCTCGCCTTCCCGCTCGGGTGGGACGGCCACAGCGAGGCCAGCGACGAGGCGATCGCCCGGGCCCGTGCGATCACCGAGGAGAACTCGGGCAAGGACGACTGGCACGACGCCGCGGCGGGCGTGATGCTGCGGGACGTCGGATACAAGTACTCGGGCGGCACCACCTCCAGCGACATCGCCTCCTACCTGCGGCGCGGCGGATTCGCGTCCGAGGCGCCGGCCGAGGAGTCCGCCGAGTACCACGTCGAGGTCGAGGACCTCAAGCAGGCCTGGGCGGCCTGCGACTACCAGAACCCGATCGACCCGCGGCGCGTGCTCAACGCCCCGGTCATGACGGCAATGGTCGAGTGGGAGCTGGAGTACGCGGGGCAGGCCGCCCAGCGTGCCACGATCATCCAGGCGGAAGCGGACGCCGCCGCGGCGACCCAGGCCGCGACCAATGACATGGTCGAGGCCATCCGCCAGGCCTGGATCGTCGAGCAGATCCTGATCTGGCGCAAGTACTGGCAGGACGAGCTCGCCAACGATCCCGACACGATCTTCGAGAAGCCCGACCAGGCGTTCTACGACAAGGCCACAGCCGATCAGAACGCCGCCCGCACCAAGGTGGCCGCCCTCGTCGCCTCGGCCAAGGCGCAGGCCGGCAAGGCCACCACGGCCGCCCAGAAGGCCGCGACCGCGCAGCAGGAGGCCTGGGCCGTCGCCGACACCACCCGCGTGCCGCGCGGCCGTGGCCTGATGTACGCCCAGCAGTCGGTCCAGGTCGCCCGCGCCTCGGCGGCCGCCGCCACGGCCGCCGCGAAGGCGACCGAGACCGCGCTCGCCGCCGCCAACGCGACGATCGCCGACGCGGACGCCCTGCTCGCCAAGGCACAGACCGACTCGCACGCCATCAGCACCGAGTTCCGCCGCGTCGCGGCCGAGGAAGCCGCCGCCCAGGCGAAGGCCGCCGCCGACAGCGCCGAAGCCAATGCCAAGGCTGCTGCCGACAGCGCGAAGACGGCGAAGGACGCCCGTACGACGGCGGAGCAGAAGCGCGACAAGGCAAAGGCCGCCGCCGCCACCGCCGCCACCGAGCACGCCAAGGCACAGGCGGAGAAGGCCACTGCCGTCGCCTCCCGCGCCAAGGCCGCCATTGAGCGGGCCGAGGCACAGGAGGCCGAGCAGCGCGCGGCGACCCAGCAGACCACGGCCAGGAACGCCGACACCGCCGCCGCGACCGCGACCGCCGACGCAACGGCGAAGCGCAAGCTCGCCGACGAGAAGGCGAAGGCCGCGCAGACCGCGCGCGAGAAGGCCGTCGCCGCGCTACAGGCGAAGCAGGCCGTCGCGGCCCGCGCCGCCGCGCTCGAAGCCGCGGCCACCGCTGCCGAGGGCACCGCCGCCTCCGCCGAAACCCGGGCCGCGGCCACCGCCGCCCGTACGGCGGCGAACCAGGCAGCCCAGGCCGCCACCGTCGCGCAGACAGCGGCGGACGAGGCGACCACCGCCGCCGTCGGCGCGCGGACCGCCGCGACCACGGCGGAGGGCGCCGCCAAGCGCGCCGAGTCCAACGCCGGTAACGCGTGGTCGGCTTACCACACGTCCCTCAACGCGGCCTCTTCGGCGTACGCGGCCGCTGCCGTCGCCCTGGACGCGTCGCAGGACGCGGCGCTCCGCGCGGACAACGCCGCCACGGCGTCGGAGAATGCCACGGAACTGGCCGAGAAGGCCGAGCAGGAGGCCGTGGCCGCCGCGACGAGCGCGGCCGAGGCCGTCAAGTCGGCCGCGACCGTGGTCGGCCGTGCCTACGCGGCCGGACAGGCGGCGCTCGCCGCGCGCGACAGCGCGAAGGAAACGATCGCCGCCTCCAGCGAGGCGGTCGCGGTGGGAACCCCGTACCGGGTGAAGGACAGTTCGGCCGCGTTCGCCGCACTCGTCGGCCAGTCGTCGAAGACGATCGCCGAGCAGCAGGCGGCGGCGGCCGAGGCCAAGGCCACCGAGGCGGCAGCGGCAGCCGAGTCCGCACAGCAGGCTGCCGCGCAGGCGACGGGCGACGCCAAGCTCGCCGCCGAGGCCGCCGCACGCGCCGCGAGCGATTCGGCGCGCGCCGTCGAGGCTTCGACCCGCGCCCAGACGTCCGCCGCCGACGCGGCCGACGCCCAGAAGGGTTCCAAGAGCGCATCCGACGCTGCGGCCGGCTACTCCCAGCAAGCCGGTGTCGACGCGGCCAGTGCCCGCCTCGTCGCGAACGACACGAATAACGCCGCCAACGAGGCGGACCGCGAGGCGACCGACGCCGAGCGGCACGTCGCCGAGGCGAACGAGAAGGCCGGCCGGGCCGCGGACGCCGCCAAGGGAGCCCAGGACAAGGCAACCCAGGCAGAGAAGGACGCCAAGGACGCCGAGGACAAGGCGTCCGACGCTGCGGGCAACAGCACGTCCGCCGAGGAGGCCGCGAAGGAGGCCGAGCAGGAGCAACGCGAGAAGAACGAGGCCGCGCACAAGGACGCGCTCACCGAGGGCGTCACGCCCATCAAGGGCGGCGCCTCCAACTGGCCGGTCCTGGGCGAGCGCGAGGAGAAGATCCTTCTCGACGAGTGCGGCCAGGCCTGTGTCGACGATTACCGGAAGGGTCTCGCGGCCGTCTCGGTGGACATCGTCGCCTGGGCGACGGCCAACGGCGGGCAGATCCTCTTCGAAGAGCTCGACGCGGCCAAGGTGAAGGAGTGCCTGGCCGGCTACGACGTCGAGGACTGCCTCTGGGAGCTCGTCGACATCGCCTCGTCTGCCGTGATCGTGGGCCGTGTGCCCGCGCTCGCCCAGGCGGTCGAGAAGGTCTCCGAAGGCGTCCGACAGATCTTCGTCGACGCCGACAACGCCCTGCGCCGGCTCACCGAGCTCACCGCCGTCATCAGTGACGTCCGCTCCACCCCGCGCCTCAACCAGTGCCTCGCGGGAGTCGCCCTGCACGCAGGCGGCGCCAAGATGAAGGCCAAGGCCATCGAGGGCCTGACCGGCACCAACGACCAGCTCGACGCCGTCATCGGTGACGTCGGCTGGATCGGGTTCATGCCCCTGGGGCAGGCCAGGGACCAGGACGAGAAGGCCGGCTACGCCTTCATGGACGCCATGGCCGCCCGCGAGGCCCTCCTGGAGGACGCCAACCGGCCCTACGCGATGAGCTCGTTCGACGACGGAATCACCCTGCACGCGCCGGAGTTCGGCGCGGAGATCCTCGGGTTCACCCTGGCCTCCCAGGCCGAGCTGTCCCACCGTCTGGGCTGGGACAACCACACCAACGCCGGCGACGAGGCGCTGGCGAAGGCCCGGGAGATCACCGAGCAGAACCGGGGCAAGGACAGCTGGCACGACGCCGAGGCCGATGTCATGCTGCGGTCTTCCAACGTGAGCAACACCCGGTACTCCGGCGGTACGACCTCCGCCGACATCGCCACCTACCTGCGGCACGGCGGCTTCCTCGACAAGAAGGTCACCGAAGGCTCCGCCGAGTTCCGCATCGAGGTCGAGAACCTCAAGCAGGCCTGGGCCTCGTGCAACCACCAGGACCCGGTGGACCCGCGCAACTCCCTGAGCGAGGTCGTCTCGCAGGCCTCGGCCGAGTGGGAGGCGGAGTACGCCGGCCAGGCAGCCCCGCGCGCGGTCATCGTGCAGGCGGAGGCCGACGCCGCCGCCGCGACCCGGGCCGCCGCCGACAACATGGTCGAGGCCATCGGCCAGGCTTGGTTCGCCGACCAGATCCTGCGCTGGCAGAAGTACTGGCACGACCAGCTGAAGAACGACCCGGACGACATCTTCAAGCCGAAGCAGGCCCTCTTCGACCAGGCGAAGACAGACCTCGCGAAGGCCCGGGGCAAGGTCCAAGCGCTCGTCGCCGCCGCCAAGGAGCAGGCCGCCACCGCCAACGCCGCCGCGCAGCGTGCGGTGACCGCCCAGCAGGAGGCATGGACGATCGCGGACGCCGCCGAGGTGCCGCGCGGCCGAGGCCTGATGTACGCCCAGCAGTCGGTCCAGGTCGCCCGCGCCTCCGGCGCGGCCGCCACGGCTGCCGCGAAGGCGACGGAGACGGCCCTCAACGCGGCGAATGCCACGGTCTCGACGTCCCAGACACTGCTCGCCCTGGCCCAGACCGAGTCGAACGCGGTGAAGACCGAGTTCCGCCGCATCGCCGCCCAGGAGGCCGCCGCCCAGGCGAAGGCCGCCGCGGACAGCGCGGACAAGCAGGCGGCGGAGGCCGAGGCCAACGCCAAGACAGCGAAGGCCGCACAGGCCACAGCCGAGAAGGAAGAGGAACAAGCCCGCAAGGCCGCTGCGACGGCACAGGCGGAACGTGCCAAGGCAGAGATGGAGCGGGCCAACGCGGCTGCGTACCGTGCCACCGCGGAAATCGAACGCGGCAAGGCCGGGAAAGCCGAGGCGCGAGCCCAGACCGAGCGGGCAAACGCCGCGGAGGCCCGCAGCGCGGCCGACACGGCGGGAGCCACCGCGGCCGACCGGCGAGCATCTGCGGAGAGCTCCGAGATCGAAGCGTATCTTGCCCGGGATCGAGCGGAGCAGGCGGAGAAGGAGCGGGACAGCCTCGTCGCACGTGCTTCCGCCCTGGAGGCGGCCGCCGCGGCGGCCGAGGGCACGGCCGACGCCGCGGAGGCGCGGACGGCTGCGGGTGAGGCGCGTGCGGCCGCCGACGAGGCAACCGGTGCTGCGGGCAGGGCTCGCGACGCGGCACACGATGCCACGAACGCGGCCGTCGCTGCTCGTACGGCGGCCACCCAGGCACAGGGCGCCGCGTCCCGGGCCCGGGCGTCCGCGGACAACGCGTGGGCCGCATACATGACCGCGGCCGGGGCCGCCGCCGCGGCCCACGCGGCTGCCGCAGAAGCGATCGATGCCGCGGGCGCCGCGGCGGTCAACGCCGAGAAGGCGAAGGAGGATGCGAAGAAGGCATCGGCGGCGGCTGCGGTCGCGAAGGCGGAATCCGCCGGGGCCCAGGCCGAGGCCACGAAGACAGCGGCCTGGGCCGCGAAGACGGCAGGCCACTCCTATGCCACCGCCCAAGCGGCGCTGGCGGCCCGTGATACCGCGACCCACGCGGTGAAGCCGGCCACCGAGGCCATCGCCATCGGATCCCCGTATCAGGAGACGGATGCCTCGGCCGCCTTCGCGGTGCTGACGGGGCAGAGCGCCCTCACCCTGTCCGAACAGCAGGCGTCGGCGGCTGAGGCGAAGGCCTCGGAGGCCGCTGCCATGAGCAAGCAGGCGCAGGCGCTGGCCGAGCAGGCCGCCGGAGACGCGAAGCTGGCCGCGACGGCCGCGGCGAACGCCGCTGCGGATGCCGAACGTGCCGCACAAGCGATGGCTCGGGCACAGGCGGCGGCCAAGGCGGCAGCAGCCGCCGCGAAGGCAGCGCAGGCAGCAGCCGGGCGGGCATCGGGATACGCCCACCAGGCGGGCATCGACGTCGGCTTCGCCTTGTCCGCGGCGTCCGACGCCGAGGTGGACGCGACCGCAGCCGACCGTGAGGCGACGGAGGCCGAGCAAGACGCGGGCAGTGCCCGCGCCGCGGCAACGGCTGCCGAGACGGACGCAGCAAGCGCCCGTGACACGGCGGCCAAGGCCGAGACGGACGCGACGGCGGCGGAGCAGGCCGCTGAGAACGCCCATGGTGCGGCCGAGGACGCCGAGGCGGCCGCGGACCGTACGGAGGCCGAGGAACGGGCCAGGCTCGCGGAGGAGAACGCGGCGCGCGCGGAGGCGGGCCCGGTCGATGTGGGCGGTGACCTGACCGCCGACGAGGAGGCGATCCTGCTCGCGCAGTGCGGACAGGACTGTGTCGACGAGTTCCGCAAGGCCAAGGCTCTGGCGTCCATGGACGTTATCGACTGGGTCACGGAGAACGGCGCGGACATCCTGCTCGAGGTGGTGGGCGTGAACAACGTCCGCCGCTGCCTCGGCGCCGGTGACGTCGAGAGTTGCCTGTGGGCGCTGGTGGACGTCGCGTCCCTGGTGGCCGTGGTCGGCAAGCTTCCCGCGGTCAGCAAGGCGATCTACCGGGTCGTGTCGGGCATCGGGAAGTTCTTCGAGCAGACGCGGACCGCGAAGAAGACCCTTGAGTGGCTCCGCAACATCATCAAGCAGCACGAGGCGGTGGAATGCCTCGTCGAAGGGATCGAGGGCGCTCTCTCGACGCGTGCGAATTCCGGCACCGTATCCGCTTACGGAGCGGCGACCGCACGTGCCGGAAGCAGCAAATTCTGCGGCATCAAATGGGTTTCGATGGTCGACCAGGACTGGGGCGTGAAGGGAGCCCACATCAACCTGAAGAACGGCCGGGAAGTCAGAATCTTTATCGACCACGAAGGGAATTTCGCGGGTTCGGCCATCCCTGTCAAGGCGGGACTGGCCACCAAGGCGGAGATCGATGGCACCATCGCCGCCATCAAGTCCGACGCCTCGCTGCGAGCCGATTTCATCGCAAAGGCGACCGAGGCGATGAATATCATGAACACCCCTGCATCGAAGGGCGGAAACTGGGGAATGGCATTGAACAGGGCGGCAGAAATGGCCCGGATCATCAGGGCCCTGAAGAAGCTAGGATGACCGGATGCTGATCACGGACGCACTCTCGTACGCCCTGGAGACGGGTGAATTCCTCGGCGCAAGGATTGGAATGCGACCGGCCGACGTCGAGGAACGTCTCGGGTCCGGAGTGCGGCAGGTCCACGGCCGCGGTCCGAACCGGTTCCTCCGGATCGACTTCGGCCTGGCCGAGGCCACGTTCGGCGGCGAGCCCGACTGGGCGTGCCAGTGGCTGTCCATTCACCCGCACCGGATCGACTCGATGCCGGAACTGGCCGCGGAGATCCGTGAACAGTACGGCCTGGTGGTCTCCGGCCCCGTCACGTGGGGGCAGTTGTCCTCCAGTGCGAGGGCTGGTGCGGCGCCCACTGGGCCATGCCCGCCGGACCGGCAGGTGCGCTACAGGGCCGACGCCGTCAGGGCGACCGTCCAGCTGTCGCCGCGCACCGGCGGCGACGAGCTCAGCCGGGTGATCGAGAAGATCTCGATCGGGATCTGACCGCACCGGTCGGCTACTTCGGGATCTGGCCGGTCGGTCTTCAGAGGCCTCCCCGCGCTGTATGGCGGGGAGGCGGCCTCCCTTTTGGGCTCTCCTGCCCGATGTGTGGGTCTTCGGGGTTCTTCCACAGCGCGCACCGGGAGTGCTTCAGTCCGTGTGCCGGTTCGGGGTCGGCGGCTTGGCGGCTTGGCGACGGGCACGGTTCCAGGCCACACGACGCGCCCAACCATCCGCCACGCGGGCGCGCTGGCACACGCGAGAGGGCCGCCCCGACGGGGCGGCCCTCTCTTCGCAGACGCGTATCGCCGTCAGCCCAGCTGCTTCAGCTGCCCCTCGATGACCGCCTCCGGGATCGCGGCCTTCTTCGGGGTGAGCATGTTTACGCCGTAAAAGGCCGCGATCACCCCGTCCTTGCGGACCACCGTGTAGGTCATCGGCACCTTCTGCTTGCCGACCACGCTGGTGATCCGGTAGCCGACGGCGTCGTCCCCGAGGCCAGGATCCTTCAGCTGCTCCACCGGCCTGTAGCTGAGTCCGAGGGTCTTGAAGCCATCGGGGCACTTCTTGACGGCCGTACGCAGGTCCGTCATGACCTTCTTCGCATTCTTCTCGGAGTGCGAGGCCAGCCACATCGAGCCGACGGTGGCGTTCTTCGCCTCGGTGGGTTCGAGGGTGCGGTGCTCGACGCCCACCGCGGCGATGTGGGTGAAGCCGCCGGCCAGGCTCGCCAGCGGCTGGCACTCGGCCTTGTCCGCCTTCATGTCGCGACCGGCCTCGACGTTCACCTTGGCGACCTTCTTGGCCTCGAATCCGTTCTTCTTTCCGGAGAGCGTGGCCTTTTCGAGGGCCTGCGGGGCCATCGCGCCGATCCGCTCGGCCTCGGCCGCGACCTTAGCGTCCGCGTCGGCCGAACCCGGCGTGCTCTTCGCGCTCACCTTTGGCTTCTTCTCGCCGGAATCCGCCGGTTCGCCACTGCACGCGGACATCGCGAGGAGGGCCGGCAATACGGCGGCAATCGGGAGGACCCTGCACAGTCTCATGTGGTTATTTCCTGGCGTCTCTCGCTGGCGAAGAATGAGCAGAATGATCTTACCGGCGACAGAGAGGCATTTTCATTACGTTTTGACGTCGGCCGGGCCGGCGCCCATTCCTTTCCGGACATGTCCGTCAGCTCCTTGAGTTCCCGCCCCAGCCTCGATAGTTCATGAGCCCTCGTCGGTTCGCAGGCGGGGAGTCCGTGTTTGCGGGGTGCTGAATCTCGGGGTCTGGGGCAGGTCGGGGAATCCGGCGCGCCGCAAGGCGGAGCGCCTGTACCCGGGGAACGTGATGGGCGAGCGCATGTACGCTGCCACAGCCCCCAGAGCCCGCGCCCCATACCGAACCATCGCGAGACCTTCGGGGCGAACACCGCGCCAAGCAGGGCACCGGTCGCGCCGATCCCGAACGCGATGCCGATCACACCTGCGGACAGTCCGAGGCTCAAGGCTGACGAACGGCCCACCGCTGGACGGCGATCCGGTCGGTCTCACGGACGCGGCGGTACGCCGGCTGATGCGCCGTACCGCCACACATCACGACCAGCGATCAGACCCACCCGGTCACTACCGCTGTCGTCCGTCACCCCTCCCGCCCCGGGCCGGGGCCCATTACCTGGCAGGTAATCGATCTTCGGAGCGGACGCGGGCAGGGTTGCCGTCACAGGCCAGGGAGCGCGGAACGCGCACTCCACCAGGGCCTGAAGTCACGGGTGTTCCCCCTACGACGGGTGAGAGGTCGAAGATGCGCGGTACGAAGATGCTGGGGCGTGCGGGAGCCGTCACGGTCGCGATGGTGTCCGGGATGGCATTCGGCACGGCACATACGAACCCGAACACGGACGCGGGAACCGTGCTGCACGCGACAACCGCCGCCGCACCAACCCCGGCCGGGTGCGCGGAGGTTCGTGACAAGGTCGGCACACTGGAGGGGCACATCACCCCCAACGCCTGCGCGTTCATGAAGCGGCAGATCACATTCGGCGAGACCGCCACCGGGACGCCGCCGCAGCCGGGTGAGATCGGACACCCGCGGGTCGCCGCCTATCTCGACATCTTCGACCCGGAGGCCACTCTCTGGGAGGCCGGAAGCGATCCGCAGCGCGGACACGCCGTCGTCGGGAAGTCCATCGTCAACTCGCTGCGTCTCGTACCGGACCTGCGCTACCGGGGCACCGAAGTCGTCGCGGACGGTGCGGTGGTGATGTTCGGTCAGTGGAACGAGGTCACCGTCAAGGGTCACAAGGTCGGCTATCCGCAGATCGCCCGCAACGTCCTCTCCGACGACGGCAAGACGATCCAGGCCCGGCGCTACTACGACCGGTACACCGTGTACCGCTCGGCCGCCCCCGAGCTGCACAACCTCTTCGAGGGTGTCGCAGACACAGGTCCGGACGCGGACACGCGCCCGGCGGCCGACGCCGGCCGGGGCCCCGCGCCGCGCCCCTTCCGCGCCGGGGACATCACGGCGCGGCTCGCGGCCTGGAACACCGAGAACGTCGACGCTCTCGTCGGCGGCGCCGGACACGGTCGCCTGACCGCGCCCGGCCTCGACGCGCCCCTCACGACCGCCGACGGCAAGTCGGCCTATCTCCGCCGGCTCTTCGACCACGCCAACGTCCAGCTGAAGCCGGGCCAGGTCGCGTTCGGCCGCACACACACCTTCGTGGAGTGGCACGGCACCGTCTCCAGCGTCAAGGGCGCGAACGTCCCCTTCGGAATCGTGGAGCGCTTCGGTCCGGCGGGTGAGTGGGAGCTGTACTTCGACACTCTGCCCCTGATAGCCAACCAGGACCAGATCACGGCCATGTTCGAGCGTCTGGCCCAGCCCTGACAGCGGCGCGGTCGGTCGCGGGTCCTCAGAGCCCGGGGCGGACGGGCCTGCCGGCCGCCCCGGGCCTGGGACTGCGGTCCGACCCTGAAGGGACCGTGCGGGTCAGGCCTCGTCCGCTCGACCCGCACCACCGACCGCGCCACGGCCCCGTCGCCCGCGGTCAGTCCTTCCGACCGGCCGGCACATGGGGAGGCGGTGCCAGATGCTCCAGGATCCGGTGCATCCCGCTGTTCCAGTTCTCCTTGAGCGCGGCGACGGCCGCGTCGAGGTCACCGCGCTGGAGGCACTCGGCGATCCGCTCGTGCTCCTCGGCCGAACGCTCCAGGACGTCCTGGTCGCCCAGGGCCACCCGCTCGTAGCGGTGCATCGTCACCTTCAGGGAGGTGAGCAGCTTCATCAGGCGGTCGTTCGTGCAGCCGGACAGGAGCAGGTCGTGCCACGCGTCGTCGTAACGCTCTATGACGTCGTGCGGCGCCTGCGGGACCGAGAACGCGCGCGCCTCCTCGAGCAGCCGGGGAGCCGTCGCCGCGAGGTGCTCGGGATCGCTGGACTCCAGGGCAAGCGCCTCCAGCGCCGCGACGATCGCGGACAGGTCACGGAACTCCTGGGCGCTGAGAGGCGTGAAACGGAAGCCCTTGCCGCGCTCGCTGGTGATGACGCCTTCGCGCTCCAGCGTGATCAGTGCCTCGCGCAGCGGAGTACGGCTGACACCGAGCTCGGTGGCGAGCTGTCCTTCGTTGATCGGCTTGCCGGTCGCGATCGTGCCGCGCCCGAGGCGCTTGATCAGTTCCTCCTTGACCTGTTCGCGCAGCGGGCGGTTTTCGATTGGCATGTGCGGCTGCCCTCCCCTTCGGTCCGGTCGATTATCCGCTACCGGCGGGTCACGCGGTACCGGCGCCGTCGACCGGGATGATCGCGCCGCTCAGGAACGCCGAGGCGTCGGAGGCGAGGAACGCCACCGTCTGGGCGATGTCGCGGGGCCGGCCTATCCGGCCGAGGGGCCGGTCGGCGGCATCGGCGTAGAAGGCGTCGGGGCTCTCGCCGAGCTGGCGGGCCTCCTCGGCGAGCATCCCGGTGGCCGTGTCGCCGGGGCAGACACAGTTGACGCGGATGTTGTCGGGGCCGTGGTCGATGGCCATGGCACGGGTCATGTTGACGACGGCGCCCTTCGACGCGCAGTACGAGACGGCCCGGCCGCCACCGCGAATGCCCCATCCGGAGCCGGTGTTGACGATGGAACCGCCGCCGCGCGCCGCCATGCCCGGGATCACGAGGCGGCTCATCAGCATCACCGAGCGGATGTTCACGGCCATCACCAGGTCCCAGTCGTCCTCGGTGATCTCGCAGACCGTGGAGCGGCGGATGATTCCCGCGTTGTTGAAGAGGACGTCCACGCCGCCGAACAGTTCTTGCGCGGTGTCCACAACGGCCTCGCAGTCCTCGCGCCGTGACACATCGCAGCGTACGAACGTCCCTCCGGTGTCCTTCGCCGTCTGCTCGCCGCCGTCCGTGTGGATGTCGGCGATCAGCACGCGGGCGCCGAGCTCTGCGAGCACCTGGGCGGTGGCACGGCCGATTCCGGCTCCGCCGCCGGTCACAATGGCACGCTTGCCGTCAAGGGAGATCATCTTGGGCTCCTTCCGGGGGTACGGGGGTCATGGGAGGCAAGGGGTCATCCGGCCACGCGGTACAGCGATGTGCGCCGTCTGCCGGTGATGACGGGGAGGTGGCCGGACAGCTCCCGGTCGAGCGCGTCGTCGCCGGTGTCGAGGAGAAGTGGGCGGCCGCCGAGCGCGGCCAGTTTCTGTTCCGTGCACAGCACGAGCAGGCGCTCACGGCCGCCCGCCGCGCGCAGGACTCGCGGCGAGATCTGCTGGTTGCCGCGGCCGAGGAGGAAGCCCTGGTTTCCGATCGGGGAGAGGGCGATCCAGGCCGGGCCGATGGCGAGGAGGGCGTCCTCGCCCGCGTCACGGGCCATGATTCGCGGCCGGTGGCCGGGCCGCAGGCGGAGCACGTCGACCCCCGTGAGGGAGACGTCCGCGCCGAGTGTCGTCGCGACCGCCCGGGTGGTGCTGCCGGGGCCGAGCACGAGCAGCCCGTCCCCGACGCGCTCGGCGACGTCGGTCGCGATGCCGCCGACCTCCTCGGGCGCGGTGGTGGTGCTGCCGGTCTTGCGCTGCTGTACGCGGACCGGCACGTCGGGGACGGGCAGCCAGCCGAAGAGCCGTGAGGTGACGCGGCCCTCGCTGAGGGCGTCCTCGTCCCGGTCCATCACCTCGGCGTCCCGCAGCCGAACGGTGCTCGTGCGGGCGAGCCACGCCGCCGCGACCTCACCCGCGGCGCGCGGGCTGACGGCGAAGACGGCCGAGTGCATCTTCACGCCGGTCGGCACGCCGAGAACCGGGCAGGGCGCTCCACGGAGGGCGTCGAGCACGTCCCGCGCGGTGCCGTCGCCGCCGGCGAAGAGCAGGAGGTCGACGCCCTCGGTGACGACGGCCCGCACCGCGGCGGCCGTGTCCGCGGCCGAGGTGTCCCGCCCGGCCCCGGCGGCGTACACGACCCGCCCCGCAAGCCCTGCGGCGGCGACGGAGTCAGCGCCCATGCGGCCGGCGGCGGTGACGACGAGGAGTCCGGAGCCCGGCGGGTGACCGACCGGAGCGATGGCCGCCGAAGCGGCGCCGGCCTGTGTGTGCCGGCCGGGCGTGGGGTGCGCCGCCGCTGTCGGCTCGCTGCCTCGACCGTCCCACGCAGGACACCCGACCCCTGTCAACTTCCCCGATCTCACCGTCAGTTCACCCAGAGCCGCAGCGGCACGCGCACCCGCCGAGGGGCGTGCGCCCAGCGAGAGCGCCACGCGGGGCCGGTCGGGGCCGTCGGTGCCGCCCAGGCCCACTCGGCCGCCGAGGCCGGCGACCGGGTTGACCACCAGGCCGACCCTCGTCACCGGCCGGCCTCGCCGAGGACCTTGCGGCGGTAGGCGCGCCAGGAGACCGCCCAGGTCGCCGGGTCGTCCAGGGCCTCGGGGCGCACGCGGTGGATGGTCGAGCGGTGCGGCGCCGTGCGCACGGTCTCCGGGTCCTCGTAGGCCTCACGGGCGATCTCCGCGAGGATCGCCGCGTATTCGTCGAGGTCGGCGCGAGTGTAGGACTCGGTCGGCTCCAGCGTCATGGGTTCCGGTACGACGTACGGGTGGTGGCTGGTCCAGTAATGCGTGCCGAAGTCCGCGGCGCGCAGGCCGATGTCCTCGGAGTGCAGGCCGGTGTCCTCGTGGAGCTGCTCCCAGCTGTAGCGGACCTGCTCGACGCGCGGGCGCCCGGCGGCGTAGGGGACATGGACGCCCGGGATCTGCCGGACCTTGTGGAGCAGGTAGTTGTTGTTGAGGACCGCCGTCTCGGCGGCGGTGCGCAGGCCCTCGGCGCCCAGCGACATGATCCACGCGTAGGCGCGGACCAGGTTCGGGACGACCCCGTAGAACGGCCGCATCTTGCCGACGGACTCGGGCCTGTCGTCGTCGAGACGGTACGTCGAGCCGTCGAACTCGACTGTGGGGCGCGGCAGATACGGGGCGAGTTCCGCGGTGACCGCGCACGCCCCGGCCGCCGGGCCGCCGCATGCGTGCGGCGTCGAGAATGTCTTGTGCAGGTTGAAGTGGCACAGGTCGAAGCCCGCGTCCCGCGCGCGTGTGATGCCGAGGATGCCGTTCGCGTTGGCCTGGTCGTACGAGCACAGGCCGCCGGCCTCGTGCACGATCCGTACGAACTCCTCGATGCGCGGGTTGTAGATTCCCGTGTCCTCGGGGTTGGTGATGAGGAGCGCCGCGGTGCGCGGACCGACCGCCGCCCTGAGGGCCTCGATGTCGGGGTAGCCGTCGGCGTCCGGGTGGAGGGTGATGACCTTGAAGCCCGCCGTCTTCGCGCAAGCCGCGTTCGACGGGTGGGAGAAGATCGTCGTGATGACCTCGTCGCGCTGCTCCAGCTCGCCGCGCGCGGCGAAGAAGGCGCGGATCATGGCGACGTTGGTGTAGATCGCGGCGGAGCCCGCGCCGGGCTGGAGCGAGACCCGGTCCATGCCGGAGATCTCCTTCAGGAGCTGCTCCAGACCGTGGATGATCCCGAGGACGCCCTGCACCGTGTCCTCGTCCTGGAGGGGATGCAGCGCCGCGATCCGCGGGTCGCGGACGAACTGGTCGTTGACCTTGGGGCTGTATTTCATGGTGCAGGTGCCCTGGCCCACGTCGATGTTGAGGTCGGCGCCCAGGTTCTCCTGCGACAGGCGCAAGTAGTGGCGCAGGACCTGCTGTTGGGAAATCTCCGGCAGGGCGGGCGGTTCGGCTCGGCGCAGGGCGGCGGGTATGGCGACCTTCTCGATCGACGGGTCCGCAGCCGGTACGAGGACTCCTCGCTCGCCCGGCGAACCGAGCTCGAAGATCAGCCTCTCGTCCCAGGATGCCTGCTGGAAACGGCGCAGGCGCGGCTTGTCGGCGATGCGCGCCTCCTCGTGGGAGACGGACACGGGCGCGTGCGGGGCGGTCACTTGACGATCTCCTCGAGGGTCGCGGCGAGCCGGTCGATGTCGGCCTTGGTGTGGACTTCGGTGACGCAGTAGGCAGCCTCGTACGCGCCGGTCGGCACACCGCCGAAGATGCCGCGCTCCTTGAGGCCGGCACGGATCTCGGCGGCGGTTCTGCCGCCCGTGTAACGGACGGTGAAGTCGGCGAAGTGCAGGGCGTCGCCGTACGGGATCTCGATGCCGGGGACTTCGGCGAGGCGCCGGCGGGCGTACGCGGTGAGCGCGAGGATCGTGTCGCCGATCTCCCGCATGCCCTGCGGTCCCATCAGCGCGAGATAGACCCCGGCGCCGATGCCGTGCAGCGCGGCGGCCGTGCCGACCCACTCCTTGCCCTCCTCGCGCAGCGCGAAGGAGGTCCGCTCGTAGGCGACGTCGCCGAAGCCGTACTCGCCCTCGACGGTTGTCGGCACAAGACCGAACAGGCGTGACGGGTACTCGGCGACCAGCGCCTCCTCGTCCCGCGTGGCGATGAAACCCGCGTTGCCGCCGCCGAAGCTCTGGTGGAGGCCGAGGGGCTGGATGTCGCCGCACGCGATGTCCGCACCGTACGCAGAGGGCGGCGCGAGCACGCCGAGCGTGAGCGGATTGCAGCCGACGACGTACAACGCTCCTGCGGAGTGGGCGAGTTCGGCGAGGCGGGGCAGCGCATCGTCGACGATGCCGTACGCGGAGGGTGTGTCCGCGTACACCGCCGCCGTGTCACCGGCGGCGAGCGCCGCGCGCACCGCGTCGAGGTCGGCGCAGCCGGTCTCCGGGTCGACCGGGACCACTGTCACGTCATGGTCGGGGCGCACGTAGTCGCGCAGGCGGGAGAGCTTGTCGGCGTCGATCGCGGTGGCGACGACCACGCGGCGGCGGCCCGTGATCCGGCCGGCCATGCGCAGCGCGGTTCCCGAGGCCTGGAAGCCGTCGTACACGGGGACGTTGACGATCTCCACATCGAGCAGCTCGGCCATCATCGACTGGTACTCCCACAGCGCCTGGAAGCGCCCGTGGTCCTCGTAGGGCTCGCCCGCGTACGCGGTGAGGAACTCACTGCGGTTGACCACCTCGTCCACGACCGCCGGTACGTGGTGCTGGTAGCAGCCGGAGCCGAGGAAGCTGAGCGCCTGCCGCGTCGAGGTGTTGCGCCCGAGCAGCTGCTCCATGTGGCGGGTGAGTTCGGCTTCCGAACGCAGCGGGGCCGGCAGGTCCAGGGGGCGGCGCAACCGGACGGCGTCCGGGATGTCGGCGTAGAAGTCCTCGACGCTCGTTGCGCCGATCTCCTCCAGCATCGCCTGCCGCACGGCCGGTACCGCGTTCGGGATGTAGGGGTGGACGGGGTTTCGGGGTGACGTCATGCCGCGCCTTTCGCGTGAGCCGACGGAAGTCTGAACCACGGCAACAAAAGTCTTTGTGTGTACACCTCTTGACGACGGGCTCCGTCATTCAGTGTTCTGAATACAGCATTAGGCATTGGGACTTCGGGAGGCAAGAGTGCCAACAGCACCCACCCGACGGGTTGTTCCGACCGCAGGTCTCGCAGCCGCGGCATCGTCCCTGGTCAGCGGATGCGCCATGGGCGGTGCGGGCGGCGGAGGCGCTCGCGACATCAGTGACATGGGGGGCGACGGAACGGACAAGGCAAGCGGAAAGATCACCGTCTGGTCGTGGGACGTGGCCGCCAAGGCCATGGAGCGCCTCGCCCGCACCTTCGAGCAGCGCCACCCCGGCACCACCGTCGACATCGGCTACGACAACGCCTACGACAAAATCACCGTCGGCCTGCGCGGCGGCTCGGGCCTCGCCGATGTCCTCACGGTCGAGGGCAGCCACATGCCGCGCTACACAGGCAACTTCCCGAGCGGCTTCTACGACCTGACGAGCCTCGGCGGCCGCTACGGCGGGGACTTCGACCGCGCCGCGTGGCGCACCGTCACCGGCGAGGCCGGCGCCGTCTTCGCACTGCCCTGGGACACAGGCCCCTGCGCGCTCTACTACCGCACGGACCGCTTCCGCGCCGCCGGACTTCTCGGTGGGGCGGTGAAGGGATGAGCCGCCTGACCCGCGTCCCGGGTGTCCTCTACGGCGGTGACTACAACCCCGAGCAGTGGCCCGAGGACGTCTGGGCCGATGACGCCGGACTGATGCGCGAGGCCGGTGTCACCATGGTGACCGTCGGCGTCTTCTCCTGGGCGCGTCTCCAACCCGGCCCGGACACATGGGACTTCGCCTGGTTCGACCGGCTCCTCGATCTGTTGCACTCCCACGGCATCGCCGTCGACCTGGCCACCGCGACCGCTTCGCCGCCCGCATGGCTGGTCCGCGCCCACCCCGGGATCCTGCCGGTGACCGCGGACGGCGTACGTCTCGAATTCGGCTCGCGGCAACACTACTGCCCGTCCTCGCCCGAGTACCGCGCCGCCGCCCTGCGCCTGACCCGCACCCTCGCCGAACGCTATGCCGACCACCCGGCCCTCGCCCTGTGGCACATCCACAACGAGTACGGCGACCATGTCACCGAGTGCTTCTGCGCCCACTCCGCCGACCACTTCCGGGCCTGGCTCACCGACCGCTACGGCACGATCGACGGCCTCAACCACGCCTGGGGCACCGCGTTCTGGTCCCAGCGCTACGGCACGTACGAAGAGATCGAACCGCCACGCACCGCGCCGGGTCCCGTCAACCCGACGCAGCTCCTCGACTGGCGGCGCTTCTGCTCCGACGCCCTCCTCGACTGCCACCGCGCCGAGCGCGAGGCACTCAGGGAGCTGAGTCCGGACACCCCGGCCACCACCAACTTCATGTCGATGTTCAAGGCCCTCGACTACTGGAAGTGGGCAGCGCACGAGGACCTCGTCTCCGACGACGCCTACCCGGACCCGGCCGACCCGCGCGCCCATGTCAACGCGGCCCTCAACTATGACCTGATGCGCTCCCTCAAGGGCGGCAGGCCCTGGCTGCTCCTCGAACAGGCGCCGTCCGCGGTCAGCTGGCGGCCGGTCAACGTCCCCAAGAAGCCCGGCCTGCAACGCCTCTGGTCCCTCCAGGCCCTGGCCCGCGGCGCCGACGGCATCATGTACTTCCAATGGCGAGCCTCCCGCGCCGGCGCCGAGAAGTACCACAGCGCGCTGCTCCCGCACCGCGGCACCGCCTCCCGTGGCTGGCGTGAGACCGTCCGCTTCGGCGCCGAACTCGCCCGGCTGGGCGAGGTCACCGGCGCCACCACCACCCCGGCGGACGTGGCGATCGTCCTCGACTGGGACTCCTGGTGGGCCCTGGAGGCCGACGACCATCCTTCGGCCCGCATGCGCTGGCCCGACCTGCTCCGTCCCTGGTACGCCGCCCTCCACGCCCGGGCCGTCCCGGCCGACTTCGTGCCCCCGGACGCCGACCTCGACGGATACCGGGCGGTCCTCGCGCCCAACCTCCACCTCCTGCGGCCCGAGAACGCCGACCGCATCGCCGCCTACGTCCGCGATGGCGGCCACCTCGTGTGCGGCCCCTTCAGCGGCGTCGTCGACGGCCACGACCACATCCACGACGGGGGCGCACCGGGACCGCTGAGGGAGGTACTCGGCGTGTCCGTCGACGAGTTCTGGCCGATCCCCGACGTCGAGGTGGTGCGGCTCGCCTCCGGAGCCGAGGCCACCTTGTGGAGCGAGTGGATCGAACCCGACGCCCCCGACACCGAGGTCGTCGACTCGTACGCGTCCGGAGAGCTGACCGGGCGCCCCGCCGTCACCCGCCACCCCTACGGCACCGGAACCGCGTGGTACGCGAGCGCCCACCTCGGCGACGGCATCGCAGCGCTGCTCGACGACGCGCTGCGCGCCGCGGGCGTACGCCCCGTGCTCGACGTCCCCGGCGGGGTCGAGGCGACCGTCCGACGCGGCGAGCGGGCCACGTACCTCTTCGTCCTCAACCACAACGACCACCGCACGCGGACGCCACTGAGCGGCCCGTACGCGGCCGGCGGCACCGACCTGCTCACCGGAGCCCGTGTCCGCGACCACGTCGGCCTCGGCCCGCTCGGCGCCGCCGTCCTGCGCATCGCCACCACCGACTCCCAGGGAGAGACCCACACGTGACCGGACACCGGCCTCTGAGCGCCCTCACCGCACTCCTCCTCGCCGTCGGCGCCCTCGCCGTGCCGCAGTCGGCCTCCGCCCACGGGCGCCCGGCGCCACCGCCCTCGTACGCCGACGTCCTCGATCTGCACGGCACCCCCACCGCCGCCCTGCCCGGCGACGGCAAGGACGACAACAACCCCGTCACCGTCTTCGCCGACCAGGGGGCCTGGCACGCCTACGCCCTGCCGAAGGCCGGCGACAAGCACACGTACGGAGGCTTTTCCGGGCCCCTCTACATCGCCCAGGAATACCCCTGGTGGCTCAGCAAGTCCTTCAGTCGCATCCGCCTCACCGAACACGGCCGCACCCTGGACCTGGCCGAGGGAGGCGCGCCACGCTTCACCTCGCTCCCGGGCCGGCTCCTCCAGTCGTACGACCTCGGCCGCGGCCTGCGCCTCACCCTCGAACTCCGCTTCGCCACCGGCCGCAGCGCCCTGGTGCGGGCCGAGATCCGCAACACCGGCCCGGCGCCCCGCACACTGGGCGCCGACTGGACAGGCAGCCTGCTGCGGCCCGCCGACCGGCCGATGCGCGACGCGCCCTCACTGACCGCCACCGGCTCCGGTGTCGGCGTCGGCTTCGCAAAGGTCCGCGAGACCTGGGACTACCTCACCGACGGCACGGAGCGCTTCGAGGTCACGCACAAGGACGCCGTCCGCACGACGGTGGACGGCGACACGTACCGCACCGAGGTCACGAAACCGGTGACCCTCGCGCCTGGCCGCTCGCACAGCTTCGACTGGACCGAGTCCTACACCTTCACCGCCGCCGAGCGCGCGAAGGAGAAGGCGAAGGTCCGTGACGTACTCGCGCACCCCGACGCCGTCGTCTCCGCCTCCGACGCGCGCTGGCGGGGCTATGTCGCCGGGGTGACCCGGGGCGTGCCGGCGGACCGGCGGCGCACGGCCGTGAAGTCGCTGGAGACGCTCGTCACCAACTGGCGGGGCGCGGCAGGGCAGATCAAACACGACGGGATCACGCCGTCGATCTCCTACAAGTGGTTCACCGGCGGCATCTGGGCCTGGGACACCTGGAAGCAGGCCGTGGGCACGGCACGCTTCGCGCCCGACCTGGCCGAGTCGCAGATCCGCGCCATGTTCGACTGGCAGATATCCCCCGACTCCACGACCCGTCCGCAGGACGCCGGGATGATCCCCGACGTCGTCTTCTACAACGACCCCTCGCGCGACGGCGGCAACTGGAACGAGCGCAACTCCAAGCCCCCACTGGCCGCCTGGGCGGTCTGGGAGGTGTACGCGAAGAACGGGGACAAGGCCTTTCTGCGCGAGATGTACCCGAAACTCGCCGCCTACCAAGCCTGGTGGTACCGCAACCGCGACCACGACCACGACGGCCTCGCCGAGTACGGCGCCACCGTCGACCCCGCCAACGACTCGCCCGAGGAGCGGCGTCTTGCCGCGGCCTGGGAGAGCGGCATGGACAACGCGCCCCGCTTCGACGGCGCCCTCGGCACCGGCGTCGTCGCCAACCACGCGGCCGACGGAACACTCCTCGGCTACTCCCTCAACCAGGAGTCCGTCGACCTGAACTCCTATCTCGCCGCAGATCAGGGCTACTTGGCGCGCATCGCGGGTGCGCTGGGCCGCGGCGCCGACGCCCAACGGTGGAAGCAGCGGTCCGCCGCCACGTCCGCCGCCGTCCGCATGACGATGTACGACCCCGAGGACGGCTGGTTCCATGACACCGCGCTCGACACCGGCGCACCGCTCACGGCCCGCGGACGCGGCATCGAGGGCGCCGTCCCGCTGTGGACCGGCACAGCGTCCGAGGCGCAGGCCCGTGCCGTGCGCGACAAGCTGACGGATCCCGGGGAGTTCGCCACCACCGTCCCGTTCCCGACCGTGGCCAAGAGCTCCCCCTACTTCTCGCCGACCGCGTACTGGCGCGGCCCCGTCTGGCTCGACCAGGCCTGCTTCGCCCTCGGCGGCCTGCGTCGCTACGGATACGGCAAGGATGCGGACGCCCTGACGGACCGGCTTCTCACCCACGCGTCGGGTCTCACGGGCAACGGACCGATCATGGAGAACTACGACCCGACCACCGGCGCGCCGCTCAACTCCCCCAACTTCAGCTGGTCCGCGGCGCTGCTGCTGCCGATGCTGACAGGAGACTGTGCATCGAGCACAGCCCGACCGGCTCGCAGCTGACCTTCTCCTCGCCCCCGGCGGACCCGTCGTACGTGTCCGCCGGGGGCGAGAAGTGATCACCGGCTGCTGCCGGGCGGGCACTGCTCCTCGGGGACCGCTTCGCAGCGGCTCCCGGCTACTGCACTCCCGGCAGCAGCGTTCCTGGTTCGGCCGGTGCGACTGCCACGGCCTTCGTCTTCGGACTGCGCCGCTCCTGCTTGGCCACCCATGTCGCGAACCAGGAGAGCAGCATGCACATTCCGATATAGATCGGCGAAATCACCATCACCACAGGGATGAAGGGAAGATCGTAGTCGAGGTTGGACGCGATGAGCTTGCCCGCGTGGAGGAATTCCTCGTAGGTGATCAGATAGCCGAGCGAGGTGTCCTTCAGCGCCACCACCAGCTGGCTGATGATCGCGGGCAGCATGGCACGCACCGCCTGCGGGGCCAGTACGAACGTGGTGACCTGCGTCTTGCGCATCCCCAGCGCGTACGCGGCCTCACGCTGGCCGCGCTCCACCGAGTTGATTCCGGTACGGAACACCTCGGCGAGCACCGAGCCGTTGTACAGGGTCAGACCGGAGACCAGCGCGGGCAGCGGCTGCACCTTCAGTGCCACGAAGATGAAGAAGATCATCACCAGTACGGGCATGGCCCTGAAGAACTCGACCAGCAGCGTCGAGACCCAGCGCACGGCCCGGTGGTCGGAGAGCCGGCCGACGGCGAGCACTGCCCCAAGCACGAGGGAGAGCACCGCGGCGTACCCGAACGCCTTGAGGGTGTTGCCCAGTCCGCGCAGCAGAAGTTCCTGAATGCCCTTGTAAGCGAAGGGTGTCCATTTGGCGCTGGTGAACTGTCCGGTGTCGAAGAGCAGATGGACGACCCAGCCGGCCACGGCGAGGATCAGGACCGTCGAGACGATCCCGTACAAGCGATGGCGTCTACGGGTGACCGGGCCCGGGATGTCGTAGAGCGCGGTGGGGGACGGCGCGGTGCGGGTGGTCATCGGGCGACTCCCCAGCGGTTCTCCAGCACATTGAAGAGCGCGCTGATGGACAGGGTGATGACCAGGTAGCCGACGGCGATCCAGACGAAGGTCCAGATGATGCTGTAGCCCAGCTCGTTGAGGGTCTTGTAGGTGCCGAGGAGCTCGGTGACGCTGAATGCCCCGGCGATCGCCGAGTTCTTGGTGAGGGCGATCAGCGTGGAGCCGATCGGCGGGATCACCGATCGGAACGCCTGCGGCAGCACGATGCTGTTCAGCGTCTGACCGAACGTCATGCCGAGGCTGCGGGCCGCCTCCCCCTGCCCCGTCGGCACGGTGTTGATACCGGAGCGCAGCACCTCGCAGATGAACGCGGAGGTGTAGCAGCCGAGCGCGAGGACCGCGAAGACCTTGAAGGGAAGCACCAGGCCGAAGCGCGGCAGCCCGAGCAGGACGGCGAAGAAGAGCAGCGTCAGCGGGGTGTTGCGCAGCACCGTCACCCAGACCGTGCCGAACACCCGGAGCGAGCCGACGGGCGCCACCCGGCAGGAGGCCATGACGAAGCCGAGGAGCAGGGCCAGGATCGAGGAGTAGACGGCCAGTTCGACCGTGCCGAGGAAGCCCTGGCGGTAGAGCGAGAAGTTCTCTGTGAGTACGTCCACGGTCGATGCCCGCCCTCTCAGGTCGCCGGGTAGCGGTCGATGGGCGGCGGAGTCGGTGCGGGCGCCCCCGACAGACCGAGTGTGGCCTCGAACGCCTTCTTCCAGTTGCCGTTCTTCTCGTTTGCCTCCAGGGCGTCGTTGAGGGCGAACCGCAACGCGTTGTCGCGGCGCGGTACGCCGATGCCGTACGGCTCCTTGGAGAACGGCTTGCCCACCACCTTCAGCTCCTTGGGCGCCTTGGCGGCGAAGCCCAGCAGGATCGCGTCGTCGGTGGTGACGGCGTCGACCTGGTACGTCAACAGGTTGTCGACGCAGATCGAGTACGTGTCGTAGGCGACCAGGACCGCCTTCGGGTAGTCGGCGGCGATGCGCTGGTACGGGGTCGATCCCGCAGCCGAGCAGACGGTCCTGCCGGCCAGGTCCTGCGGGCCGTCGATGTCGTGTTCGTCGGTGCGGACGAGCAGTGACTGTCCGGCCATGAAGTAGGGCCCGGCGAATCCGACGAGCTTCTTGCGCATGGCGTTGATGGTGTAGCTGCCGACGTAGTAGTCGATCTGGCCGTTCTGAAGCGCCGTCTCGCGGTTGGCGGAGGCGATGGTCCTGAAGCGGGTCGTCCTCGGGTCGAAGCCGAGCGAGGCCGACATCATCCTGGCGATCTCGATGTCGAAGCCGGAGTAGACACCGGTGGCCGGGTCCTTCTCGCCCAGATAGGGCTGGTCCTCCTTGGCCCCGACCCGAAGGTATCCGCGCTCCTTCGCCTTCTTCCAGGTCGGCGATTCGGGCAGCCGGAAGCTGGTGTCGACCGTGTATACGGGCAGCTGCCCGGGCTTCGGGCCCTTCACCGGCGGGCTTCCTTCCTTGCCGCAACCGGCGGCGAGCACGGCCAGCAGGAGACCGGCGCAGAGAGCCAGAACTCTTCTCGTACGCAACACGGAGATCCCCGTCAGTGCTTGAGGATCTTGGACAGGAAGTCCTTGGCACGGTCACTCTCCGGAGCGGTGAAGAACGCCTCGGGAGTGCGGTCCTCGACGACGCGGCCGTCGGCCATGAAGACCACACGGTTGGCGGCGGAGCGGGCGAAGCCCATCTCGTGTGTGACGACGACCATGGTCATGCCGTCCCGGGCGAGCTGCTGCATGACCTCCAGCACCTCGTTGATCATCTCCGGGTCGAGCGCCGAGGTGGGCTCGTCGAAGAGCAGCGCCTTGGGATCCATGGCGAGGGCGCGCGCGATGGCCACCCGCTGTTGCTGGCCACCGGAGAGCTGTGCGGGGAACTTGTCGGCGTGCGAGGCGAGTCCGACCCGCTCCAGCAGCTCGCGGGAGCGCCGGTCCGCCTCGTCCTTCTTTCGCTTGCGGACCTTGAGCTGGGCGAGCGAGACATTGGCCAGCACGGTCTTGTGCGCGAACAGGTTGAACGACTGGAAGACCATACCCACTTCGGCCCGGAGCTGGGCCAGCCCCTTTCCCTCCGCGGGAAGAGGCCTGCCGTCGATCGCGATGTAACCCGATTCGATCGTCTCCAACCGGTTGATGGTCCGGCAGAGCGTTGATTTACCGGAGCCGGAGGGACCGATGACCACTACCACTTCCCCACGACCGACGGTGAGACTGATGTCCCGCAGTACGTGCAACTGCCCATAGAACTTGTTGACGTCCCGCAGCTCGATCAACGGATCGACGGCCATACGCTGCCCCACCCACTTGTCGCTATGTCGAGGTCAGCGCAAACTATCCAGCGCGAAAAAGGGGCTTCGCCTCCGACACGCATAAATGAGACATAAGGCTGCTTATCTGGTTCTGGTGGAAGCTCTATCCCTCGGCCGACTCCGAGTACACCTGCGAAAGCTCGGGGCTGCCCGTCATCGCCCAGTCCAGCCCGGCCTCGACCACATCGATCTCCCGCCCCGAGGCAAGCCGCACCACGGGCTGCCCACTCGGCCAGATGCTCCAGACCGCATCGGGGACGTTGCGCACCAGAACCGTGCCCAGGTACAGCCCCGCATCGTTGCCCAGCCAGGGCAGCTCCTCGGGATCGTCGCGCCAGCGCGGCGGCAGCTGGTCGAGAGCCGCCAACGAACCGGGGCTGTCATCGAGTTCGAGCCCCCGCTGCCCCGCCCGGACACGCAGCAGCTCGCACTCGGCGAGAAGCTCGGCCACGCCCGCGGGATCAGCCGCGGCGGCAGCTGAGAGCCCCGCCCCTCGCGTACCGTCATGACGCTTACGCCAGTTGTCCAGGAAAGGGATGTTCATGCCACTCAGGGTCGCATCCCTGGCGTGTTACGCACCACAAGGCGCGCGGCCTGTCGTTGCAGTGCTGAACCGGACGCGAGCACCCCGGCCGCGCGCCGCCGTGCGCACCGCCCGCAACCGCCAGGCTCCGGCGCTCCGGTGCTGCGGCGGAGAATGGGGTGGAGCGAGGAGATCCGCACTGGTAGCTTCGCAATCATGTCCAGCCCCGAGTCCGACAGAGACTAGCCACCGGTCCACCGGTGGCTGATCCGCTGTCGAGGTGATCCCGTACGGCCGAGCACCGGCCGTGGGGTCGCTGCTGCCTGGCTGCCGCCGCAGGACCACCGCAGTGTGGGCTGCGCCTTCCCGTATGCGCTCGTGATCCATTCGTGCGCAGATTCTCCGGCTCCGGCGTCTGCCGGGCTGTCGAGTCCCGTCCATGAACACCCCGGACGTTCTTCCGTGTTGCCGCTCGTCATGACGGGCGGGCGCGGCCCACACCCCCTTCCTGGTCCATCCATCAGCCGTCCATGGGGTTCCTTCATGCCATTTGCTGTCTATGCACTCGGGCTCGCCGTCTTCGCCCAGGGCACATCCGAATTCATGCTGTCCGGTCTGGTCTCGGACATCGCCTCCGACCTCCACGTATCCATTCCGGCCGCGGGGCTGCTCACCTCGGCCTTCGCGATCGGGATGGTCGTCGGGGCGCCGTTGATGGCGCTCTTCAGCCGGAACTGGCCGCGCCGTCGTGCCCTGCTGTTCTTCCTCGGTGTCTTCGGCGCCGTCCATGTCCTCGGCGCGCTCACGCCCAGCTACGGGGTGCTGCTCGCGACGCGGGTCGTCGGGGCGCTGGCGAATGCCGGTTTCTGGGCCGTGGCCCTGGTGACCGCGGTCTCCATGGCCGGCCCCGAGGCACGGGCACGCGCCACGTCCGTGGTGGTCGGGGGCGTCACCATCGCCTGTGTGGCCGGGGTGCCCGCCGGTGCGGCGCTGGGCGGGCACTGGGGGTGGAGGTCGGCGTTCTGGGCCGTGGCCCTCGTCTCCGTACCGGCCGTCGTCGTGATCGCAAGGACGATTCCGGGGACACGGCCAAAGTCCACCCCCGCACCCGCACGCGACGAACTGCGGGCTCTGGCCCGTCCGCGGCTGCTGCTGACCCTGCTGACGAGTGCCCTTGTGCAAGGGGCGACGTTCTGCGCGTTCTCGTACTTCGAACCGCTCGCCACCCATGTCACCGGACTCGGTACCGCCTGGGTGCCCACCCTGCTCGCGCTGTTCGGCCTGGGTTCGTTCGTCGGGGTCACCGTCGCCGGCCGGATCACCGACACTCGGCCGGTCGCCCTCACCACGGCCGGTCTGGTCTCGCTCGCCGTCGGCTGGACCGCATTCGCGCTGACCGCGGGGAGCCCGCTCGCCACGGTCGCACTCGTCTTCGTCCAGGGTGCGCTTGCGTTCGGCACCGGGACGGCGCTGATCTCGTGGGTATTCCGGCTGGCGGCCGACGCACCGACTCTGTCCGGCTCGTTCGCCACATCCGCGTTCAATGTGGGCGGAGCGCTCGGCCCCTGGTTCGGAGGGCTCGCGATCGGCGCGGGGTTCGGCTTCCGGTCGCCGCTGTGGGTGAGCGCGCTGCTGATGGTCCTGGCGCTGTGCACCGCCGGGGCGTCACTGGGGATGCGCCGGGCCACCGATCGGAGCCAGGACAAAGTTCCTGCGCTCTGACGGGCAACGGAGGAAGCCCCGCCCGGCGCTGAACGGGCGGGGCTGTCCTGGTCACAGCGAGCAGTCGTAAGACCTACCGGCACATGGGGGCTCCGGGTGCGGAGGCGGAAGCCCGGCGGCGGAGCGGACCGTCAGAGATCGAGGTCCACGACCACCGGGGCGTGGTCGGACGCACCCTTGCCCTTGCGCTCCTCGCGGTCCACATAGCTGTCCTTGACCGCCGAGACGAAGGGCGCGTTGCCGTAGACGAGATCGATCCGCATGCCCTTGTTTTTCGGGAAGCGCAGCTCCCGGTAGTCCCAGAAGGTATACGGGCGGTCGTACTTGAGCGGGCGCGGCATGACGTCGGCCAGCCCCTCATGGCGCAGTGCGGCGAGGGCGGCGCGCTCGGCGGGGGTGACATGGGTCGCGCCCTCGAACAGCGCCGGATCCCAGACGTCCTCGTCGGTCGGGGCCACATTGAAGTCGCCCAGGACCGCAAACGGCTGCGAACCGGCGGCGTCCGCGGCAACGGCCTTCTGCAGGGCATCGAACCAGCGCAGCTTGTACGCGTAGTGCGCGTGCTCGACCTCCCTGCCGTTGGGCACGTACACCGACCAGAGGCGGACCGGGCCGCAGGTCGCGGAGATCGCCCGGGGCTCCTGCACACCTTCGTACTCGGGGCCGCCGGGCAGCCCCTCGACGATGTCGGACAGGCCAGCCCGGGAGACCAGCGCGACCCCGTTCCACCGGCCGGTGGCGTTGACCGCGGACTCGTAGCCGAGCTCCCGGAGCTCGTCCGCCGGGAACTGCTCGGCCGTGCACTTGGTCTCCTGAATGCACAGCACATCCGTGCCGGTGCTCTCCAGCCAGGTCAGCAGCCGCGGGAGCCGGGCAGTGATCGAATTGACGTTCCAGGTGGCGATGCGCATATACGTAAACCTAGCGGCTCCCACTGACACTCGCCGGACCGGCGGTGGTCACAGGCCGGTCGAGTCCCCCGGGGCCAGCCGGCCGTGGTCGGTGCCGCCGAGGCTGCCGATCTGCGTGTCGTAGATCGGGCGGGCGAGATCGGTGAGCAGGGCGTCGTGGACGTCGATGGCGCGGCGCGGTTTGACCTCGCGTACGTAGTCGATGACCTCGGAGATCTTGTTCCAGGGGGCCATCACCGGGAGCATCAGCGTGTCGACCGGCTGGTCGGGGACGGTGAGCGCGTCGCCCGGGTGGAAGACCGAACCGTCCACCAGGAAGCCGATGTTGGTGATCCGCGGAATGTCCGGGTGGATCACCGCGTGCAGCTCGCCGTGCACCTGTACGTCGAAGCCCGCCGCGGAGAAGGTGTCGCCGTGGCCGACGGTGTGGACACGGCCGGGGAAGGCCGCGGAGAGCTGGTCGGCGACGCTGCGCAAGGTCCAGATCTCGGCGGCCGGGTCGGCCTCCATACCGGCACGCAGCCGCTCCTCGTTGAAGTGGTCCAGGTGCTCGTGCGTCACCAGCATCACGTCGGCGCCGACGGCGGCGTCCTGCTCGGAGAAGCCACCCGGGTCGATGACGAGTGTCCGACCGTCCTTCTCCAGACGGATACAGGAGTGCGTCTTCTTGGTCAGTGTCAGGTGCACGGGGTTCACAGCGTTCATGGGCCCATCCTTCTACGGGCGGGGCGTGGTTTCTTCCTGAATCACGGTCTGGGCGATCGAGAAGGCGGCGCTCGCGGCCGGCACTCCGCAGTACACGGCGGTCTGCATCAGCACCTCCTTGATCTCGGCCGGGGTGACGCCGCCTCGCAGCGCGGCCCTGACATGCACGGCCAGGCTTTCCAGACGGCCGGAGGCGACCAGCGCGCTGAGCGCGACGCAGCTGCGGACGCGGCGGTCCAGGCCTTCCCGGGTCCAGACCTCGCCCCAGGCGTAGCGCGTGACCAGCTCCTGGAAGTCGCCGGTGAAATCGTCGGAGGCGGCCATGGCCTGGTCCACATGGGCATTGCCCAGCACCTCGCGGCGCATCTTCATGCCGGGCTCGTACGGGTCGGTGCGTCCGGTGGTCCCGGTCTCGGGCCGCGGTGTGGCGGCGGTGATCTCCGCGACGGGCAGCACAGGGGTGGAGATCTGCGGGGTGGAGACCTGCGGGGCGGAGGGCGCGACGGGGATGGCGGCGAGTGTGTCCGGCCAGGCCGAGGAGAAGTGGGTGAGAAGCAGATCGGTGACGGCTCCTGGCTGCTCGACCGGGACGAGGTGGGAGGCGCCGGGGACGAGGGCGAGCCGGGCGTCCGGTATGCCCGCGACCAGGGTGCGGGCGTCGCCCGGTCCGGTGACCCGGTCCTCGGCGCCGACCAGTACGAGGGTGGGGGCGGTGATGCGGCCGAGTTCGCCGCGGATGTCGAAAGTGGCGAGGGCTTCGCAGGCTGCGATGTAACAGCCGGGGTCGGTGGTGCGGACCATCTGGACGGCCCACTCGACGATGGCCGGCTGGGCGGCGGCGAAACCGGGGGTGAACCAGCGTTCCGGTGCGGTGCGGGCCATCGGCTCCAGGCCGTTGGTACGGACGACCACCCCGCGCTGGCGGAACTCGTCGGCGCTGCCGAACCGGGGCGAGGCGGCGACCAGGGCCAGCGAGGCGACCCGGTGCGGGTGGCGCAGCGCGAGGTCGGCGCCGATCGCGCCGCCGATGGAGCAGCCCACGTACCCGAAGCGCTGGACGCCGAGCCCGTCGAGGGTGGCGAGCAGCCGATCGGAGAGTTCGGTGACGGCGGTCGCGGGGTGGGCGGGGGCGCCGCCATGACCGGGGAGGTCGAAGCGGAAGACTCTCCAGTGCCGGGTGAGCTCCGGTATCTGTCGGTCCCACATGTGCCATGAAGTACCGAGGGAGGGGCCGATCACCAGGGCCGGTGCGTCCTGGGGCCCGTCAAAGCGGTATTGCAGGGTTTCAGTCGTCGTCTCACTCACCCGCCCACGCTCCCATATCTCGCAATTCCTCAAGGGAGGGGGTGGGGCCACTCGCGCGTGCTCCTCGTGCTCTCCGCCGTGTGCCGCTCGGCGTTGCACGGCGCTTGGGCCGACCGGCCTGGTCTCGCGCCCCGCCCAGCCCATGCCGGGAGCCGTGCGATGTGCAGAGGATGGTGGTAGGCGCTTCTGCCCGCACGCTTCACCCTGCGACGCACTGCGGGCACGCTCCGTTGCGGCAGGGGAAGGAGGCCGGACCATGGCTGAGGAAACGCGCCCCGGAGAAGGACAGGGACACGGCGTGCCCAGTACGCGCAGGCTGCCGATCCGGACCTCGGATCGTATCCAGCGCTGGGGCAGGGTGGTTCTGGCCGTGGTCTTCTTGCTGGCGGCACCGCTGGCATCGGCCACCGCCGGCCGTGCCGTGCATGACGCCGAGACACATCGTCTCCACACGCTCCCCCATGTGAGGAAGGTGGAGGCGCGCCTGATTTCCGGCACGGGCGTCCCCGCCGCAGCCGCGGTAGGACAGACAACGGTGCGTGCACCCGTCCGGTGGACACAGCCCGACGGAACCGAGCGCACGGCAGTGGTCAGTGTCCGGGCGGGCAGCCCGGCCGGCGCGTCCGTACCGATCTGGACCACTGCTCAAGGCGTGATCACCAGCAGCGCACCCCCGACGCCCGGTCAGGCCGTTGCATCCGCATGGCTGACGGCAGCAGGGACCTTCGCAGTGGTGACCGGACTTTTCGTCGCAGTGTGGAAAGCCTTCACGAAGCTGGTGGACAGGCTCAGGTACATGGGGTGGGAGAAGGAGTGGGACGAGGTGGAGGGCGAACTTTCCCAGCAATTCCGGGACCGGTAGCGCCGGAGCACCGCGGAGAGTGGACATGGGCACGAAATGGACTTGGGACTTCGGCGGCTACGACCCCAGGAAGGAGCGTACTGTCGAGGCTCTGTGCACCCTCGGCAACGGAAGGTTCGCCACCCGGGGAGCCACACCCGAGTCAGCGGCCGGCGTGGCCCACTACCCAGGTACGTACGCTGCCGGGTGTTCCGACCGGCTCTCCTCGAGCATCGCAGGACAACAGGTCTGCAACGAGGACTTGGTCAACCTCCCCGACTGGTCGCGGCTGCGCTACCGCTGCCTCCCGGACGACGGACCGGCAGGGCGGTGGCTCACACCCGACGACCCGAGTCTGCGGCACTGCGGTGTCTCGCTCGACCTGCGAGGCGGCGTTCTCACTCGCCACTTCTTCTTCCAGGACGGTCACGGCCGCCGACTCGGCGTCACCCACACCAGGCTCGTCCACATGGGTGATCCGTATCTCGCCGTCCAGAGGACCGCTTTCCACGTGTACGGCTGGAGCGGGGCGATCGAGATCGAGTCCGTCATCGACGGCAGCGTCACCAACGCCGGCGTCGAGCGTTACCGCGGCCTGGAAGGCCACCACCTCACCGGCCACCGTGCCGGGGCGGGGACGGACGGCGTGGCCTGGCTGTCCTGCCGGACCCGTTCGTCCCGGATCCGGATCGCCATCGCCGTCAGGACGTCGTCGCGGCCACTCGTCGCCGTGGGAGCGAGCTGCACGCAGACCGAAACGGCCCAGAGATTCAGACTGCCGGTCTCCCGCGGGCATTCCGCGGCCGTCGTGAAGTGCGCCGCCTTGTACACATCGCTGGACCGGCCTCCGGGCGATCCCCTCTCACTTGCCGTCGAGCACGTGTCACAAGCGCCGGCGTTCGCTGAACTGCTCGCTTCTCACCGTGCCGCTTGGGAACATCTGTGGAGACAGGGCGAACTGAAGGTGCCCGGCGAATCGGGTCGCATCCTTCGGCTTCATCTCTTCCACGTCCTGCAGACCCTTTCCCCGCACACGGCCGAACTGGACGTGGGAGTGCCCGCCAGGGGCTTGCACGGCGAGGCCTACCGAGGGCATGTCTTCTGGGACGAGCTGTTCGTGCTGCCGTACCTCACCCTGCACTTTCCGGAGGTGGCGCGTGGCCTGCTCATGTACCGCCACCGCCGCTTGCCCGCAGCCCGTACCGCGGCCCGGCGGGCAGACCTTCGAGGAGCGATGTTCCCCTGGCAGAGCGGCAGCTCGGGCAAGGAGGAGACGCAGGCATTGCACCTCAATCCCCGATCGGGCCGTTGGCTGCCCGACCACTCGCACTTGCAGCGCCACGTCGGATCGGCCATCGCCTGGAACATCTGGCGATATGGGCAGAGCACCGGCGACACCGGGTTCATCCAAGGACCGGGGGCCGAGCTGTTGCTCGACATCGCCCGCTACTGGGGCGCCGCCGCCACGTACGACGCCGATCGCGACCGTTACCGCATCCGTGGTGTGGTGGGCCCCGACGAATACCACGACGCCTACCCCGAGGCCGCTGCCCCCGGGGTCGACGACAACGCGTACACCAACGTGACGGCCGCCTGGACGCTCGCACGCGCACGTGAGGTGTTCGACGGACTGCCTGCGACCCGTCGGCGGGAGCTGGCTGAGCGGCTCGGCCTGGACGACGAAACACTGAGCCGCTGGGAGGTCGTCTCACGACGCGTGTACGTGCCGTTCCACGGCGGCGTCATCAGCCAGTTCGAGGGCTATGGCGAACTGGCCGAACTGGACTGGGATGCCTATCGCACCCGGTACTGCGACATCCGCCGCCTCGACCGGATCCTGGAGTCCGAGGGAGACACGGTCAACCGGTATCAGGCATCCAAGCAGGCCGACACACTCATGCTCGGCTATCTCTTCCGCCCCGCCGAGCTACGGGCACTCTTCGAAAGTCTCGGATACCGGCTCGATGACGAGGTGTGGCGCAGGACGGTCAGCTACTACCTGGCCCGTACCAGCCACGGTTCGACTCTCAGCAGCCTGGTGCACGGCTGGGTGCTCGCCCGTGAGGGAGGTCCGGACGCCTGGCGTTACTGCGAGGAAGCCCTGCTCAGCGATGTGGCGGACATTCAGGGCGGCACCACCGGCGAGGGCATACACCTCGGTGCCATGGCCGGAACCCTCGAACTCGTCGAACGGGGCTTCGCGGGGCTGGAGGCAGGCCCGGACGGACTCCGCCTCGACCCCGCACCGCTCCGAGAGATGCCACGCTGCACGTTCACGTTCTGCTACCACGGGCACCGGGACATCCGGGTCCGCCTCCTTCCGGGCCGGTTGGGAATTCGTGTCCCGCCCGCCCGGTTCGCTCCCCCTCTGCGCGTGTGTCTGCCGGGTGAGCGGCTGGTGACCGTGGCCGCGGGGGAACAACGCTGGTTCCGTCTGTCCGGGCGCTGACCTCTTGCGGATTCCGCGCGGCCCGCCACGGCACGAGGGCCGGCAGCGCGCGCGCCCGAGGGCCACGAGTCCGAGAATGAAATAGCCCTCAGCCGGTTGTGGAGGTGCATGGTGTGAAGGCCGTACATGGGCAGCAACAGACCTCTGTCGAGGACCCTCCTGAACGTTCGGCCAAGCCCGATCGTCTCTTCGACAGGGAGGACGAATGGGAAGCTTTGATGGCCTTCGCGGGCGATCCGCATCCGGGAGTCGGGCTGGGCGTCGTCATGGGGCGGCCGCGCCAGGGCAAGACGCTCCTGATGGAATCGGTGGCACAGGCCACGGGCGGGTTCTATTTCTGTGGACAGCAAGCCACCGAAGCCGAGTCCTTGCGCAGGGTGGGCGAGGAGTACGCGTGCTACCGGCGGGTCGCACAGCCCAGCCACTGGCGTGATTGGAAGGAATGTCTCGACACCTTGCTGGCGTTGGGTGACACCAGGCCGCTGCCCGTGGTCATCGACTCGTTCCCCGACCTCGTCGCGGCGAGCCCGGCCCTGCCGTCCGTCATCCACGGCGCCCTCCGCCACCGTGACAGAGCGCCGCTGAAGAACCGTGCTCGACTGCTGCTCGGCGGCGAGACCGCACCGGTCATGACCCGGCTGTTCGCCTCCTCTTCGCCGTTGCGCGCCCTTGCCGCGCTGAAACTCGACATCCAGCCCCTGGATTTTCGCGCAGCGGCACAACTGTGGGGCATCGACGACCCGAGGCTCGCCTTTCTTGTCTACACGGTCGTCGGCGGGACGCCCGCCTACCGGCACGACTACGTGGGCGACGACGTTCCCGTCGACAGTGACGACTTCGATGCCTGGGTCTGCCGCACCGTCCTCAATCCGTGCACGCCGCTGTTCCACGAAGCCCGCCATCTGCTCGACGAGGAGACCGGGCCATGGGACCGCGGGGCTTGTCACTCCGTACTCGCCGCCCTGGCCAGAGGCTGCACGACCCATGGCGAAATCGCCACATTCCTGGGACAGCAGCTCACCGACGCCTCACGCGCCCTCTCCCTCCTCCGCGACCACGGCCTGCTCCAGTCGCAGACGGACGGACTCCAGCCGGGGATCACGCGTCACCACATCGCGGACCCGCTCCTTGCCTTCGAGCACGCCGTGGCGCGCCCGCGCAGGGCCGCTCTCGAACAGAGTGACGCCGAGACGGTGTGGGAAGACGCGCGAACCGATTTCAACACTCGCGTAGCCGGTCCCCGGTTCGCCCAGGTCTGCCGGGACTGGGCGGCCCGCTTCGCCGACTGGGCCACCCCCGGCTCTGATCATGGCACGGCGTCGTACGGCTCCCTCAGCGACCCGTCGGCGGCCGCCGGCCTTGACGCCGAGGTCGTGGTCCGCCAAGGGGACGACCACATGAGAGGTCCCCTTCTGTCGGTGGGGCTGGCGCGATGGCACACCGGCATGGACATCCACCATCTGCAGCACCTGAGGCGCGTACTGGACGCACTCGGTTCCCGTGAGGACCTCAGCCGAGCCCGTCCGGCCCTCTACGGTGCCTCGGGATTCAGCCCCGACCTGCATGCGGCGAACGCTCGCGGTGAGGTCATGCTCGTTGACCTCGAACGCCTGTACAGGGGCGCTCAGGGCGTGCTTCGAAAGTAGCGTCGTCCGCCCGCAGGGCGGGGCCGGGAACCGGCACCTGTCGCCGGCCCGGGCGGCGAGCCGAGTTCGCAGGACCGTCACCTTTTCCTCATGATGTTGCTGTGCTCGAACTGCCACGCGCGGCGTGCCGCCGCACGGGGAGCGAAAGACAGACCCGCGGGGTCCGGCCGGCCGGTTTCAGTCCCGCCGGTTCCCCGAATGACCACTTCTGACCGTCACACCCCGAAGGGGGAAGTCACATGCATCACCGAACGGTCGCAGAGCTCATGACCCGGGATGTCGTCCGGGCACGGCGTGACCTGCCGTTCAAGGAGATCGTCAAGCTGCTGGCGGAGAGCGACGTCACCGCCGTACCCGTGGTGGACGAGCTGGACCGTCCCATGGGGGTGGTCTCCGAGGCCGACCTGCTGCGCAAGTGTTCCGACCAGGCCGACCCGTCCGGCCTGACACCGATCCCGCACATGGAGGCGTGGGAGCGGGCCAAGGCCGAGGGCGCCAGAGCGGAGGAGCTGATGTCGGCTCCCGCGGTGTGCGCGCGCCCGGAATGGACCGTGGTCGAGGCGGCCCGCCTCATGGAAGTGCAGAACGTCAAACGCCTGCCCGTCGTGGACGAGACGGACAAACTGCTGGGCATCGTCAGCCGCAGCGACCTGCTCCGGGTCTTCCTGCGCCACGACGATGCCATCCGTGAGGAAATCAACCGGGACGTGCTGCAGCAGACGATGGGACTCGATCCCTCAGCGGTGACGGCCGAGGTCCGGCAGGGGCAGGTCGTGCTCAGCGGCCCCGTCGAGTTCAAGAGCCTGATTCCCATCATCGAACGGCTGTGCCGGAGCGTCGACGGTGTGGTGTCCGTCACCGAGCACCTGGCCTACCGGACCGACGACGTCGGGAGTTCCACCACCGGGACGTGAGGCTGCCATGCCGCCGGCCCTCTGCCGGATCAGGCGTCCGCGGCGCTGCGTGCCGGCACGAGAGGTGTGCGGACGGCGGGACGACGGTCGCCGGACGGCGGCACGCAGCAGGTTCAGCGCTGCACCACGCGACGGCCTGTGACCCGGGTGGGTGTAACCGTCATCCAGTGGGTACGTGAACCGCCTGCCCAGGGAAGGGAACGGGCAACGAGGTCCAGTCGCCGGATGGCCGCGTCGTCCGTGATCGCGGTTGCCCTGCCCACCGCCATCACACTCCAGCCCTTGCTCATTGCGTCGTCGATGTGATCGACCTCGAATGCCACCTCGGTCCCCGCAGCCGCGGCGAGAAGCCCGTCGGCGGTGGTCCGGAACGCGATGTCGTCGCCCGCCACCACGTAGTTGACCGGGAAGACGGCAGGCCCCTGCGACGTGACGAACGCGATCCTGCCCACTCCGTGCGTCGAAACCGATCGCCGGCACTCCTCGTGGCTCATCGCGACCAGTCGGGCATGGGGCAGCGCCACGCCCGGGCCGGGGGGACGCTCGACCGTGGTGCCGGCCAGCTCGGCCACAGTCGTCTCCAGCGCGTCCGCGAGCCCGACAAGAGCACGGACGTCCGGTATGGCTGCCCGTTCTTCCAGGTAGGCGATGTACGAGGCAGCGGCGCCGGAGCGCTCGGCCAGTTCCTCACGGGTGAGGCCGAGCTCCTGGCGCCGCGCAGCCACTCGGCGCCCGAGGTCGCTCTGGCCGGCCGGTGCGCCGGTCGGCGGGGGTGTGGGCATGTTCTCGCCCATGGTCCTCACGTCCTCTTGGTCACTGTCGGTCGCAGATGGTGACGGCATTGTGCCGCGGGCCAAGTGCTGCGGTGAGGTGCTCGACAAGACGTTCGGGCCCGGCGCGCCATGGAAGGCGAGTGCCTTCATGACATCGCCCTTACGACCTCACCCAGTACAGGTCACTGCCAGACTGTCCCGGCATGAGCCCGCTGCGCATGGGCCGGATGGCCCCCGGCCAGGACCTGGCGGGTCCATCCCGGCCGCGTCGCGGCGGGGAGAGCGAGACACACGGCCTGCCCCGGGCCGGGACGCCCACGGCGTCGCTCACTTGCTCCAGTTCAGTGAGCGGTCTACCGGCTTCCGGTCAGGGCGTCGCCGCAGATACGACATATACGACAGGGTTCATCGGATCGGACATGTTCACGGTGATGTCCTGGGTGGGCCGCGGGTCCTCGTTGGTGTGCGTGGTGCCCGCCCACTCGACGCCGGGGCCGAAGCTCCAGCCCGAGACCTGCTGGTCGCGGTCGCTGATGGTGACCTTGCCGGTCTCCAGGGCGGCACGGCCGCTGCCCATCCGGCTCAGGAACCGGTCGAGCCCGGCGGACGTGGTGCGGAACTCCACGTACAGCCGGCTGGCCTTCCAGTTGTTGGTCTCGTAGTACTGCACGTCCAGGGCATTGCCGGGCATCGGCAGCTCGTAGATCCGGCGCTGCATCCGGGACGGCCAGCCCTCCCTGAGCCCCTGCGCGGAGGCCTCGGCCTCCTTGTTCTGGCCGGAGCGGCGACTCTGCCCCGCGGAGATCAGCAGATAGCCGGCCGGAATGCCGATGAGCAACACGATGATCGTCGCAGTGATCAGGCGGCGGCGGATCAACCGGCGCCGGTCCTGCGGCGGCTTGTCGTCGTCGGGCGGCGAGGACTGGCGCGGCAGGACGGGGTGCTCGGCTGTGGTCATTTCTCCGGAGATCCCTAGGGGGTGCGAGTGTTGCGCGTGTTACGGATGGTGCTCGCGGCCTGGTCGTAGATCTGCGCGTACCGCTCGTGCCGCTCGACGCGGCGACGGTTGGTACGGCGGAACCTGCGGGCCACCAGCCGGGCCAGGTCCGCGGCGCCGACCATACCTGCCTCCGGGCCGAGCTGCGCCTTTGTGATCCGGGCCTCGGGCCGGTAGCCGCGGCCGGTGAGGTGGCGTTTGAAGGCATCCCTGGCGGGGCCGATCAGCAGGTCGTCGGCGGCGCTGACACCGCCTCCGATGACGAAGCAGGAGGGGTCGAGCGCGGCGGCCAGATTGGCGATGCCGACGCCGAGCCACTGACCGATGTCCTGGAGGAGCTCGACACACATCGCATCGCCCTCGCGGGCCAGTTCGGTGATCAGGGGCCCGGTGATGTCGGGGATGTTCCCCTTGACCCGCTCGATGATGCCGTACGCCACCGGGGAGTCGGCCGCGGCCAGTTCCTTGGCCTCGCGGACCAGGGCGTTGCCCGAGCTGTACTGCTCCCAGCAGCCGCGGTTCCCGCAGGGGCAGCGGTGCCCGCCGGGCACCACCTGCATGTGGCCGAACTCACCGGCGACGCCGTACTTGCCGCGCTTTACCTGACCGTCCTCCAGGATCGCGCCGCCGATACCCGTACCGAGCGTGATCATGACGAGATGGTCCTCGCCACGGCCCGCTCCGAAGCGCCACTCCGCCCAAGCGGCGGTGTTGGCGTCGTTGTCGACCATGACGGGGACGACGAGGCGGGAAGCGAGGGCGTCGCGGAGCGGTTCGTCGCGCCAGGCGAGGTGCGGGGCGAAGAGCACCTTGGAGCGGTCCGCGTCGACCCAGCCTGCCGCTCCGATGCCGACGGCGTGCACATCGTGCCGGTCGGAGAGGTCCAGGACCAGCTCGACGATGGTGTCCTCGACGACCTTGGGGCTCTTGGACTTGTCCGGAGTCTCGGTGCGCAACTGCTCCAGGATGTTGCCGTCGGCGTCGACGACGCCGGCCATCACCTTCGTACCCCCGATGTCGATGCCGACGGTGGGTACCCGCGGCGCCGTGAGGTGCGAGCGCCGTTCCCGGGTGCCCACGGTCCGCAGGACGGTAGCGCGGGCGGAGCCGCGGTGGGTGAAGTCGCGGTACGTGCTCATCGTCCCTGCGGGGTCTGGGGGGCCGGGGGCGGTGCTCCCGGCGGCGGACTGCGCCCGTCGGGCTCGATTCTGCCACTGCCGGGACACCGCGGCTGGCGTACCGGGTTCCTGAGGGCCCGGTATCGGCCCGGGGCTACTGGGGGTCGTCGGCGACCGGCCGGCCGCCGAGACGGGTCGGACCGGGGGCCCGCTCCAGCTCGTGGCTGAGTTCCTCCAGCTCGCTGCCGCCCGCCATTTGGCGGGTCAGCTCGTCCAGCGTGATGCTCGCCCTGGTGTGGCTGCCGGACATGGCGCCCCGCTTGAGCAGGACGAACCGGTCGCCGACGAGATACGCGTGGTGCGGGTTGTGCGTGATGAGGACCACGCCGAGACCCGCGTCGCGGGCGGCAGCGACGTACTTGAGGACGACCCCGGACTGCTTGACGCCGAGCGCGGCGGTGGGCTCGTCCAGGACGAGGACCTTGGCGCCGAAGTAGACGGCCCGCGCGATGGCGACGCACTGACGCTCGCCGCCGGAGAGCGTGCCGATCGGCTGGTCGACGTCGCGCAGGTCGATGCCCATGCGCAGCAGCTCGGAGCGGGTCGTCTCGCGCATCAGCCGCACATCGAGGCGCTTGAAGGGGCCCGCGCCGGTGGTCGGCTCGGAGCCGAGGAAGAAGTTCCGCCAGACCGGCATCAGGGGGACGACGGCCAGGTCCTGGTAGACCGTGGCGATGCCGCGGTCGAGGGCGTCGCGCGGGTTGACCAGGGTGGTCTCCTCGCCGTCGATGAGGAAGGTCCCCGCGTCATGCCGGTGCAGCCCCGCGATGATCTTGATCAGGGTGGACTTTCCGGCGCCGTTGTCGCCGAGCACGCAGGAGATCTCCCCCGCGTGCACCTCCAGCGAGACATCCGTCAGGGCCTTGATGTTGCCGTAGTACTTGCTGACGTGGTCCAGCTCGACGAGCGCCCGGTGGGACGTCTCCCGGCCGGCCGGTGCCTGGGGGGCCGTCATTTCGTCGCCTCCGCGCGCTTGCGTACCCATGCGTTGAGCAGGGTGGCCAGGAGCAGCATGGCTCCGAGGAAGAACTTGAACCAGTCCGGGTTCCACTCCGCGTACACGATGCCCTTGCTGGTCATGCCGAAGATGAAGGCACCGACCGCGGAGCCGATCGCGGAGCCGTAGCCGCCGGTGATCAGACAGCCGCCGATGACGGCCGCGATGATGTAGATCAGCTCGTTGCCGACGCCCTCGCCGGACTGCACCACGTCGAACGAGAACAGCAGGTGCTGCCCGGAGACCCAGGCCGCGAAGGCGACCCCGAGGTAGAGCCCGATCTTGGTACGGATCACCGGGACGCCGACCGCGCGGGCCGCGTCGGCGTCGCCGCCGACCGCGAAGATCCAGTTGCCGAAGCGGGTGCGGAGCAGGATCCAGGTGGCGATCGCGACGAGTACGGCCCACCACAGAATGGTGACCTTGAGTTCGACGCCGCCGATGGTCCACTGCGAGGCGAAGACCTGACGGGCCGAGTCGAAGCCCTCCATGTCACTGATGGACTTCGTCGACACGGTCCCGCTGATCAGCTTGGTGAGGCCCAGATTGAGCCCGGTCAGCATCAGGAACGTACCGAGCGTGATGATGAAGCTCGGCAGTTTGGTCCGTGTCAGCATGAAGCCGTTGAACGCCCCGATGGCCAGCGTGACCAGCAACGACACAAAGACGCCGACCCAGACGTTGGCCGTCATCTGATAGCTGAACATCGACGAGATCAGCGCGGAGCTGGTGACCAGCACACCGGCGGAGAGGTCGAACTCGCCGCCGATCATCAGCAGTGCCACGGGCGCGGCCATGATCCCGATGGTGGAGGCCGCGTACAGCACCGTGCCGAAGCTGGAGGCGCGCAGGAAACTGTCGGCGACGATCGAGAAGAAGATGAAGACGGCCGCGGCACCGACCACCGAGCCGAGCTCGGGGCGGCCGAGGAGCCTACGCAGCGGCGAGGTGCGCAGCAGCCGCTCATCGGCGCCGACCGGGGCGGACGGCCTTGCAACCGTGCTCATCGGGTCCCCCGCTTCGTGTACTCCGCGAGCTCGGCGGCGTCCTTCGAGGTGATGATCTGCGGGCCGGTGAGGACCGGACGTCCGCCGCCGAGCGCATTGCCGTTGAACCGGTTCAGCCAGAGCAGGTCCACGGCCTCGTACCCCTGGAGGTAGGGCTGCTGGTCGACCGCGAAGCCGAGGGTCTCGTCCTGGAGGGCCGTGGCGACCTTGGCGTTCAGGTCGAAGGTGTCGATCTCGGCCTTGCTGCCCGCGGTCTTCTTCGCCTTGACGGCGGCGTCCGCGAAGGGCGCCCCGAGGGTGACGACCGCGTCGATGTCCTTGTCGGACTGCAGCTTGGCCTCGATGGACGCCTGGACGTCGGGCATGTTGGTGCCTTCGACGTACAGGTTCTGCATCTGCCCGTCGAACGTCTTCTTCGCTCCGGCGCAGCGCTGCTCATGGCCCACGTTGCCCTGCTCGTGCAGGATGCACAGGGCCTTCTTGCGGCCCCGCGCGTTGAGCTCGTCGCCGACGGCCTCACCGGCGATCGACTCGTCCTGGCCGACATGGGTGAGCGCGCCGAACTGCTTGGACTCGGCGGAGCCCGAGTTCACCGTGATCACCGGGATACCGGCCTTGGTGGCCTTGGCGACGACGTCCTTCATCGCGTCAGGCTTGGCGAGTGTGACGATCAGCCCGTCGACCTTCTGGTCGATGGCGGCCTGGACGAGCTGGGCCTGCTCCTGCGCCTCGTCGCTGTGCGAGTACAGAAACTTGACGTTGTCCTTGGCGGCCGCCTGCTCGGCGCCCCGCTGGACGATGTCCCAGAAGGTGTCGCCGTCGCCCGAGTGGGTGACCATGGCGAAGGTCCAGCGGGGCGTGTTCACCGCGGACCGGCCTTCGGCTGCGGCCCGGGCCGCGCGCTCCTCCGCCTGCTTGCCGCCGGTGCTGCTGCATCCCACGAGGGAAGCCCCGAGCACCACCGCAAGCACGGCGCCCATCGCACGTACCCCTGTCCGAACCCTTGCCACGACGCCGTGCCCTTCTTGTGCTGCTCGCTGTACTGCTTGGTGGGGCCGGGGACGGATCACCCCCTGCCCGGCTGGCCAAGTATCCCCGAGCCGCCGACGGAGCCGCCCGGCAGGGGCGAGGCACATGAGTCTGCACCGGGTGAGAGCGACAGCGATGCCGATGGCGGCGACGGTGATCAGGGCTGCTGCCTTGCGAGAGGTACGCATGGTGGGTCCGCCTTCTCTCCCGGCCGCCCGAGTGCGGCTGGGGGAGTTCTAGCGGTGGGTGTACGAGACGTCAACGGGGCCGCGTGGCCGTCGTCACCGTACGAGCAGCTGGAAATCGAAGGAGTAGCGCGAGGCCCGGTAGATGTGGGAGCCGAACTCGACCGCCCGCCCGGTGTCGTCGAAGGTGGTGCGCTCCATCGTCAGCAGCGCGGCGCCCTCGGCCTCGGCGAGTCCGGCCGCCTCGGCGGCGGTGGCGAGCCGGGCGCCGACGGTCTGGCGGGCACTGTGCAGGCTGATGCCCGCGCTGCGCATCATCCGGTAGAGGCCGGTGGTTTCCAGCCGTTCGGTGTCCAGGTCGATGAGCCCGACGGGCAGATGGTTGCGCAGGAGTGCCAGCGGCTCGTCGTGCGCGTACCGCAGCCGCTCGACAAGGTGAACGTCGGTGCCTTCCGCGACTCCGAGTGCGTCGGCGACGGAGGCGTCGGCGGGCTCGACGGTGTTGCGCAGGACGCGGGTCGTGGGGTGCCCGCCGGCGGCCTCCAGGTCGTCGTAGAGGCTGCTCAGTTCGAGCGGGCGCCTGACCCCGCTGCGCACGACCTGGGTACCGACGCCGCGGCGACGGACCATCAGCCCCTTGTCGACCAGTGACTGGATGGCCTGGCGGACGGTGGGCCGGGACAGGCCGAGCCGGGCCGCGAGTTCGATCTCGTTGCCGAGGAGGCTGCCGGGGGCGAGCCGGCCCTGCTCGACGGCCGCTTCCAGCTGCTGGGCCAGCTGGTAGTACAGGGGGACCGGACTGGAGCGGTCCACGCCGAGTTCAAGTGCGGCGGGGTCGGTGGTGGGTCTGGGCACGCGTGGAGGGTATCCCCACATCAGAACCTCCGGTAGTCAGGTCGTTCTGTTGTCCGGACAGCATGAATACCGAACATCCCTCTATTTGTCATGACATATAGTTGACAGCGCAGCCGGTGGGCGGCACGTTGGGTCCATGCGTATCGGACTCATCGGCACCGGCCGGATCGGTTCCTTCCACGCGGGCGTGCTGGCCCGCCATCCCGAGGTGGACACCCTGGTGGTGACGGACACCGACCGGGCGCGGGCGGCCGAGGTCGCAGAGCGCATCGGCGCGACGGCCGCGGACAGTGCCGCCGAGGTGTTCGGCGCGGGGGTGGACGCCGTGGTGATCGCCTCGGCCACTTCGGCGCACACGGAACTGATCGGGCAGGCCGCACAGGCGGGACTGCCCGCGTTCTGCGAGAAGCCGATCGCACTGGACCTGCCGGGGACACTGAGCGCGCTGTGCGAGGTCGAAAGGGCAGGGAGCGTTCTCCAACTGGGCTTCATGCGCAGATTCGACGCGGGGTACACGGCGGCGCGCACCGCCGTGCGGGCGGGGCGGCTGGGCAGACTGCACACCGTACGGGCGATGACGATGGACCCCGCACCTCCGCCCGCCGCGTATCTGCCGCTCTCCGGAGGGCTGTACCGGGACTGTCTGGTCCATGACTTCGACATGCTGCGGTGGGTGACGGGCCGCGAGGTGACCGAGGTGTACGCCGCGGGATCGGATGCCGGGCCCGAGATGTTCCGGGTGGCCGGCGACATCGACACGGCGGCGGCCCTGCTGACCCTCGACGACGGCACCCTGGCCACGGCGACGGCCACTCGCTGCAACGGCGCCGGTTACGACGTACGGATGGAACTGGCGGGCGAGCTGGACCAGATCACGGTCGGCCTGGACGACCGTACGCCGGTCACCTCGGCGGAGCCGCAGGGCCCCGCCGCACCGCTCAGCCCCTGGCCGGGCTTCCTGGAGCGGTTCGCCCCGGCGTACGAGGCGGAACTGGACGCGTTCGTACGGGTGGTGCGAGGCGAACTGCCCAATCCGTGCGACGGGCGGGAAGCCTGGTACGCGCTGCTGATCGCGGAGGCGTGCGAGGTGTCCGGCCGGGAGCGGCGCCCCGTGGAGATCGCGGAGATCGCCGACAGAGCCGCCGCCCGGTCCGGCGCTCGCGCCACGGGATGAACTGCCGTTGTCGGCCCCCAGGCCGTTACCTCACCAGCGGACGGGCAGCTCGCGCACCCCACGGATCAGCATCCCCGGCAGCCAGTCCGGCTCCCCGGCGTCCGCGTCCAGTGCGAGACCGGGGCACCGCTCCAGCAGCGTACGGATCGCGATCCGGCCCTCCATCCGGGCCAGCGGCGCACCCAGGCAGAAGTGAATGCCGTGCCCGAAGGCCAGATGGCCCTGGGCGTCGCGGCGGATGTCGAAGCGTTCCGGTTCCGGGTAGCGGCCGGGGTCGCGGTCGGCGCCCGCCAGGGAGATCAGCACCGGCTCGCCCGCCGGAATGACCTTCTGCCCGATCTCGACCGGTTCGCGGGGGAAGCGGAACGTGGCGGTCTCCACCGGTCCGTCGTAGCGCAGCATCTCCTCGACCGCGCCGTCGATCAGGCCGAAGTCCGCGCGGAGTGCGGTCAGTTGGTCCGGGTGGTGGAGCAAGGCCCGTACCCCGTTGGAGATCAGGTTGACGGTGGTCTCATGGCCGGCGACGAGCAGCAGGAAGGCCATCCCCACGAGCTCGTCGGGCGACAGCCCGTCCCCCTCCTCGTCGCGTGCCCTGACAAGCGCGCTCATCAGGTCGTCACCGGGCGAGCACCGCTTGTCCTCGATGAGTTCGGCGAGGTACGCGCCCATGGCGGCCACCGCCTCGGCCTCCTGCTCCGGCGTGGTCGGGACGACGACCCCGTTCGACAGTTTGCGGAAGGTGTTCCGGTCCAGGTCCGGCACACCGATCAGTTCGCAAATGACGGTCATCGGCAGCGGGAAGGCGAGCGCGTCCACGAGATCGGCCCGCCCGGCGGGCACCATCGCATCGAGGAGTTCATCGGTGATCTGCTGGACGCGCGGGCGCAGGGCCTCGACCCGGCGGGCGGTGAACTCACTGGTGACGAGCTTGCGCAGCCGGGTGTGATGGGGTGCGTCCAGCTCCAGCATGTTGGCGAAGATCGGGTCGTTCCCCTCGGGCCGGTCCACCAGCCCCTGCCACGCCTTGCCGAACCGCTGGTCGGCGAGGGCCGCGCGGCCCTCGCCGTATCCCACCACGAGCCAGATCCGCTCGAATTCGTCGGTACGGACGGTGTGCACGGGACCCGCTGCGCGCAGCTTCTCGTAGTACGGATAGGGATTCGCGGTGAAGTCCTTGACTCCGCGCAGATCGGCATCGACGTGGCCACTGGCATCGGACATGGGATCGCCCCTCGCGGTCTGATCGGCTCGATCGCGTGCAATCGACTGGTTCAGCCTATGCCGCCGGGCCTGCGCCGTCGTCGTCGAGCAGGCCCGCGTCGTGCACCGCGGCCGGGATTCGTCGGTCCGTACGCGACCTTCGTGAACGTCGTGCCGGCCGTGACGGGTGGGGCGGTGACGGTGGCGGCAGACCGGCTCAAGGAGCAGCCGGAGCCACCCGCGGTGTCCGGGTCACCGCGAGCGCGGGGTGAGCTCCGCCATCCGGGACCAGCCCTCGCCCGGCACCTCGACGTTGATGATCTCCGGAGTCACGGCGACGAGATCCGCCATCGTGTCCATCGCCGCCGCGAAGTGCTGCGACTTCACATGGGCCTCCCCGGCCTCGGGGGAGGCGAAGGCCTCCAGCAGGACGAACTGATCCGGGTTCTCGACGCTGTACGACCACTCGAAGAACACATTGCCGGGCTCCTTCCGGGTGGCGAGAGTGAAGTCCTCGACGGCCGGGAGCCAGTTGTCGCGGTCGGCGCTGTGGACGGTGAATTTGACGGCGATGAAGATCATGCCCTCAGGGTCCCATATGCCTTGGATGCGGACCGATCGGGCACACCCGAACGGCGCCGGTCAGCCGGAGGCCCTAATGACCTCGCCCACGATGGTCGGCGGCGAGCTCGCGGTGCCGCTCGGCCATTCGCGTGGCGCCCTCCTCCGTCAATGAGCCGAACACCCGCAGCCGGGAGATGCCGCCGTCGGGGAAGATGTCGATCCGGATGTGCGTGGCCCGCACCGCCTCCGGCAGGACGAAGCGGTGGTTCGTGTCGGGCTGCAGCCGGGTACGGGGCAGCACCTCGGTCCAGTCGCCGCTCTCCCCGTCGCGGGCAGAAAGGCTCGCCCAGCCTGCCGAGTTGCCCTTCAGATACGCGGTGTCGATCTCGACGGCGCGGATTTCCGCCTGCTCGACGAGCCGGTAGCGGATCCAGTCGTTGCCCTTGTCGCGTCGGCGGCGGGTCTCCCAGCCGTCGTCCATCTTGCCGGACCTGCCCGGCTGGATGGTGTTGGTGGCCGCGGAGTAGAAGCGGTCGGAGGCGTCCTCGACCGTGCCGCCGTTCTCCAGGGCGACCAGATCGAAGGTGCCGAGGGCGGCCAGCCAGGCGGGGTCGGGGGCCACCTCGCCGTACACCCGGAGTCGGGCGATCCCCCCGTCGGGGTGCTGATTGACCCGCAGATGGGTGACGCGCTGCTCGGCCGCGACGACGAAGCCGTTGGCCGCGTGTCCGCCAACGGCCGTACGCGGTACGAGCGTTGTCCACTTCACCCCGGGCGCGAGGAGTTCCTCGGGCGACGGGGAGCCGGGGACGCACGCCGCCTCGACGGAGACCGCCTGCGGGTAGTTGCCGCGGAAGTGGGCGGTGTCGACGACGATGCCGCGTACGACCCCGGGCGCGCCGAGCCGTACGAGTGCCCAGTCGTGGTCCTCGTCCGTGGGGTGCGGCCGGTCGGCGCTCGTGCCTCGACGGCGGCGGGTCTCCCAGCCGTCCATGACCTTGCCCTTGTGGCCGAAGCGCTCGGGATCGAACTCTGCGGGCTCCGGCTTCAGCAGATTCTCGCGTTCGGCGAAGAACTCGTCGTTGGCGGCGATCACTCCGGCGCCGAGCCGCCGGTCGGCGAGGTCGGCAAGGTCGGTGAAGGGGAGGTCTGCGGTGCGGTAGTCGGCGTACGGGTCGCCGCCGCCGTATGGATTCGCGTCGCCGGTGAAGCGGGCTGTCGCCGTCATGGTCAGCGGTTCCTTCCAAGGAGGCGTCCGGTGGGTTCGGCGACGATGCCGTCCGCGGCGATCCGTACGCCGCGCAGCCAGGTCGATCTCACTACGCCGTGCAGGGTCTTGCCGGCGTAGGCGGTGACCTGGTTGCGGTGGAAGAGTTCGGCGGGGTCGACGGTGAAGGTCTCGTCCGGGGCGAGGACGGCGAAGTCGGCGTCGCGGCCGGCCTCGATGGCGCCCTTGCGGGTGAGCCCGGCCAGTTCTGCGGGTGCGGCCGACATCCAGCGGACGACGTCGTCGAGCGAGTGGCCGCGTTTGCGGGCCTCGGTCCAGATGGCGGGGAGTCCCAGTTGGAGGGAGGAGATGCCGCCCCAGGCCGAGGCGAAGTCCGGCGTCTTGAGCTCGGTGGTGCACGGCGAGTGGTCGGAGACGATGCAGTCGATCGTCCCGTCGGCCAGCCCGTCCCACAGCGCGTCCTGGTTGGCGGCCTCCCGGATCGGCGGGCAGCACTTGAACTCCGTCGCACCGTCCGGGACTTCCTCGGCGGTGAGGGTGAGGTAGTGCGGACAGGACTCGACGGTGACCCGTACGCCCTCGCGCTTGGCTGCGGCGATCATCGGCAGCGCTTCTCCGGAGGAGAGATGCAGCACGTGAACCCGGGCGTTCAGTCGTTCGGCGTGCGCGATGAGCCCCTCGATCGCGGTGTTCTCGGCGTCACGGGGCCGGGAGGCGAGGAAGTCGGCGTACGCGGGCCCGCTCCGCTGCGGCGCGCAGGCCAGACGGCGCGGGTCCTCGGCGTGCACGATCAGCAGCCCGCCGAAGCCGGTGATCTCGGCCATGGACCTGGCCAGCTGCTCCTGGTCGAGCTCCGGGAACTCGTCGACGCCGGAGGGTGAGAGGAAGCACTTGAAGCCGAACACCCCGGCCTCGTACAACGGGCGCAGGTCCTTGACATTGGAGGGGATCGCTCCGCCCCAGAATCCGGTGTCGATGTGCGCCTTGCGCGCGGCCACCTGCTGCTTGGTACGCAGATGGCCGACGGTGGTGGTCGGCGGGAGGGAGTTGAGCGGCATGTCGAGCAGGGTGGTGATGCCGCCCGCCGCCGCGGCGCGGGTGGCGGTGAAGAAGCCTTCCCACTCGGTGCGACCGGGGTCGTTCACATGGGCATGGGTGTCGACGAGTCCGGGCAGCAGGACGTCGTCACCGAAGTCCTCCGACCGGGCACCGGCCGGAATTTCGGTGTCGTACGGCAGGACGGCGTCGATTCTCCCGTCGGCGACGGCGACCGCTGCGGGGCGCGTCCCGTTCGGGGTGACGACACGCGTCGAGCGCAGTACCAGATTCACGTCCGCACCGGACACCCGTGCTCCTCGCTTCGGACTTTCGACCGCCGACGAATTCAACGAACTGTTGAAGGAGTCTTCACTCGGGATTCAGACCCGTCAAGGCCCCACTTTCCTCGACGGACGACCGGTGGACCACTCCACCTGCGGCCGGGAATTTCCACAAGGCAAAAGAAGGATCTCGGGACGTGGAATACCATAGGGGGTCAGTGCGGAGCCGCAGCACTGCTCCGCCGACTGCCGGCACGGGGACGAACAGGCCCTGACCGGCCAGGACGCCGTCCCCGGAGCAGTGGGCCGGTCGGGAGCCGCCCGGTAGGCTGCTGGGTGCCTCGCCGGGCGGGGCACCCGCTCTTCCGCCTCCGCCTCGAAAGGACCGTTGACGTGCCGCCGTCCCACGCCAGCACATCCGACCCCAAGCCCGCTGCTTCCAGCGGTGGTGTGCAGTCCCTTGAGCGCGCCTTCGATCTGCTGGAGCGGATGGCGGACGCCGGGGGCGAGGTCGGGCTGAGTGAACTCTCCGCGAGCAGCGGACTCCCGCTGCCGACCATTCACCGCCTGATGCGCACGTTGGTGCTCTGCGGATATGTGCGCCAGCAGCCGAACCGGCGCTATGCGCTCGGCCCGCGTCTGATCCGGCTCGGCGAGTCCGCGTCCCGGCTGCTGGGCACCTGGGCCCGCCCGTATCTCGCGCGCCTGGTGGAGGAGACCGGCGAGACCGCGAACATGGCGCTGCTCGACGGCGACGAGGTCGTGTACGTGGCGCAGGTGCCGTCCAAGCACTCGGTGCGCATGTTCACCGAGGTGGGCCGCCGGGTGCTCCCCCACTCCACGGGGGTCGGCAAGGCACTGCTGGCGCACACATCCGCGGATGAGGTACGCGCACTGCTCGCCCGTACCGGAATGCCGGCCGCCACCGAGAAGACGATCACCACCCCTGACGGCTTCCTCGACGCACTGGAGCAGGTTCGCAGGGCCGGCTACGCGGTCGACGACAACGAGCAGGAGATCGGGGTGCGCTGCCTGGCGGTCTCCGTACCCGACTCCCCCACCTCGGCCGCGATTTCGGTCTCCGGCCCGGCGGGCCGGCTGACGGACGCGGCGACGGAGCGGATCGTGCCGATTCTGCAGCAGGCCGCGAAGGAGCTCTCCGACGCGCTGGCCGGCAACGGTTCCACCGGCTGAGACGTGTGGGAGGGGTGGCCGAGGCCACCCCTCCCACACGTCTCAGGCCGGTGCGGGCACCGTCAGACGGCCGTCGTCCATCGTGACCGTGCAGTCCACCCGGTCCAGATGGGCCCTGTCGTGGGTGACCATCACCGTCGCCGTCGACCGCTGTCGGGTCAGCGTGACCAGCAGCTCGAGAACCGCCGCACCCCGCTCGTGGTCGAGTGCGCTGGTCGGTTCGTCGACGAGCAGGACCGCCGGGTCGTTCATCAGGGCTCGCGCGATATTGATCCGCTGACGCTGTCCGCCCGACAACTGGTGGGGCCTGCGGTCGGCCTTGTCCGCGAGGCCGACCGCGTCCAGCAGCTCCAGCGCCCGGCCGCGGGCTGCGCGCACGGAGCCGCCCGACAGATGGGTCATCACCTGGAGCTGTTCGGCCGCGGTGAGGGACGGCAGCAGATTGGGCTGCTGGAAGACGATGCCGATGCGTTCGCGGCGCAGCGCCGCCTTCTCGGCGCGGCCGAGGCCCGCGGTGTCCGTACCGGCGACGACGACCCGTCCCTCGTCCGGGGTGACCAGGGTCGCGGCCACCGCCAGAAGGCTTGACTTGCCTGAGCCGGACCGGCCGACGACCGCGGTGAGCGAACCCGCGGGCACTTCCAGCGATACCCGGTCCAGGGCGGTGAGCCGGCCGTCGCCGTCGGGGTAGGTGAGGGTGACATCGGCAAGGGTGAGGGTCATCGGGCACTCCCGAGTGCGGTGAGCGGGTCGACGGCGGTGATCCGCCGGATGGACAGGGCCGCCCCGACGGCACCCAGGACGATCATCACGGCCGCCGGGACCAGGACGGTCGCCGCGTCGAGGACGAACGGCACGGCCCCGCCGCTGACCAGCGCACCGATGCCGGAGGCGAGCGCGGTGCCCACTCCCGTGCCGATGGCGAGCATCACGACGGCCTGGCCGAGTGCGTCGCGCAGCAGATACGGGGTGGAGGCGCCGAGGGCCTTGAGGACGGCGACATCGCCGCTGCGCTGGATCGTCCAGACGGTGAAGAAGGCACCGATGACCAGGGCGGAGATGGCGTAGAGGAAGCCGCGCATCATCTGAAGCGAGCTGTTCTCGGCCTGGTAGGAGCCAATGGCGGTGAGGGAGTCCTCGAGGGAGAGCGTGCTGGTGTCCGCCGCCTTGTCGCCCGAGGGGAGGTCGGCGTCGCCGGTGGTGGTCAGCGCGATCACCGTGGCGTGCTGCGCCCGGCCGGAGCCGTCGGCCCCGAATCGCTGCCAGTCGTCGAGCGAGGTCCACACGACCGGGGTGTGGCTGTACGAGGCGTCTCCCGCGACCCTCGCGACCGTGACCTCGGTGCTGCCGAGCCGCAGCCGGTCTCCGGTCTCGGCGCCCAGCTCATCGGCGGCCTGTTCGGACAGCACCACCTTCCCCGGGGCGACCGGCGCACCGCCGCCGGGCGCCAGACCGCTGTCCGGCTCGACGCCGAACGCCGACACCGCGGCCGTGTGCTTCCCGTCGGCGGCGGTGGCGTTGAGGGTACGGATGCCGAGCGGCTCCGCGGCGCTCACACCGGGCTGCTTCGCCCAGCTCCGCCAGGCACTCTCCTCCACGGTCGAATTGGTGAAGGACACCGACTGACCGTCGGGCGGGGCGGCGAACGCGAGGTGGTCGGCGTTCAGCCCTGTGACGGCCGAGGTGTTCTCCCGGGCCAGACCGGCCGTAAGACCGGACAGCAGGCCCACGAGCAGCGTGATCAGCACCACGACCGTGCCCATGAGCGCGAACCGGCCCTTGGCGAACCGGAGATCTCTCCATGCGACGAACATGCTTCCAGCTTCGGCGCGCGGGCCCTCGGAAACATCGCTCGGCGGTGGGTAATGACATCAACCTTTCGATTGACCGGCCGCGGGCACCGTCCGTCTACGCTGGAAGAATTATGGAACCCCGTGCCCACCCCCCGGTCGCCGTCGCGCTGCGGATGTGTCTGCATGCGCTGCTGGTGGGGCTGCTCGCGCTCGCGGCGCTGCGGGCCGTCGGTGACGACGCACCGCACGCCACCGCCGTCGTCGTGGTCAGCTGTGTGATGGCCGGCGTGTACGCGGCGGGCGCGCTCGCCGACGCCGTACAGCCGCACAACCGTGCGGCCGCCCTGTGGCTGGCGCTGCTCGGCGCCGTCTGGCTGGTGCTGCTCGTCCTGTCGCCCGACGCGCTGTGGGTGGCTTTCCCGCTCTACTTCCTGCAGCTGCATCTGCTGCCGACGCGCTGGTCCCTGCCGACCGTCGCCGTCACCGCGGCGGTCGGCATCGCAAGCTTCGTGCTGCACGGCCAGGCCGTCAATCCCGGCACGTTCATCGGCCCGGTGCTCGGTGCGGCGGTCGCGGTCGCGACGGTCCTGGGGTACGAGGCACTGTTCCGGGAGAGCGAACGGCGCCGCGAGCTCATCGAAGAGCTGGTGTCGACCCGGGCGGAGCTGGCCGAGGCGGAACGTACGGCGGGCACGCTCGCCGAACGTGAGCGGCTGGCCCGCGAGATCCACGACACGCTGGCGCAGGGCCTGTCCAGCATCCAGCTGCTGCTGCGTGCCGCCGAACGCACGCTGCCCGTCGACGACCCCGCCACCGCGCATGTCCTGCGGGCCCGCGAGGCCGCACAGGACAATCTCGCCGAGGCCCGCCGCTTCGTCCGCGCCCTGTCGCCGCCCGACCTGGAGAACGGCTCCCTGTCAGCCGCCCTGGAGCGCCTCTCGTCCCGCACCACGACCCCCGGCCTCACGGTGCAGTTCGCGGTCAGCGGCACTCCTGTGGAGCTGCCCACCCCCTACGAGGTCGCGCTGCTGCGCACCGCCCAGTCGGCGCTGGCCAACACGGTGCAGCACGCCGGGGCCCGGCGCGCCGAGATCACTCTCAGCTACATGGACACGTCCGTGTCGCTGGACGTCGTCGACGACGGTCGCGGTTTCACCCCGGGGCGCGGGCCGGTCGCGGCCGGCACCGGCACCGGCGGCTTCGGGCTGCCCGCGATGCGTTCCCGGGCCCGTTCACTGGGCGGCACGCTCAGTGTCGAATCCGCGCCCGGTCAAGGCACGGCCGTGGCCCTCACCCTTCCGCTTCCGCTCTCCGACGGCCGACCAGGACAGGACGCCGCATGACCACCCCCATCAGGCTGCTGCTCGCCGACGACCACCCGGTGGTACGGGCGGGACTGCGGGCCGTGCTCGACGCCGAACCCGACTTCCGCGTGGTCGCGGATGTGGCCACCGCCGAGCGGGCCGTCGCGCTCGCCGCGACCGGCGAGTTCGACGTCGTCCTCATGGACCTCCAGTTCGGTGCGGGCATGCACGGCTCGCAGGCCACCGCGGCCATCACAGCGGAGGCGGGCGCGCCCAGGGTACTGATCCTCACCACGTACGACTCGGACGCCGACATCCTGGCCGCGGTCGAAGCGGGCGCCGCCGGCTACCTGCTGAAGGACGCCCCGCCCGAGGAGCTGGCGGCGGCGGTACGCACGGCTGCGGCCGGCCGGTCCGCACTCGCCCCGGCTGTCGCCCACCGCTTGATGGACCGCATGCGGACCCCGGCCGAGGCCCTGACCAAGCGCGAACTGGAAGTTCTGCAGCTGGTCGGCGAGGGTCTGTCGAACCTGCAGATCAGCAAGAAGCTCTTTCTCAGCCAGGCGACCGTGAAGTCCCATCTGGTGCACATCTACGCCAAGCTGGGTGTGGACTCCCGCACCTCGGCGGTCGCGGCGGCGACGGCCCGGCGGCTGATCCGCCGCTGATTGCCGGCTGCCGTACGTCAGCGGCGCGGCGGCTCGCCGAAGAGATCCACGGCGACGCGTACGTCCCTGAGTGCGGAGGCCAGTGCGCTGACCGAGCCGATCGCCCCCGCGATCAGCAGCAGCGAACGGCGCAGGCGCGGGATCTCGGGTGCGCCACTGACGGCCATCGCATCCAGCGCGGCCAGCTCGTCCTCGGCGATCCCCCGGTCCGGGAACTCCGCGGGGTGCCCCGCCAGCTCTCGGCGCAGCCGGGAGACGGCCGTACGCAGCTCCGTCACCCTCGGGTCCTCACCACTGCCGGTCACCCGCGTCTGCCCCACGCTTCGCAACAAAGCACTCCCCCTCGCACATCCTTGTGCCAGTGTTTCGACCGGGTCCCGGACCTCGGCCAAGTCTCCTGGGATGCGCGCAAGTTAACGCCATGACAGGTATCGAGCGCCACTCCACAGACAGAATTCAGGGTGCCCCGAAAGGGTGAAGCACCTATGGCTCCGGGGACGGTACCGCCCTCCCCTGCCCGCCTGTGCCGACCGGCCTGGGGTATCCAGTCCGCATGACTCGGACAACACAGACGCCGGTGGTCGCCGGGCTGGTGCTCGCCGCGGGCGGCGGACGGCGACTCGGCGGGCGGCCCAAAGCACTGCTCGAACACCACGGCCGGCCGCTGGTGGAGCACGCGGTACGCGTGCTGCGGGAGGGCGGCTGCGACCGTGTCCATGTGGTCCTGGGCGCCGCGGCAGAAGAGGTACGAGCACGCGCCGACCTCGCCGGCTGCACGGTGACCGTCAACCCCGAGTGGACCGAGGGCATGGGCTCGTCCCTGCGGGCGGGGCTCGCGGCGCTCTCCGGTACGGGCGCGGACGCGGCGCTCGTCCTCCTCGTCGACCAGCCGGGCATCGGACCGGACGCGGTGGCACGGGTGCGATCGGCGTACCGCTCCCGGACGAGTCTCGTGGCCGCCTCGTACGACGGGGAACGCGGCCATCCGGTGCTGTTCGGGGCCGACCGGTGGGCGGACATCGCGGCGAAAGCGGTGGGCGACCAGGGCGCTCGGCCGTATCTGCGGGCGCACCGCGATGCGATCACGCTCGTCGAGTGTTCCGATGTGGCTCAGGCGTTCGACATCGACACGGTGGAGGACCTAAAGCACCTTGATTGAACGGGGCGACACCCGGCGGCGGCACCGCCCCACTTCTGCCGAATCAGAGATTCTCGACATCAACAAACGATTGAACTTCCACCATGAGAAAATTATTATCCACCGAACAGAAGTCCTCTGAGAGGCCGCCCGCACCACCCGCCGAAGGAGTGACAGCTCATGCCCGCACCAGCGCCGTCCCCGCTGGCCATCATCGATGCCGAGCCTCTGCCCCGGCAGGGCGAGGTCCTCAATCACGCGGCCCTCGCGTTCGTGGCCGAGCTGCACCGGCAGTTCACGCCCCGCCGTGACGAGTTGCTCGCCCGCCGGGGCGAGCGCCGCGCCGAGATCGCCCGTACCTCCACGCTGGACTTCCTGCCAGAGACGGCGGCGATCCGGGCGGACGGCTCCTGGCAGGTCGCACCGGCACCGGCCGCGCTGAACGACCGCCGGGTGGAGATCACCGGTCCGACCGACCGCAAGATGACCATCAACGCGCTGAACTCGGGCGCCAAGGTCTGGCTCGCCGACTTCGAGGACGCGTCCGCCCCCACGTGGGAGAACGTCATCCTCGGCCAGCTCAATCTGATCGACGCCTACACCCGCACCATCGATTTCACCGACCCCGAGTCCGGTAAGTCGTACGCCCTGAAGCCCGCCGCCGAGCTCGCGACGGCCGTCACCCGCCCCCGCGGCTGGCATCTGAATGAGCGTCACCTCCAGCTCGACGGCACCCCGGTGCCGGGCGCATTGGTCGACTTCGGCCTCTACTTCTTCCACAACGCCCAGCGCCTCATCGACCTCGGCAAGGGCCCGTACTTCTACCTCCCGAAGACGGAGTCGCACCTGGAGGCCCGTCTCTGGAACGACATCTTCGTCTTCGCCCAGGACTACGTCGGCATCCCTCGGGGCACGGTCCGCGCGACCGTCCTCATCGAGACGATCACTGCCGCGTACGAGATGGAGGAGATCCTGTACGAGCTCCGCGAACACGCCTCCGGGCTGAACGCGGGCCGTTGGGACTATCTCTTCTCCATCATCAAGAACTTCCGTGACGGCGGCGCCGAGTTCGTCCTCCCGGACCGCAACGCGGTAACGATGAGCGCCCCGTTCATGCGCGCGTACACCGAACTCCTCGTCCGCACCTGCCACAAGCGCGGCGCACACGCCATTGGCGGCATGGCGGCCTTCATCCCGTCCCGCCGCGACGCCGAGGTCAACAAGGTCGCCTTCGAGAAGGTCAAGGCCGACAAGGACCGGGAGGCGCACGACGGCTTCGACGGCTCCTGGGTCGCGCATCCGGACCTGGTCCCGATCGCCATGGCCTCCTTCGACGCGGTACTCGGCGAGAAGCCGAACCAGAAGGACCGCCTGCGCGAGGACGTCTCGGTGGCCGCGGGCGACCTGATCGCCATCGGCACCCTGGAAGCCAAGCCCACGTACGACGGCCTGCGCAACGCCGTCGCGGTCGGCATCCGCTACATCGAGGCCTGGCTGCGCGGCATGGGCGCCGTCGCCATCTTCAACCTGATGGAGGACGTGGCCACCGCCGAGATCTCGCGCTCGCAGATCTGGCAGTGGATCAACGCGGACGTGGTCTTCGAAAACGGCGAGCACGCCACGGCGGACCTGGCCCGCAAGATCGCGGCCGAGGAACTCACCGCGATCCGCGCCGAGATCGGCGACGAGGCGTTCGCGTCCGGCAAGTGGCAACAGGCCCACGACCTCCTGCTCCAGGTCTCCCTGGACCAGGACTACACGGACTTCCTGACGCTGCCGGCGTACGAGCAGCTGGGCTGAGGCGGGCGGAGGCGCCGTACCCCTGATCTGCCGGGAGACCACGTAGGCCGGCACCCTGCTCAGCGACAGCGGCACCCCTCGGCCAGCATCGGCGGAGCGAGGTTCCGCATGGCTGCCTGCTCGGCCTCCGACATGCACGGCAACTGCCCTGCGAGTACGTCGAAGTACCGGTGGCCGCTCCACGCTTCGTGGTCGCCCACGACGAAAAGCCGCCTGCGGGCGCGGCTCACCGCGACGTTCAGCAGATTCGGTGCCGTGGCCGCCCAGGTCCGGGGGCCCCGCTTCTCCCCTCCCGCCCCGAGGACCAGCAGCACGACATCGGCTTCCTTCCCCTGGGTTGTATGCACGGTGCCCACCCTGTCGCGCGGAACCACGGTGCACAGTCCGCGTCGCAGACCGGCCACGACGTCACGGAACGGGCTGATGACGAACAGCTCCCGCTCGGGGTCCAAGCCCTGGTCGACGAGCCGGTGCACGATGACATTGGCGCAGTCCCCCTCATCCGGAGACCACTTTCCCTGTGCCGCCCGTCCGCCACGCACCGGCCACCACACGCTGCGACGGGCCACCGCGTAGTCGTCGTTCCGGTGTACGCCGTGCACCATGAGCCCGTCGTAGGCGGTGTCGTTGCTGATCGTGAACATCGGATCGTCGCAGCGCCGGTGCACGCGCAGAGGCGACCCGACCCACACCCGGTCCTCCTCCGATCCCTGAGGCGCGGGCAGCCATGTGCCGTAGCGGTTCAGCCGGTCGGCCACGCGCTGCGCCGACGTGAGGGACGGTTCCCACTCCTCGGCCACGCCGAACGTACGGCGAAGAGCCTGCTGCCCCGTGTGCGGCAGCGTGACCACCGGTTCCAGTTGCAGCGGGTCGCCCACGATGACGCCTCTGCGCGCCCGCCACAGCGCACCCACCGGCATCTGGGCGGTCGCCTGGCCGGCCTCGTCGATCAGCATCCAGCCCAGCGACCGGGGCCCCAGACCGGCGAACATCCGGTCCAGGGAGGCGAACGTCGTGGAGACGACGGGCAGGGCAAGGAACAGGCTCTGCCAGGCTGCCAGCACCACTTCGGGCTTCAGGGTCTTGGGAGCGTCGCCGCAGAGGACGTCCATCGCCGCGTCGAGATTCTTGCGCATCCGGTCGGCCGCGCCTTCGATGAACGCGCGGTGCAGGTCCATCGCGGCCAGGAAGAGCCGGGTGCGGGCCCGTGTGAACTCCGGATCGGACCAGGGCGAGGAAAGCTCCCTCGCTTCCTCCTCCGTGCGGTCGCCTCGCTCCTCGGAGCCGGGCAGGTAGGTGTCCCAGCGCTCGACCGCGGCCCCGACGGTGCTACGGAGCTGCGCGAGGTGCCGCTCCGCCACGTCGCGGGCACGCACCGCCTCCCCCAGAGCCGCCCGGCCCGCGCCCTCGGCCCGGTCGTACGAGGCGGCCACCCGCGCCTGTTCCTCGAACACGGTCCGAGCCGCCTGCTCCGCTTCGGCCAGCCGCTGGTCCTCCGCCTGCCAGTCCCGCTGTGCCGAGCCGAGGGTGAAGATGCCCGCGGTCAGACCGGGGCGGTGCCGGCGATGCTCCGCCCTACGACCGGCGGGGTCCGCGAGGTCCCTCTGCGCTGCGAGACGGGCCGCCCTGGCAGCCACCGCTGGCTCCCGGAGCGCCTCCAAGTCCTGCTCGGCCATCCGAACGGACTGCTGAGCGGTACTGACGGCTGTGTCGGCGCGGCTGAAGTCCAGGAGTGCGTCATCCACACGCTGGCGCTCGTCCCGCAGGGCGAGCACCGTCTGCCGCGCCTCCCGGAAGCGGGCCACGGCCTCCCGCCACGCCGCCAGGTCGCCACCGCGCGACGCAGCCGCCCTCAGGACGTCCCGCATGCCTTCACCCAGCTCGGCTCTCTTCTCGCGCGGCGGGCCGAACCAGTACCGGCCACGGAAGTCCGAACGGTTCCCCTTGTTGCCGAGCTTCGCGGCGAGGGTCCCCCACGCCGGTGCGCCGTCGAGCACAAGCCGTCCCTGCTCCGGGAAGAAGGACGCCTCATCCCGCCACTCCTCGGCGATGGATTCGAGCGCGGGGATCTCGTTGGAGATGTTCTCGACAGCGCCGTTGTTGGCCGACGCGATCACCATCTCGTAGCCCGCGAGCTCGGGTTTGAGTGACGCGACGGACCGCTGGTACGTACCGGTGCTCCAGCGGTGCACCTGGGCGGTGAACGCGTCCTCGGGCCGTCGCAACTCGGACAGCCGCTCGGCCCTCATGACCAGGACGGAGGCGATGAGGTCCCGCAGTTGTGTGGTCTTCCCCGTGCCGGGCGGGCCGTTCACCGCGTACAGCCCATCGGTGTCGGCGAGTTGCTCCACGATCCGGTTGACCGCGAACTGCTGGCTCAGCACCAGCGGATGCTCCGTCTTCGCAGGCCACCGTCCGAGCGGGAAGAGAGCCGGCTGTACGCCGTTGATCACTGCTTCCGGTTCGTCCCTGACGTCGGTGCGCATACGGCCGCGCAGCGCGTCGGAAGCGGTCAGGTAGTCCCGCAGCGCCGGGCCCGGCTCGTCCCTACCCAGGCTGTCCGCGACGAGGTCGAGGTCTGCCGCGATGAAGCTGTTCAGGAAGTCCGACCCGCCCGACCGGCCGGCCTTGCGCCGGGACACCGCTCTGCTCTGGACGCGGATCGTCTCCGGTCGCAGGTCGTCGCTCACACCGAACTGCTCGGCCACCCACCGGGTGACGGCCGACAGGTCCCGCACGGTCAGTGGCTTCTCCCCGAGCCGAGGCGGGGACTCGTCGTCGTTCCCCGCATCAGCGGCGCCGCTCTCGTCCAACGGGCTCCCGTCCAGGCCCTCTTCACCCTCGCGCCCGGCCGAGCGTCCGGAACTCCGGCCGGTCACCGCATCAGCAGCGCCGGAGAGGGCGCCCGCCGCCAGGTCACCGAGCACCGGCCCGAGCACCGCGGTCAGTGCGCCGCCCGCCGCACCGAGCGCGACCTCGCACAGCAGCCCCGCGAAGTGCCGTGTCCGCCGCCCAGGGGCCACATCCGCGATGTGCAGCTTGCCGTCACCGACGCCCAGCACGACGCTCTCGCACTCCTCGGCATCCGCCTCGAAACCGTCGAGCCATCCGCGAGCCGCCGGACCTGGCTTACGGCTGCGCCCCACCGCCCAGGCGCACGCGGAGAAGGTGAGGGAGTCCTGGACCAGCAGCCCTTCATCCGTCACCTCGAAGGCCAGCAGGGCGCTGTCGCCGTCCACCCGGCCGTCGTGGTCCTCCTCGCTGCTCCCGAAGACGTCGAGGATCACATCACGGACGGAGGCGACCTGGTACACGCCGCAGTAGACGGTGTGCTGCCTGACCATGTTCCGGGCCAGACCCCGCCGCCGCACGGGATGCCCCTCCTCCCACGGCAGAGGACGCCCGGCTTCGACGGGGTACACGCCTTTCGGCGGTGCGACCCTCTCCACCTTCTGCGGGCTGAACATCTCCACCGCACGCCAGTAGCGCACAATGTCCGCCCTGCGCCGCCGCTCACCACTCGCCGCCGCCATCCGGCCCGCCCCCTCGTTCCGGTCCACCAGGAACGATCACCCTAGCCAGCGCTTTCGGCGGGACGGAGGCTGCCTCGGCGCATATATGACCTCGGGCCGGTTTCCGCTCGATCAGGGGCGATGGGTGGGGAGACCTTCGTTGGTGAGGATGCGAGCTGGGTCGGGCAGTCCTTCCGGGCGCCCGGGGTGGCTCCCTGAAGGGACAACACCCCTGGATGGCTTGGATTGCGTCATCACCGACGGGTGCGGTTGTCGGGGACGAGTGAGGTGTTGCCCCCCGCGTGGGCCTCGCCGACGTTTACGGGCTCGCACGCCCAGGGGAACCGCTGAGTTCATCCCGAAAGCGCTCTGGGCCCGTGGCTACCGTGATCGAGAGGGATACGCCGGCGACATCGCATTGTGTACGCGTCGGCGCGCAAGCTGTACGCGGTGCGGGGCGTGACCCGCCCCGTTGGGACGCGTTGGCCGATTCGAGGGTGCGGAGTGTTCGGGGCAGGCAGGGCTACGCGGGACGGTACGGGAGGCGCGGGACATGGACGATCAGCGACAGCAGCCGGGGTACGAGTACGAGGTCGGGTCGGGCATCTTGCACGTGTTCGGGCAGCACTTGAAGCTGTTCCGGGTACGGGCCGGTCTGGAACGGGCGGAGTTCGGAGCGATGACGGGGTACTCGGCTTCGTCCATCGCGTCGTTCGAGCAGGGGCGCAGGATCCCGCAGCCGAAGTTTATCGACCAGGCGGACGAACTGCTGGACGCGTCCGGGGTGTTGAAGGCCAGCAAGAAGGAGGTCTCTCGGGCGCAGTATCCGGCGTTCTTCCGGGATGCGGCGCGGCTGGAGGCGGAGGCGGTTGAGCTGCACGTGTACGCCAACCACGGCGTGCCTGGGCTGCTGCAAACGGAAGATTACGCGCGAGCCGTGTTCGCGATGTGGCGACCAGTACTGGAAGACGAGGTCGTGGAGCAACGAGTGGCAGCACGCCTGGCCAGGCACGAGATCTACTCTCGTCGCCCGAGGCCAACCATCAGCTTCGTGATCGAGGAGTGCATCCTGAGCCGCCCCCTGGGCGGGGAAGCAGTGCTGCGTGGTCAGTTGGAGCAGTTTCTCCTGGTCGGCCAGTACCGCAACGTCGAGATCCAGGTGATGCCAACCCGGCGCGAGGAGCATGCCGGGATGGCCGGTCCCTTCACCTTGATCGAGACCAAGGAAGAGCGGAGGATCGCATACGTTGAGGCGCACAAGGACAGCCGTCTCTACACGGAGCGAAGGTCCGTCCGGGAGTTCGAGGAGCAGTACGGAGTCCTCCGGGCCCAGGCACTCACTCCGCGCGAATCGCTGGCCCTCATCGAGAAACTTCTGGGAGAGACATGAACGCCGAAGCGCTTGTGGGGACGTTGCCTGAGTCCGCGTGGCTCAAGAGCAGCTACAGCAGCGGAGCGGGCGGCGAATGCGTCGAGGTCGCGGCCTGCCCCGGTACCGTCCACGTCCGCGACTCGAAGGACAGGACGGGGCCAGTCCTGTCTGTCGCCGCTGGTGGCTGGGCAGCCTTCGTGGAATTCGCCGCGCAGAGCTGACACCGCGTGGACGACGGCGCCCCGCCACCGAGACATTCCGGTGGCGGGGCGTCCTCTTGTACGTGCATGCACGTTGTACGAGCATGCACACGGATTTCAATCAGCCTTCTTCGCCCGGCCTCGTGGCTTCGCCGCCTTGCCGCCTCGCCGAGCGGAGGACCTCAGGGCCTGGCGGTCGGAGGTGAAGCCACGAGGCAATCAAGCAGGGATACTGGCACTGGTGTGCGAATTCGGAATCGGTACGGCTAGGATCACGTACGGCAAGGCTGTAGCGCAGAGGTCGTCGCGCCCTAGCAGCAAGCTGGAGGACGTCGGTTCGAATCCGACCGGTCTTGCCGCCTTTTCGTGGAGGAGAGTCGATGGCGTCGGTTCGTCCTGAGCGGGCGGAGTACGCGGTCGCCCTCTCCTGGCCGGGTGCCGGCGAGGGACCTGGGGAGTAGTGATGTTGCAGCCGATGCCCGTGCGCTGTCCCGCGATCGAGCACCCGGACATTCCGCTCGCCGACGCGGCCCTGCTGGATCCGCTGCTGGAGCGGCTGGCATCGGCGCACCCCATCGAGACCGACGAGACCTTTCCGCTCGGCACGCTGCGGGTGGACGGACGGGTCGATCTCTGCAAGCAGGGACTCGGGGCGGCAGGTGCGATCCGGGTGATGCCCGCAGTCGCGCGCTCCCCGCACGCCGCGCATGTGCTGCTCGGCACCAACTCGTTGGGGGACGAAGGAGCGCGGGCCGTCGCCGACGCGCTCGGCCGTGGCGGCCACGGGCTTCGTACCGTCTACCTCGGCTGCAATCGCATCGGGGCCGACGGGGTCAGCGCGCTCGCCGGTGCGCTGAGCGAGGACGACACCGTCAGAGCGTTGTGGCTGAAACGCAATCCCGTGGGTGACGCCGGTGTCCGGGCGCTCGTTCCGATGCTGCGCCGCAACACCGTTCTGCGCACCCTCGACCTGGTGAACAGCGGGCTCACGGCCGACGGCCTCGCGGCGCTGCTTGCCGTACTGAGTCAGCGGTCCCGGCCGGTCGAGCGGCTGTTCCTCGGAGGCAATGGCCTCGGCGCCGACGCCGCCCCGCTGCTGGCCGCGCTGATCCGGGACGCGGGCGTGCGGGAGCTGTACCTTCCGGCCAATCATCTCGGTGATGAGGGAGCCGCCGTGCTCGCGGCCGCGGCCGACCCCTCCCGTCCGGTCCGGCTCGGTCTCGGCGGCAATGGGATCGGGCCCACCGGTGCACGCGCCCTGGCCGATGCGCTCGGCGGGATCGAGGCGCTCGATCTGGGCCGGCCGCCGTCGGAGCGCAGCCTCGGGGCACGGTCCAATGTCACCGGTGACATCGGAGCCGCTGCGCTGGCCGGTGCGATGCGCGGCAGTCCGCTGCGCAGGCTGGAGCTGTGCCACACCGGGCTCACCGGGCGGGGCGCGAAGACCCTGCTCGCGGCCGTCGACGCCGACTCCTGTCTGGAGTACGTGGGGTTGGGCCCCGGCCTTCCCCGCAAGGTGAAGCGGTCCTTCTCGGCGCGGCTGCGCCCGGACCGCGGGGCCCATGCCGACCTGCGCGCGGTCAGGAGTGTCTACCGGTGAGTCCGGACGAGGCAGCCGGGTACTTCAACCCTGGCGAGCTGGCGAGCCGACGGCAGGTTCGCAGGTATGCGGTGCCCCGTTGGATGATCGAGGCGTCGGCCGAGCGGCGCGCGGCCGGGGACTGGCGGGGTGCCTGCGCGGCGGCCCGGTTCGATGTGGCATTCGACCTGCCTGCGGTCTCCGCGCGGTACGGTCCGGACGTGGCCGGGGCGCTCGAGGCCGATCTCCTTCATCTCGTGCCCGACCTGGTGCGCTGGCATCTGCCGCGGGTCCTGGGCGGGCGCTCGACACTCGCCACCGACCGGACCGTGGTCCTCGCGGGTTACGGAGTCACAGGGGACGGGCCCGGGGCCACGGCGCCGTACCTGTACCTGCGTACCCCTGCGATGGTCGACGGACCGCAGCGGATCCCGCTCCGGTTCGGGGCGGTGCGGCATGGCGCGGCACCCGGCGTCTTCCGCGGGCACGTCGAGGACTGGCGGATCTCCCGGTGCCTGTGGGACGCGCGCCGTACCGGTGAACTGCGCGCACGCGTCGGCGGTGCGGACCGGCTGCCGTTCCTCCACGCCGACGGCACACCGCGCGGGGCGGACGAACTGCCCGACGCGGACCCGGGCACCGGTGATCCGGTGACCCGTGCCGAATGGGTGACACAGCTGTACCAGCGGGGCCGCGTGACCGAGTCGCTGGCGGCGGCCGGCATCGACTTGGATCCGGCCATGCCGGAAATGCCGGCGTGGTACCAGGCGACGCCGAAAACGATCCTGGCCCGGCTGGCACTCGATGTTCCCCGGTTGGAGTCGGAGGCCGGGCGGTACGCGGAGCTGAGTACGACGGAGCGTTTTCGGATCGGCGAGGACTGGCGCGCCTGCGTCCTGCTGGAGTTCACGGGCAGCGGCAGCGACAGAAGGCCGCGGATCAGACTCGTCGATCGGGAGGCGGCCGAGGAATCGGCTTTCCTGCCCCAGGCGCTCCGGCAGCGGTTGCCGGACCTCGACCTGCTGCGGACCGGCGGCGTGGCCCCCGCGCACCTGCATCCGCTGGTCGCCGGTTCCCTCTTCCCCGGCCTCGGCACGGCGGTGGGTCCGCCGGGGCCCACGCCTCCAGAACCGGTTCGGGTCAGGTGCCGTGGCGAATGGCATGACGTCGTCTTCCGTGACGGCACACTCCACTCCCCGCACAGCCCCCAGGAGCGGCAGCGCGAGAACGCCCTGCGTGCTTTCGGCGGCGCGGTGACCGGTTGCTTCGCCGTGGAGCACGCCTGCACCTCCGGCACGGGGCGGCTGCCCAAGGCCCTGCGGGCGCAGCGACGGGATCTCTTTCTGCGCGCCCAGCACGGGGACACACCGGGGGTCCTGGAGCTCCTGGACGCGGGGGTCGACCTCCGGGTGCGGGACGGCGGGCAGCGCAGTCTGCTCCATGTGCTGCATCTGCTGGACCACGAGCCCCTGTTGCCCCGGCTCCTGGCAGCCGGTCTCGATCTGGAGGCGCTGGATCACCGGGAGTGCACTCCGCTCTGCACCGCGGTCGGCAACGGCGGTTCGCCGGAGTTCGTGAGGGCGCTGATCGAGGCCGGGGCACGGATCGACGTGGTCGACGGGATGGAACTCTCGCTGGACCAGCTGATCCGCAAGTACCGGCGGACGGACCTCGACTTCCTCAGGGAACGGGTGGAGAAGGAGCATCCCGGCATCGGGGCCGACTGGTGGGAGGAGTGGGAGAACGACGAAGACGAAGAGGATGAGGAAGGGTGAGCACCATCGCCCGCAGCACTCCGGGGCAGCCGTCCGTATCGCCGTCTCCGGCCGCCGCGCCGGGACCGCTGGACGCCGCCGACGAGCTCAATCGCAGGCTGCGGACCTCGCGTACCGAAGCCGCCACCAGCCATCAACTGGAGGCGTTGACACTGGCGGTGACAGCCAATCAGCCAGTGCTTCTCTGGGGTGAGCCGGGCATCGGCAAGTCGGCCGGCATGGAGCAGCTCGCCGCCGGGCTCGGCCTCGGGCTGGAAACGGTCATCGCCAGTGTGCACGAACCGTCCGACTTCGCCGGGCTGCCGGTCGTCGGTGACGATCCGGCCGTGACCGGAGTACCGATGGCCCCGCCCGACTGGGCGGTCCGGCTCGCGCGCACGGGCCAGGGACTGTTGTTCTTCGACGAGTTGTCGTCCGCTCCCCCGGCCGTGCAGGCGGCACTGCTGCGCGTCGTCCTCGAACGGCGAGTGGGCAGCCTGACGTTGCCGGAGTCCGTACGCATCGTGGCGGCGGCCAATCCTCCGTCGAGCGCGGCGGACGGCTGGCACCTCAGCCCTCCGCTCGCCAATCGTTTCGTTCACCTGCAGTGGACGCACGATCCGCGCACCGTCGCGCGGGGCATGGCCGGTACGTGGCCCGAGGTGGCGGTCCCGGTCGTCGACGCCGCCAGGGTGGCGGGCTCGGCGGCGCGGGCCCGCGGTGCGGTCTCCGGCTTCCTGACCGCGCGACCGGGCCTGGTCCATCACATTCCGGCCGATGCGGAGAGCCGGGGCCGGGCCTGGCCGTCCCCGCGGACCTGGGACATGGCGCTGCGTCTGCTCGCCACCGGGTATGCGACCGGAGCCGGGCGGGAGGCGGTGGCCGCCGCGCTGACCGGGGCGGTGGGGGACGGTGCGGGAATCGAGTTGCTGTCCTACCTGGAGAACCTCGATCTGCCCGACCCCGACCGCGTACTGGCGGACCCTGCCGCGTTCGCCCTGCCCGAGCGCGGCGACCGGCAGCTGGCCTTCCTCATCGCGGTCGTCGCGGCCGTCCAGGGCGACCTCACCCGCTCCCGCTGGGAGGCCGGCTGGGCGGTGCTGGCGAAGGCCGTGGACGCGGGTGTGCCCGATGTGGCGGCCAGGGCGGCGGTCGACCTGGCGGCGATGCGGGACACCGACTGGCCGGTGCCGGAGGGCATCGACGCCTTCGTGGAACTGCTGCAGCTGTCCGGTGCGCTGCCGCAGAGCGGCTGAGGCGGCACGACGGTGCCGGGACCGGAATCCGCCCCGGAGCGGCCCGAGTTGGACATGACCAAGCTGCTTGCCGCCCGCTACCGGGCGGCGACGGAGCGGCCCTACCTGGCCTCGGCTCTGTACGCCCTGACGGTGGTGGCGAGCACCGAGGTCCCGACGATGGGCGTGGACCGGCACTGGCGCTGCTACGTGTCGCCCGCCTTCGTCGATGCGACGCCGGTGGCGGAGCTCGCTGCGGTGTGGGTGCACGAAGTGGCGCATCTGCTGCGTGATCACCACGGGCGTGCCGAACGGCTGCCCGCCGCCGACCAGCGTGACGCGCACCGCGTCAATGTCGCGCAGGACTGCGAGATCAACGACGATCTCCTCGCGGACGGGCTGCCCCTGCCGGCCGGGCGGATGGAGCCGCGGCTCTTCGGCCTGTCGGCCGGGCAGCTCTTCGAGACGTATCTCCACGCGTTGCCGCCGGGCCCGCCCACGCACAACTGCGGATCGGGCGCCCATGGACAACCGGTGCCCTGGGAGCTGACCGGTGCCGACGGACCGACACGTCTCGGTCCGGTCGAGGCCGAGGCGCTGCGGCGTCACACCGCGGAGGCCATGCGCGCCCATCGGCGCAGCCGGGGCAGCCTCCCGGCGGGCTGGGAGCGCTGGGCGGACCAGGTCCTGGAGCCCACGGTCGACTGGCGGCAGGCGCTCGCGGGCGCGGTCCGGGAGGCCGCCGCGTGGGCCGGCGGGGCGATCGACTACACCTATCGCCGCCCCTCCCGCCGCAGCGCGGCGCTCCGCGGCGTCGTCCTGCCCAGCCTGCGCCGTCCGTTGCCCCGTGTCGCCGTCGTCATCGACACCTCTGGGTCGATGGGTGACGACGAGCTCGCCTCGGCGCTGGCGGAGGTCACCGGTGTGCTGCGGGAAGTGGGCATCCGGGGCAACCGAGTCACCGTGCTGGCCTGCGACGCCGATGTGCAGAGCGTGTCCCGGGTGACGGCCGCCGAGCAGATCACGCTGAGCGGGGGCGGCGGCACCGATATGCGGGTGGGTATCGCCGCCGCCCTCGCGGCCCGGGACCGCCCGGACATCGTCGTCGTCCTCACCGACGGCTACACGCCCTGGCCGGACGAGGCCCCCTCGTGCCGGCTCGTCGCGGCGCTCATCGGCCAGGAAGCCCCGGAGCCCCCGCGGTGGGTGGAGACCGTACGCGTCACCTCCTGAGACCGGGCCGACAGCCTCCGCGCTCAGCTGGTGAAGAACTCCGTGATCTGCTGGGCGACCTGGTCGGGGTGGGTCTCATGCACCCGGTGGCCGCCCCCGATCGTGATCAGCCGGCAGTCCGGGATCAGCGAGGCCATGTCCTGCAGGCGCCCCTGGGGCATGGTGGACTCCGGGCCGCCGGCGATCATCAGCGTCGGCGCGACGATCTCGCCGAGGCCGGCCGCCCACTCGGGGTCGGGGTCGGCCACCTCGGCCCGGATGGGAGCGACGACGGCCCGGTCGTAGTCCACCGGTCCCTCCGGTTCGGCGGCCGGTTTCCTCTCGCTCGGGAACGGCGGCGGGGTCTCCACCAGCACCAGCCGCTCCACCCGGTCCGCGTGCTCCTGGGCGAGCAGATGGGCGACGACACCGCCCATCGAGTGGCCGACCAGGCCCACCCGGTCGAGCTCGCACTCGTCGAGGAAGCCGAGGACGTCGTCCCGCATCAGCTCGACGGAGTACTCGTCCGGCCAGTCGCTCTCGCCGTGACCGCGCAGGTCGATGGCGTACACCCGCCACTGTTCGCCGAGCAGACTCCCGGCCGCCTCCCAGCTCGCTGCACTGCCGCCGAGGCCGTGCAGCAGGACCACGGGCGAGCCGAAGGGGTCGCCCCAGGTCCGATACGCCAGCCGTACATCGCCGACGTCCACAACAGACTGATCTTCCATACCCATGACGCTACAGCCGAAGAGCGGAGACCTTTCACCCGCGGCCCGGCAGGGTTGGGGGTGATCACCCTTCCTCGCCCGCTGCTCATCGCTGCCACCGCGTTGGCTGCTGACGTCGACACCTTCCCCACTCCCTTGTGTCGTAGGGGTGTACGGCACTCGCTCCACTCTGATAGGAAAGCTTCCTAACAGAATGTTGGAACGACGAACTCCCTTTGGAGGACTGGTGCACGCTCCCCATAAGCGCACCGCACGTCGCAACACCCGCTCCGTGCGCTTCGCGGTCATCGCTGTCGGCTTGGCCCTCACTGCGATACCCGTCGCGGCCCACGCCGGTGCCCCCACGCACCCGGCGGTCCATCAGCAGACGGCGGCGGCCCGACAGGCCGTCGCCGCGACCGGGCTCGACGATCCGGCGAAGAAGGAGATCGCCATGCAGTTGGTCTCCAGTGCGGAGAACTCCACGCTCAGCTGGAAGGCCCAGTACAAGTACATCGAGGACATCGACGACGGCCGCGGCTACACCGCGGGCATCATCGGCTTCTGCTCCGGCACCGGCGACATGCTCGACCTCGTCGAGCTGTACACCCAGCGCAAGCCGGGCAACGTCCTCGCGAAGTACCTCCCCGCGCTGCGGAAGGTCAACGGCACCGACTCGCACAGCGGTCTCGACCCGAACTTCACGAAGGACTGGGCGACCGCCGCGGCCGACTCGGCGTTCAAGCAGGCGCAGAACGACGAGCGGGACCGGGTGTACTTCAACCCGGCGGTCCGCCAGGGCAAGACCGACGGCATCGGCACGCTGGGCCAGTTCGCCTACTACGACGCCATCGTCATGCACGGCGACGGCGGCGACAGCACCAGCTTCAGCTCCATCCGCAAGCGGGCCCTCGCCAAGGCGAAGCCGCCGTCGCAGGGCGGCAACGAGGTCACGTATCTCAACGCCTTCCTCGACGCCCGGGTCTGGGCGATGAAACAGGAAGAGGCCCACTCGGACACCAGCCGGGTGGACACCGCCCAGCGGGTCTTCCTGAAGCAGGGCAATCTGAACCTGAATCCGCCACTCGACTGGAAGGTGTACGGCGACAGCTACCACATCGGCTGACGCACTCCCGGGTCACAGCTGTGGCGTGTACGGCAACCCGCCAGGGGCGCCGTACCCGCCACAGCGCGGTACCGGCCCCCGGAGCGTCAGGCTCCGGCGGCGATCCGCGCGAGACGGCGGGCCTCGTCGCGGGTGGCGCGGGCGATGGCGTCCTCGTCCGCGGTGATCAGGCGGTTGCCCTCGACGACCGGCTTGCCGTTGACGAGGGAGAGGGTGACGGGGGCCGCGGCACCGAAGACAAGTGCGGTCACCGGGTCGGCGATGGAGGCGTGGGCGAGGGTGTCCAGCTTCCAGAGCACCAGATCGGCGAGCTTGCCGGGCTCCAGGGAGCCGATCTGGTCGGCGCGGCCGAGTACCTGGGCGCCACCGTACGTTCCCAGACGCAGGGCCTGGCGGGCGCTCAGGGCCTTCTCACGGTGGGCGCCGAGGCGGTTGATGAGGAGGGCGTTGCGCAGTTCGGTGTGGAGTTCGCCGGACTCGTTGGAGGCGGTGCCGTCGACGCCGAGGCCGACCGGGACGCCCGCGGCGAGCATGTCGGGCACCCGGGCGATCCCGGCGGCGAGCCGGGCGTTGGACGAGGGGCAGTGCGCCACGCCCGTTCCGGTGCGGGCGAAAGCGGCGATGTCGGAGTCGTTCATATGGACGCAGTGCGCCATCCATACGTCGTCGCCGAGCCAGCCGGTCGACTCGAAGTAGTCGGTCGGCCCCATCCCGAACAGCTCGTGGCAGAACCTCTCCTCCTCCACGGTCTCCGAACCGTGGGTGTGCATGCGCACCCCTTTACGGCGGGCCAACTCCGCTGCCTGTCGCAGCAGTTCGGTGGAGACGGAGAACGGGGAGCAGGGTGCGACGGCGACCTGGGTCATCGCGTCGAACGAGGTGTCGTGGTGCGCGTCGACGGTCGCCTCGGTGCCGGCGAGCGCACCGTCGAGGGTCTCCACGGCGAAGTCCGGCGGCAACCCGCCGTCCTTCACGCTGCGGTCCATGGAGCCGCGGGCGAGTGTGAACCGCACGCCCATGTCACGAGCGGCCCCGATGACGACGCCGGACAGATCGCCGGCCCCCTGCGGGTGGACGTAATGGTGGTCCATGGCGGTGGTGACGCCGCCGCGGGCCATCATGGCGAGCGAACCCTGCCCGGCGGCGCGGACCATCGGCTCGTCGATGCGCGCCCACATCGGGTACAGCGCGACCAGCCAGTCGAACAGGTTGTGGTCGGTGGCGAGGCCACGGGTGATCCACTGGTAGAAGTGGTGGTGCGTATTGATCAGGCCGGGGGTGACCAGATGCCCGCTGCCGTCGATGCGGCGTACGACGTTCTCCAGGCCCCCGGCTGCCCGGCCCGCACCGACGGATTCGATGCGGCTGCCCGCTACGACGACATGGCCCGAGGTGTACTCGGTGTCGTCGGCGTCGACGGTCGCGATCGAACAGTTCTCGATGACGATGCGTTCCGCGTGCTCACGGGCTGCCGATGCTGTCATGGCACTTCCTCTTCTGCAGGACTGACTGCGGCGGACTCTCCGGCGCCGATGCCGGCTGTGTGCGGGCGGGGACCGGCTCGACGCCGCGTCAGAGATTGGTCATGTCGACCGGGATCTGCGGCTCGGTACCGTCCCGCAGCACGGTGGCCTCGATCAGGCCGTACGGGCGGTCCGCCGCGAAGTAGACCTCGTTGTCGTTCTCGAGGCCGAACGGCTCCAGGTCCACCAGGAAGTGATGCTTGTTCGGCAGCGAGAAGCGGATCTCGTCGACCTCGCTGCGGCTCTCGATGACGCGCGAGCCCATCCGGTACAGGGTCTGCTGCAGGGAGAGGGAGTACGTCTCGGCGAAGGCCTGGAGCATATGCCCCCGCGTCTGCTCGTAGGACTGCTCCCAGTTCGGCATCCGCGCGTCGTCGCTGGTCCAGTTGTACCGCCACTTGGCGGACACCTCGGTCGCCAGGATGCGGTCGTACGCCTCCTTGAGCGTCGTGTACTTGTCCTTGACGTAGCCCCGGAACTCGGAGTCGGTGGAGTTCATCACCACGAGGTCCTTGAGCCCCGAGATGATCTGCCACTGCTCGCCGTCGAAAGTGATCTGGGTGGTGCGCGTCTCCTGGCCCTTGCGTACGAAGGAGTGCTTGACCTCGTCGGCGCCGATGAACCGCGAGTGGGCGTCCGACGCGGCGATGCGCTCCCAGGCGTATTCCTCGATCCGGATCCTGGCCGTCCTGATCGGCTCCTGCGACGTCACGAAGTGACGGGCGAGGTGAATGCCGAACTGTTCGGCCGACTCGATGCCGTGTTCCTTGGCGAACGCGTACACCGTGTTCTTGGTGGTGTCGGTCGGCAGGACGTGGGCGTTGGAGCCGGAGTAGTGGACGTCGTCCATGTCGCCGGAGAGGGCGATGGAGACGGTCAGGTCCTTGATGTGGTGGGTGTCGCCGTCCCGGGTGATCCTGACGACGCGGTTCTCCGCTTTGCCGTACTGGTTCTGGCCGAGGATTACGGGGCTGGTGCGGTGGGATTCGGCGGTCATGTCGCTGCTAGCTCCCTCGGTAGACGGAGTAGCCGAACGGGCTGAGCAGCAGCGGTACATGATGGTGCTCGCCCTCGGTGACGGCGAAGGTGATCACCACCTCGGGGAAGAACACGCCGCTGTCCCTTGCGCGGGGGGCGTCCTGCTGCGCCTCGGCTTGCTCCTTGGAACTGTGCTCATGGGCGAAGTACGTCTCGGTGTCGAAGTCGAGCCGTACGTGGGTGGTGCCCTCCGGCAGTGCCGGCAGGTCCTTGCAGCGCCCGTCCGCGTCGGTCGCGGAGCCGCCGAGTGCCGTCCACGGTGCGTCGCCGCCGCGGCGGGCTGCGAGGCGGACGGCGACGGCTGCGGCGGGGCGGCCGATGCTGGTGTCCAGGATGTGGGTGGACACCGATGCGGTGGCGGAGGTGCTCAAGACCTTCACTCTCCTTCTGCTGCGCGTCCTGTGTTACGCGTCTTCTGTGACGAGACGGGTGAGCCGGATGCGGTTGATCTTGCCCAGTTCGGTGCGCACGATCTCGCGCTCCTGCTCGGGCGAGTTCCCGATCCGGGACTTCACCGCGTCGCGCATCTGCTCACCGGTGGCTCCGGTGGCGCAGATCAGGAAGACATGGCCGAACCGCTTCCGGTAGGCCAGGTTCAGTTCGAGCATCTCGGCCCTGAGCTCCTCGGTGGCGCCGGCCATCCCGCGCTGCTCACGGGAGGAGGCCGGGTCTCCGGGCTTCGGACGGCCGATCGGTGGGTGCCCGGCCATCGCGTCGGCCAGATCCTCCGTGGTCAGCGCGGCCGTGGCGGCGTCACCGGCACGGAGAAGGGCTTCCGCGGTGGCGTACGGGCGTCGGGAGAGGATCGCTCTCCCCCATGCCGCACTGGCACACACCTGGTGCAACGCGGTGGCGGCCTCGTCGTCCGCCAGGGTGTTGAACCGGGTGAGGCCCGGTGTGGAGTTCGAAGTCACGGGAGCCTCCGTGGCTGTTTCCGCTGTGCGTTTCTCCTGTGCGTCTCTTCGCGTCGCGTCGGTCGGGCTGCGGATGGCTGTCGGGCTGCGGACAGCTAACGCCCTCCACAACACCACGTCAACACTTTGTTGAAATTACGCGAACGCAGAAAGCCGTCGCTCGATGCTCCGGACGACAGCCTCCCGTGGCCCTCCGCCGCCTTGGATCGTCCACGGCCTCAACTACTCGCTCCTGTTGAGGTAGTTGTAGACGGTAAAGCGGCTGACTCCCAGCGCACCCGCCACCGTTTCCACACCGTGCCGCACGGAGAAGGCGCCGCGTACCTCCAGGGTCCGCACCACCGACTGCTTGGCCTTGCGGTCCAGCTCTGCGAGCGGCATGCCGTGCCGGCGCTCCATGGCGGCCAGGATGTGGTCGAGCGATTCCGAGAGCTGGGGCAGCCGGACGGCTATCACGTCCTCGCCCTCCCAGGCCAGCACGACGTCGTCGTCCTGCGCCCGCTCGGGCCCGAGCAACTCGGCACCCATGGCGTCGACGAGCGGCTTGACCGCGGCAACGAGAGGGTGGTCCGCCGGTTCGGTCACTTCGAGCCCTCCCCGATGACATTGATCTGGAGCGACACCCGGGTGGCACCCGATGCCAGCGCGCTGCGCAGCAGGGAGTCCACCGCGGCGAGCACCTCGTCCGCGCCGCCCTCCGCCGTATTGCCGAAGGGGCCGACGTCCACGGCGTCCAGGTCGGCGGTCTGGATGACCTCGCGGGCCACGACCGCGTGGGCGGGCGCCTCGTCGAGATCGAAGGGCTCGGTGGTGAACTCCACTCTCAAGCGCACTGTGCCTCCTCATGCGTCGGCCACGCCTCGCTGGCCCCGCGGCTCGGGCCCGACCCTAACGGACGGGCGCCGGGACCGTCCGGTGGCGGCTTCGCCCTCAGAGGCTGTCGGTCCACGAAGTACGCCAAGTCGCTCCCCAGGACCTCGCTCCTGGTGGAGCATGGGGGCACGGAGCGGAGTCGGGCCGTATCGGTCGGCACCGGCGTGCCCCGGTGCGCCGGGGCACGCACCCGGGGCCGGAGGGAGTTCATGGTGGAGTCGGTGCCGGTACGCTGCCCGGCCTGCCGCCGTGACCACGCGTACAGCACGCCGGCCTATCCCTGTCCGTGCGGCGCGCCGACCGCCCCTGCCGTACTGCGCGGCGCCCCGGTCGTGCCGATCACGCACCGCACGTGGAACGACGATTGGGTGACGGTGCGCTGTCGCAGCTGCGGGCGCCACGACCAGTGGCCGCAGCCGGAGCTGTGCTGTCCGTGTGGGACGGTGCTGCGGATACCTGTCCGGCCGGTGACGGAAACCGACAGCACCCCCGGAGCCGCCGACGGGGCCCGGCGCGGCCGGCCGTCCCGCATTCCGCTGCCGCATACGGCGCCGCCGCCCAGGCCGGTGTTCCAGCCCCTGCCGATCCGTACGGCACGCGATGCGGTCGCAAGCGCCGCCCTGTATCTGAAATGGCTGGGCTACCGCGATGTCGTACAGCCGGCGGACCGTTCCCCCGCGCGGATCGACCTGCGGGCCACCGGGCTGATCGCCCAGGTCGACGCTGCCACCCGCCCGGCCACCCTGCGCGACGTCGAGTGCCTCTGGCTGAACGCGCTGAGCGCGTCGGTCACGGGTGTCTTCTTCTCGCTCGCGGGGTATGCGCAGGACGCCGAAGCACGCGCGGACGGCCTCGGCATCCCGCTCTTCGCCATGGACCTCACGGGAATGCCGCAGCCGGTCAACAGCGCGGCGGACGAGCTGATCAGCACCGGCGCCTGAGGCCGACGCGGCCCACATAGAACAGGTCTCCGTCCATCCGTGCGCCGCACGGCGCGGCCTGGGCAGCACTCTCATCGACCACCTCGCCGGGTGGGCGCGCGAGCGGGGGTTGGGCGCGCTGACGCTGACGACCTTCTCCCACGTCCCGTGGAACGCGGCGTACTACGCTCGCCTCGGTTTCCGCACGCTGGGCGAGGCCGAACTCACCGACGGGCTGAGGAAGATCAGGGCGGAGGAGGCGAAACACGGGCTGGACCGCTGACCGAGGGTCTGCATGCGGCGCGAGATCCCGCGCGCCTAACACGACCCGCACCTCAGCGGAACCGACCGGCAACAGTGAGTGCAATCGGTCACTTTCGGGCCGAGGGCCACAAATGTTCGGTCGGTTGTCAGTGGCGGGCCCTAAGGTAGGGGGCATGGCTTTAACTCCACGGAACACACCACCTTTCCACCCGCCGCGCACGACCCGACCGACCCCGTCCGCCACCAAGGCGAACGAGGCGATACGGGCTCTGGTCGACGCTCGAGCCGGACAGGACTGGTCCTCCGCGGAGTCCGCAGCCTACGAGGTACTGCTGATCGAATGGGCGGCCGCGACCCGGGGCGTTTCCGGCGACATCATCGAGGCCGCCTGACAGCGCCCGGGGCGGGGTGGCGCCCTTGGGGAAGCCGGTGGTGCCGGAGGTGTACTGGATGTTGATCGGGTCGCCGCAGGACAACTCGGCTTCCCGGGCGGCAAGTTGCTCCGCCGTCACGGCTCCGGACACGGCCAGCAGCTCGTCCCAGGACGGGTCGCCGATGTAGTGCACGGCGCGCAGGGCGGGGCAGCCCGCGCGGACCTGGTCGACCAGGGCGCGGTAGTCACTGGTGCGGTGCGAGAGCGAGGAGACGAGGAGTGAGATCCCGGCCTGCTTCAGTACGTACTCCAGCTCGTGCGCCCGGTAGGCCGGGTTGAGGTTGACCATGACGGCGCCGATGCGGGCGGTGGCGTACTGCACGAGCACCCACTCGGGGCAGTTGACCGCCCAGATCCCCACCCGGTGCCCCTTGGCCACGCCCGACGCCATCAGCGCTCGCGCCAGCTCGTCGACCGCCGCGCCGAATTCGGCGTACGTCCAGCGTCGCCCCGATACGACGTCGACGAGCGCCTCGCGCTCACCGAACGCCTCGACCGCGCGGTCGAGGTTGCGTCCAATGGTGTCGCCGAGCAGCGCCGAGGTGCCGGTGCCGTGTGCGTAGGACTGCTCGCTCATCGCAGATCCCCCTCGTCGTACTCGGTTCCGGTGCCCTGGGCCGTGCGCTCGCGCAGCTCGATGCGGCGGATCTTGCCGGAGACGGTCTTGGGCAGCTCGGCGAACTCCAGCCGGCGGACTCGCCTGTACGGGGCGAGGACCGCCCGGGAGTGCTCGAAGAGCATCTTCGCCGTGTCCGGTCCGGGCTCCCAGCCCTCCGCGAGCACGATGTACGCCTTCGGCACCGCGAGCCGTACCGGATCGGGGGCCGGGACGACGGCGGCCTCGGCGACCGCCTCGTGCTCCAGCAGGGCGCTCTCCAGCTCGAAGGGCGAGATCTTGTAGTCGGATGCCTTGAAGACGTCGTCGGCGCGGCCGACATAGGTGATGTAGCCGTCCTCGTCGCGGGAGCCGATGTCTCCGGTGCGGTAGTAGCCGCCCGCCATGGCCTGGGCGGTCCGGTCCGGGTCGCCGTGGTAGCCGGTCATCAGACCCACCGGACGGTCCGACAGATCGAGGCAGATCTCACCCTCGGCCGCGCCGGGCTCACCGGTGACCGGGTCGAGGAGCTCGATCTTGAAGCCGGGGCTGGGCCGGCCCATCGACCCGGCCTTCAGCAGCTGGCCCGGGGTGTTGGCGACCTGGACGGCGGTCTCGGTCTGACCGAAGCCGTCCCGGATGGTGACGCCCCAGGTGCGCCGTACCGTCTCGATGACCTCCGGGTTCAACGGCTCACCAGCCGCGACGACCTCGCGCGGCGGGGTCTTCAGCTGGGAGAGGTCGGCCTGGATCAGCATCCGCCAGACGGTGGGCGGTGCGCAGAAGCTGGTGACGCCCGAGCGGTCCATCTCGGCCATCAGCCGGCCCGCGTCGAAGCGGGTGTAGTTGAAGATGAACACGGTCGCCTCGGCGCTCCAGGGCGCGAAGAGATTCGACCAGGCGTGCTTGGCCCAGCCGGGCGAGGAGATGTTGAGGTGGACGTCCCCGGGCTTGAGGCCGATCCAGTACATCGTCGACAGGTGGCCCACGGGGTAGGAGACATGTGTGTGCTCGACGAGCTTGGGGCTGGCGGTCGTACCGGAGGTGAAGTAGAGCATCAGCGGCTCGTCGGCGTCGGTCTCCCGGTCCGCCCCGAAGGTCTCCGGCTGGTCGTCTGCGCCGGTGTACGACAGCCAGCCGGGAATGTCGGCACCGACCGAGATCCGGGTGTAGTCGCCGGGCACCTCGTCGAACTTGGCGGTGTCGGTGTGCCGTACCAGGACGTGCCGGACCCGGCCGCGCTCCACCCGGTCGCGCAGATCGACCGGGCCGAGGAGCGGGGTGGCAGGGATGACGACGGCGCGCAGCTTCATCGCGGCGAGGGCCGTCTCCCACAGCTCGACCTGGTTGCCGAGCATGACCAGGATGCGGTCCCCGGCCCGTACGCCCTGGGCGCAAAGCCAGTTCGCGGCCTGGTTGGAGCGGGCGGACATCCGGGCGAAGGACACCTCGGTGCGGCCGCCGTCCTCCTCCACGATATGCAGGGCGGTGCGGTCGTTGTTCTCGGCGACGGCGTCGAACCAGTCGAGCGCCCAGTTGAAATGGCCGGTCCGGGGCCAGCGGAAGCCCTCGTAGGCCGCGTGGTAATCCTCGCGATGCCGCAGCAGAAAGTCCCGGGCGGCCCGAAACGTTTCCGTCGCGCTGGTTGCCGACATGTGCCCTCCTCATTCCGGACCGGTCGTTTCACATCATGTAAACCGGTCGTTTGACATCATGTAAACGGTGATCCAGGTCTCACTACCCCCGAACGGGGGTGCAGCAGGCGAGGCTGTCGATCCCCTGCGGCCCGGCAAGGACCGGGCAGAGAGGCGTCAGCGTGCCGGAACCCGTCGATGCGGTCGAGATGCAAGCAGCGCTGCTGCGGCTGCGCCGGACCAGTGGGCTGCCCGTGGCCTTCGGCGGGCTGCTCTCGGACGCCCGGCATGCCCGGATCGCCGAGCTGAACGGGGCGCAGACCACCGTCCTGCGCGGCCTCGTGATCTCGGCGGGCAGCGGGCTCGGCGGCAAGTCGATCGCCCTGTCCCGGCCGTGTGCGGTGACCGACTACCGCTCCTCGCGGCACATCAGCCACGAGTACGACCTGGCGGTGGCGGCGGAGGGCCTGCGCTCGGTGGTCGCGGTGCCCGTCGTCGTACGGCGTAAAGTGCGCGGCGTGCTGTACGGGGCGCTGCGCGAGCCGATCGCGCTCGGGGACCGTACGTTCGACGCGGCGGTCGCCGCTGCCCGCGATGTGGAACAGACCCTGGTCGTACGGGACGAGGTGCAGCAGCTCCTGTCCGTGACCCGGGAGCAGGTCACGGACCCGAGGGCGGCGCCGGAGGCCTGGGAGGACGTCCGCGAGGCCCATCGCGAACTGCGTTCCCTGATCCCGAAGATCGTCGACCCGGCGCTGCGCGACGAGTTGCTCTCGGTGTGCGGGCGGCTCACCTCGGCGGCCGGGGCCCGCGCGCCGAAGCCCTGCGGGGTGCACCTGGCGCCGCGCGAGGTGGATGTGCTGGCCTGCGTGGCGGCGGGGACGACGAACGCGGTGGTGGCGGAGCGGCTGGGACTGCGGCCGGAGACGGTGAAGGGGTATCTGCGTTCGGCGATGCGGAAGCTGGGTGCGCACACACGTCTGGAGGCGGTGGTGGCGGCACGGCGGGCAGGACTGCTGCCGTAGCGCGACGGCGGGAGCTCACCCTCTTCGCGGCCATGGACGGCACGCCACGCAGGCTTGCGGACATCTCCTGTCCTCATCGGGTGCCGCGCTCCGACCCGTACACCCCCGGCCGCCGCCCGGCCCGAAGCCCTCGCCCCGGTACCGGCGATTCCCCGCGATCGGGTCGCGCCGCCCGGCCGCGCGGGGCTATTCTCCGGTCGAGCCATGTGTGGCACATGGGCAAGGGGCCCGATTCTTTCTTGGGGGTTGGTGTGGTTTCTGGTCGCGTGGTGCGGTTCGACGGCGCACGGGGATACGGCTTCATCTCACCCGATCACGGCGGTGAGGATGTGTTTCTCCATGTGAACGACATGTTGATCCCTGAGTCCTACGTACACACGGGTACGGCGGTCGAGTTCGAGATCGAGGACGGTGACCGCGGACTGAAGGCGTCATCCGTCCGGCTCGCCGAGGGCCCCGACGGAAAGCCGCTGACTCCTCCCAGGCCCGCTGCGGTCAATGCTTCCCGGGCGGCGGACGACGACGCCTTGTGCGATGTGCTCAGTGCGGCCGAGTACACCAAGGAGGTGACCGACGTCCTGCTGCAGTCGGCACCGTCACTGACGGGTGCTCAGATTCTGCAGGTCCGGAGCGGGTTGCTGCAGTTCGCCAAGAACCACGGCTGGACCGAGGGCTGACCTCCCTGCCGTACGGTCATGATCCGCCGGACAGGCGTCAGGCGCATTCAGGCACTCGGCTCCCGCACCACCAGCGGGGTGCCGAGCACCTGGTGTCCGCCGCTGGCGAGCATGCGCACCTCTCCTCGGTCGCTGATCTCCGCGCGCACGATTCCGGTCTCGTCCTCGTAGATCGGGTATCCGCCCGCCCCCGACTGCGCCGTACGCCGGACGATCACCGTGTCGTCCTCCACAGCGGACGCCTGAAATACCAACTGGTAGCTCTCCGGGTAATCCATGGCGGTTCTCCCGATACGGATGGGACAGGGCATGGTCCGCCTGCACATCCCATCGTCCCCCGGACGAGCCCACCGCGCCCGGGCAGCGGCCCGCGGCTGCGGGCCGATACCCGGGCCACTCGGGCCGGTCGGCCTTATCCTGAAGCCATACGGGCGGTTCGACGGCACTCGGGCGCTTATCGAAGACATGCCCCCTTTCCCCCGAGTCGCGTGTGCGGCATGCACGACCGGGATCCCCGAAACCGGGAAGGGACACACCATGAAGGATGCCGACATGGGAGACGATGTCTACCAGCCCCAAGAGCCAGAGGCCTCCGACCCCACCGAGCAGCTCGTCCTCGAGGACACCCTGGACAACCGGGGGCTGACCGACCTCCTCGACGAGGGCTACTCCCCGCCCGAGCGGCCGTGGGCGGTGGAAGACCGGGGCACCACGGCCGCCGAACAGCACAGTGGCGAGCCACTGGAGGGCCGCCTGGCACGGGAACTGCCCGATGTCACCGAAGCCGACGGTGACGACCTGGGAGATCTGTCCGACGGTGACGGCGAGCTCTGGGACGCGGAGGTCGGTTCGGTACGCGCCGGCCGTCTCACCCGGCAGCTGGACATCAATGAGCCGGACACCCTCGCAGCCGAGGACGTCGGGATCGACGGAGCGGCGGCATCGGCCGAGGAAGCGGCCATGCATGTCGTCCCGGACAGCCTGGCGTGAGAGGGCCACCCCCTCCGGCCCTGGAGAAAGCCGTGGCGGCCGCCTGTGTCAGGCCGGCTCGTCGAGGAACTTCCCGCCCTCCAGAAGGGTCTTGAGCGACGAGACGATCGCGACCCAGCCGCCGCTGACACCCTCCAGCATCTTGCTGTCCGGGCTGTCGAACCCGTCATGGGTGATCGTCAGCTTGATGCCCATCTCGGGCTCGTCGGCAGGCTCGATGTCGAAGGTGACCTTCGACCGCTCCCGGACGGCCTTGTCCCACTCCTCGTCCGAGGCGAAGTCGAACATCTGGCGGTGCATGGGCTGCAGGGTGTGCCAGGTGTACGAGAGCCGCTTGCCGGGCTCCGCCTCCAGGACCCGCTGGCCGACCTCCTCGAACTCGCCGTCCGGGTCCATCTTCCAGCGCACCGGCGCACCGACCTCCCAAGTCGACTCGGGGCCGTAACCGCCCATGTAGATCTTGATGAACTCGGGGTCGGTCAGCGCCTGATAGAGCTTCCCGGCGGTGGTCTGGATGTAAATGACGTAGACGAACTCGGGCTTGTCCATGGCCGTTCCTTCCAGGGTCTGTTCGATGCGGGACAGCGCGGTCGGACGGTGACGTTCGTACCGGCCGATCCAGCGGTCTGCGACCTCCTGGATCGGCACCGGGTTGAGGTAGTGCAGCTTCTCCCGGCCCTGGCGCACAGCGGTGACCAGCAGCGCCGATTCCAGCACCGCCAGGTGCTTGCTCACCGCCTGCCGGCTCATGCCCAGACCCTCGCCCAGCTCGCGCAGGGTCTGGCCGCCCCGCGCGTCGAGCCGGTCGAGCAGCTCCCTGCGGCTCGGATCGGCGAGCGCCTTGAATATCGGGTCCATCGCCGCCATCACCGTCACCATCCGCCAACACGGTCACCATCGCCTGCTCGCCTTCCCTACCCCACCATAGGCAACCTTTTGGTTGCATGCCGAGCCGTGACCGGCCCGAAGGCCCCACCACACCTCCGCCTGTCGCCCCATCGCCTCCGGGCCGCCTCGACGATTTCTGGAATTAACTTCTGATGTCTTGTCACGGCTGGTTCTACGCGCATAGTTTTTGCCCTCACCACACTTCGGGAGCAGCCCACCGTGCACATATCCAGACCCCGTTCCGTCCTGCTGGCCGGCGCCGTCGCCGTAACCCTCTCAGCCACCGCGCTGCCCGCCGCCTTCGCGGCTCCGTCCTCGACCGCCGTGATCTCCGAGGTGTACGGCGGCGGGGGCAACTCGGGTGCGGCGCTCACCCGCGACTTCATCGAGCTGGCCAATGCCGGTTCCGCCGCGTACGACCTCTCCGGTCTCAGCGTGCAGTATCTGCCCGCCGCGCCTTCCGCCGGTTCGCTGTGGCAGGTCTCCGCGCTGAGCGGGTCCGTCGCTCCCGGTGGCCGCTACCTCGTCGCCGAGGCAGCGGGCACCGGCGGAACCGTCGCCCTGCCGACGCCGGACGCCACCGGCACGGTCGCGATGGCAGCCGGCGGCGGAACCGTCGCGCTTGTCTCCGGCAAGACTCCGCTGACCTGCAAGACGGCGGCTGACTGCGCCGCCGACACGCGGATCGTGGACCTCGTCGGCTACGGCACCGCGGTCGTACGGGAGGGCAGCGGCCCGGCGGCGGGAGCGTCGAACACCTCCTCGGTGGCGCGCGGTACGTCCCTCGCCGACACCGACGACAACGCCCACGACCTCACCGCGGGCACCCCGACACCGGTCAACTCGGCCGGTGAGACATCCGGTGGATCCGGTCCGGAGGACCCCGGCGGCCCGACCGAACCAGGCACCGTCCGGATCCACGACATCCAGGGCACCACCCGTGTGTCGCCGCTGAAGGGCCGGCCGGTGGCCGGTGTCCCCGGCATCGTCACCGGCGTACGGACCACCGGTTCGCGCGGCTTCTGGATCCAGGACACCACGCCGGACACGGACCCCCGTACCAGCGAGGGTGTGTTCGTCTACACCGGCTCCACCGCGCCAAACGTCGCCGTGGGCGACTCGGTGCTGGTCAGCGGCAAGGTGGACGAGTACTACCCGTCGTCGACCACCCAGTCGATCACCGAGATCACCGCCCCGAAGACGACGGTCCTGTCCTCGGGCAACGCGCTGCCGGCCCCGGTCGTGCTCGACGCGGCCTCGGTGCCGGACGCGTACGTCCCCTCGGCGGGCGGCGGTTCGATCGACCCGCTGGCCCTCGCCCCGTCGGTGTACGCCCTCGACTTCTACGAGTCGCTCGAAGGCGCCCGGGTCCGGATCTCCGACACCCGGGTGACGGGGGCGACGACCGCGTACGACGAGGTCTGGGTGACCGTCAAGCCGGACGAGAACCGGACCCGTCGGGGCGGCACGCTGTACTCCTCGTACGACGACCAGAACACCGGCCGAATCAAGGTGATGTCGCTCGACCCGGCCCGGCCCGTGCCCGTCGCCGACGTGGGCGACGAGCTGTCCGGCGCCACCACCGGCGTCGTGGACTACGCGTCCTTCGGCGGCTACAGCCTCCAGGCCACCGAGCTCGGCACGCTCACCGACAACCGCCTCCGGCGCGAAGTCACGCGGAAGCAGAAGGGCAACGAGCTCGCCGTCGCCACGTACAACGTGGAGAACCTGGACGCCCTCGACGAGCAGGCCAAGTTCGACGACCTCGCCAAGGGCGTCGCGGCCAACCTCTCCTCCCCGGACATCGTGTCGCTGGAGGAGATCCAGGACGACAACGGTGCGGTGAACGACGGCACGGTCGGCTCAGAGGCGACGCTGAAGCGGTTCACCGACGCGATCGTGGCCGCGGGCGGTCCGCAGTACGCATGGCGGTACATCGCCCCCGAGAACGGCAAGGACGGCGGCGAACCCGGCGGCAACATCCGTAACGTCTTCCTCTTCAATCCCGAGAGGGTCGACTTCGTGGACCGCGCGGGCGGCGACGCGACCACCGCCGTGAGCGCGGTGAAGACGAAGAAGGGGGTGAAGCTCTCGGCATCGCCCGGCCGGATCGCCCCGGCCGACGATGCGTGGGCCGACAGTCGCAAGCCGCTCGTCGGCGAGTTCCGCTTCCATGGGAAGCCGGTCTTCGTCATCGCCAACCACTTCACGTCCAAGGGCGGCGACCAGCCCCTGCACGGCCGGTACCAGGAGCCGCGGCGCAACTCGGAGACCAAGCGGGTGAAGCAGGCGACAGAGGTGAACACCTTCGTCAAGTCGCTGCTGGCCGCGGACGATTCGGCCCGGATCATCACGCTCGGCGACCTCAACGACTTCGCCTTCTCCCCGACGATGGACGCGCTGACCAGCGGCAAGGTACTCAAGCCACTGATCACCACGCTGCCCGCGAACGAGCAGTACAGCTATGTCTACGAGGGCAACTCGCAGACGCTGGACCACATTCTGACCAGCCCCGGCGTCCGCCGCTTCGACTACGACGTGGTGCACATCAACGCGGAGTTCGCGAACCAGGCAAGCGACCACGACCCGCAGATCGTGCGGGTGGACGTCAACGCCCGGGGCTACCACGGGCGTTGACCTCAGGACCTGAACGGATGTCGCGGGCCGCGTGGGAGCGGCCGGTCGTCCGACGTCCACCTCCCAGCCCTGCCCGTGACCGCCGAACGGTCACGGGCAGGGCTCTGACCTGCGCCTCAACCGCATCGGAGTGAAAAGGGCTTCGACACACGGTCAAGTGATTGTCATGCCCTGAACACGCCGATACTCTCAGCGGGCTTCGGCCCCCGGGGCGTGTTTCGAAAGTGGCGTCGTCCGCCCCCGGCCGGACGGGGCTTTCGAAACACGCCCCGGGCCCACCCCACTCGGGCCCGGGGGCCGTTCTTCTCCCCCACAGAGCAGGAGCAGGTATGCCCAGACGAGCCGCCGCCCACCACGCCAAGGTCGGCGCATCCGTCCTAGCGGCCCTCACGGTCACGGCCCTGGCCGCGACCGGCAGCCCGGCCTTCGCCGCTCCGGCCGGCGGCCATTCGATGAACCAGGCGTTCGCACGGGCGGCCGCGAAGTTCGACGTACCGCGTGATCTGCTCGCCGCCGTCGGCTACGGCGAGACCCATCTCGACGGCCACTCCGGGCGCCCCAGCCAGGCGAACGGGTACGGCGTGATGCACCTGGTGAGCAACCCCACGAACCGGACACTGGAGCAGGCGGCCGCCCTCACCGGCGAACCCCTCGCCGACCTCCGCACCGACACCGCAGCCAACATCATGGGCGGCGCGGCGGTGCTGCGCGGTTACGCGGACAAGGTCGGCCTCGGCGACCGGGAACGCGACGACGTCAACGCCTGGTACCCGGCCGTCGCCCGGTACAGCGGCTCGACGGGGCACGCCGCCGCCCTCTACGCCGACACCGTGTACACCTTTCTGGCCCACGGGCTCCACGCCACCGTCCCCGGCGGTGAGCAGATCTCGGTGACGGCCCGTCCGGTCTCGCCGCACAAGGGCTCGCTCGACACCACCGACGTACCTGCCCAGAGTCCCGACTACCCGTCGGCCGTGTGGGTTCCGGCCCATGCGGAAAACTTCGCCGTCGGCCGGTCGGCGAAGATCGACAAGGTGATCATCCATGTCACACAGGGCTCGTACGCGGGCTCGATCAGCTGGTTCCAGAACCCGACGGCAGAAGTCAGCGCCCACTACGTGGTGCGTTCCTCCGACGGCCGGATCACCCAGATGGTGCGTGACCGCGACACCGCGTACCACGCGCGGGGCCAGAACGCCTCGGCGCTCGGCATCGAACACGAGGGGTTCGTCGACGACCCGTCCTGGTTCACGGACACGATGTACCGCTCTTCGGCGGCCCTGACAAAGCATCTGTGCGACCGGTACGGGATCCCGAAGGACCGGGCGCACATCATCGGACACAACGAGGCAGCGGGCAGCGACCACACGGACCCGGGCCGGTACTGGGACTGGACGCGCTACATGCAGTTGGTGGGCGGGGACACCGGTGGCGGCTCCAGCCGTGACGGGCTGGACTTCACCGCGTACGCGGCCCGGCGGAGCGGCTCGACGGGCGCTCAGGTCAAGGCGGTTCAGCGGCTGCTGGGCGAGCAGGGCTACGTGGCGGGCGCGGTGGACGGCAGCTCCGGTTCGGCGACGCTGACGGCAGTGCGCACCTACCAGGCGAGCCGGGGCCTGACGGCCGACGGCATCGTGGGGCCGGGCACCTAAACGGCATTGCAGGCGGGGTACTGACGAAGACCTCACGGGGGCGGGGCGGGGTGGTGCGGACAGCGCACCGCCCCGCCCCGCCCCCGGCATCGTCAAGCCCTGCGTCACGTTTGAGTAACCTGCCGGAAACCCTTGACGTTTCTCCTGACTCGTTCTTAACCTCACTGCGTAGTTCGTACTTTTTGCAGTTCACGTGCTGCGGCGCTTTCCGCAGTGTTTTGACAGGCACAGACATAGACCACCTGTCGGTGGTTTCGTCGTGCCTGTTTCTCTGTGCTCCCCGTGCCGCCGATGGGTCTTCCTCGAAGGCGGATTCATGGCACAACGTCCGAGCGTCAAAGGCGTCGCCGACGTCGTTGCGCTCATCGACGGGCTGGGAAAGATCACCGGCCGAGCGCAAGTCATCTGGTTTCTCGTGTTCGGCGGGCTGTTCCTCGACGCCTATTCGAATGCCGCGCTGAGCGCCGGTCTGGGACCGATGACGTCCCAGATGGAGCTGACCAGCACCCAGGTCTCGATCCTCACGGCCACCGCTCCGGCCCTGGCGATCATCTTCAACCCGGTCGGCGGCTGGCTCGCCACCCGGATCGGCCGTGTCCCCCCGCTGCTCATCGCCAAGGTGTTCGCCATCGCGGGCGCCCTGATCGCCGCCTTCGCCGGTGACTTCACCGTCGTCTGGCTCGGCCGGGTGCTGGTGGGTGTCGCGTACGGCGTCGACTTCGCGGTCGCCATGGCGCTGCTCGCCGAGTACACGCCCGCGAAGCTGGGCGGCCGGCTGAACCTGTGGCAGGCCGTCTGGTACGTCGCCACCACCAGCAACCTCGCCCTCGCCCTGCTCTTCTTCAACCTGGACGTCGGCGCGGACATCTGGCGCTGGTCGGTCGGCTCGGCCGCGGTCGTCGCAGCCGCGCTGCTCGTGGGCCAGTGGCTGATGCTCCGGGAGAGCCCCACCTGGCTGGCCAGCAAGGGCCGCCTGGACGAAGCCGTCGTCAACCTGGACAGGATCTACGGGATCAAGGCCGTCGCCGGCAGGCCCGACGAGGCGACCCGCGCCGCCGCCGAGGCTCCCGCCATCGGATTCCGGCAGGCCGGGCTGCTCTTCAAGGGCGAGTACCTGCCGCGCACGATCCTCTCCTCGGTGATCTCGCTCGGGCAGTCGATGCAGTACTTCGCGGTCGGCTGGTACCTCCCGCTGATCAGCCTGACGATCTTCGGCGAGAGCTTCGAGAAGGCCACCATCGGCTCGATGGTTTTCAACGCCTTCGGTATCGCGGGCGGGCTCCTGTCCGCGTACTTCGGCCGCCGGCTCGGACTGCGGCTCAGCTCCGCCGCCGGATTCGCCGGAGTCTTCGTCGCCCTGCTCGCGATGGGGCTGACCTTCGAGAAGGTACCCACGGCCGTGGCGTTCCTGCTGCCGGTCCTGTTCATCCTCTGCCACTCCGCGGGCCCCGGCGCCAACGGCAAGTCCATCGCCGCGCTCTCGTACAGCAGTGATGTCCGTGCGCTCGGCACCGGCGTCACCGGGATGGTCGGCAGCTTCGGCAGTGTCGCCGGGCTGTACGTCTTCCCGCAGATCAAGGACTCGCTCGGGCTCGCCGACACGTTCCTGGTGATCTCCGTCGTACCGCTGCTCGGCCTGATCACCTGTCTGGCGATCAAGTGGGACCCCACCAAGGCCGCTTCGCCCGACGAGACCGCCGGACAGGACCGTGCCGCCGGTGGCGCACGGGCCGGCTCGACGGAATCCGAGGAGTCCGTGACCGCGCGCTGACCGGCCGCCGGACCTGCCGCATCACACGATGGTCCCCTCCCTTCCGTTTCCCTCCGCACAGCTCGCGATGCTCGCAATGAAAGGGCTGCCATGACGCAGACGTTCCCCGGCGCCGCCCCACGGCGCGGTGTGCTGTCCATCGACGAGGGCACCACGGGCACCAGGGCCGGAGTCGTCCTCGACTCGGGCGCCGCCCACGAGGTGTTCTACCGGTCGATCAGGGTCAGCCATCCGGACGACCTCTCGGTCGAGCAGGACCCGATGGAAATCTGGACCGCCACCGTCGAGGTGGCACGCCGGGCCGTCGGCCGGGCCCGCGAGGAGGGCATCAAGATCACCGCGGTGGCGCTCTCCACCCAGCGGGCCACCGCGATGCTGTGGGACCGGGTCACCGGACGGCCGTTGCTGCCCGCGGTGGTGTGGCAGGACCGGCGTCACGCGACCGAGCTCACCGCGTACGAGGCGGAGTGGGACGCCGCGCTGCTGGCCCGTCAGGGCCGGCCGGTCGGTGCCCGCGCCCCGTTCCTCTGGGCCGCCCGGCAGATCGCCGCGCACCCGGAGGTGGCCGCCGCCCACCGCGAGGGCCGGCTGCTCTTCGGCACCGTCGACACCTGGCTGATCTGGCTCCTCACCGGCGGCGCCGTGCACGCCACCACCCCGACCAACGCCGCATCCACCGGCGGCTATCTGCTGGAGCGGCATGCCTGGGACGAGGAGTGGATCAGCCACCTGGGCTTCCCCCTCGACCTGCTGCCGGAACTCCGCTCCGACGACGCCGGATTCGGTACGACCGACCCGGCCGCCCTCGGCATCGCCGTCCCGCTGGCCGCCTCCATGGGCGACCAGCACGCCGCACTCGTCGCGCTCGGCGGCCTCGCCGCCGGGCAGGGCATGTGCGTGTACGGGACCGGCGCCTTCGTCGACGCGGCGACCGGCACCACACCCGCCCTGCCCCGGCCGGACATCTCCGGGGTGCTCGCCCAGCCCGGCCGGAGGCAGGGCGACATCAGCCACTACAGCCTGGAGGCCTACACCTCCACGGCGGGTTCGGCGCTGCGCTGGCTCTGCGACGACCTGGGCCTGTTCGCATCGCCGAAGGAGCTCGGTGAGGAGGCGGGCCGGGTCCCCACCCGGCCGGGCCGCACCCCGCGTTTCGTCCCGGCACTCGCCGGGGTCCGTACGCCGGTCTGGCACCCGGAGGCCACCGCGTCCCTCACCGGGCTCACCCTCGCCACCACCCGTGCCGATCTCGCGCGCGCCGTGCTGGACGGGATCGCGCACTCGGTGTGCGACCTCATCGACGGGGTCGCCGACACCATGGGCACGCCGTTCACCCGGCTCCGGGTCGGCGGCGGCGTCTCCGGCAGCGACCCGCTCATGCAGATCCAGGCCGACCTGACCGGCCTGCCGCTGGAGCGGGTCTCCGACTCCGCGACCGCCAGCCTGCGCGGCACCGCCTATCTGGCCGGTGTCGCCCAGGGCCTGTGGTCCTCGCTCGAAGAGGTCGTCGAAGCACAGCCGCACGGCCGGATCTTCGAACCCGCGATCACCGCGGCCGAACGCGCCGCGCAGCGGTCCGCCTGGCGCGACGTGCTGATCGCCCACCTGAACGACCCCGCGCTGCTCCCCCTGAAGAACCCCGGACCTCACACCCCCCGCTGACGGCACCCGACCGTCGCACCGGCGGCCCGTACCCGACCACTGCCGCCGCACCGACACACCAGGAGTTGATGTTGTGATCACCATGCCCGCCCGGAAACCGCGGCGCAGCGCCGCGGCGACCCGCCGAACGCCCCTGCTGCTCGACCGGGCAGCCCTCAAGCGCCGGCTGGCCGACGACACGTACGACGTGCTCGTCATCGGCGGCGGTATCACCGGGGCGTACGCCGTGCTCGACGCCGCCTCGCGCGGGCTGCGCGCGGCACTCGTCGAGAAGGACGACTTCGCATCCGGTACGTCGTCGAAGTCCTCGAAGATGGTGCACGGCGGCCTGCGCTACATCGAGCAGGGCAACGTCAACCTGGTCCGCCACTCGCTCCTGGAACGTCACCGCTTCCGCAAGAACGCCCCGCATCTGGTGCACAGGCTGCCGTTCCTCTTCCCGATCCTGGAGAAGGAGGGCATCTTCGACGCCCGCCTCGCCAAGGGCTTCGAGGGTCTGCTGTGGACGTACGACCTGGTCGGCGGCTGGCGGATCGGCAAGCTCCACCAGCGGCTCACCGTCCCCGAGGTACTCGCCCAGGCGCCGACGCTGCGCGCCGAGAACCTCAAGGGCGGGCTGATGTACTTCGACGCCCGTACCGATGACGCCCGCCTCGTCCTCACGATCGTCCGCACCGCCGCCGCGCTCGGCGCGACGGTCCTCAACGGTGCCAGGGCCGAGGGTCTGCTGATGCAGATGGGGAAGGTGTCCGGCGCCCGGGTCTCGGCGGACGGCGACATCATCGACATCCGCTCGCGGGCCGTCGTCAACGCCACCGGGGTGTGGACCGACGAGCTCGACGCGAAGGCGGACGACGGTCACAAGCCGCAGGTACGGCCCGCCAAGGGCGTCCACATCGTGGTGCCGTGGGACAAGGTGCGGATCAACTGCACCGTCACCGTGCCGATCCCCGGCCGGGCCCGCCGCGCGACCTGCACCCGCTGGGGCAACAGTGTCGTGCTCGGCACCACGGACGAGGACTACCAGGGCTCCCCGGACGATGTGCACTGCACCCGTGAGGAGATGGACTTCCTGCTGGAGGGCGCCAACACCGCCTTCGAGGGGAAGCTCACCCCGGACGACGTGGTCGGCTCCATCGGCGGCCTGCGTCCGCTGGTCGGCGGCAAGGAGGGCGCGACCCTCGACATGCGCCGCGACCACCACATCACCGTCGGCCGCACCGGCATGGTGACGGTGACCGGCGGCAAGCTCACCACCAGCCGGCACATGGGTGAGCTCGTCATCGACAAGGTGATGACGGTCCTCGGCCGCAAGGGGAAGAGCCGTACCACCGATCTCCCGCTGCTCGGCGGCGCCGGTTACGACGCCGAGGCCGTCGCCGCGTCCGGCGGCATCGCCGCGCACCTGGGCGAGCGCTTCGGCACCGAGGCCCGCTTCGTCGGCGACCTGATCCAGGGCGACCCGGCGCTGGCCGAACCGATCGTCGCGGGACTCCCGTACACCAAGGCGGAGGTCGTTTACGCGGCCCGCGCCGAACTGGCCCGCTCGGTCGACGACGTGCTCTCCCGCCGGACGCGCGCCCGCCTGTTCGCCCGGGACGCCTCCGTCGACGCCGCCGAGGCCGTCGGCGCGATCCTCGGCCAGGAACTGAACCTCTCCCAGGCCGAGGTGGAACGTTCGGTCTCCGAATACCTCGCAGCCGTCCGCCACGAAAAGTCCGTACTCCTCGAAGGGGCAGCAGCATGATCAGCCGTCAGACCATCACCCACCCGTTCAACCGGGGCAACTACACGATCGGCGCCCCCAGCTTCGCCAAGTGGGCGCAGAACACCCCGATCGGGGACGGCGAGGCCGCCCTCCAGACCGACCCGGTGGAGGTCCCCGAGACCGTGGTCGAGGCACTGCGCGAGTCCGCGCACGCGGTGCACACCTCCCGCGACGAGGTCGTCACCCGGACCCGTGACTGGTGGGCCGGCTCGATGATCGGTGAGACCGAGGGCCGTCCGGCGACGCCGAACGCCGTGATCGTCGAGGCGGCCGACGCCGACCAGGTCGCGGCCGTGCTGCGGATCTGCCACGAGGCCGGCATCCCGGTCACCCCGTCCGCGGGCCGCTCGAACGTCACGGGCGCGGCGCTCCCCGTCTTCGGCGGCGTCGTCCTGGATGTCTGCGGACTGAACCGGATCACCGGCTTCGACGCCGAGTCGAACATCGTGGACGTCCAGGCCGGCATGTTCGGCGACCTCTTCGAGAAGCAGCTCCAGGAGGAGTACGGCGTCACCACCGGCCACTGGCCGTCCGCGTTCGCCGTCTCCACGGTCGGCGGCTGGATCGCCTGCCGCGGCGCCGGTCAGCTCTCGACCCGTTACGGCAAGATCGAGGACATGGTCGTCGGCGTGGAGGTCGTGCACGCGGACGGTACGCGAGCCACGTACGGCGACTACGCCCGCGCCGCGGTCGGCCCCGACCTGCGCCAGCTGTTCGTCGGCTCCGAGGGCACCCTCGGAGTCATCGTCTCGGCGCGTCTGCGGGTCCACCCGCTGCCGGAGTACGCGAACGCCGCCGCGTTCGGCTTCAAGACCTTCGCGGAGGGTCTGGACGCCTGCCGCCGGATCATGCAGCGCGGTGCGACCCCGGCCGTCCTGCGGCTGTACGACACCCTGGAGTCGGGCACCCACTTCGGTCATCCGGAGACCAACCTCCTGCTCATCGCCGACGAGGGCGACCCGGCCATCGTCGACGCCTCGATCAAGGTGGCGAAGGAGGTCTGCGAGACGTACGGCCCCGAGCTGGACAGCCAGGCGGTCTTCGAACGCTGGCTGGACGAGCGGATGCTGGTCGGCAAGTCCGCCGACGGCTTCAAGCCCGGTCCGGGTTTCGTCGCCGACACCCTGGAGATGGCCGCGTCCTGGACCGACCTCCCGGTCATCTACGACGAGGTGGTCGCCGCCATCCAGTCGGTGGACGGCACCCTGGTAGCCTCGGCCCACCAGTCCCACGCGTACACCGACGGCGCCTGCGTCTACTTCTCGCTGCGCGGCGATGTGGCGCCCGATTCACGCCGCGACTGGTACCGCGCGGTGTGGGACGCGGCCAACGCCGTACTCATCAAGCACGCGGCGGCGCTCAGCCACCACCACGGCTGCGGTCTGCTGCGCGGCCCCTACCTGGAGGAATCCCTCGGGGCGGGCTTCGCGACGTTCGTCGCGGTGAAGAAAGCCCTGGACCCGGCCGGCATTCTCAACCCTGGCAAACTGGGCCTTCCCAGCCGATTCGGTACGTCCCCGCTGAACTGATGTCAGCGGCCACGAACCCTCCTTCTCCAGGCAGGCCCTCGCCATGACCCCTTCCCCCTCCCGGTCCGGTGCCGCACTCGACCCCCGGCTCGCCTCGGCCTTCGCCGAGGTGCCGGTCGTCGCGTCGGTCGTCGGCACCCAGCCGCTGCGGCAGTTCCTGACCGCACCGGCGAAGGTGTGCATCCTCGCGTCGCTCGCGGTGGGGCAGCTGCCCCAGGTCGTGCCGGCGCTGGGCCGGGCGGGGAAGACCGTGTTCGTGAACGTGGACAGCAGCCCCGGTCTGGCTCAGGACCGGGGCGCGCTGGAGTTCATCAAGAACATGGGCGCGCACGGCGTGGTCAGCACCCGGCTCTCCCTCATAGAGAAGGGCCGCCCGCTCGGCCTGCTGACGATGATGAAGGTGTTCGTCACCGACCGGTCCAATCTGCGCCGCTCCACGGACGCCATCTCACGCGGGGCGCCGGACCTGGTCGAGATCATGCCCGCCCCGATCGTGGCCCGGATGAGCGCGCAGGCACAGCGCGCGATGTCCCCGTCGGTCGCGGCCGGCTTCGTGGAAACCGCCGCGGACGTGGCGCTCGCGCTGGCCCTCGGGTCGGCCGCGGCCGCCACGTCCGATCCCCGCCTCTGGCATCTGCGCCGGGACCAGTTGCCGCCGGTCCCGCCCGCCGCGTCGAAGAGGCCCTCCGCACCCCAGGAGTAGTCCCCCATGACATATGTGGTCGTAGCCCGCTACCGCACCAAGGCCGGCGAGGAAAACACCGTTCTTCCTCTGCTCGACACGATGGCCGCCGCCTCCCGCCAGGAGCCGGGCAATCTCGCCTACCGGGTCCACCAGGGCACCGAGGACCCGCGGGCCATAGTGCTGTACGAGGAGTACGTCTCCGAGGCCGACTTCACCGCGCACTGTGAGACGGCACATTTCCAGGAGATCGTGCTCGGCAGGATCGTCCCGCTGCTGGAGAGCCGCGACGTGCTGCGCTGCGCCCCGCGTCCGGAGGTCCGGGCATGAGGACCCGTGCGGTGGTGCTGCGCGGGACATCGACGGCCCGCCCCTATTCCGATACCCGCCCGGTCGAGGTGGAGGAGCTGGAGCTGGGCGCCCCGCGCGAGGGCGAGGTGCTGGTCCGTATCGCGGCCGCCTCGCTCTGCCACTCGGACCTCTCGGTGGTCAACGGCGACCGGGTCCGTCCGCTGCCGATGGCGCTCGGACACGAGGCGGTGGGTGTCGTCCAGGACACCGGACCGGGTGTCAGCCGTGTCTCCCCCGGCGACCATGTGGCGCTGGTCTTCGTGCCCAGCTGCGGGTTCTGCGGGGACTGCGCGGCCGGCCGCCCGGCCCTGTGCGCACAGGCAGCGGCGGCGAACGGCTCGGGTGCGCTGCTGCACGGCCCGTCGCTGCTGACCGACGCCTCCGGCAATCAGGTCCACCACCAGCTGGGCGTCTCGGCTTTCTCCGAACACGCGGTGCTGGCCCAGGAGTCGGTGGTCCCGATACCCAAGGACATCCCGTTCACCGTGGCGTCGATGTTCGGCTGCGCGGTCCTGACGGGCGCGGGCGCCGTCATCAATACGGCGGCCCTGCGCCCCGGCCAGTCGACGGTGGTCTACGGCCTGGGCGGCGTGGGCCTCTCCGCGGTCCTGGGTGCCCGTGCCGCGGGGGCGTACCCGATCATCGCGGTCGACCCGGTCCAGGAGAAACGCGACCTGGCCGTCCGACTGGGCGCGACGCATGTGTACGCCCCCGGCGACGCGATCGATGCGGTGCGCGAACTCACTTCCGGTGGCGCAGAGTTGGCGGTGGAGGCGGTGGGCAGCCCCAAGGTCATGGCCGAGTGCCTCACCGCCGTGGCCCGGGGCGGCAAGGTCGTGTCGGTGGGCCTTCCCGCCCCCGACCGGATGCTGGAGGTCCCGGCCCTGGCGTTCGCGGGCGAGGGCAAGTCCCTGCTGGGCTCGTACATGGGTGACGCGGTCCCGCGCCGCGACATCCCGAGGTTCCTGGACCTGTGGCGGGCGGGCCTGATGCCGGTGGAGCAGATGCACACGGGCACGCTGCCGCTGACCGGCATCAACACGGCGCTGGAGGAACTGGCTTCGGGACGGGCGATCCGCCAGGTCATCGACACGTCAGGGATGCTGAACACCTGACGTGTCGCCCGGAATCCGTTGACGGCGCTCCTGCCGGTCGCAGGGGCGCCGTCAGCGTCCGCCTGCGGCACCCGCGTACATGCGACATGTCATTCGGGCCGCTTGTCCGCGTCATTCGTGCCGGAAGGCCTGCGTCGGGCGGCGACCTTGCGACGGTTGATGCGCCACCCCTTCTCACCACGTACGATCACGTCCTCGTACGTCACACTTCCGCTCGTACCGTCCGCCTTGATTCCGATCCCCTTGGACCGGGCGCGCACCTGATCGTCACCGACCTCGGTGAGGATGACATTGGTGACGAGATGACTGACCGGGCCGTGTTCCCCCATCGTCCTGGCCGTGTCCCGGAATGCCTCCAGTCCGTTCATCGTTCCGTGGCCCAGGTCCGAGGCGTCGTAGACGACATCGGCGGTGAACAGCTCGTCCAGGCGGTCGAGTTCGCCTTCGTCGATCAGATGCCCGTGCAGGGAGATGAGTTCCGTGATGGCCATGCGGTCCTCGGCGCCAAGTGTCATTGCCAGTCCTTTCATGAGTTCTCCGAGCGGCCCGGGGCGCGGCCCGCCCCAGAGGCTGCAGCGTCCGCCCCTCGGTGCACACTGCAGACGCTCGATACGCGGTGAATGCGCAAGTCGGGGGTTCGTTGCAAGATGTTCAGGAACGAGAGTTCCGCCTCGTAGCCCGCCACCGTCAGCTGTTGTCCTTCACTGTGGAAGCCATACTCCGCGCAGCGTGCGCGCCTGCAACGGCAGACACACTGTGCGCTCTGCACTGAGCTGTCGTTCACCCACATGGGGCCTGCCCGATTCCCGGCTTCGGACCGGTCCTGCTCCTGATAAGTTGACCGGCATGTTCCTCTCCCGTGTGTAGGACCCCGTACTGACCGCACCCCGTCCCACCGGGTGCGGCGCTTCGGTGTCCCCGCATGCCCGCAGCGCCCTGTGCCGCGCTGCCCTCACGAGGAACGTCCTCATGCTTTCGCCTTCACCCGCGCCTTCGCGCGCTCCTTCGTATGCCACCGTCCTGCGCACCCGTCACGCCACCCGCACCTTCGGTGCCGCTCTGTTGGGGCGGCTCTCGTACGGGATGGTCTCCCTCTCCCTGATGCTGGCGGTGAAGGATGCCACCGGCTCGTACTCCGTCGCGGGCACCGTCATGGCCCTGTTCGGGGCGGCCAGCGTCTTCCTCTCCCCCGTCCGTGCCGCGCTGATCGACCGGTACGGGCCGTGCCGGGCCCTGCCACCGATGGCCGGTGTCTACGCCGCACTGCTCGCCGCCCTGGCGTACGTCACCTGGCGGCCGGGGGCTTCCTCACTCCTGCTGGGGGTGCTTGCCGTGACGGCAGGCGCCTGCTGCCCGCCGCTGGGACCGGTGATGCGGACCCTGTGGAGCAGTCTCGTTCCCGACCGTGAGTTGTTGCAGCGCGCGTACAGCCTGGACGGTGTCGCCGAGGAACTGCTTTTCGTCAGCGGGCCGTTGCTCGTGGGCCTGGTGATGAGGTCTGCCGTCCCCGCGGCGGGCGTCGCGATCAGTGCCGCGCTCGTGCTGGTGGGCACGCTGGCACTGGTGTCCTCACCCGCGGTGCGCGGAGTCGGTGCGAAACCGTCGGCGGAGAAGGACGCCGCGTCACAGAACATGCCGCGCAGGCAGCGGCTGCTCGGCATCGTCGGGTTGCGGCACGCCGCGATCGTGGCAACGGCCGTGGGGCTGTGTCTGGGGGGCGTGGATCTGCTGGTGGTGGCGTTCACCGAGCAGCACCACCAGGGTGCGGCGGTGGTGTGGGTGCTGGCCGCCCTCTCCGCCGGAAGCGCGGTCGGGGGGCTGGTCAACGGTGCCGTCTCATGGCGTGCGTCGAACCGGGTACGTCTGCCTGTACCGGCCGCCGGTCTCGGTGTGGCGATGGTCGTGGCCGGCATGTCGCCGAATGTGTACGTGCTGGTCGCGGTGGTCACGGCCGCCGGGGTCTTCGTCGCTCCGGCCTTGACCACCGCGTATCTCGTCGCGGACGAGTCCGTGGAGGCGGACAGCCGCACACAGGCGGGCGCATGGGTCAACACGGGTGTCAATGCCGGGTCCTCGGTGGGCGCCGCGGCAGTGGGTCTGCTGGTGGACCGCCTGCCGACGGCTGTCTGCTTCGCGGTCGCGGCGGTCCCTGCGCTGCTGTGTGCGGCCGCGGTCGCACGCGGCGCGATCAGCCGTTCTCGGCCATGATGGAACCATTGCTGGTGGCCGGATCGGTCCGGACGGGACTTTCGAAACACGCCTTAGTGCCGCGACCGGCAAGGTTTGCCCGTCAAGGAGCGGCGGCAGGTGCGTGTGATCGCAAGGCGGCCAAAAGCCCTTGTAGCGGAGCTACCTGGGCTTTTGGCCAACGCCGCGAGCAATGGGGTCTCCCCTGCTCGAACGAAGCTGAGAGCTTGGGGAAGTGCCGGGCGTCGCGACGGGGCATACCTTGCCGGTCGCGGCACTAGCGGTGGATCGGGGTGTGTGCGCCCTTGAGCGGTACGCCGCTGCCGCCGCGCCGGTCGGCGACGATTTCGGCGGCGATCGACAGCGCGGTCTCCTCAGGGGTACGGGCGCCGAGGTCGAGGCCGATCGGCGAGTGCAGCCTGGCCAGTTCCTGTTCCGTGACGCCCACGTCACGCAGCCGGTCGTTGCGCTCCAGGTGGGTACGGCGCGAGCCCATCGCTCCGACGTACGCCACCGGAAGCCTCAACGCCAGTTCCAGCAGCGGGACGTCGAACTTGGCGTCGTGGGTGAGGACGCACAGGACGGTGCGCGCGTCGACGTCGGTCGTCGCGAGATAGCGGTGCGGCCAGTCGACGACCAGCTCATCGGCCTCCGGGAAGCGGGCCCTTGTGGCGAAGACGGGGCGGGCGTCGCACAATGTGACGTGGTATCCGAGGAACTTCCCCGCCCGGACCAGCGCCGAGGCGAAGTCGATGGTTCCGAAGACGATCATCCGGGGCGGCGGGACGCTCGATTCGACCAGCAGGGTGAGCGGTTGCCGACAGCGCGCGCCATCGGCGCCGATGGTGACGGAGCCGGTACGGCCCGCGTCCAGCATCGCGCGGGCGTCGGCCGCAGCGGTGCGGTCCAGCTCCGGGTGTCCGCCGAGCCCGCCCTCGTACGAGCCGTCGGGGTGGACGAGCAGCGGGTGGCCGAGGAATTCCGCGGGCCCGTCGGTGATCCTGGCGACCGCAACCGTCTCCCCTCGTGCGGCGGCGGCGAGCGCGGCGGCGAACACCGCCCGCGCGGGGTGGTCCGCACGGACCGGTGTCACCAGGATGTCGATCACGCCGCCGCAGGTCAGCCCCACCGCGAAGGCGTCCTCGTCGCTGTAGCCGAACTGTTCGCGCACGGTGATGCCGTCGTCCAGCGCCTGCCCGCACAGTTCGTACACCGCGGCCTCCACACACCCGCCGGAGACCGATCCGATCGCCGTGCCTTCGCGGTCGACGGCCAGGGCGGCTCCCGGCTGCCGGGGCGCGCTGCCGCCGACCGCCACGACGGTGGCCACCGCGAAGTCGCGTCCCTGCTCGACCCACCGGTTGAGCTCTTCGGCGATGTCCAGCATTGGCGTTTCTCCTTCTACGGGTGCGCGGAGGGGGCGGAGGGGCGGAAAAGCCTTGTGCGGGCCGGTCCCGCTCGGCGCCGGTCCAGTTCGGCGCCGGTCCAGTTCGGCGCCGGTCCAGCTCTCGATCGGGCTGAGCGCGAAGTACACGACGAACACACCGGCCGGCACCCACGGCCACGGCCACCGTCAGGAAGACCGGCACCGTGGCGCCTCCCCCCGCTTGCCGTCTCAGGTGCCGGTGATGTGCTCGGGGCGTACCGGCGTCCTGTTGAGCTCCAGGCCCGTCGCGTTCCGGATCGCCGCGAGGACGGCCGGGGTCGACGACAGGGTGGGGGCCTCGCCGATGCCACGGAGCCCGTACGGGGCGTGGTCGTCGGCGAGTTCGAGCAGATCGACCGGGATCGCCGGGGTGTCGAGGATGGTGGGGATCAGATAGTCCGTGAAGGACGGGTTGCGCACCTTCGCGGTCTTTGGGTCGACGATGATCTCCTCCATGACGGCGATGCCCAGGCCCTGGGTGGTACCGCCGTGGATCTGCCCTTCGACGGACAGCGGGTTGAGTGCCTTGCCGACGTCTTGCGCGCAGGCCAGTTCGATGACCTTGACCAGGCCGAGTTCGGTGTCGACCTCGACGACCGCGCGGTGGGCGGCGAAGGAGTACTGGACATGGCCGTTGCCTTGTCCGGTACGGAGGTCGAACGCCTCGGTGGGACGGTGGCGCCACTCCAGCTCCATGTCGACCGCCTCGTCCTCCAGCACGTCGACCAGATCGGCCAGCACTTCGCCGCCGTCGGTGACGACCTTGCCATCTTCGAGAAGCAGCTCGGCGGTGGCCCAGGCGGGGTGGTACGCACCGAACTTGCGGCGGCCGATCTCCAGGACGCGTTCGCGGACGGCCTCGCAGGAGTGTTTCACGGCTCCACCGGTGACATATGTCTGCCGGGAGGCGGAGGTGGAGCCGGCCGAGCCGACCCGGGTGTCGGCCGGGCGGATGGTGACCTGGGCGACGCCGAGTTCGGTACGGGCGATCTGGGCGTGGACGGTGACTCCGCCCTGCCCGACCTCGGCCATCGCGGTGTGCACGGTCGCGACGGGTTCGCCGCCGATGACCTCCATGCGCACCCGGGCGGTGGAGTAGTCGTCGAAGCCCTCGGAGAAGCCGACGTTCTTGATGCCGACCGCGTAGCCGATGCCGCGTACGACGCCTTCGCCGTGGGTGGTGTTGGACAGTCCACCGGGCAGGGCCCGTACATCGGCCTGCTCGCCTGCCACCTCCCACTGACGCTCGGGCGGCAGCGGCCTGGCCTTGACCCGGCGCAGCAGCTCGGCGACCGGGGCGGGCGAGTCGACGACCTGCCCGGTCGGCAGGAGGCTGCCCTGTTCCATGGCATTGAGCTGCCTGAACTCGACCGGGTCCATGGAGAGTTCGGCGGCGAGCTTGTCCATCTGGGCCTCGTAGGCGAAGCATGCCTGGACCGCTCCGAAGCCGCGCATGGCGCCGCACGGCGGGTTGTTGGTGTAGAGCGCGATGGCCTCGATGTCGACGTCGTCGACGACGTAAGGGCCGACGCTGAGCGAGGAGGCGTTGCCGACGACGGCCGGAGAAGCGGAGGCGTAGGCTCCGCCGTCCAGTACGATGCGGCATTTCATATGGGTCAGCTTGCCGTCACGGGTGGCGCCGTGCTCGTACCAGAGCTTGGCGGGGTGGCGGTGGACATGTCCGAAGAACGACTCGAACCGGTTGTAGACGATCTTGACCGGCTTGCCGGTGCGCAGGGCGAGCAGGCAGGCGTGGATCTGCATCGACAGGTCCTCGCGGCCACCGAAGGCACCGCCGACCCCGGAGAGCGTCATGCGGACCTTGCCCTCGGGCAGGCCGAGGACGGGGGCGATCTGGCGCAGGTCGGAGTGGAGCCACTGGGTGGCGACGTACAGGTCGACGCCGCCGTCCTCGGCGGGCACGGCCAGCCCGGACTCGGGGCCGAGGAAGGCCTGGTCCTGCATGCCGAATACGTACTCACCGCTCACGATGACATCGGCGCGGGCCGCCGCCGCGTCCGCGTCGCCGCGGACGATGGGCTGGCGGTGGACGATGTTGGGATGCGGTACATGCCCCGCGTGGCGGTCGTTGCGACCCTCGTGGACGAGAGGGGCGTCGGGGGCGGTGGCGGAGGCCTCGTCGGTGACGACGGGCAGCTCGCGGTAGTCGACCCTGATCTTCGCGGCGGCGCGGCGGGCCGTCTCCGGGTGGTCGGCGGCGACCAGCGCCACGGGTTCGCCGTGGTGACGGACCTTGCCGTGGGCGAGGACCGGGGTGTCCTGGATCTCGAGCCCGTAGTTCTTCACCGGGGCCGGCAGGTCGTCGTAGGTGAGTACGGCGTAGACGCCGGACGTGGCGAGGGCTTCCGAGATGTCGATCGAGACGATCTCGGCGTGGGCGACCGTGGAGCGCAGCGTGTGGCCCCAGAGCATGTCCTCGTGCCACATGTCGGAGGAGTACGCGAACTCGCCGGTGACCTTCAGGATGCCGTCGGGGCGCAGCGTGGACTCGCCGATGCCGCCCTTGGTGCGGGTGCCCTGGTTGATGCTGGTGGGGTTGCCGGTAACGCCCATCGTCAGACCGTTTCTTCCGCGCGGGCGGCCGCGAGGCGGACCGCGTCGAGGATCTTCTCGTAGCCGGTGCAGCGACAGAGGTTGCCGGAGAGCGCCTCGCGGATGTCCGCGTCGGACGGTTCCGGGTTGCGTTCGAGCAGCTCGTCGGCGGCGACCAGCAGGCCGGGGGTGCAGAAGCCGCACTGCACGGCTCCGGCGTCGATGAACGCCTGCTGGATCGGGGAGAGTTCACCGGTGTCCCGCATCTCCTCGCCGGCCGGCTCGGCCTCCCGCTGCCGGGCCTTGTCGAGTGCGGTGCCACAGGCGCCGGAGGCACAGGCACCGCCGGGGTGTGCCCGGGAGCGGTGGGCGGCGAAGTCCGCGAGGCCCTCCACGGTGACGACCTCGCGGCCCTCCACCTGGCCTGCGGCAACCAGACAGGAGCAGACCAGGACACCGTCCAGACGGACCGTGCAGGAACCGCACTCGCCCTGCTCGCAGGCGTTCTTCGAGCCGGGCAGGCCCATCCGCTCCCGCAGCACGTAGAGGAGGGACTCGCCCTCCCAGACGTCGTCCGCCTCGTGCCTGCGGCCGTTGACCGTGAAAGTGACGCGCATGATCAGGCAGCTCCTTCGGTGCTGCGGCCGTTGCCGCGGTACGAATCCCAGGTCCAGCCGAGGGTGCGGCGGGCCATGATCCCGACTGCGTGCCTGCGATAGCTCGCGGTGCCGCGGACATCGTCGATCGGGTTGCAGGCCCCGGCGGCGAGGTCGGCGAACCGCTCGGCGATGGATGGGGTGATGATCATGCGGCTGTCCCAGAATCCACCCTCTTCGAGCGCGGCGTTCAGGAATTCCTCGGCCTCTTTCGCCCGAACGGGCGTGGGGGCGGCGGAGCCGATGCCGGTGCGGACCGTACGGGTCTCGGGGTGCAGGGCCAGGCCGAAGGCGCAGACCGCGATGACCATCGCGTTGCGGGTGCCGACCTTGGAGTACTGCTGCGGCCCGTCGGCCTTCTTGATGTGCACGGCCCGGATCAGCTCGTCCGGGGCGAGGGCGTTGCGCTTGACACCGGTGTAGAAGGCGTCGATCGGGATCATCCTGGTGCCGCGTACGGATTCGGCCTCGACCTCGGCGCCCGCGGCGAGCAGCGCCGGGTGGGCGTCTCCGGCGGGCGACGCGGTGCCCAGGTTGCCGCCGACGCCGCCGCGGTTGCGGATCTGCGGCGAGGCGACGGTGTGCGAGGCGAGCGCCAGTCCGGGCAGTTCGGCGCGCAGATGCTCCATGATGTGGCTGTACGGAACGGAGGCACCGAGCCGTACGTTCTCCCGGCCCACCTCCCATTCGGACAGCTCTCCGATGCGGTTCAGGTCCAGGAGGTACTCAGGCCGCCGGTGGCCGAAGTTGATCTCGACCATCACATCGGTGCCACCCGCGATGGGCACGGCCGTCGGGTGCTCGGCCTTGGCGGCGAGCGCCTCCTCCCAGCCGGCGGGGCGAAGGAAGTCCATGAGTGGCTCTCTTCTTCTCGGATCGGGTCTTTCGGTGGGGCCAGGGCCTCTCGTCGGTCCGCCGTCGTCGTCCGCAGGACGGCCGCGCGGCGTCCGTGCGTGCGCCCGTCAGGCGCCGGAGAATCCTCGCCCCAGAGCTACCAGGGCGTTTCGGCAACGCTGCGAGCGTGCGTGTCAGGCGTCGCACCGCAGACGGCGGACTGACGACAGGCCCTGGGGACGGCCGGCCCTCGACTGGTCGCTCATGTGTTGTTGACGCGATGTGGGGCCAAGTACACAAGCCGTGCTCCACCCGGTGCAGTCACCGAAACCATGAAGGAGTTGGCTGGCCGATCTCCTCGTCTTGTAGATTCGAACGAATGGCGGGGTTCAGAGACCTCACCGCAATACCCAGTTTTCACCCGCACCAACGAAAGAGATCGGCGGCGACGAGATGCGGCTGCGCGCACTGCTGGAGACCGACGCGCTGGGCCTGCGGCTGCTCGGCGGCGGGGACGAGCTGGACCGGTCCGTCCGCGGCGTGATGACCACCGACCTGCGGGACCCCAGCCGCTATCTGTCGGGGGGCGAGCTGGTCCTGACGGGCCTGGCCTGGCGCCGGGACGCGACGGACTCGGAGCCTTTCGTACGGATCCTGGCGGGCGCCGGGGTAGCCGGGCTCGCGGCGGGCGAGGCGGAGCTCGGCGACATCCCCGGCGATCTGGTCGAGGCGTGTGCGCGGCACCGGATGCCGCTCTTCGCCGTCCATGAGACCGTCGCGTTCGCAACGATCACCGAGCATGTGGTGCGCCAGGTGTCCGGCGAGCGTGCGGGCGATCTGGCCGCGGTCGTGGACCGGCACCGCAGGCTCATGACCTCTGGCCCGGCGGGCGGTGGGCCAGAGGTGGTCCTCGATCTGCTCGGCTCCGACCTCGACCTGCACGCCTGGGTACTCTCCCCCACCGGCCGGCAGATCGCGGGCGCCGGTGACGCACCGCTGGCCGGGCCGGTCGGCGCTGCGCTCGCCGGCCACCATCTGGCCGCCACCCGCACCGGCCGCCGGGCCCCGCACCGGGCCACGGTCGGCGGCATCACGTACTCACTCTTCCCGATCCGCGGCGCCGGGCGGGGCGCGGTGCCCGCTTCCCGCGATGTGCGCGAGTCGGTGCTCTCCGACTGGCTGCTCGCGGTCGAGGCGGACGCGAGCGACTGGCCGCCCGCCCGGCTGGATCTGCTCCAGGGCGTCACCCAGCTGATCGCGGTCGAGCGGGACCGGCGCGACGCCGCCCGTACGGTACGCCGCAGGCTCGCCCAGGAAGTCCTGGAACTGGTCCAGACGGGCGCCCCGCCGGCCGAGATCGCCGCCAGGCTGCGGGTCGCCGCCCCGGTGCTGCTCCCGGGTCTCGGGGCCGCACCGCACTGGCAGGTCGTGGTGGCCCGGGTCGAGTGGGGCGGCGCGGAGGGCTCCGCCGCCACGGGTGCCCCGGCCGGCAGCTCCGGCTCCGCCGTTCCGGGCGGTCCGGTCGCCCAGGCGCTGCTGGAGGAGATCCTGGTCGACCCTGCGGTCACCGGCCCGGACTCCGCGGACCGGATCGCGGTCGCCCACACGGGCGACGAGGCCGTCGCCCTCGTACCGCTGCCCGCCGTCACAGCGCTCGCACCGGCCCACGAAGCCGGCCCGGATGCGGCACCCGCCGAGTCGGCCGCCGGTGAGGACCCGGCGTTGCACGCCGATGTGCTGCTCGCCGTTGTCCGCGAACCGCTCTCCGCCGGCCTCGCCGACGACGGCCGGCTGACACTGGGTGTCAGCGCGGCCGTGCACTCCCCCGAAGGTCTGCGCGGCGCTCTGGAGGAAGCCCGGCACGCCCGCCGGGTGGCTGCGGCCCGCCCCGGCCGGGTCTGTGCGGCCGGGCACCACGAGCTGGCCTCGCACGTACTGCTGCTGCCGTTCGTCCCCGATGATGTGCGCCGCGCGTTCACCGCACGGCTGCTCGACCCGCTGCGCGACTACGACATGCGCCATCGCGCGGAGCTGATCCCGACGCTGGAGGCGTTCCTGGACTGCGACGGCTCCTGGACCCGATGCGCGTCCCGGCTGCATCTGCATGTCAACACGTTGCGCTACCGGGTCGGGCGTATCGAGCAGTTGACGGGGCGTGACCTTTCGCGCCTGGAGGACAAGCTCGATTTCTTCCTCGCCCTGCGCATGAGCTGAGTTCCGGGCCCTACCACGGCTCACGGCGGGTCCGGCCGTTTGTGAAATCTTTCACCTGACATTGATCCGACCCCTTGGCCCGGCGTGCCATTCCATGCTGAGATGCGGCCAGACCCAACACCTCAATGGCGCGCTCGGGGAGGGCAATGTGGCGCATACCGCCATGTCTGGTTCCGGAACGACAGCAGATGACGATCCGCCGCTCCAGACAGCGGTATGGCGGCTGCGATCACGCGCCTGCTGGACGGACGCCGCCGCGCTGCTCGAACACGACGCCGTCACCGATCCGGCGGCGGCACTCCAGCGGACCGCGCTGCTGACCGAGCGGTGCCTGTACACCGGGCAGGGCTGGACCGACGCCGAGGACGCCCTGCGCACCGCCGAGGCGCTGGCCCACGACGACGCCGAGCGCGGAGCGGCAGCCTGTGAGCGTGGCCATCTGGCGTACGCGTCGACGCTGTTGGGGGTACGGGACCGGGCGGACGAGGCCAGCGTCGCCCTGAGCCGGGCCGCCGCGCTGCTCGCTCCGTCCGCGCCGGACCGACCGCTGCTGGACTTCCGCCGCGGTCTGATCGCACAGAACATCGCCGGCTCGCCCCAGGCCGCGCGTGCCGCGTACCGCAGGGCCCACGCCGGCGCCACCGCCCAGGGCGACGCGCTGTTACTCTCCTCGACCTGGCGCCATCTCGCCCTGCTCGCCCTGCGCGAGGGGGAACTGGCGGAGGCACGGCACGGTTTCGCCGAGTCCCTGCGGTTGAGGGAGGAGCTGGGCTATCTCATCGGTACGGCTCCGGCCCTCATCGCCCTCGCCGACTGCGAGCCGGAGCCCGAGGCGGCGACCCGGCTGCGCGCCGAGGCGGGCCGGCTCTTCCGGCTGCTCGGGGGCGTACCGACATGGCTGGCTCCGCACCTGGACCCGCCGCCCCCGGAGAAGACCGAGGCGAACTGACGACGTCGTGACCCCGGAGTGCCGGTGCGGCGTCTTCTACTGCCGCGACCGGCAAGGTTTGCCGGCATACCGTGCCGGTCGCGGCACTAGGGCGTGTTTCGAAAGTAGCGTCGTCCGCCCGCAGGGCGGGGTCGGGGGCGTCCGGTGCGTGCGATCGCAAGGCGGAGGGAGGAGAGCGCAGCGGGCTGCGCCGACGAGCGACAACGCAGCGAGCGTGCGTGCCGGACGCCCCCGACCAGACGGGACTTTCGAAACACGCCCTAGGCGCCGGTGAAGTGTTCCCGTACCAACGACTGCACGACGGCCATGTCCTGGGCGATGAGCGCGTCGATCAGGGCGGTGTGCTCGGCGGCGTCGGCGAGCAGGTCGGCGCGGCGGGTGGCGGGGTTGTTCCCCAGGGGCCACTGGGAGCGGCGGTGCAGATCGTCGGCGACCATCACCAGCTGCTCGTTGCCGCCGAGCGCGAGGACCGCGCCATGGAAGGCCCGGTCGGACTCCGCGTAACTCGCCCGGTCGCCCACGGCGGCCGCCGCGACCGTGGCCTCGGCCAGCGGGCGCAGGGCGCACCAGCGGGCCGGGGGCACGGTACGGGCCAGCCGCAGCATGACGGGGACCTCGATCAGGGCCCGTACCTCGGCCAGCTCGGCCAGCTCACGCGGGCCCCGCTGGGACACCCGGAAACCGCGGTTCGGTACGACCTCGACGGCGCCCTCGATGGCCAGTTGCTGCATCGCCTCGCGCACCGGCGTCGCTGAGACCCCGAATCGGGCGCCGAGAGCCGGGGCGGAGTAGACCTGCCCCGGGACCAGCTCACCGTCGACCAGGGCGGCGCGCAGGGCGTCGAGGATCTGGCCGCGTACGGAGTGCCGCTGCACCGCCGGCCGCGGGGCGGGCGGCTCGCTGTGGATGTGCTCGCCACGTACCTGTTCGCCATGCGTCTGCTCGCCACGCGTCTGCCCGGGCACGCGTACGGACGCCCGGGTGGTCGCGGACGCGACGGACGCGTACGGCGGCGGTGCCTGCTCACGCGCTCTGCTCTGCTCCACTCGGACCTCCTCGGCCTGCCGTGGGCGCGGCTCGCGTGCGCCATGCCCCTGTGCACGATAGGCGGCACAGGCCGCAGTTCAAACATCGACCGATTCGGGTAAGGTAAGGCTTACCTGCAAACGATCGTGATTCGGTGGTCCCTGCATGACCCTCCCCACTCTGCTTCCCGGCACCACCGCGTCCGTCGTGACGGGCGCGTACGCACGCCTGACCGAGGTGTTCCCCGGGCTGCGCGCAGAGGTGCTGGCGGACGACGAGGCCGCCCCCTGCGGTGCCGGCTGGGTGGGTGCGGACGAGCTCGCGGCGGGTGGTGCCGCACTCGACGCCTTCCTCGCCTGGGACCACGCGCAACTGCTGCGGGACTACGGGCAGCAGCCCCGGCCCGATGTGGTCGCCGGCTTCGGTCTGCACCGGTACGCCTGGCCCGCCTGTCTGCTGGTGACGGTGCCGTGGTTCCTGCACCGGCGGGTGCCCCGGATCCCCGTCGGTGCTGTGGCGTTCCAGCGGACAATGGGGCATCTGACCGTCCGTGCAAGGGAATTCGCCTGCCTTCCGGACGACCCGGCGGCCGGACTGCCGGGCGCCCGGGTGGTCCCGGACGAGGCGGCACTGCGGGCCGAGGTGCTCGCCGCCGTGGCCGACCACATCGGTCCGGTGCTGGACGGCTTCGGATCGCGGATGCGGCGCGGCAGGCGGGCCTTGTGGGGCATGGCGACGGACGAGGTCGTCGAGGGCCTCTGGTACATCGCCCATCTGCTCGGCGAGGAACGGCGGGCGATGGCCGAGCTGGAGGCGCTCCTGCCGGGCACCACGAAGCCGTACGTCGGCTCGGCGGGCTTCCGTGAACTGACCGGGCCGAACGGCGAGTCGCTGCCCACTCGCGACCGGGCGAGCTGCTGCCTCTTCTACACGCTGCGCCCCGAGGACACCTGCGTCACCTGCCCGCGCACCTGTGATGCCGACCGGGTACGGAAACTGACGGCCACTCACTGAACGACACCGCTCGTACGAGTAGTAGTATTCGAACACAGATCACTGGCCGTGTGCGGATATTCGATCAGATCCTGGCTATCCGTATGCCCTGCCAACCCAATGGCGTTCTCTTGCCCCGAAACCCTCTGAGTGTGACGGGGTTTCGGCAATTATGGCGCCCGAAATGCCCTACGCGACGCAAGGGACCGCGCATGAGACTGACCGACATATCGCTGAATTGGCTGCTTCCGGGCGCCGTGCTGCTCGTGGGGGTCCTGGCGGCGGTGGCGGTGGTCACACGCGGCAAGCGCGCCGCCGGCAAGGCCGCGACCGAAGACAGCTGGGAGCGCAGCGAGGAGCGTCGCAGGCGCAAGGAGGCGCTGTATGCCACCGCCTCGTACGTCCTGCTGTTCTGCTGTGCGGCGGTCGCCGCCGCGCTCTCCTTCCATGGGCTCGTCGGCTTCGGCAAGCAGAACCTCGGCCTCTCCGGGGGCTGGGAGTATCTCGTTCCGTTCGGCCTCGACGGGGCCGCGATGTTCTGTTCCGTACTCGCGGTGCGCGAGGCCAGCCACGGTGACGCGGCGCTCGGATCACGGCTGCTCGTATGGACGTTCGCCGGCGCGGCCGCCTGGTTCAACTGGGTGCACGCGCCGCGCGGAATCGGCCACGCGGGCGCCCCGCACTTCTTCGCGGGGATGTCGCTCTCGGCAGCCGTGCTCTTCGACCGGGCGCTGAAGCAGACCCGCCGGGCCGCGCTGCGCGAGCAGGGCCTGGTACCTCGTCCGCTGCCGCAGATCCGGATCGTGCGGTGGCTGCGCGCCCCCCGGGAGACCTTCGGCGCCTGGTCGCTAATGCTGCTGGAAGGTGTACGCACCCTGGACGAAGCGGTCGAAGAGGTCCGTGAGGACCGGCGGGAGAAGGAGCAGAACCGTCTTCGCAGGAAGGACCAGGCGAGGCTGGACCGGGCCCGCATCAAGGCGCTGAACCGGCAGAACCGGGCCTGGCGCCGGATCGGCCGGGGTGGCACCCAGGTGGACATCCAGACCATCGCCCCCGCGGCGGGCTCCGCGCAGTCCGTCGCGGAGCCCGCCATATCCGAGCCGGAACAACTGCCTTTGCGCCCCCGGCCATCCCTGCAGGCCGTTACCGGTCAGAGCTCCAGCGCCTCGGACCAGAACTCCAATGACCCGGTCACCGTCGACCTCACCGCCGAGGACGACACCCAGGCACTGCCCCGGCTCGATTCGCTGGAGCGGAAACTGAAGGATCTGGAGCAGCAGTTCGGCTGATCCGCCGCAGAAAGGCCCTGACGGCCCGGTCCCTTCCGGGCTCTCAGGGCTTTTCGCCGTCCAGCTCGAACCAGACGACCTTGCCGAGCGCGTGTGCCCTGACTCCCCAGGCGTCCGCGAGGCTCTGTACCAGGATCAGCCCTCTGCCATGCGTACCGTCGTCGGCGTTCGGTACGTACGACAGGGGCATTGCGGATACGAAGTCCCGGACCTCCACCCGTAGTTTCGCGGGTGCCACACTCACCGTAACGACCGCGCCGTGCCTCGTATGGATCAGCGCGTTGGTCACCAGCTCGCTGAGCAGGAGCTCCGCCACCTCGACCGGCTCCGCGCGCCACCGGTATCGCAAGAACTCCCTCAACGCACAACGCACTTCGCTCAGGGCAGCCAGATCCGTGTGGGCCAGTCTGCGAAGCAGCCGGACCGGTCGCTGTCCCTGCACCCCTGGCTCGTGCGCCGCCCCGCCTGCCATGGAATCGGCATCTCCCCGACGCTCCATCGTTTCCCCCGCCCGCACAGTGAATCGCCCCCTTCTCGACGTCTCGTTGCCTTGTTGTCTCGTCTTCTCGTCGTGCCTCGTCGTGCCTCGTCGTGTCTCGTCGACCGGTCGAATGCCTTCGCCGAACACCTTCACGGGGATGCATGCCCCACAGACGGGCCGCCACGCTCGTCGACTCATCAATAAGTGAACGGAGAACGGGCGGCACGGCCCGGGGCGCGCGTCGGATTCGACGGCGGGACGGCACCCCGGACGACTTCGTCACCGAATGGCGGGACCTGTGGCTTCTGTGAGCCGGTGAGGCTCGGCACGGGGCCGGCCTGCGGAGGAGATCCCTCCGCAGGCCGGCCGTTGTTGTGCGTCCGAAGGTGCTCAGTACTTGGTGGAGACGGTCACGCCGTCGAAATTCTCAACGGCGTACAGGCTGATGAAGTGGGGTCCGGCCGCCGGGCGGTCGATGGTCAGCGTGTGCTCGTTGCCGGCACCCGTGGCCCGACGGGTGTATTGGTTGGTCATCGCCCAGCCGTTCGCGCTGTAGTAGAGGTCGGCTTCGCCCCTGCCTCCCGTTGCCTTGATCTCCAGCTTGGCGGTACCGGCCGGTATGTACAGGTACATGTAGGCGTAGTTGCCCTTGGTGGCCGCCAGACCGCTGCGCTTGCAGTTCTTGCCCAGCTGCCTGGTGTCGCTCGCGGCGCACTCGACCGGAGGTGTGTCGCCGGTGCTGCAGCTACCGCTCGCACAGGCGGTCAGCCAGGTGTTCCAGTCGGCTTCGTAGCGGCTCCCGATGGTCGATGTGAGCAGGGTGCGGGCACCGTTCCAGTCGCCCTTGCGGTAGAGGCGGAGGAGGTTGTCGACGTCGGAGCGGTGGGATTCCAGCATGTAACGGACCGCCAGGTAGCCCCAGTTGTAGACGCGGGTCTGGTCGGCGTTGTCGTAGGTGGTGTCGAACAGGGTCCGCAGGGGGTAGGTGTGGGCCGCGGCCTGGGCGACGGCAGCGGCGTATGTGACCTTGCGGTAGGAGTAGGAGACGTACTCCGCGAAGCCTTCGACCCACCAGACGGTCGGCGTGGTCATTCCGGCCTCGAAGTCGCCGTACATGTTGAAGCGGCCGTCGAGGTAGTGCGTGTACTCGTGGTTGAGGTTCCAGATCTGGAACTGGGGGCGGACCCACTCGGCCTCGTAGGCGATGAACCGGGGCTGGTTCCCGGCCGCGGTGGGGTCACCTTCCAGGTACATGCCGCCGTTGTTCGTGTTGATGCCGTATATGGCACCGGCGTAGGTCTGGTAGTCGGTGCTGGAGTCGAAGGCCACGACCTCGATGGTGGTGTTGCGGTCGCCCTCGACCGGCCCGTTGTCCCGGGCGACGTCATGGAAGTAGGCGTCCTGGTTGCGCAGACTCGTACAGCTCGCGGCGAGGTCCGCGGTGGACATCTGCTGCGCCAGGATGCGAATGCTGTCACTGCAGGTGTAGTTGACGGGCAGGACGGCTTTCTTGAGGCGCTGGACGAGGTCGCAGGTGCCGTAGTATGAGCAGTTCGCCTTGTCGTAGGCCTCAACCATCTGCGCCAAGCCGACCCAGAGCGGGGCGGTGGGGCCGGTGATGGAGCTCTGGCCGAGCAGTCCGGCGGCCATCGGGCTTGCCTTGGGCCGCAGGGAGTCTTCCTTGAGGAAGCGGCCGAGCTCAAGTCCCGCGTTGGAGGCCAGGAACGACTGCTTCGTGCCCAGCAGGTCGAGATGACGGGAGGCGAAGTCGCGGAGCGCGCTCAGCGGGCTGGGGTCGGCCTCCACGGCGGCGACGAACTCCGGCACTTGGTGACCGCGGAAGAGCACCGTGTACACATTGTTCACGGCATTGACCATGTACCAGGAGCTGTTGTACGAGGAGTTGTAGTCGGCCAGCAGCCGCTTGACGACATGCAGATAGCGGGCGTTCTCCACGGCACTGTCGATGAGTATGACGGCCTCCGACAGAGTCTCACCGTTGGCGTCGGTGACATCGAAGGCGTGCGAGGAGGCGAAGAACGCGTCGAGCCCGCCCTGGATGGCCGAACGCAGCTGCGGCCCGTAGCTGCCCACGGTGTCGGGGTCGTAGTACTGCACGTAGTAGCCGGCTCGGAGATAGAGGACCAGCTGCGGCATGCCGGTACTGCTGTCGCCGGGATATGCGGCCGATCCGTCGCGCAGGGCGTTGGCTATGGTGGCCATCTGCTCCTCGCGGAAGGCCAGATAGCCGTCGTTGCCCTTGACCCGGAACAGCGTGTTGACGCAGTCGGTCGTCGAGGACTTGACCTGCTGGACCAGGGCGCTTCCGGTACGGCTGGTGAAGTCGCCGACATTGCACGCGGCCGAGGCCCCGCCGGTGGTCGCGGTGAGACCGGCGGCCTTGGCCCGTGCTCGTGCCTTGGCCGTCATCGAGGGTGCCGGGTGGCTCGGGAGTGCTGTGCTCGGGTCGTCGTAGTCCCGCCTGAGTGCGTCCTTGGATGCGGACAACGGCGGCCGGTCGGCGACCTTGAGGGGCTTGCGGCTGATGTGGTCGGCGTCGTCGGTGGGTGCGGTCGACGCCTCGGCGGTGGGACCGCCCGGCCCAGCGGGTCCGTTGACCGTCCGCGCCGATCCGGCGTCGGCGGTCCGGGTGTGACCGGTCGACGCTGCGGCTGCCGATACGGTGGAGCGCTGCTCGACGGCCTGGCTCGGTGCGGAGAGCAGGCCCACGCCCAGGCATGCTGCCAGGACCGCAGTGGACAATCCGGTGAATCTCTGTAGAACCGTTCGGTTCTTCACGTGCCGCCTCCCAGCGGAGTGGTGACCGCGCGACCGCGCGCGGCTGTGGGGGAATGCGAGGGGGTGGGTCCGGGCCGGGTCCCGGTGCGCGCACCGTGGCATGGACACGACCTCTCCCCTCCGCGCGCTGTACAATGGCACATGTCACATGTTCTTTGGAAGCCCTCTCACGCACATTCATCTCTGTGACAACTCACAGACACCGCACCGGACTTCAGTGGCGGCCCGTACGCAGACGGCCGTCGCCATCGGCTCCCTCACCACCGGGGCACTGCCCGGCCAGCGCCCCGAGCCCCGAGCCCCGAGCCCCGAGCCCCGAGCCCCGACAGAGCCTTGAGGAGAAGACGCCCGTGTCCCATTCCCTCCCCGCGCCCGGAACCAGCAGCCATGACCTTCCGGTGTCGCCCGCGCTCGACGCCTTCATGCGCACGGCGTGGGCCGACACCCCACTGCCGGCGGACATTCGCGTTCCCTCGTACGACGCCACCCCCGCCCGCCGGGCCCGGCTCGCCGCCCGCTTCCCGGGCGAGCGCCTGGTCATCCCGGCGGGCGCGCTCGCGGTCCGCTCCAACGACACCGACCATCGCTTCCGTCCGCACACGGGCTACGCCTGGCTCACCGGCCTCACCGGCGAGGATCAGGCCGGCCACGTCCTCGTCCTGGAACCCGACGGCGACGAGCGGCACGAAGCGGTGCTGTATCTGCGTCCCCGGTCACCGCGCACCGGCCACGAGTTCTACCGTGACCGCAGGTACGGGGAGTTCTGGGTGGGGCGCCGGCCCGACCTGGCGGAGGCAACCCGGATGACCGGCATCCGCTGTGCGCACCTGGACGCCTGGGAGAAACTGCTGACCGGACCGCAGCCCCCGGTACGGGTGCTGGGCGGTGTGGACCCGTCCGTCGACGAACTCCTGAGTGCCCATGGTGCTTTCCCTCCCGGACGGGCGGCTCCGGCCGGACTGGCCGCAGTGCTGAGCGAGCTCCGGCTCGTCAAGGACCCCTGGGAGACAGGTCAGTTGCAGCATGCCGTCGATGCGACGGTGGCTGGTTTCGAGGATGTGGTGCGGAGCCTTCCACAGGCACTGCGACACCCACGCGGCGAGCGTTGGATCGAGGGCGTATTCGATCTGCGGGCCCGGCTGGAGGGCAACGGTCCCGGCTACTCCACGATCGCCGCAGCGGGGGCACACGCCTGTGTCCTGCACTGGATCCGCAACGACGGTCCACTGGACCGCGACCAGCTGCTGCTCCTGGACGCCGGGGTGGAGACCGATTCGCTCTACACGGCCGACATCACCCGCACCCTGCCGCTGTCCGGCCGTTTCTCCCCCGTACAGCGCAGCGTCTACGAGCTGGTGCTGGCCGCGCAGGAAGCGGGCATCGCGGCCCTGCGTCCCGGGGCGCGATTCCGTGACTTCCACATGGCGGCCATGCGGATCATCGCCGAAGGGCTTCACGAATGGGGCGTTTTGCCGATGTCCGCCGATGAGGCGCTCGACGCCGACAACGGCTTCTACCGCCGGTACACGCTCTGCAGCAGCGGCCACATGCTCGGCATGGACGTTCATGACTGCGCCCAGGCACGCGCCGACACATATCTGGACGGCCGCCTGGAAGTCGGCCAGGTACTGACCGTGGAACCGGGGCTCTACCTCCAGCCCGACGACGAGACACTGCCCCCCTCGCTACGCGGAATCGGGGTGCGGATCGAGGACGACCTCGTGATCACGTCCGACGGCGCACAGCTCATGTCGTCCGCGCTGCCGCGCACCGCCGACGGGATCGAGGAGTGGATGGCCGCCCTGCTGGACGGCTGACCCGGACGCCCCCAGGCGGTCACCCCGCACACCGGGGCGACCCACTCAGGCGGTCACCCCGCACACCGGGGCGGCCGCCCGAGGACGGCGCGTCCCCCGCGTGACTCGAACGGCGGTTCAGGCCTCCGCGGCCGGCAGCGGCACCCTTGCGGCCCGGACGCCTCCCGCGCCCGTGTCGCCGTCCTCCTCCTCGGCCCAGAGCGACCTGACATGTGACATATGAGCCAGCATGCAGCTCTCGGCGCGCTGGGCGTCACCGGCGATCAGGAGGTCGAGCAGTTGGACATGCTCCTCCGCCGACGCGGTCAACTGCCCTTTCGCGTCGAGCCGGTTGAGACCGAAGAGGCGCGACCGCTTGCGAAGGTTGCCGACCTCCTCGACCAGCCTGCGGTTTCCGGCCAGTCCCAGCAGTTCGAGATGGAAGCGTCGGTCCGCCTCCAGATAGCCGATGATGTCGTGCTCGGCGGCGGCCGCGACGATCGCCAGGGCGAGCGGTCGCAGCGCCTTCAGATCCCGGGTCTTGCCCATCCGGGCGATGCGGCCGACGGTGGGTACCTCGATCATGGCACGGAGTTCGGTGAAATCATCGAGGTCCTGATCGGTCAGCTCGGTGACCCGAAAGCCCTTGTTGCGGACCGCTTCGACAAGGCCCTCACGCGCCAGGTCGAGCATGGCCTCCCGGACCGGGGTCGCGGACACTCCGAACTCGGCAGCGAGCGTGGGGGCGGAGTAGATCGTGCCCGGACGGAGATCCCCGGCGATCAGGGCCGCCCTGAGGGCGTTCGCCACTCTGTCGCGCAAGTGCTCTTGCGCCGAGATGGCGTTGAGCGTCGTCAGGCGGGCCATATTTGTTCCTCCAGCGCCGTACGGGCCCTCAGAATACAATGTCACGTTTTCTGGTCGGGCCCGCCGTTTCCTGGCCGTGTGGACAACTCGGTCAGGGCGCCGACGCCCGGTACACCGCCGCGGCGACCGCGAGGTCCTCCCAGCCCATTCCGACGCTCTTGAAGAATCGGGGACGCTCGAAGGCGGCCGGCTTCTCGTCGAGGATCCGGCCGGTCACCAGGTCGGCGAGGTTGCCGGCGATATCCTCGGCGCTGAAGACTCCTTCCGCCATCGGGATCAGCAGATCGCCCGGCTCCGACAGAGCTGCCGCCCTCGATTCGACGATGACGGCGGAGCGGGACACCAGCGCGGTGTCGACCTCCCGGGCATCCGGGGTGTGCGAGCCGACCGCGACGACCGTTGCCCCGTCCGGTACGAGTGTGCCGTCGAACAGCGGGGTTGCGGACGTGGTGCAGCAGAGCACCAGATCGGCCGTGGCAACCTCCTCGGCCCCCTGGGAGTCACCCGCACGGGCGTCCACCCCGAGTTGACGGGCGTGCTCGACCAGGGCGGCGACCCTGTGCGGGGTACGGCCGATCACCGTGACCCGTTCGACGCGCCGCTGCGCGAGCACCGCGGCAAGGTGTCCGTAGGCCTGGGGACCGGTTCCGAAGAGCACCAGATGACGCAGGAGGGGCCCGGTGAGGTGTCGGATCGCGAGTGCGGACACGGCCGGTGTGCGCAGCGTGGTGAGCGCGGCACCGTCGAGCAGGGCGACCGGCAGCAGGGTGGGGCCGTCGAGCAGCAGATAGCTTCCGGTGATCCGGGGCAGGTTACGTGCCGGGTTGCCGGGGGCGACTCCGGCGATCTTCACTCCGGTCATCTGCCGGGTGGTTGCGGGCATGAGCAGCAGTTCCCCGCCGGGCACTGTGACATGGTGCCGGGCCGGGGACGTCTCCGGATCGAGGCCCCCGCTCAGCGCCTCCTCCAGTGCGTCCACGGCTCCGGTCGGCCCCAGGGCCTCGATGTCGGCGGCGCCGAGCAGGGGGAGGTTCACAGCAGGAATCCTTCGGGGAAGGGGTCGGACGGGTTCAGGAAGAATTGTGCGGTACCGGTGATCCAGGCGCGGCCGGTGACAGTCGGGACGACGGCGGGCAGTCCGCCCACGGTGGTCGTCTCGATGAGACGTCCGGTGAACGAGGTTCCGATGAAGGACTCATTCACGAAGTCGGTTCCCAGGGCCAGTTCACCGCGTGCGTGCAGTTGGGCCATGCGTGCCGAGGTGCCGGTTCCACAGGGCGACCGGTCGAACCATCCGGGGTGGATCGCCATCGCGTGCCGGGAGTGGCGGGCATCGGAACCGGGTGCGATGAACTGCACGTGCTTGAGGCTGTGAATGTCCGGGTCCTCCGGATGAACGGGCCGGTCAGCCGTGTTCACCGCATCCATCAGAGCGAGTCCGGCCGCCAGGATGTCGTCCTTGCGCGCCCGGTCGAAGGGCAGCCCGAGGTCGGACAGATGCACCATCCCGTAGAAGTTGCCGCCGTAGGCGAGGTCGTAGCGCACCGGTCCGTAGCCGGGTACGTCCACCGTCCTGTCGAGTGCGACGCTGAACGCGGGAACATTGGTCAGGGTGACGGCGGTGGCCGCGCCGTCACGCACCTGTACGTCGACGCTGACGAGTCCGGCCGGGGTGTCCAGCCGCACGGTGGTGACGGGTTCGGTGACCTCGACCATGCCGGTCTCCACCAGCACGGTCGCGACCCCGATGGTGCCGTGCCCGCACATCGGCAGACACCCGGAGACCTCTATGTAGAGGACGCCGAAGTCCGCGTCGGGCCGGGTGGGCGGCTGGAGGATCGCGCCGCTCATGGCGGCATGGCCGCGCGGTTCGTACATGAGCAGGGTGCGCACGGCGTCCCGGTGCTCCAGGAAGTACCTGCGCCGTTCGGCCATCGTGGCACCGGGAATGATGCCGACGCCGCCGGTGATGACGCGGGTGGGCATGCCCTCGGTGTGTGAGTCGACTGCGTGGAATATGTGACGTGTCTGCAAGGCTCCCCCTGGTTCGTCACGGAGAAGGTGAAGAACGCGAAGAACGGGCTGGGTCGGGTACTGACCGTACGTACGACGGCGGAGCGGCGCTCGGAGCCGGTCGGGCGACCTCTGATCGGGCGGCTGCGGCGTGGCACGCGCGCTTCCGGCGTTTCGCACGCACCACGCCGCGTCCGCTCTCCGATCCGAGGTCACCCGACAGGCTCAGCCGCGGCCCTCGGCGAGCAGCTTCTCCGTCACGGCACGCACGGCGGCCGCGTCGTCGGCGGGCAGGGGCAGGCGCGGCGGACGGGTACGGCCGCCGTGGCGTCCCACAACGTCCATGGACGCCTTGATGGCCTGGACGAACTCCGGCTTCGAGTCCCACCGCAGCAGAGGATGCAGCTCCCTGTACAGCGGCAGGGCGGTTGCCATGTCACCCGTCACAGCGGCTCGGTAGAGCTCGACACAGCAGGACGGCAGCATGTTCGGGCAGCCCGCGATCCAGCCGACGGCTCCGGCGAGTGCCAGTTCCAGCAGTACGTCGTCGGCGCCCACGAGCAGGTCGAGGCCGGGCGCCTGCTCAGCGATCTCGTAGGCCCTTCGGACGTCGCCGCTGAACTCCTTGACCGCCACGATGCTGCCCTCCTGGTGGAGTGCGGCAAGCAGGCTCGGTGTCAGATCCACCTTGGTGTCGTACGGGTTGTTGTACGCGACGACCGGAACCCCGACTTCGGCCACATCGGCGTAGTGGGCGCGGACCGCCGCGTCCTCGCAGCGGTAGCCGTTGGGCGGCAGGAGCAGCACGGAACCGGCGCCCGCCTCCGCGGCCTGTTCCGCCCAGCGCCGTGACTCCGCGCTGCCGTAGGCGGCGACGCCCGGCATGACGCGGCTGCCGTCGCCCGCCGCCTCGACGGCGACCCGGACCACCTGCTCGCGTTCGCTGTCGGTCAGGGTCTGGTACTCCCCCAGTGACCCGTTGGGCACCACACCGTCGCAACCCGCCTCGATGAGCTGTTGGACGTGTGTGGCATAGGCGTCGTAGTCGATCGTGCCGTCATCCCGCAGGGTGAGCGGGGTGGCGACCATGACACCGCGCCAGGGTCGGGTGCGCGGGTGGGTGTTCGTCTGCATTGTTGCTCCTTGAGTGAGGTGTGACATTTCATTGAGTGGTAGAAGCGTGGGCAACAGATGGCCCATGCCCCCGCCGGGGATTACTGGACAGCCCTTACCCCGGGCCGGCCAGGTCCGCGAGCGTGGACAGCTTCACGGGGCAGGCCAGCGGGCGCCGGTCGGGTCCCTGCGTGGCTTCACCGGCGCCGTGTCCGGTGCCGTGTGCGCCGGCCAGTTCACGGACGGCGAATCCGCACGTCCGGCCCTGGCACCACCCCATCCCGGCTCGGGTGAGAAGTTTGACGGTCCTGGTGTCATCGGCTCCCAGCTCCTCGCAGGCGTGACGGATCCGGCCGGCGGTGACCTCTTCGCAACGGCAGACCTCCGTGTCGTCGGTCAGCCACTCGCTCCATCCCGCGCCCGGCCGGTGCACGGTGCCCATCAGCTCGGCGAAGGCCCGCAGACGACGCCGGGAACGACGCAGCGCGACCGCTCTGCGCGCCACGTCCCTCCGCACCCCGCCCCGTATCTCCCGAGCGATCGACAATGCCGCCAGTTCTCCTTCGCACAGGGCGAGTTCGACTCCACCGATACCGCCTGCCTCGCCCGCCGCCCAGACCCCCTGCACGGTGGTCCTGAGCTGCTCGTCGAGGACGACCGCATGCGAACCGTCGGCGCGCACGCGCGTACCGCAGCCCGCCGCCAGGGCGAGTTCCAGCTGAGGGACTAGTCCATGGCCCACGGCGAGCGCATCGCAGGCGATCTCGCGGCCGGACCCCGGCACGGGACGCCACCGTTGGTCCACCCGGCTGACGGTCACCGCCTCCACCCGGTTGTCGCCGTGCACGCCGGTGACCGCGCGGTGAGTCAGCATCCGGACACCGGCGCGGGCCAGAGCCGCCCCGTACCTGACACCCTCCGCCGCCTTGCCGGGGTTGGCTGCCAGCACCCGGGGCGCGCGCGCGTAGGCCGCGTAGCCGGACGCCTCGATGACCGCCGGAACGCTCGCACCGGCGCGCGTCAGCGACAGTGCGACGGCCTGAAGGAGCGGCCCGCTCCCCGCGACCACGATCCGCCGACCCGGCAGCACCAAGCCGGACTTGAGCATGGCCTGGGCACCGGCAGCACTCACCACGCCCGGAAGTGTCCATCCCGGAAAGGGCAGTTGGCGTTCGTGAGCACCCGTCGCCAGCAGCAGCCGGCCGGCCCGGACGACACGGCGGTTGTCCCCTTCGGCTCCGGTGACGGCGTGCAGGACCCGGTCCCCGTCGGCGGCCCGTTCGACCGTCCACACCTGGTGGTCACGGAGGTGACGGATCGCGCCGGAGTCACGGTGCGCCGCCAGCCTCGAGGAGAGTTCGGCGAAGACCGGCCAGCCGTGGTGGAGGGCGTCGGGCCGGGTGGCGCCGAGCCCGTCGGCCGGACTGCGGTAATACTGTCCGCCGGGCGCGACGGCCGCGTCCAGCAGCACCACGTCGAGCCCGTGGTCGGCCGCGGTGACGGCGGCGGCCAGTCCGGCCGGGCCCGCGCCCACCACGGCGAGTTCGGCGCGGTCGGCGTCCGGTGGCCTGCGTTCATCTGTCGAGTGAGGCATGCCCGTCGCCCTCCTGTGTGGTGATGGCGTCGCCGGGACGTGCGGGAAGCAGGCATGCGCGCTGGTTGGGCCGGCCGTTGACGGTGGCCAGGCAGTCGTAACAGGCACCGATGCCGCAGAAGGCTCCCCGCGGCCGGCCATGGACCCGAGTGGTGCGCCAGGTCAGGATGCCCGCCGCCCAGAGCGCGGCGGCGATGCTCTGACCGGGCAGCCCACGGATCGGGCGCCCGTCGAAGGTCAGTTGGAATTCAGGTTCGGGCTCGGCCCCGACGAATTCGGCCGGGGTACGTGCGCGGGTGCGTCTCACAGGTTCCTCTCCTCGGGCACGAGGGGCGCGTCGAACCGGTCGGGCGCGAACGGTCCGAGATCCAGTACCGGCTTCCGCCCGCCGATCGCGTCGGCGATCAGCAGTCCGGTCGCGGGGGCCAATCCGATCCCGGCGCCTTCATGGCCGCAGGCGTGGAACAGGCCTGGCACCCGGGGGTCCGGGCCGATCGCGGGCAGATGGTCGGGCAGATAGGGGCGGAACCCGTGGTAGGCGCGCAGCACCCGCACATCCGCCAGTACGGGGAAGAGCGCGGCAGCCTGGGCGGCCAGCCGGGCGACCACCGGAACGGACAGCGTCCGGTCGAAGCCGACCCGTTCACGGCTGGCCCCGATCAGCACCGGCCCCGCGGGGGTTCCCTCCACCACGGGCGAGGTCTGCAGCGCCGCGGACCCGCTCGAGACGTCGGACACGTACTCCGCCGCATAGACCTTGTGCCGGATCAGCCGCGGCAGCGGCTCGGTGACGAGTACGAAACCCCTGCGCGGCAGGACCGGCAGGTCCACCCCGGCCAGTGCGGCCAGGTCCCCGCCCCAGGTACCCGCCGCGTTGACTACCGCGTGGGCACGCAGTTCGCCCCGTGCGGTGCGCACCCCGCGTACCGCGCCCTGCCGGTCCCTGAGCATCCCGACGACCTCCTCACCGGGGCACAGCACTGCCCCCGCGCGACGGGCCGCCCGCAACAACTCGGCTGCGGCAAGGGCTGGTTGGACCTGGGCGTCCTGCGGGTAGTGGCAGCCTCCGGCGAGGTTCGGCGCGAGGTGGGGCTCGGCATCCCGGAGCCGGTCCGGCGTGACGTGGTGCGCCTCGACTCCGGCTCCACGCTGACCGGCGGCTGTCGTGGAGAGTGTGGCCAGGGAATCCTCGGACGCCGCCACGACCAGGCCGCCCTTGAGCTCGTACTCGATGTCCGCAGGCAGTTCCTCCGACAGTTGGCGCCACAAGGAGGCGGAGAGCAGGGCCAGTTCCAGTTCGGGTCCTGGCACTTTGTCGGAGACCAGGAGGTTGCCCTCCCCGGCTCCGGTGGTGCCTCCGGCGACCGGCCCGCGGTCGACGACGGCTACGGACAGTCCGGACCGGGAAGCGTAGTAGGCGCAGGCGGCACCGACCACTCCGGCCCCGACGATGACGACATCCAGGGGCTGTCTCATGAGCACGACAGTAATATGTCACATTGTTTTGAGGGCGCCAAGGGTGTGTGCAGGGTCAGTTGATCAACCGTCATCGCTGCCCGGATCCGTTCAGGGGCGTGGCACGTTCCGCAAGTTGGAGCGGGCCATCTGGACCATCCGGCCGACTCCGCCGTCCAGCACGATCTTGCTGGCGGAGAGCGCGAAGCCGGTCACCATCTCCGCGCTGATCTTCGGCGGGATGGAGAGCGCGTTGGGGTCGGTGACGACATCGACGAGCGCCGGTCCCTTGTGCTTGAAGGCGTCCTTGAGGGCGCTTTCGAGTTGCTTGGGCTTCTCCACCCGTACGCCGTACGCCCCGGAGGCCCGGGCGATCGCCGCGAAGTCCGGGTTCTTGTTGGTCGTACCGAACGACGGCAGGCCGGCGACCAGCATCTCCAGTTCGACCATGCTGAGCGAGGAGTTGTTGAACAGCACGACCTTCACCGGCAGGTCGTACTGCACCAGGGTGAGGAAGTCACCCATGAGCATGGTGAATCCGCCGTCGCCGGACATCGAGACCACCTGCCGGTTGCGGTCGATGAACTGGGCGCCGATGGCCTGCGGCAGCGCGTTGGCCATCGAGCCGTGGCTGAACGAACCGATGACACGGCGTTTGCCGTTGGGCGAGAGATAGCGGGCGGCCCAGACATTGCACATACCGGTGTCGACGGTGAACACGGCGTCGTCGTCCGCCAGGTCGTCCAGCACGGAGGCGACGCACTCCGGGTGGATCGGGATGTGCTTCTCGACCTTGCGGGTGTACGCCTTGACCACACCCTCCAGCGCATCGGCGTGCTTCTTCAGCATCCGGTCGAGGAACTTGCGGTCGGTCTTGGTCTTGACCCGCGGGGTCAGACATCGCAGCGTCTCGCGGACATCGCCCCAGACCGCCAGATCCAGCTTGGAGCGGCGGCCGAGGCGCTCAGGGCGCACATCGACCTGGACGATCTTCACATCGCTGGGAAGGAAGGCGTTGTACGGGAAGTCGGTGCCGAGCAGGATGAGGAGATCGCACTCGTTGGTCGCCTCGTAGGCAGCGCCGTAGCCGAGCAGTCCGCTCATGCCGACGTCGTACGGGTTGTCGTACTGGATCCATTCCTTGCCACGCAGCGCGTGGCCGACCGGGGCCTTCACCCGCTCGGCGAACTCCATCACCTCGGTATGGGCACCCGCCGTGCCGCTGCCGCAGAACAATGTCACACGCTTTGCCTCGTCGACCATCCGGCAGAGCTTCTCGATCTCCTCTTCACCAGGCTGTACCGTCGGCCGCGAAGTGACCAGGGCGTGCTCGACCGCCTTCTCCGGGGCCGGCTGCGATGCGACGTCTCCCGGCATCGAGACGACGCTGACGCCGCCTCGGCCGATCGCGTGCTGAATGGCCGTCTGGAGCAGCCGGGGCATCTGCTGCGGGTTGGAGATCATCTCGTTGTAGTGACTGCACTCCTGGAAGAGCAGCTCCGGATGGGTCTCCTGGAAGTAGCCGAGGCCGATCTCACTCGAAGGAATGTGCGAAGCGAGGGCGAGAACGGGTGCCATGGAGCGGTGGGCGTCGTAGAGGCCGTTGATGAGGTGCAGATTGCCGGGGCCGCAGGATCCGGCGCAGGCCGCCAGCGAGCCGGTGATCTGGGCCTCGGCTCCGGCGGCGAACGCGGCGGTCTCCTCGTGCCTGACCTGGATCCAGTCGATGGCCGAGTTGCGGCGGATGGCGTCGACGACCGGGTTGAGGCTGTCGCCCACGACGCCGTACATACGCTTGACGCCCGCCCGGGCGAGGATGTCGACGAACTGCTCCGACACATTCTGCTTGGCCATGGATGCGTACCCTTTCCGCGCTTCGGCTTCCGGACTCCGCATCCATCAACCCATGCCGCGCGCGGTTGCGCCTCCCGGACGCCGACGCACGAGCGGGGGGCTCGCCGCGCAGCGGTTCGACAGGTCATCCGGAACAGGGGCCATGAAAAAAGGTCCGCCGGGCGACCCTCCCCCCACGGGAAGGCGCCCGGCGGACCGGTCAGGACGTGATTAGCGCACGGCGTACGCGTTCTTCACGGTCTGGATGACGGAGTTGCCGTTGGCGTCCGTCAGTTCGGTCTTCAGGGTGACCGGCTTGCCGTCCGCGCCCGCGTGGTTCACGGTCGCGGTCCACCGGCCGTCCTGCTGTGCGGTGGTGGCCGCGGTCCAGGTCTGACCACCGTCGTACGAGTAGGAGACCTTGGCGGCGACCAGCTTGCCGGGGGTGTAGCCCCCGTGGCCGGTGACGCTCAGGCCGATCTTCTGACCGTCCTTCGCCGCGAGGGTCTTGAGCCCGTCGGCGTCCAGGTCGTAGCCGGGGAAGAGCATCGGGATCGCCTGGGAGTAGACGTTCTCGTCCCGCTCCGAGCGGAACTTCCAGGTGGTCTCGATCTGGGTGGAGCGCTTCCACACGGCGGCGGGCGCACCCATCTTTGATGTGTACATGGTGAGTTCGTACGCGGCGTCCTCGGCCGGGACGGTGAACACCCCGTACGGATAGGGGGACGTGCCCAGCTCCTTACCGCCGCTGGTCAGTCGCATGCGGCCGAGGTCTCCGAATTCACCCTGGAAACCGGCGTGTTCGCTGTCGCTCCAGAAGGCCGGGGCAACGCCGATCAGGTTGTCCTGCCGCTCGGCGGCGAGCTGGAGCTTGCCCTCGGCGTCGCGCGGGGCGGCCGGGACCGGGATTCCCCGGTACCAGTTCTCCGAGCGCTTCGCGCCCTTCGTGTAGGTGCGGACCTGGTCGGCCATGAACTCGCCGAAGGGGAAGCTGGACGAGATGAAGTGCCTCCAAGCGGTGTCGCCCGCCGAGTAGTACTCGGTGCGCTTGCCGGGGACAGCGACGGTGTCGAGGCCGTTGGAGTAGAGCCCGCCGTACGGCCGGGTGATGTTCATCAGGTCCACGTAGTCGGCCGGGACACCCATCGACTCGTACGTGGCGGTGGTCTTGCCGAGCTTGCTGTCACGGACCTTGTAGGTGCGGTCCGAGGTGACCGGGCCGGTCTCGGGGAAGGCCAGGTTGTAGACGAACGGGCTCTTGGCGGTGGCCTTCCAGCTCAGCTTCACCGGGCCGTCGGCCAGAGCGGCCTTCAGGGCGTCCGCCTCGCTCGCCTCGATGCCGAGCGCGGGCAGCGGCGCCGGAACGGGGCCGGCGTTCGGCTTCCAGAGGCCCGCGGACGGCCGGTGCGCGATGATCGCCTTCGCACCGGCGGCCTTGGCGTCCTTCGCCTGGGCTCCCACGTAGGAGCTCTTGTCGGTGACCTCGACCAGGGCGATCTTGCCCGAGACGTCGGCGGCCTTCAGCTCGTCGGGGGTGCCTGTGCCCGCGTCGACGAGTGCGGCCTCGCCCGTACCGTCGAGGTTGACGGAGCTGGTGTTGGCCGTCGTCGGGTGCAGTTCGATGCCGCCGACGACCGAGAGCTTCTCGATCTGGGGGGCGTACGCACGCCAGAAGCTGTTGAACTCGAAGTCGCCGTCACTCGCCGTGCCCTGCACGTCGACCAGGTAGTTCTTGACGAGACTGCCGGCGGAGAGGGAGCCCGAGTGCAGCCATGTGTCGTCCCAGCTGCGGCCGAAAGCGAGCGTCGTGGCGTGGTTCTCGGACTTCCGGTCCTCGGTCTTCATCTGGATCCGGTGGGCCTTGCGGGCGTCCAGGACCAGGGTGGCGTCCTTGGTGACGTTCAGCTGCGGCCGCGCGAGGTAGCCCACGGACTCCAGCATCTTGCCGGTGGCGTCCTTCGCGTCGGGCGTCGCGATGAAGCTGGAGACGAAGTACGCACCGGGGCGCACCTGGTAGACCTGCTCGGTGACGCCGTTGTTGAAGCGGCGATCGCCGGCGGAGGTGTCGGTACCGATGAGGTCCACCGAGGAGAGACCCTTGGCGGGCTTACCGGCGCGGTCGACGAGCTTGACGCGCAGGGTGACGGTCTCCGGTTGGACGTACACCGAGAAGGGGGTGGAGACCTTCACGCCGTCGGGCCCGGTGGCCAGCACGCGCCCGGTGACATCGCCGTACTGGGCGGCCTTCAGCTTCGCGGCCGGGTCGATCTCCAGCGGGACCTTGACGGTGGCTCCGGCCGGAACGGTGACGGTGCTCGCGTCGAGCTCGGCGACGGAAGAGCGGACGGCCGAGCCGTCGTTCCCGGTGACACCCGAGACCTTCAGCGACAGCTTCACCGGCTTGGAGCCGGAGTTGGTGTACGGGACGTCGACCGTGGTGCGGTCGGACCTGTCCTGCGGCCAGTTGAAGGAGCCACCCTGGACGGCGGGGGCACCGACGACGGTGGTGTCGATGGCGGCCTTCACATCGAGGCGTCCACCGCCGGTCTCACGTACGTCGCCGGGGATGTCGCTCTTCGCGGACGAGACGAGGGCCGCCTTGATCTGCTGGGCGGTCCACTCCGGGTGGCGCTGCTTCACGATGGCTGCGGCGCCCGCGACATGCGGGGTGGCCATCGAGGTACCGGACATCGACTGGTACGCGTACACTCCGCGACCACCGGCCGCGGCCGCCGAGATGCCGACGCCGGGAGCGGCGATCTCGGGCTTGAGGGTGTGCGATCCGGTCACGGGTCCGCGGCTGGAGAACTGTGCCGTGGAGTCGTCGCGGTCGACGGCACCGACGGTCAGTGCGCTCGGGGCGCAGCCCGGCGAGGAAACGGTGTTCTGTCCCGCGCCCAGGTTGCCGGCCGCGATGACGAACAAGGTGTCCTTGCTCTGGGAGAGTTCCTCGGCGGCGGCGCTCATCGGGTCGGTGCAGTCCGACGGCCTCATGCCACCGAGGCTCATGGAGACGACGTCGGCCTTCTGGTCGACGGCCCACTGCATACCGGCGATGACCCAGGACTCGGCGCCGGAGCCCTTGTCGTTGAGGACCTTGCCGTTGAGCAGGTCGGTGCCGGGGGCGACGCCCTTCTTCTTGCCGTCGCTGGCCGCGCCGGTGCCGCCCACGGTGGAGATGGTGTGGGTGCCGTGGCCCTGCCGGTCGCCGGCGGTGGCGGAGTCGGTGAAGTTCTTCGAGGCGGCGATCCGGCCCTTGAGGTCGGGGTGTTCCGCGTCGGCACCGGTGTCGAGGACGGCGACCTTGGTGCCCTTGCCGTCGTATCCGGCGGCCCAGGCGAGGTCGGCGCCGACCTGCTTGGTCGACTTGTCGAGGGTGGCCTGGACCTTGCGGTCGAGCCAGAGCTTCTTCAGACCGGAGGCCGAACGGGAACGGGCGTTGGTGACGTCCGACCAGAAGTCCGCGGCCTTCGCCTTGTCCGCCGTGAGCGCGACGCCGTCGATGGCGTCGAGCGCGATTCCGCGCTGGGCGCCACGCGGGGTGACGGACGCGGAGCGGGCCGTGTCCTCGCCGTAGACGGCGATCAGCGGCAGCGACTTGGTGCTCGCGTCGTCGTAACCCTGGCTGATCAGCCCGGTGACGTTGAAGAGTTCCTCGTCGACCCTGTCCGCGGCCAGCGCGGCGGCGGCGGTGTCGGGGTAGACGTAGAGGTCCTTGCCGGACTGCCTGGTCTGTACGAGCGGGACGGTGCCGTCCTCGCGCGGCAGCGCGGTGGCCGAAGCGGCTCCCGAACTGTCCGTGGTCACCAGGACCTTGTCGCCGGTGATCAGAGTCACGGTGACCGGCTTGCCCGCCTTGGCGGTGGCGGCAGCACTGCCGGTCAGTGGTCTCTTCGCGGTCGTGTCGTCCTGCGGCGCTGCCACGGACGGTGCGATCGCGGTGACGGCCAGGACGGCGGCCGTGGCCGCTCCCAGTGCCGTACGCGATATCGGACGCATCGTTCTCCCCAAATAAAACCGGAACGCTTCTGAACAAACCGCAATATTCCGGATGTTGTTGTACTGCGGTGGCGCCACATTGGCAGAGCGACACGCGTTAAAGGGATGATGTACACGGCGGGTTTACGCCGTGGCCGTTTTTCGCCACGACCGGGCGCCCGAAGATGGCGAAATTGTGCGGAATCAATGCGTCCGGGAAGGACCAGGGATGCTGGGAGCCATAGGTCTTGACGAGACGCAGGAGTCGACCTACCGCGCGCTCGTGGCGGTGGGAGCCGCGGAGGTCTCCGACCTCGCACACCGGCTGGCACTTCCCGAGCCGGACACCGAACGGGCGCTGCGCAGGCTGGAGCAGCAGGGCCTCGCCGCGCAGTCGTCCGCCCACACCGGCCGGTGGGTGGCCGCGCCGCCGGGTGTCGCCCTGGGCGCTCTGCTGACCCAGCAGCGCCACGAACTGGAGCAGGCGGAGCTGGCGGCCGCGCTGCTCGCCGAGGAGTTCCGGGCGGATGCGGCCGAACCCGCCGTACACGATCTGGTCGAGGTGGTCACGGGCGCGAGCGCGGTGGCGCACCGCTTCCACCAGTTGCAGCTGGGCGCGACGAGCGAGGTCTGCGTCCTGGTCACAGGGAAGCCGGTCGCCGTCAGCGGCTCGGAGAACAATTCCGAGGAGCAGGTGGCGACCCGCGGGGTGTCCTACCGGGCGGTGCTCGAACGTGAGGCGCTCGCCCTGCCGTCCGGCATGCTGGAGCTGTCGGCGGCCCTGAGCCGTGGCGAGCAGTGCCGGGTTGTCGACCGGGTGCCCACCAAGCTGGTCGTCGCCGACGCGGCCCTGGCGATGGTGCCGCTGACCGGCCGCGGCGCGGAACCCGCGGCGCTGGTCGTCCACGCCTCCGGGCTGCTGGAATCGCTGATGGGGCTGTTCGAGGCGGTGTGGCGGGAGGCGATGCCGCTCCGGCTCGGCGGGCGCGGCCTGCCCGAGGAGGTGTCCGCCGGGCCCGATGCGACGGACCTGGAGATCCTGTCGCTGCTGCTGGCCGGGCTGACGGACGCGAGCGTGGCCAAGCAACTGGACCTGGGGCTGCGGACCGTGCAGCGGCGGGTGAAGGGGCTGATGGAGCTGGCCGGGGTGTCGACCCGGCTGCAGCTGGGCTGGCATGCGTACGAGCGGGGCTGGGTGGCCCGGACACCACAGGCCTGACGAGGTCCACGCCACCGGGCACCCCGGCCGGGTGTTCCCGCCGCGCCGGAACGACTCCGAGCCGTATCGACGGTCCCCGCCCCGAACCGCGCTGGCAGGCGGGAGCGGCCGGACTCCGGCAGGCTGGTCAGATGGGTGTGTGGCAGCTCGTCGCTGTCGGCCTGGTCATGCTTCTCGGCCTGGTCGGCGTGCTGGTGCCGGGGGTGCCGGGGCAGGCGATCGTCTGGGCCGCCGTGCTGTGGTGGGCGTTGACCGACATGACTCCGGCCGCCTGGGGTGTACTCATAGGCGCTACGGCACTGCTCTTGCTGAACCAGGCGCTGAAACCGCTGCTGCCACCGCGCCGCCCCCGTGAGTCGGGAGCGCCGCGCAAGACTCTGATGCTGGGCGGGGCCTGCGCGATCGTGGGCTTCTTCGTGGTGCCGGTGGTGGGCGGTATCGCCGGATATGTGGGGGCGATCTACGGGGCGGAGCGGCTGCGGCTCGGCAGCCGCGGGGCGGGGTGGGCATCGGTCCGCTCAGTGATGCGGGCGACGGGATATTCCGTGCTCATCGAGCTCTTCTCATGTCTGCTGGTGACGGGGGCCTGGCTGGGTGTAGTGCTCTGGGCCTGACCATCGCCCGGTCTGAAGACTCAGGTGACGTACGGCGTACGAGCGCCATGGCCGCCACCGCTCCGATTCGGGCCTTCCCTCCGGATCCACATCGGGGTCGCCGAGCGCACGCATCCTGATGAGCGCCGCGACCGGCGGGTCGATCCCCGGCAGCCGCAGCAGCGCCTGCTCGGCCTCGGCGCGGTCGGCCCCGGCGTCGAGCCGTACGTCCCCGTCGGCGAGTGCGGTCGCCAGTGCCCGCAGCGCCGGCTCGCGCACCGCATCGGCCAGCACTCCCGGCTCGGGAAACACATGCGTAAGCCCGCCGCAGGGCACGTCGAGGATCTTCCCGTACATCTCGACGAGCCGTTCGGCCCCGGCCCTGCCCACCAGCGCCCGTATGGCGAACTCATCCGGATCCGCGGCACCCGGCGAACGCAGCCCCGGGCGGGCGGCGACCCCCGGTGCGAGTCCCGGGTCGGCGCCGAGCCGCTCGTCGACGGCGTACGGATCGGCGTCCAGGTCGAAGAGGCGCCGCAGCCGCTGCACGGCCGTCGCCAGATCCCGCAGGTCCGTGAGGTGGATCCGGGCGTCCAGCCAGGGCCCGGCGGACCGCTCGTCGACGGCCACGATGCCCGTGCCGTACGGGAGCCCCAGAGTGCGCCGGTAGGTACGGGCGCCGGGCTCCCCGCCGACCTCCTCGATCCGGGCGACCGTCTCGCCGGCCAGGAGATCGAAGACCTCGCGGGCCGCGTACGGCCCCCGATGGGCGAGCCGCAGCGGGATCCCGGTGGTGCGCGCCTGCCGGCCCGCCGCTCCCAGCCCCGTCCCGGCCTCGGCGCGCAGTGCGCTCGGCGTGCGGGCGTAGATCTGCCGGACCGTGTCGTTGAACTGGCGCACGCTGGCGAAGCCGGACGCGAAGGCGATCTCGGTCACGGGCAGCCCGGTCGTCTGGAGCAGCACCCGCGCGGTGTGGGCCCGCTGGGCGCGGGCGAGCGCGACGGGTCCGGCACCCAGCTCCGCATTGAGCTGCCGCTGCACCTGGCGTGAGCTGTAGCCGAGCCGGTGGGCGAGACCGGGCACGCCCTCCCGGTCGACCACGCCGTCGCCGATCATCCGCATGGCCCGGCCGACGACATCGGCCCGTACGTTCCAGGCGGCGGAGCCGGGCACGGCGTCCGGGCGGCAGCGTCGGCACGCCCGGAAGCCGTTTCCCTGGGCTGCGGCCGCGGTCAGGAAGAAGCGGACATTCTTCCGCTTCGGGGTGACGGCGGGGCAGCTCGGCCGGCAGTAGATGCCGGTCGTCTCGACGGCGAAGAAGAACTCCCCGTCGAAACGGGCGTCGCGGCTGCTCACCGCCTCGTACCTGGTCTGTTCGTCCATCACACCGTCCAGTGTCCGGCACCTCCGGTCACCGCACTGGCGGTATTCGGACGTCGACCAGAGGCTGCCGCCTACCGCAGTCGGCCCCGCTTCGCGTCCATGGCCGCCCGGCCCTCGGCGCCCTTGCGCTTCCATTCACGCAGCATTTCGGACCGCACCCGGGCATCGGTCTTGGCGACGATGCGCTGGTTCTCGCGGAGCAGCTTGCGGAAGCTGTCGAGGCGCCGCTCGGGCAGCGAACCGTCCTCGATCGCGGCAAGTACCGCGCAGCCGGGCTCCGACTCATGGGCGCAGTCGTGGAACCGGCACTGCTCGGCCAGCTCCTCGATCTCGGAGAAGACCTGGCCGACGCCGGTCTCCGCGTCCCAGAGGCCGACCCCGCGCAGTCCGGGGGTGTCGATCAGTACGCCCCCGGAGGGCAGGACCAGCAGATTGCGGGTGGTGGTGGTGTGCCGGCCCTTGCCGTCGACATCACGGGCGGCCTGCACCTCCATCACGTCGCGGCCGAGGAGGGTGTTGGCGAGGGTCGACTTGCCCGCGCCGGACACCCCGAGCAGCACGCTCGTCCCGCCCGAGACGATGGCGGCGAACACATCGAGCCCCTCCCCGGTGGCGGAGCTGACGGGCAGCACCTGGACACCGGGCGCGATGGCCTCGATGTCCTGGACGAGGTACGACAGTGTGGCGGTGTCCGGCACCAGATCGGCCTTGGTCAGCACCACGATCGGCTGGGCGGCACCGTCCCCGGCGGACACCCCGTCGCGCAGCAGGGCGTCGCCACTGGCGCTGGACATGGCGAGCGCGAGGAAGCGCTCCACCCGCCCCAGGTCGAGCTCCACGGCGAGCGAGACGCAGATGGCGATGTGGTCGACATTGGTGGCGAGCACCTGCCCTTCGGAGCGCTGCGACGACGTCGAGCGCACGAAGGCCGTACGCCGCGGCAGCAGCGTCCGTACGAATTGCGGATCACCGGCGGAGTCGACGGCGACCCAGTCGCCCGTGCAGACGATCCGCATCGGATCACGTGGGACGACGAAGGCGGTGTCGGCCCGGAGCGTGCCGTGCGGGGTGACGACATCGCACTGCCCGCGGTCCACCCGCACCACCCGTCCGGGCAGCAGACCCTGTCCGGCGTACGGGGCGAACTCGGCGGCCCAGTCGTCGTCCCAGCCGTACGGGGACAGCGGATGCGACGCGGACGAGTCCTGGAGAGAAGAAGCGAAGAACGGAGAAGACGGGAAAGACAAGGGAAACCCTTCGAAGGGTGGCCCCGGCAACGCGCGTACAGGCGCGGAGAGTTACGAAGAGGTCAGCCGGCGACCACGGGGGTGGGAACGATGTTCATCTGGTTGTGGGCAGCGCCCACCGCAGCGACAGTCATCAATGTCCTCACCTCCTGGTTCAAGCACCGGGCCGACACCGGCGGTTCTTGTCCGCCGTCCGGAACGCTGCACACGATAGCCCGCAGACTTCGGGTGGCGCCAACACATTTGGACGGCACCACGCCAGATGCCCACCGCCCCCGTGGAACGGTGGGCATCGTCATGCGTGAAGCCCTGGGGCTGCACCCCGCGTCACGCTGTGGAACGTACCGATCAACCCGCTGCGGAAGCGCCGGTCCCGCAGCACCGATCAAATGGGCTCGATCCAACGCGAGTTCGACGCTGCGACCTCACCCGTCGACGTCTTCTTCGGAGATACGGGCCGCGGGAACGCGACTTCCCGCACAAGGTCTACGGGGCTGGGCGGACGGTGCCGGCTCCGGGCCGCCGCAGGCCGCGCGCCATTCGGCGAGCAGCCGGTCGTAGATGGGTGTGACGTCCTGCGCGTGCCGCTGTCGGCCGCTGGGGCGTTGGCTGTCGTACTGGTCCATGCCTGGCCCCTACCCGGTGCAACGGGTGACGTCTGCCGCCACTACGGCAACCGGACCAGTCCGCTCGTCCGTTCGAGGGGCCGGCTGCGCCGTCGAGGCTGAAGTCGGGGGCTGTGACGGTGGTAACGGCGAAGGCAGGAGCAGCCGTTCCAGGAGCAACCACGGAACCGGCAACGAACGCAACGGTCTTCACGCCGCCTTCCCTCCGGGACCACTCGATCGACTACCGGAAAAGGGGAAGGCCCCGGTACGCATCGGATTGAGTACCGGGGCCTTCCGACACGAGCGCTCAGCTCGTGACCGGAGATCAGGTGTTGGTGCAGACGGTGCCGAACGCAGCGTTGAGCCCGCCGACCACGCTCCCGGTGTTGCCGCAGACTTGGGCCGGAACGTGGACCGGAAGCACGGCGGCGTTGCCGGACGCCACGCCCGGGGAGCTGGTGGCGCTGCCGTCGGCACCGGCGTCGGCGAAGGCGGGCGCGGCGGCACCCATCGCCATCAGGGTTCCGGCGGCGATGGCGGCGACCTTGGTGTACTTCACTTTTTTCCCTTTCTTTGACGGAGTTCGGAGCGGCCACGTCTTTCGTGCCGCACGAGCGCGGTCCTGATCACTCGTAACTCCGCCACTGCAATTCATAACGATGTAAGACCGTAGGCGAAACTCTTTGAGGAGAAGATTCCCGAAAAACCGCCCGGCTGACGCAGCATCGATCACTCCACGCCACGGGCGCGATTATCGGACAATCCCATGTGCCAGTACTGAGAAAGGCGGCAGCGAGCCCGGGTCACGCGGAGGAGGAATGCCGACGGCCCGAGCCTGTCATTGCAGCTGGATCAGCTGTTGGAGGAGGCAACGGCACCCGTAGCCAGAACCTTCTTGAACACGCTGAACCCTTCTCGTACTGAATGCCCCGTATCGGAGCCCCCTGCCCAACTCGCGATCGGGCGTTTGGTTCTCTCCGTTCACCCGAATGCCAAGGCGCACGGCAGCGGCACGCTGCAGCACCGCAGGGGCGAAGGATCATTCAGCCTCCCCAGCCCTGCCCCAAGGCGTCAACGGCGTGGGCTCCATGCAGGGTTGAGCACCCACGCGCGGCGAATGACGTCAACGCGAGCATGCATATGTAATCCATTCGAGCGGTCACAAAATTTCCACGACCTTTCGAGTTTCCTCAACAATTTCTCCTCGTTATGCCTTTCATCAAGCGTGCAGCTTGGGCGTTCACCGAGCAGGAATAGGACTTATCACATGAAGAACGCTTCGTTCGTGGTCTCTCCGCCTTTCCGCAATCGCCGCTTGCCGACTCACGTGGGAAGACCCCCGGGGTGGCGTCCCCGGCGCAAGCTGCATCGCCTGATGAATGAATCGCGAGCGTTCTGCTCGCACGGAATGTCCTAAGGAAGGGCAACCAATGCGAAAAGCCTTGAGTAAGAGCGTGCTGGTCATGGCGGCGGCGTCAGGCATTCTGACCGCGGCAGGCGGGTACGCGTTCGCGGACGCGTCGGCCGATGGTGCCACCAACGGTTCGCCGGGCGTCGGCTCGGGCAACACCGTGCAGGCGCCGGTGCACGTTCCCGTCAACGTGTGCGGCAACACGGTCAGTGTGGTCGGTGTACTGAATCCCGCGTTCGGCAATGAGTGCAACAACGGGGGAGGCGCCGGGAGCAGCAACGGCGGCCAGAGTGCGAGCGCCGAGGGCGTCGCGACCAACTCTCCCGGTGCGCTGTCCGGAAACCTGATCCAGGCTCCGGTGAACGTCCCGGTCAACGTCTGCGGCAACAGCGTCGGCGTCATCGGTGCGTCGAACCCGGTGTCCGACAACAAGTGCTCCAACGCGGTCGAGCCCCCCGTGGTCGAACCGCCGGTGGTCGAACCGCCGGTGGTCGAGCCCCCCGTGGTCGAACCGCCGGTGGTCGAGCCCCCCGTGGTCGAACCGCCGGTGGTCGAACCCCCCGTGGTCGAACCCCCCGTCGTCACACCGCCGGTGGTGAAGCCCCCCGTAGTCACACCCCCGGTGGTCACACCCCCCGTGGTCACTCCTCCCGTGGTCACGCCCCCGGTGACCACTCCCACCGTCAATGAGCCCCAGCCCAACAGCGTGCCGGCGGCCGTCGCGGAGCCGTTGAGCCCCAGCCCGCAGCTGGCCCACACCGGTGCCGCTGACCTCGGCCTGGCTGCCGGCGCGAGCGCCGCGCTGCTGCTCGGTGGCGCGGTACTGATGCGTCGAGCCCGCCGCTCGCAGGGCTGATCCAGGAATCAGCCGGCCGAGAGACGAGCAGGTCCGGTCGGACAGCCAATGCTGTCCGACCGGACCTGCCGCGTTTACAGCACACGAACCGTCAGGCCCGGTGGCGGGCTGAATGCCGATTCGGCACGCACGTGGTGTGTCTCAGGACGCGATGCGCTCGAAGATCGCGGCGAGGCCCTGTCCGCCGCCGATACACATGGTCTCCAGGCCGTACCGGGCCTCGCGCCGGTGCAACTCTCGAGTCAGTGTGGCGAGGATCCGGGCGCCCGTGGCGCCGACCGGGTGGCCGAGGGAGACGCCCGAGCCGTTGACATTGACGCGCTGCTCGTGATCGATTTCGCCGAGTCCCAACTCGGCGGTGCAGGCGAGAACTTGGGCGGCGAATGCCTCATTGAGCTCGATCAGGTCGAGGTCGGCGAGGGTAAGTCCGGCGCGGTCGAGGGCGGCCCGGGTCGCCGGGACGGGACCGATCCCCATGGTCGCGGCGGGCACCCCGGCGCGGGCGAAGGAGACCAGCCGGACCAGCGGAGTGAGGCCGAGCCGTTCGGCGGTGGCCGCGCCGGTCACCAGGCAGGCTGCGGCCGCGTCGTTCTGACCACTGGCGTTGCCCGCGGTGACGGTGGCCCCTGGGTCGGACTTCGCCATGATCGGGCGCAGCGCGGCGAGTTGTTCGGCGGTGGTCTCGGGGCGGGGGTGCTCGTCGACGGTGACGACGGTCTCGCCCTTGCGGGTCCGTACGGTGACGGGGACGGTCTCCGCGTCGTACCGTCCCTCCGCCGCGGCCCGCCCGGCGCGCTGCTGCGAGCGCAGGGCGAGGGCGTCCTGGTCGGCGCGGCTGATGCCGTACGCCCGACGCAGGTTCTCGGCGGTCTCGATCATGCCGCCCGGTACGGGGTGGTTGACGCCGCCGGCGGTGACCCTGCCTCGGGCCAGCGCGTCGTGGAGCTGGAGGCCGGGGCCCTTGATGCCCCAGCGGCCTTCGTGCGTGTAGTACGGGGCGGCGCTCATCACGTCGACGCCGCCGGCGATGACGACCTCGCTGAAGCCGGCCCGGATCTGCATCGCCGCGTCGAGGACCGCCTGGAGGCCGGAGCCGCAGCGGCGGTCGATCTGGGCGCCGGTGACGGTCTCGGGCAGTCCGGCGTCGAGGGCTGCGACCCGGCCGATGGCGGGGGCCTCTGCGGACGGGTAGGCGTGTCCGAGGATCACCTCGTCGACCGCGGCGGGGTCGATTCCGGTACGGGCGACGACCTCGGCGATGACGCGTGCGGCGAGTGCGGCCGGCGTCTGCTGTGCGAACACTCCGCCGAAACGGCCGATGGGGGTGCGCAGCGGTTCACAGATGACGACATCGAGATGCTGGTCGGGCACGGCGTGACCTTTCGGTGGTGAGGGGCGCATGTCGCCCTTTCGGTGGCGCGGGGCGTATGCCGCCGCCCCTTGCACCCGGCGGCTGAGACCGGTCGGTCTCAGATGTCTTGATGCGACCTTGATCCGCCGCCGACCACGGCCGAACTGCGGATGCTGCGCGAGGACGTGAAGCCGGACCGCGTCTATCTTCGCTGAGACGAATCACATGCCACACCCCGAGAGGACCGCAACTGCCATGCGTATCAGGATCGTCGGCGCCGGGGCCATGGGCCGCGGCATCGCCCAGTGGGCGGCGACCGCCGGACATACCGTCGAGCTGTGCGACGTACGTACGGAGGCGGTGACGGCCGCCGTGGACTTCGTACGGTCCATGCTCGAACGGGCCGTGCAGAAGGGCCGGATGTCCGCCGAGGACTCCGCCGCCGCCCTGGAACGGCTGATCCCGCTGGACGACCCCTGGGGGGAGGGCCCGGGCGTGGAGCTGGTCATCGAGGCCGTACGGGAGGACCTCGACACCAAGACGGAGGTCTTCGGCCGGCTGGAGCAGGCCCTGCCCGCGACGGCAGTCTTCGCGACCAACACCTCCTCCCTGTCGGTCACCCGGATCGCCGCGGCGCTGAAGGACCCGACGCGCCTGGCCGGGCTGCACTTCTTCAACCCGGTACCGCTGATGAAGATCGTCGAGATCGTGCCGGGCGCGGCCACCCGCCAGGAGATCCCGCCGGCCCTCACCGCGCTTGTCGAGAGCTGCGGACACCGTGCCGTCACGGTCGCCGACACCCCCGGCTTCCTGGTCAATCACGCCGGTCGCGGCCTGGTGACCGAAGCCCTCGCACTGCTGGAGGAGACGGTCGCCGAACCTGCGGACATCGACCGGATCGCCCGTGATGTGCTCGGCCTGCGGATGGGCCCGTTCGAGCTGATGGATCTCACCGGTCTGGATGTGACGGCCGCGGTGATCGACTCGATCTGGCAGGGATTCCGGTACGCGGACCGGCTCCGCCCCTCCTACCTCACCCCGAACCGGGTGGCCGCCGGACTCCACGGCCGCAAGACCGGGCGCGGCTGGTTCGGCTACGGCCCCGAGGCACCCGCCCCGGCCCCGGAAGCGCCGGTCACGGGCGACGCGGACCGCCCGGTGTACGTTCACGGCGCCGCGCCTCAGGACCGGGACGCGGCCGCACTGCGGCGGGCGCTGACCGCAGCGGGCGCCGTCGTCGAGACGGGCACGGAGCCGTCCGCCGACGCCCTCGTACTGGTTCCGGTCTGGGGCGTCACGGTGGCCTCCGCGGTCACCGCACACCGGCTGCCCGCAGGGCGCACCTTCGGTGTGGACCCACTCCCTCCGGCCGGCCGGCGCCGGGTGCTGGCCGTGACCCCGGCGGCGGACCCGGCCGCCGCGCGCGACGCCCGCGCGGTGCTGGCCCGGGCGGCGGACGGCGGCGGGCCCTACGCGGTCTCGGTGGTACGGGACACGGCCGGCTCGGTAGCTCAGCGGCTGCTCGCCTCGGTCGTCTCGGTCGCCGCGTCGATCGCGGAGCGCTCCATCGCCACGCCCGCCGATATCGACCTGGCCGTCACGGCCGGACTCGGCTACCCGGTCGGCCCGCTGGCCTGGGGCGACCGGGTCGGCGCCGAACGGATGCTGGAGCTGCACCGGGCGCTGCACCGCACGACGGGCGACCCGCGCCACCGCCCGAGCCGCTGGGTCACCGAACGCGCCCAGCTCGGTCTGGCGCTGACGGATCCGGGGACGTCACCTGCCGACTGCACGGCCGGCCCCGCGTCGTCGTGACGGCGGGCGGGACCTGCCGGGGACCGCAGTCCCGGCAGGTCCCGCCGTACGCGGTCCGCGTCCTCGGAGATGTCCGAAGGTCACGGCCCATGTCCGTTTCGTACAAGACCCGTGGTGGGGCTCGGCCTACGGTCGGCACATGACTCCACGAATGGACGCGATCGGCATCGTCACCGCGGATCTGGCCGCATCGCTCGCCTTCTACCGCCGGCTCGGTCTCGACATCCCCGCCGATGCGGAATCCGCACCTCATGTCGAAGTGACGCTCCCGGGCGGGCAGCGCCTGCTGTGGGACACCGAGGACGTCACCCGCTCGTTCGACCCCGATTGGACCGCGCCGCGCGGCGGGGAACGCCTCGGGCTCGCCTTCCTCTGCGACAGCCCGGCGGAGGTGGACGCGGTGTACGAGGACCTGACGGGCGCCGGGTACCGGGGGCATCTGAAGCCGTGGGACGCGGTGTGGGGGCAGCGATACGCGACGGTCCTCGACCCGGACGGCTGCGCGGTGTCGTTGTTCGCGGGCAACGGCTGAGTGCCTGTCCGGCCCCGTTACGAGGGCGTGAGGCAGGCGGTCAGGGTGGTCCCGGCCAGGTCGCGCATCTCCCGTGCGAGATGGGCCTGGTCGGTGCAGCCCGCCTCGATCGCCGCCTCGGCGTAGGGCGTTCCGGATCGGGCGAGGGTGAGCGCACGCTGCAGCCGCAGGATGCGGGCGAGCATCTTGGGCCCGTAACCGAAGGCCGCGAGTGAGCGGCGGTGCAGCTGTCGGGCGCCGAGGCCGGCGGTCTGCGCGGTGTGCGCGACGGACCGCCCGGCACCGAGCTGCGCGGCGACGGACCGCATCACAGGGTCCGGCGGTGCGGTGTCGGCCGCCCGCCGCAGGGCAATGGTCTCCAGCGCGGCGGCGGGGTCGGGGGCTTCGGCGAGGCGCTCGTTGAGTACGCGGACCAGCGCGCCCGGCCACAGATCGGCAAGGTCGACCCGGCGGTCGCGCAGTTCGTGCGCCGGCACTCCGAGGAGCGCGGGAGCCGTGCCGGGCGCGAAGCGGATGCCGGTGTACTGCCCACCGGTCCCGACGGCCGACGTCTCGGCACGGGTGTCGGGGCCCGCGACGAGCAGCCGTCCGCCGATCCAGAGCAGGTCCATGCAGCCGTCGGGCAGCACCGGATGGACCGATCCGCCCGAGACGCTCAGTGTCCACAGGGTCGCACCGTCGAACCGCGACGCCCACTCCTCGTACTTGTCGCCCATGCCCCCACGCTATTCCCGTAGGTGAACGGATCGGCTTGCCGTGGCCGCCGGGCAGCGGGCGTCCTCAGTCGCCGGACGGGTGGTTCGCCTTGTCCGACTCCTTGTCCCGGCTCGGCTGCAGCCTGGACTTCACATCGTCCGGCGGAAGAAACCTCGACCAGCGCTCCGGGAACTCGGACGGCATATAGGGGCTGTCACCTTCGTCATCGCCCTCGTCCCGGTTCGCCTGCGTCCGCGCGACGAACTCCACGGCCTGGGCCGCCCGTAGCCGGTCATTGGCCGCACGTGCCGCGGCCGTCGCCAGCGAGGGCCACACCCGGTCGATCGCGGCATTGACCGCCGCTCCGACCAGCACCGCGAACGCGGAGACACCGATCCACAGCAGGACGGCGATCGGAGCCGCCAACGAGCCGTAGATCGTGGGCCCCTCGACCGCACTGGTGAGGTAGATCCGCAGCAGGAAGCTGCCGAGCACCCACATCGCGAGCGCCACCAGCGCGCCCGGCACGTCCTCGATCCACGGCGAACGGACCGGTACGGACACGTGGTAGAGCGTCGTCAGGAACGCGATCGACAGCAGGATCACCGCCGGCCAGTACAGAACGCTTATGACCTCGGTGCCCCACGGTATGAACTCCACGACCCGGTCGGGGCCGACCACGAGCAGCGGCAGCACGACGGCACCGAGCAGCAGGGCGACGACGTACAGCAGGAAGGCGAGCAGCCGCGTCTTGACGATGCCGCGCCGGCCGTCGAGGCCGTACATGACCGTGATGGTGTCGATGAAGACGTTGACCGCGCGGGAGCCGGACCAGAGCGCGATGGCGAAGCCGATCGAGATGACATCGGGCCGGGCGCCGGTGGAGACGTCCGCCAGGAGCGGTTTGGCGAAGTCGTTCACACCCCGCTCGCTGAGCACCGTGTGCGCGGCGTTGAGGATGTTGCGCTCGATGGAAGCGACCGTGGTGGTGTTGGTCCACTCGTCGACGTAACCGAGCAGGCCGATCAGGCCGAGGAGCAGCGGAGGCAGGGACAGCAGGGTGAAGAACGCCGCCTCGGCTGCGAGTCCCAGAATGCGGTACTCCATGCACGAGTTGACAGTGTCCTTGAGCAACTGCCATACCATCTGCCGCTTCGATACGTTGCGGTAGAGGGCTCGGGCCCGGTGGATCCGACCCGGTAGCCGCTCGGGTGTTTCATTTGCTGCCAGCACGTCCTTACCGTATCGGCATGACAGCCACCACCCACACAGTGTCCAACCAGGTACCGCCGCTGGTCGGCTACGACGTCTTCGCCGCCGACCTCGCGCTCACCGAGGCGGTGCAACGTCATCTGCCGACCGAGCTCCTCGCCGAGGCCCGGGGCGAGCTCGGCGAGCTGGGCAGATCCGCGGGCTCCGCGCAGGTGCAGGCGTGGGGGGTGCAGGCGAACGAGAATCCGCCGGTACTGCGTTCCCACGACCGGTACGGAAATCGTATCGACGAGGTGGAGTTCCATCCGGCCTGGCACCGGCTGCTGGGTCATGCGGTCTCCGCGGGTCTGACCGACGCCTGGGGCAGGCCGGGCGGCCATGTGCGGCGGGCGGCCGGGTTCCTGGTGTGGACGCAGGCCGAGGCGGGCCACGGCTGCCCGCTGTCGATGACGCACGCGGCGGTGCCCGCGCTGCGGACCGATCCGGCGCTGGCCGCCGATTGGGAGCCGCTGCTGACCTCGACGGTGTACGAGCAGGGGCTGCGGCCCGTGGCGCAGAAGGCCGGTGTGCTCTTCGGGATGGGCATGACGGAGAAGCAGGGCGGCACGGACGTGCGGTCCAATACGACGCGGGCCGAGCCGCTGGCGGCGGAGGGCGAGTATCTGCTCACCGGGCACAAGTGGTTCTGTTCGGCACCGATGTCCGACGGCTTCCTGGTGCTGGCGCAGGCGCCCGCAGGCCTGACGTGTTTTCTGCTGCCCCGGGTGCTGCCCGACGGCACGCGCAACACGTTCGCGATCCAGCGGCTGAAGGACAAGCTGGGCAACCGGTCCAATGCGTCGAGCGAGGTCGAGTTCGACGGGACGTGGGCGCGCCGGGTCGGCGACGAGGGGCGCGGGGTGCGCACCATCATCGGGATGGTGGCGGCGACCCGGCTGGACTGTGTGGTCGGTTCGACGGCGCTGATGCGGCAGGCGGTGGCGCAGGCGATCCACCACTGCACGTACCGCAGCGCGTTCGGCGGGGTGCTGATCGAGAAGCCGCTGATGCGCAATGTGCTGGCCGATCTGGCGCTGGAGTCGGAGGCCGCGACGGTGCTGGCGCTTCGGCTGGCGGCGGCGTACGACGCCGATACGGAGAGCGAGCGGGCCTTCCTGCGGATCGCGGTGCCGACGGCGAAGTACTGGGTGACGAAGCGGTGCACGCCGATGGTGGGTGAGGCGCTGGAGTGTCTCGGCGGCAACGGTTACGTCGAGGAGTCCGGGATGCCGCGGCTGCTGCGCGAAGCGCCGCTCAACTCGATCTGGGAGGGCTCCGGGAACGTACAGGCGCTGGACGTGCTGCGGGCGCTGCGGCGCGAGCCGCCGGCGCTGAACGCGTTCCTCCAGGAGGTCGGCAGGGCGCGCGGCGCCGATCACCGGCTGGACGCGGCGATCAAGGACATGCTGACGGAGCTCGCCGATCTGAACGGGATCGAGGCACGGGCCCGCCGGCTGGTCGAGCGGATGGCTCTGGTGCTGCAGGGTTCGCTGCTGGTGCGCTGGGCGCCGCCGGAGGTCGCCGACGCGTTCTGTGCATCACGGCTGGGCGGGGACTGGGGCACGGCGTTCGGGACGCTGCCGCACAGCCTCGATCTGGCATCGGTCGTGGAACGGGCACGGCCGGTCGAGCGTTAGGGCGTGTTTCGAAAGTCCCATCGGGCCGGAGAAGTACAGCGACGGAGGGTGGTGCTGCGCCGACACGGCACCACCCTCCATGCTGTGCATACCGGTCGGCGGGGCACAGGCTCCGCCGTACGGTGTTCCGTCACTCTCGTACGGACCCGCACCCCGTCGCCAGAGTTGCAAAGGGTTGCAACCATTGTGTGGAGTGCGCGGTGTCGGTCATCTCGCAGCGGGCAGGATGGGCCCGTGGGCCGTTGAGCCGGCCACGGCATCTGGGGGGAATGAGAGTGGAGACAGCCGCCGCCGAGGTGACACGATCGGCTGCCCCGCAGCCCGTCCGGGCCGCGCCCGGGTCCCACCGGGCCAGGGAGGCCGGGCTCGCGGGCAATCGTTCACCCGTCGCCCCGCGGGCGGAGATCGGCGCCTCGTGGGACCGGGTGCTGCGCAGCGGCCTCGATCCGGACCGGTCCACCGAGTGCGCACTGTTGCAGATGAACGAGATCGAGCGCCGGCGGCGGACTTCGACGCTGGGCGAGGTGATGCCACTGCTGAGCGAGGGCCTTCGCCCCCTCGCCGACGCCGCCCAGCAGATCATGGTGGTCACCGATATGGAGGGCCTGGTGCTGTGGCGCCAGGGCAACCCGGGGGTGCTTCGGCGGGCCGACTCCGTCTGTCTGGCCGAGGGCGCGGCCTGGGCGGAGGCGAGCATGGGGACGAACGCGATCGGCACTGCGCTCGCCTCGCGCGCACCGGTCCAGGTCCATTCGTCGGAGCACTTCGTACGCAGGCTGCACAACTGGACGTGTGCGGCGGCCCCGGTCCGTGATCCGCGGGACGGCCGGATGATGGGCATCGTCGACATGAGCGGTGCCGCTTCCACGTTCCATCCGACGATGCTCGCCCTGGTCCGTTCGGTCGCCAGGCTGGCCGAGAGCGAGTTCAGGAACAGGCATCTGCAAGCGATCGACCGGCTGCGTTCGGTGGCGGCGCCTCTGCTGTGCCGGATGGGCGGCCGGGCCCTGGCGGTGGACAGCCACGGCTGGCTCGCCGCGGTGACCGGGATGCCGCCGGTCGACCGGCTGCCGCTGCCCAAGTCGCTGCGGCCGGGCCGGGTGTGGCTGCCGTCGCTCGGTATGTGCCGGGCCGAGCCGCTGCCCGGCGGTTGGCTGGTGCAGGTCACGGACGGGCTTTCGGACGGGATGCCCCGACGGATCGTGCTGGATCTGAGCCGACCGCGCGGGCTCACGGTCAATGTGGTGAGTGCGACGGGCACCTGGACGCAGAAGCTCTCGCCGCGCCATGCGGAGTTGCTGTACGCCCTGGCGCTGCACCGCGAGGGGCGTACGGCATCAGAACTGGCAGAGGACATCTTCGGCGACGCGACCCGGACGGTGACGGTGCGGGCGGAGGTCTCGCGGATGCGCCGCCATCTCGCGGAGGTGCTCGCACACCGCCCGTACCGCTTCGGCGAGGGGGTGGAGGTGGAGGTGATCCAACCGGATCACCCGGCCGATCTGCTGCCGCGCTCGACGGCTCCGGTGGTGGTCAGAGCGCGTACGGCCGCATAGGGCGCTCTGTCGCCGCCGATGGACGGCCCCGCTGTCCGAGCCGCGGGACCGGCTTGGGCCACGGCCCCGCGGCATGATTCCCTGGCAGTCATGAGCAACCCCGCGCGCACCGCTTCCACCACCGCCGAGGTGACCATCTGGTCCCTGGAACAGACCTCCCCCGACGATCTGCGCCCCGCCGCGGTCCCGGAAGGAGACGTGCGGATCGCGCGGTCCGAGGTTCCGCTGCCCGAGTTCAGCCGGTTCCTGTACACGGCGGTCGGCGGCGACATCCAGTGGACGGACCGGCTCACGATGACGTACGCGCAGTGGCAGGCGGCCCTGGACCGCCCCGGGGCGGAGACCTGGGTGGCGTACGAGAACGGCACCCCGGCCGGATACATCGAGCTTGACCCGCAGGACGACGGCGTGGTCGAGATCATGTACTTCGGGCTGATACCGGCCTTCCGGGGGCGCCGGATCGGCGGCCATCTGCTCTCTTACGGCGTCGCCCGCGCCTGGGACCTGGCGGAACGCTGGCCGGAGCGGACGCCGACGAAGCGGGTGTGGCTGCACACCTGCTCCAAGGACGGCCCGCACGCCATGGACAACTATCTGCGGCGCGGCTTCAAGCTCTTCGGCACGAAGGTGGAGCTGGAGCCCGAGGTGGCGACGCCGGGGCCGTGGCCGGGGGCGGCGCGGCAGCGGGCGGACAGCGACTGCCGGTGACAGGTCGGGAGATTGCGGCCATTGCGGCCGGCCCGGCCCCGGCGGGTCGAGCGATGGAAGCTGCTTCGTCTCACATGGCAAGACAGTGCCGTCCATATCATGGATTGTGGTGGACTGGTCCGAGATTCGCGTGACACGCTTCCGTCATGTCTGGAACTGGAACCGCCTTGGTGAGTCGACGTCACGTCGATCTCGGCCGCGTCTCCAGCGCCATCTGTCCGGTGAGCTGAGGTTCCCAGCACCGCCGCGATCCCCCTTTTCTCTGCAAACCCTGCGCACCGCCGCGCCTCAGCGCGAGTGTGCAGTTCAGAGCCGCCCTCACTGCAGTCCCGAAGGACGTACTGTCATGGCCGCTACCCCGGAACAGTCTGCGACCACCACACCCCGCCGCAAGGCCGGACGCCACCGTGGCGAAGGCCAGTGGGCCATGGGTCACCACACCCCGCTCAACGGCAATGAGCAGTTCAAGAAGGACGACGACGGTCTCAATGTGCGGACACGCATTGAGACGATCTACTCCAAGCGCGGTTTCGACTCGATCGACCCCAACGACCTCCGTGGGCGCATGCGCTGGTGGGGCCTCTACACCCAGCGCAAGCCCGGGATCGACGGCGGCAAGACCGCGATCCTGGAGCCGGAGGAACTGGACGACAAGTACTTCATGCTGCGGGTCCGGATCGACGGTGGCCGGCTGACCACCGCGCAGCTGCGCGTCATCGGCGAGATCTCGCAGGAGTACGCTCGCGGCACCGCGGACATCACCGACCGGCAGAACATCCAGCTGCACTGGATCCGGATCGAGGACGTCCCGGCGATCTGGGAGAAGCTGGAGGCCGTCGGGCTCTCCACCACCGAGGCGTGCGGCGACTGCCCGCGTGTGATCATCGGCTCGCCGGTGGCGGGGATCGCCGCCGACGAGATCATCGACGGCACGCCCGCGGTCGACGAGATCCACGACCGCTACATCGGCAACAAGGAATTCTCCAACCTGCCGCGCAAGTTCAAGACCGCGATCTCCGGCTCGCCGGTGCAGGACGTGGTGCACGAGATCAACGACATCGCGTTCGTCGGCGTGGTCCACCCCGAGCACGGTCCGGGTTTCGATGTCTGGGTCGGTGGCGGTCTCTCCACCAACCCGCGCCTCGCCGAGCGGCTGGGCGCCTGGGTGCCGCTCGACGAGGTTCCGGACGTCTGGGCCGCAGTCGTCGGCATCTTCCGTGACTACGGGTACCGGCGACTGCGTACCCGGGCCCGTCTGAAGTTCCTGATGGCCGACTGGGGCCCCGCGAAGTTCCGCCGGGTGCTGGAGGACGAGTACCTGAAGCGGCCGCTGATCGACGGGCCCGCACCCGGGCAGCCGAGCAGCCGCTGGCGCGACCACGTGGGTGTGCACCGGCAGCAGGACGGCCGCTTCTACGTGGGTTTCGCACCCAGGGTCGGCCGCGTGGACGGCTCCGCACTTGCCGAGATCGCCGACCTGGCCGCCGCACACGGCTCGGACCGGCTGCGCACCACCGTCGAGCAGAAGATGCTCGTCCTCGACGTGCCGCAGGACCAGGTGGATTCCCTGGTCGCCGGACTGGAGGCGCTCGACCTCCAGGTGAGGCCGTCGCCGTTCCGGCGCTCCACGATGGCCTGCACCGGCATCGAGTTCTGCAAGCTGGCGATCGTCGAGACGAAGGCCCGCGGCGCCTCACTGATCGACGAACTGGAGCGCCGCCTGCCGGACTTCGACGAGCCGCTCACCATCAACCTCAACGGCTGCCCCAATGCCTGCGCCCGCATCCAGACCGCCGACATCGGCCTCAAGGGCCAGCTCGTCCTGGACGCCGACGGCAACCAGGTCGAGGGCTATCAGGTGCACCTGGGCGGCGCGCTGGGGCTGGAGGCCGGTTTCGGCCGCAAGGTCCGTGGTCTGAAGGTCACTTCGGCCGAACTGCCGGACTATGTCGCGCGGGTGCTGAGCCGGTTCCAGGAGGAGCGTGAGGACGGCGAGCGGTTCGCGACCTGGGCGGCGCGGGCCAGTGCGGAGTCGCTGTCATGAGCGAGCGCGCCGCTCCGTTCCACTGCCCGTACTGCGGCGACGAGGACCTGCGCCCGCACGAGAGCGGGCACGGGGCCTGGGAATGCGCTTCCTGCAACCGCGCATTCCAGCTGAAGTTCCTGGGTCTGCTGAGCCGGGCAACGCAGCGCAACGACTTTGAGCGGGACGGGATATGACGGACGCTCTGCAAGGAGAAAGCACGGTGGAAGAACTGAAGGCACTGGCCGAACGCGCGGGCCGGGAGCTGGAGGACGCCTCCGCGCCGGAAATCCTCCAGTGGGCCGCCGACACCTTCGGCAGGAAGTTCTGCGTCACCTCGTCCATGGAGGACGCGGTCGTGGCGCACCTCGCCTCGCGTGCCTTTCCGGGCGTGGACGTGCTCTTCCTCGACACCGGCTACCACTTCCCCGAGACGATCGGCACCCGCGACGCGGTCGAGGCCGTGATGGACGTCGACGTCATCACGCTGACCCCGCGCCAGTCCGTTGCCGAACAGGACGCCCAGTACGGGCCGAAGCTGCACGACCGCGACCCCGACCTGTGCTGCAAGCTGCGGAAGGTCGAGCCCCTTGAAGAGGGCCTGACTTCGTACGCGGCCTGGGCGACCGGGCTGCGCCGCGACGATTCCCCCACCCGGGCGAACACCCCGGTCGTCGGCTGGGACGAGAAGCGGCAGAAGGTGAAGATCTCACCGATCGCCCGCTGGACGCAGGACGACGTCGATGCGTACGTCGCGGAGCACGGCGTCCTCACCAACCCGCTGCTGATGGACGGTTACGCCTCCGTGGGCTGCGCGCCCTGCACCCGCCGGGTGCTGGAGGGCGAGGACGCACGCGCCGGACGCTGGGCCGGTCGGGGCAAGACCGAGTGCGGGCTGCACGACTGATGACGACTGATCAGGAGAATTCGATGAGCGTGACGGAGACGGGAGCCACCATCTGGCTGACCGGTCTGCCGAGCGCGGGCAAGACCACCATCGCGTACGAACTCGCCGGGCGGCTGCGCGGCGAAGGACACCGCGTAGAGGTGCTCGACGGCGACGAGATCCGGGAGTTCCTCTCCGCGGGCCTCGGCTTCTCCCGCGAGGACCGCCACACCAACGTCCAGCGCATCGGCTTCGTCGCCGAGCTGCTGGCCGCCAACGGCGTGAAGGTGCTGGTCCCGGTCATCGCCCCGTACGCGGACAGCCGGGACGCTGTACGCAAACGGCACCGGGCCGAGGGCACCGCGTACCTGGAGGTGCATGTCGCGACTCCCGTCGAGGTGTGCTCCGTACGCGATGTGAAGGGCCTCTACGCCAAGCAGGCGGCCGGCGAGATCAGCGGGCTCACCGGGGTCGACGACCCGTACGAGGCGCCCGAGTCGCCGGATCTGCGGATCGATTCGCACCTGCAGACCGTGCAGGAGTCCACGGCAAAGCTGTATGCGCTGCTGAGCGAGAGGGGTGCGGCGTGACGACCGTCGCGGCTGTGCCGGAAGGCACCGGCAATCCGTACGCACTCAGCCACCTGGACCTGCTGGAGTCCGAGGCCGTACACATCTTCCGTGAAGTGGCGGGCGAGTTCGAGCGGCCGGTGATCCTGTTCTCCGGCGGCAAGGACTCCATCGTGATGCTGCATCTGGCGCTGAAGGCGTTCACGCCCGCGCCGGTGCCGTTCACGCTGCTGCACGTCGACACCGGTCACAACTTCCCGGAGGTGCTGAAGTACCGCGACCGGACGGTGGCCCGGCACGGACTGCGGCTTCATGTCGCCTCCGTGCAGGAGTACATCGACGCCGGGAAGCTCCGCGAACGCCCGGACGGCACTCGTAACCCGCTGCAGACCGTACCGCTGACCGAGGCGATCCAGCAGCACCGCTTCGACGCCGTGTTCGGCGGTGGGCGCCGCGACGAGGAGAAGGCGCGCGCCAAGGAGCGGGTCTTCTCGCTGCGCGACGAGTTCTCCCAGTGGGATCCCCGCCGCCAGCGCCCCGAGCTGTGGCAGCTTTACAACGGCCGGCACGCCCCCGGTGAGCACGTCCGGGTCTTCCCGATCTCCAACTGGACCGAGCTGGACGTCTGGCAGTACATCGCCCGTGAGGGCATCGAGCTGCCGGAGATCTACTTCGCCCATGACCGCGAGGTCTTCAACCGCTCCGGCATGTGGCTGACCGCGGGCGACTGGGGCGGCCCCAAGAAGGGCGAGCAGGTCGAGACCCGGCAGGTGCGCTACCGCACGGTCGGCGACATGTCGTGCACCGGCGCCGTCGACTCGGATGCGACGACGCTGGACGCCGTGATCGCCGAGATCGCCGCTTCCCGGCTCACCGAGCGGGGTGCGACGCGGGCCGACGACAAGCTGTCCGAGGCCGCGATGGAAGACCGCAAGCGCGAGGGGTACTTCTGAGATGACCACACTCACCCAGCACGCAGAACAGTTGTCGGCCACCACCCTGCTGCGGTTCGCCACCGCGGGGTCCGTCGACGACGGCAAGTCCACCCTCGTGGGACGTCTTCTGCACGACTCCAAGTCGGTCCTCACCGACCAGCTGGAGGCCGTTGAGCACGCCTCGCGCAGCCGGGGCCAGCAGGCGCCCGACCTGGCGCTGCTGACCGACGGGCTGCGGGCCGAGCGCGAGCAGGGCATCACCATCGATGTCGCTTACCGCTACTTCGCGACACCGCGCCGCCGGTTCATCCTGGCCGACACCCCGGGGCATGTGCAGTACACCCGGAACATGGTGACGGGCGCCTCGACGGCCGAGCTGGCCGTCGTCCTGGTCGACGCCCGCAACGGTGTCGTCGAGCAGACCCGCCGCCATGCCGCGGTCGCCGCGCTGCTCCGGGTGCCGCACGTGGTGCTGGCCGTCAACAAGATGGACCTGGTCGACTACGCGGAGCCCGTGTTCGCCGCCATCGCCGAGGAGTTCACCGCGTACGCCGCATCCCTCGGCGTCCCGGGCTGGGGGGCCGGTGGGGACCCCCAGGAAAACCGGTGTACCGCGATCCCGATCTCCGCGCTGGCCGGTGACAATGTCGTGGAGCCCTCCTCGCACATGGACTGGTACGGCGGCCCCACCGTCCTGGAACACCTGGAGACGGTGCCGGTCAGCCATGACCTCACCGCCGGCCAGGCCCGCTTCCCCGTCCAGTACGTCATCCGGCCGCAGACGGCCGAGCACCCGGACTACCGGGGCTACGCGGGCCAGATCGCGACCGGTGCCTTCCGTGTCGGCCAGGCCGTCACCGTCCTGCCCTCGGGACGCACGTCGACGATCACCGCGATCGACGCGCTCGGCGAGAGCGTGGACACCGCCTGGGCACCCCGGTCGGTGACGATCCGGCTGGCCGACGACATCGACATCTCGCGCGGCAACCTGATCGCACCGGCCGACGAAGCGCCGACGGTCACCCAGGACGTGGAGGCGACCGTCTGCCATGTCGCCGACCAGCCGCTCACCGTGGGCCGGCGGGTGCTGCTCAAGCACACCACCCGTACGGTCAAGGCGATCGTCAAGGACATCCCCTCGCGCCTCGCACTGGACGACCTCTCCCAGCACCCGGCACCCGGCCGACTCGTCGCCAACGACATCGGCCGGGTCGTCGTCCGCACCGCCGAACCGCTGGCCCTCGACGCCTACGCGGACTCCCGGCGCACCGGTTCCTTCCTCCTGATCGACCCGGCGGACGGCACCACGCTGACGGCCGGCATGGCCGGCGCCTCGTTCGCCGCCGCGACCGAGCCCGAGGCCGCGGCCGGCGACGACGCCGAATGGGACTTCTGATGAGTATCGACATCTACTCCACGTTCGCGAAGGAGGGCGGTCGCGTCGGCAGCGGCGCCCTCGGCAGCGGCCAGGGCGGGGTCGCGCGATGTGCGCGATGACGTACGCGCACTGCCTGCGCGCCCGCCTGCACCAACCGCACCGCCTGCACCGTCAGTTCGGACGAAGATCTGCCGACCTCCCGGCCGCGCCCCCGTAATTTCCGAGGGATGCGAGCACCGGGCCAACGAGAGGAAAGCCTCCCGTGCCTGCCCCCCGTACCGCGCACCGCCGCAGCCTCGCCGCTGCCACCGCCCTGCCGTTGCTCGCTGTCGCACTCACCGCCTGCGGCTACGGCTCCGAGGCGAAGCACGACGACTCCAGGAAGCCGGACGTCGCCGCCGGTGCGAAGAAGCTCTCCGCGGACACCGTGCGGATCGGCTACTTCCCCAACCTCACGCACGCCACCGCGCTGGTCGGCGACCAAGAGGGGATCTTCCAGAAGGAACTGGGCGGCACCCGGCTGAAAACCTCGCAGTTCAACGCCGGCCCCTCCGAGATCGAGGCGCTCAACGCCAACTCGATCGACATCGGCTTCATCGGCCCGTCGCCCTCCATCAACGGTTTCACCAAGTCCAAGGGCAAGAGCCTGCGGATCATCGGCGGTTCGGCCTCCGGCGGGGTGAAACTGGTCGTCGACCCGAAGAAGATCAGGTCCCTGGACGATCTCAAGGGCAAGAAGATAGCCACCCCGCAGCTCGGCAACACGCAGGACGTGGCCTTCCTCGACTGGATCTCCGAGAAGGGCTGGAAGGTCGACGCCCAGAGCGGCAAGGGCGATGTCTCCGTGGTCCGTACGGACAACAAGGTGACCCCGGACGCCTACACGTCCGGTTCCGTCGACGGCGCCTGGGTCCCCGAGCCCACCGCGTCGAAGCTGGTGGCCGAGGGTGCCGAGGAACTGCTCGACGAGTCGACACTGTGGCCGGACAACAAGTTCGTGATCACGAACATCATCGTGTCGCAGAAGTTCCTGAGTGAGCACCCGGATGTCGTCGAGGCGGTGCTGCGCGGCTCGGTGAAGACCAACGCCTGGATCAACGCCAACCCGGACAGGGCGAAGTCCTCCGCCAACGCCGCGCTCGAGAACCTGACCGGCAAGGCGCTGCCCGCCCAGATCCTCGACCCGGCGTGGAAGTCGATCCAGATCACCGATGACCCGCTGGCCGCCACGCTCGACACGCAGGCCGGGCACGCGGTGAAGGCCGGGCTGCTGGAGAAGCCGGACCTCAACGGTATCTACGACCTGAAGCCACTGAACAAGGTTTTGAAAGCCGCGGGCAGGCCCGAGGTCTCCGACGCCGGTCTCGGTGTCAAGTGAGGGCTGTCCTACCACGAATCCAGGATCCACTCTCAGGAGGTGACGACCATGGCGACCACCCTCACCGAGGCCGGGGCCCGTACAGCGGTCGGGCACGCCGCCCGTATCGCGCATGTCTCCAAGTCCTTCGGTGGACCGGGAGGGCAGCAGCTCGTCCTGGACGACATCACGCTCGATGTCGCACCGGGCGAGTTCGTCACCCTTCTGGGAGCCTCCGGGTGCGGAAAGTCGACGCTGCTCAATCTGGTGGCCGGACTCGACCGCCCGACCGCGGGGTCCATCGAGACCCCCGGCGGGCGGCCGGCCCTGATGTTCCAGGAGCACGCCCTGTTCCCGTGGCTGACCGCCGGAAAGAACATCGAACTCGCGCTGCGGCTGCGCGGCATGGCCAAGTCGGAGCGCCGCACGGAGGCGGAGCGGCTGCTCGAACTCGTACGGCTGGGCGGGGCGTACAAGAAGCGTGTGCATGAGCTCTCGGGCGGTATGCGGCAGCGGGTGGCCATGGCACGGGCCCTCGCCCAGGACAGTCAACTGCTGCTGATGGACGAGCCGTTCGCCGCGCTCGACGCCATCACCCGGGATGTGCTGCACGACGAGCTGACCCGGATCTGGCGCGAGACGAACGTCTCGGTTCTCTTCGTCACACACAATGTGCGCGAAGCGGTGCGGCTCGCCCAGCGGGTCGTCCTGCTGTCGTCCCGCCCCGGACGGATCGCCCGGGAGTGGACGGTCGGCATCGGGCAGCCGCGTCGTATCGAGGACAGCGCCGTCGCGGAACTGTCCGTCGAGATCACCGAACAACTGCGTGGGGAGATCCGCCGTCATGGCCGGCACTGACACGAAGCCCGACGACCTGGCCGGTCTGGAGGCCGGACTCGACGCGCTGGACGCCGTGCAGGTGCGCCGCACCCCCGTGCGCGAGGTGCTGCTGCGCAAGGTGCTGCCGCCGGCCCTCGCGGTGGCACTGGTGATCACCATCTGGCAGCTGCTCGTCGAAGCCCAGGTCACCGACGACTACAAGCTGCCCTCACCGGCCGCGGTGTGGAACAGCGTGGCCGACATGTGGCTGCAGGGGACGCTTCTGGGGGTCGTCTGGACCAGCGTCTCGCGCGGTCTGCTCGGCTTCCTGATGGCCGTGGCCATCGGTACGCCGCTGGGTCTGCTGGTGGCCCGGGTGAAGTCCGTACGGTCGGCGATCGGCCCGATCCTTTCCGGGCTGCAGTCGCTGCCGTCGGTCGCCTGGGTGGCGCCGGCCGTGATCTGGCTCGGGCTGAACGACGGGATGATGTACGCGGTGATCCTGCTGGGCGCCGTCCCCTCGGTCGCCAACGGGCTGGTGTCCGGTGTCGACCAGGTGCCGCCGCTGGTCCTCAGAGCGGGCCGCACGCTCGGCGCGACCGGGCTGCGCGGGACCCGGTACATCGTGCTGCCCGCCGCGATGCCGGGCTACCTGGCCGGTCTCAAGCAGGGCTGGGCGTTCTCCTGGCGCTCGCTGATGGCCGCCGAGATCATCGCATCCTCCCCCGATCTCGGCCTGGGACTCGGTCAGTTGCTGGAGAACGGCCGCAACAACGCGGACATGCCCGGCATCTTCCTCGCCGTCATCCTGATTCTGTTCGTCGGCGTCGCGATCGATCTGCTGATCTTCAGTCCGCTGGAGCGGTGGGTGCTGCGCAGCCGCGGTCTCCTCGTCAAGAACTGAGCCACGCCATGTCCGCCCCGGTCCTCCTTGTCGTCGCTCACGGCAGCCGCGACCCGCGGCACGCGGCGACCGTGCACGCGCTCACCGCGCGGGTGCGGTCGCTGCGGCCGGGGCTGCGCATGGAGACCGGATTCCTGGACTTCAACGCCCCTTCCGTCACAAGGGTGTTGGAGCGCATGGAGGCGGAGGGAACGGAAGATGTCATCGCGCTTCCCCTGCTTCTCACCCGGGCCTTCCACGCGAAGTCCGACATTCCCGCGGTGCTGCACGAGGCCCGGACCCGACAGCCCCGGCTGCGCATCCGTCAGGCCGAGGTGCTCGGCCCGTCACCCCTGCTGAACTCGGCCCTGGAACGGCGGCTGTACGAAGCCGGAGTCCGTCCCGGTGACCGGGGCTCCACCGGGCTGGTCCTGGCCTCGGCAGGCTCCACGGACCCGGAGGCGATCGCAGTGATCGCTGAAATCGCGCGGGAGTTGCGGCACACCGGTTGGTGCGCCGTGCGGCCTGCGTTCGCCTCCGCTGCGTCTTTCGCGGGGTTCCCCCGCACCGAGGACGCGGTGCGGGCCCTGCGGGCCGAGGGGGTGCGACGCGTGGCGGTGGCCCCGTACGTCATCGCTCCCGGCCGGCTCCCGGACCGCGTCGCCGCAGGCGCGGCCGAGGCGGACGTGCTGGCCGATGTGCTCGGCCCGTCACCGGAGTTGGCGCGGCTGCTGCTGAACCGGTACGACGAGGCCCGCGTCCCATGGCGTCCCTCACATGGTGGGGCCCCACCCCGGCCGCCGTGCGGCTCCACGACACGGAGGATTGCGTGTCGGTGATCACGCGCCACACGAGCTACGGCACACCGTACACGCTCCGGCTGAACGCCCGGCCCGGCCTTGCTTCATCGCCCATTCACTCTGAACACACAGTCAACCCATGGTATTTTCACGCACTTACCGGCACCTCACCCATGAGTGAACCGCGACAGCCGCATCACAGCCGGCGAAATGGGCCGTGCCACGCATCACTTGGGAGAGCATGACGATGACCGGCCCCACCGTTTCGGTGATTATCGCTGCGTACAACGCGATGCCCTATCTGACGCGGTGCATCACGTCCGTCGCCGAGCAGAGCATGGGCCAAGAAACCCTGGAGGTCATCGTCGTCAACGACGGGTCGACCGACGGAACGCCCCAGGAACTCGAGCGGCTGACCGGCGTCCACCCGGGCCTTCTGCGCGTCATCCACCAGGAGAACTCCGGCGGCCCGTCCGCGCCCCGCAATGTCGGCCTCGACCAGGCCCGGGGACAGTTCGTCTTCTTCCTCGACGCCGACGACTTTCTCGGGCCCGAGGCGCTGGAGCGCATGGTCGCCCTGGCCGAGGAGAACGGCACCGACGTCGTCCTCGGCAAAATGGTCGGCGTCGGGGGCCGTGGTGCGCCCACCTCGATGTTCCGGCGCAACCAGCCGAGGACCGACGTCTACTCGTCGCGCGTCTACTGGACGCTCAATCCCATGAAGCTGTTCCGCCGCGAGTTGCTGGAACGGCACCGGCTGCGGTTCCCGACGGACCTGAAGATCGGCGAGGACCAACTGTTCGTCGGCCCGGCGTACATCCACGCCTCCGGCATATCCGTACTGGCCGACTACGACTGCCTGTTCTGGGTCGAGCGGGACGACAACGGCAACATCACCAAGCGGACCTCGGGCTCGGAGCCCCGGCTGCGCTTCCTGCCGCGCGTCGTCGACATGATCCTCGAGAACGTGCCGCCGGGCCCCGGCCGCGACCACCTGGCCCACCGGCACCTGACCGTCGAGGTCCAGCAACTGCTCGGCGGGCACCTGGTGTGGGAACCCCGCGAGACACAGGTCAAGACGCTGAGGCGGCTCGCCGAGATCATCGAACCCCTCTGGCACGACGGCCTGGCCGACCGGCTCTCGGCGATGGCGAGGCTGCGGCTGCACCTCGTGCGCCACCAGATGCTCGACGAGGTCCTCGAACTCACCGCGTTCGAGAAACGGCTGGCCAAGTCCGCGTCCGCCACCCCGCTCGTCGTCGAGCAGGGCCGCGCCTACGCCCAGTACCCCTTCTTCCGCGACCCCGCCGCAGCCGTCCCCGACGCGTGCTACGACGTCACCGCCCAGGTCGGCGTGCGGCACCATGTCGCGCGGGCCGAACTGCGCGGCACCGAGCTGCGGCTGGCCGGGCACGCGTATCTGCACCGCGTCGCCACCGATGACGTCACCACCGAGCTGGTGCTGCGGGAACGCGGCAGCGGGACCGAGTACCGGCTGCCCGTCACGCACACCGCGACTCCCGGGCTCGGCGCCGACGAGGACGCGGGGCGGTACGCGTACGAGAAGGCCGGGTTCGAGGTCGTCGTCGACATGGACACCGCCGCCGGGGGCGCCCCGCTCGACGACGGGCTGTGGGACGTCTCGCTGGCCGTGGGCGCCCAGGGGCTGACCCGCGAGGTGCGGATCGGCAGCAGGCGCGCCGAGCAGCTGTCCGGCGAGCCGGACACCCGGATCGTGGAGAGCGCACGCGGCGACCGTGCCGTCACCCTCTACACCACCAAGCCACACGGCAACTACACCCTCGACCTCGGCGAGAAGAAGCACCGCGTACGGTCCCACTTCACGTTCGGGGCCGTCCGCTGGAACGCCGGCTCCCCCACCGAGCTGCTGGTCAGCGGGCGCTGCACGCTCAGCGCGTCCCCCACGGCCACCCCGCTCGTCGCGGCCCTCACCGGTGACGGCGGGGCCACCGCCCTCTTCCCCGTCACCCGCTCCCCGCACGCGGACCTGTTCTCCGTCCACGTGCCCGTCCGCGACCTCGCCCCGGGCTTATGGAGCGGGGAACTCCGCCTCGGCACCTGGTCGGTGCCCCTGCCCGCCCTCCCCAAGGACCTGGAGCCCGCCAAGTGGCGCCGCCGGGGCCTGCCCTGGTACGCGAAGCCAACGCCCGGCGCCGACAAGCGGTTCGCGCTGACCGTGGCGAAGACACAGCTCATGAAGGCGGTCGTGGGCAAGCTCAGATGACGGCCGCCGGTCACCGACGTCGCCCGCGAAGCAGGTGTGGTTTTCCCGTCGTCAAACCGCTGTGGACGAACCGGCGGATGCTGCTCGTCATCGAGCACCTCGGCGGCCCGGCTCTGCCCCACACCTCGTACATGCGCGACATGGCGCTGCTCGGCGTGCTGCCGAACGTTTTACAGTCCCGCCGCCGCACCCCGTGGGGAAGGGCGCGACGGCCGCCGATTGCGTTGCCCGGGCGCCTGCTGCCCGGTCACGGCCGCGAGGGGCGGCTCCGTCGGTCAGTGCCGTAGCGACCTCCGCCGGGGTGGCTTTGATTCCGTCCCCGCCCGTCAGGCGGGAAGTTCGGCCTCGATGAGATCGGCCGCCTGCTTCGTTCCGCCCTCCCCGGCCATCCGATCCCGCACGGCCGCGGCCCTCTTCGCCACCTCGGGGTCACCCACCAGGGCGAGCACGGCGGCCCGCAGTGACTCGGGTGTCACCTCCGCCATCGGTAGGTGACGGGCGACACCGAGCGCCTGGAGCATGTCGGCGTTGCCGAACTGGTCGACGGCCTGCGGCACGGCGACCATCGGAGTCGCGGTGGCGAGCCCCTCCTGGCTGCCCCCGGCGCCCGCGTGGGTGATGAAGGCGTCCGCCTGCTTCAGCACGGAGAGCTGCGGCACCCAGGAATGAACCTCCACATTGGCCGGTACGTCGCCGAGTTCGGCAGCATCGACCCAGGCCCCGATCTGAAGTACGACGTGCCAGCCCGGCAGAGAGCCGAAGGCCGTGACGCAGTCGCGGTAGAAACCGGGCTGATTGGTGAAGGTCGAGCCGAGCGAGACCAGCAGCACCTTGTCTGCGCCCTCCGGGCGCCGCCACTCCCCCTGGTCGGCACGGTCGCCCTGACAGGCGCCCACGAAGGTGTGGACTGTCCTGTCGACGCGGTCGGCGTTCGGCTGGAGCACCTCGGGGATCAGGACGAGCGACCGCGGCGGCCAGCCGACGAACGGGTCCGGGTGCTGGTCGATCCCGTTCTCGGTGAGCCAGTCCTGGAAGCGCCGGTAGTACGCCCGTCCGCGCTCGGACCGCTTCAGCTCGGCGGTCATCGGCTCGCCGACCTCTTCCTCGTATCCGTCCCAGGCCACCAGGTTGGGCGAGAGGGAAACGGCCGGCACACCCCAGCGGTGGGCGAGGACCCGCGCCGGGTAGGAGGTGATGTCATGCAGGACGAGGTCGGGCTCGTCCCCGTCGAAGGCCTTGATGAGCTGAGGCAGGGCCTGGACGGCGTCGTCCAGAAAGGGTTCGAGGTTGTCGATCAGTTCGGTGCCCCAGGCGTCCGGGGTTTCTTCGGTCGGCAGCACCGAGGTGTAGAGCACCGGTTCGGCGCCGGTGGCGGCGACCTTCTCGGCGAAGGACGCCGGGATGGCGTAACTGACGCGGTGCCCACGGGCGACGAGCTCCCGGATGACTTCCAGACTCGGGTTCACGTGCCCGTGGGCGGCGATGGAGAACATGGCGATATGGGCGCGCTCGATCTTCGGCATGCCCCCACCGTAGACAAGACGAGACGTCTCGTCCATGTCATTTTCGGGCACCTCAGTGCCGATAGCAGGCCAGTACCGCTGCGGACCGACTGGGCGGGCGCCGGGCGGACCTCTCTCCCGGATCGCACGGTTGCGCTAGCCAATGTCATGAATTCGCTCCCTTGCGTCATTTCATCGGTTTCGTGCCGTTCCAGCCGCTCAGGTAGCCCTCGCCATCGCGCTGACGGGCCACCGGTTCGTCAACCCAACCTGCACAAATGCGAAAATCAGAGCCATGAACGAGATGCGTGCGCGCGAGGTGCTGACCGCTGCCGGACTGTCCGGCGGTGCGGAGCTGCTCGCGCTGGGTGAGAACGCGGTGTTCGCCGTGGACGACCTGGTGGTCAAGGTCGGCCGGGACACCGTGCAGAACCCGGAACTGCGGGATCGGGCCGAGCACGAGGTGGCCGTCGCTCAGTGGCTGGCAGCCTCCGGTGTCCCCGCTGTACGGGCCGCCGAGCCCGGGGCGCGGCTGGTGGAGGGCCACCCGGTGACGCTCTGGCACCGGCTGCCCGACGCGGTACGTCCTGCCGAGCCGCGCGATCTCGCCCCGCTGCTCACCCAGGTGCACGCGCTGCCCGCCCCGGACGGTTTCGCCCTTCCGCGCCGTGAGCTACTGGGCGGGGTCGAGCGCTGGCTACGGCTGGCGGGCGATGCGATCGACCCGGCCGACGCCGACTATCTGCGTGAGCGCCGCGACGGCTTCGCGGCGGCCGCGGCCGCGCTGGTCCCCCGCCTGCCGCCCGGGCCGATCCATGGTGACGCTCTCCCCCGCAATGTCCATGTCGGTCCGGACGGGCCCGTGCTGGTCGATCTGGAGACCTTCTCCGCGGATCTGCGCGAGCACGACCTGGTGGTGCTCGCGCTGTCCCGGGACCGGTACGGGCTGGCGGCCGAGGCGTATGACGCCTTCACCGCCACGTACGGCTGGGACGTCCGCGAATGGGAAGGCTGCGCGGTGCTGCGCGGGGCGCGGGAGACAGCCAGCTGTGCCTGGGTGTCCCAGCACGCGCCGACCAATCCGAAGGCGCTCGCGGAGTTCCGCCGCCGCGTGGCCTCGCTGCGCGACGGCGACGCGGCGGTGCGGTGGTATCCGTTCTGAACCGGGGCCGGCCGGTGGCCGCCGCGTCCTCAATCGCCGGAAGGGCTTGACTCCGCCGGACGCCGCAGCAGCTGCGCGCGCCGGACGGGCTTGAAGTCTCAGCCGGTCGCCCAGGCCGGCTCCCGCAGGGGCCAGTGGCCGTCGATCACCGCGTCCGCCGTGCCCTTGCGGCGCAGGAACTGCTGGAAGTCCGCCGCCCATTGCGCGTACCACTCCACCTGGCGCTCATGCAGCTCGGCGGCGGTCAGCTCGGCCACCGAGCTGTGCCGCTCGGCTATCGCGTACGCCACTCGGACCGCGGCCAGCGCATCCGCCCCCGCGTCATGGGCTCCGCCGTGCACCACGCCGTACTCGACACAGACCGCTTCGAGGGTGCGCTTGCCCTTGCGATAGCGGTCGACGGCCCGGTCGATGGTGTACGGGTCGATGACCGGCCCGATCCCGGCCCCGTCGAGCCGGTCGCTCAGCGACGGCAGCCCGTGCCGCCGCAACTCCGCAGTCAGCAGCGTCAGATCGAAAGCCGCGTTGTACGCGACGACCGGCACCCCCTGGCGCCAGTAGCCGGTGAGTGTCTCGGCGATCTCGTCGGCCACCTCGCGCACCGGCCGGCCCTCCGCCGCCGCCCGCTCGCTGCTGATTCCGTGGATCGCCGAGGCCTGCGCCGGAATCCGGATGCCCGGATCCGCCAGCCAGGTGCGCTGCCGCACCGGCTCCCCGTCCCTGCCGCCGACGCCGATGACCGCGGCTGTCACGATCCGGGCCTCCAGCGGTTCCGTGCCCGTCGTCTCCAGGTCGAAGCCGACCAGCGCCTCCCGGTGCCAACTCATCCCGTACCTCCTTCGTGGTGCTCTCCCCCAAGTGATGACCACCCTCGCATGCACCACTGACAACGGACGGACAGTCCCTCGGGAACAGCCCCTCAGGAGACGGGCCGGGAGTCGGTCCACACCGACTCGAATTCCTCGCGGTACGTCTCGAACAGCCCGTGCTCACTGTCCTGACCCGCCCGGACCACCGCGCGCCCACCGCCCCGCAGTACCAGCACGGGCGACTCCATGCCGCGTGCGCGCCGCAGATACGGCTGGACGACCCCGACCGCGTCCGTCCCGTCGCCGTCCACCAGATAGGCCGTGAAGCGCGGCGTCTCGTCGAAGACATGGATCTCGAAGGCGCCCGGATCGCGGAGCTTGGAGCGGACCCGGCGCATATGGAGGATGTTCATCTCCACCGATCGGCTCAACTCCCCCTTCTTGAGGCCCAGCTCCCGCTCCCGGCGCTTGACCGCGCTGCTCGCCGGGTTGATGAAGAGCAGCCGGACCCGGCAGCCCGACTCGGCGAGCCGGATCAGCCTGCGGCCGGAGAAGTTCTGCACCAGCAGGTTGAGTCCTATGCCGATCGCGTCGAGACGGCGTGATCCTCCGAAGAGGTCCTCGGCGGGCAGCTGGCGCTGGAGCCGCACCCGGTCGGAGTGGACGGAGACCACGTCCGCGTACCGGTCGCCGACCAGCTGCTCGACGGCGTCGACCGGGAGCCGGTCGGAGGACGGGACCGCGGCGCCGCCCCCCAGGATCTCCAGGAGCCTGGCCGAGGCGCGCTCGGCCTGAGCGAGGACCGCCTCGTTGAGGGCGCGGTTGCGGGAGACCACGTTGCGGGCGACCTCCAGCTCGTCGAGCGCCAGCTCCACCTCGCGCCGGTCGTCGAAGTACGGTTCGAAGCAAGGCCAGTGCTGGACCATCAGCTCACGCAGCTGCGGCAACGTGAGGAAACTGAGAACGTTGTCGTCGGCCGGGTCCAGCAGATACCCCTTGCGGCGGGAGACCTCGCGTACGGCGACGGCACGCTGCACCCACTCCTGCCCGGCGGGTCCGGCGGCGGCCACCACCCAGTCCTCGCCGTGGACCGGCTCGTAGATGGGCCGGAGCACCGCGGCGACCACGGCACGCAGCCGCTGCTCCACGAGATTCAGCCAGATATAGGCACGCCCGGCCCGCTGGGCGCGCGTGCGCACCTCGCTCCAGGCGTCCGCTCCCCAGTCCAGTTCCGCGCCGATCTCCATGGGCTGCGCAAGTGACACCGCCCCGGGCGGGGCATCGGTGGAGTCCCCCTCGTGACCTGTGTCACCTGGGGGCAGCTCGAATCCTCCCGAGCTCACCCGCGCACCGCCTTCCACTCCCCCACCAACGATCAAGGAAGGGTACTCCGCGAGCGGCAGCCGGTGCAGCTGGATGCTCAGGCTGGTTCTTCAACTCCCCTATGTCATAAGCATGTTCTCTGCGGCGAGATCTGCCGTAGTGAGCGGATTCATAGTGATTGAGCACCCCGTCCGGGGCCCAGTGGCGGGCCTTCGGCCGGCTCAGGCCTCCGGATCCCGGTTCCGGGCGACACGGAGAGGCCCGATGTTGACCGGACCGCACGACGTCCTAGGCTGTCGCACCTCTTTCGGGGAAGATCTGGCTGGGCGTGTCCGGCGGGTCGGGGTCGGAGAGGTCGCGGCGTCCGGTGCGGTGCATCGCAAGGCACCGAAGCGTCCTGACAGCGGAGCCATTCGGGTGTTTCGGCAACGCGGCAAGGTGCCGTACCGGATGCCGCCGGCCGGACGGGACTTTCGAAACACGCCCGGCCCACAAGCCCCAGGCACCCGGATCAGGAGTGGAAGAGTCAACCTATGCAGGTCTGGCCGGGACAGGCGTATCCCCTCGGTGCCACGTACGACGGCGCCGGGACCAACTTCGCGGTCTTCTCCGAGGCCGCCAACCGAATCGAGTTGTGCCTGCTGCACGACGACGGTTCCGAGACGGCGGTGGAGCTCAGGGAGACCGATGCCTTTGTCCGCCATGCCTATCTGCCCGGGGTGATGCCCGGTCAGCGGTACGGATTTAGGGTCCACGGACCGTACGAACCGGAGCGCGGCGTCCGCTGCAATTCGGCCAAACTGCTGCTCGACCCGTACGCCAGGGCCATCGCCGGGCAGATCCGGTGGGGCGAGGCGGTGTACGGCTATCCGTTCGGCCGGCCCGACGCACGCAACGATCTCGACTCGGCGCCGCACACCATGACCTCGGTCGTGGTCAACCCGTACTTCGACTGGGGCGACGACCGGCGGCCCCGTACGGACTACCACCGCACGGTGATCTACGAGGCCCATGTGAAGGGTCTGACGATGCTTCATCCGGCGCTGCCGAAGGAGCTGCGCGGCACCTACGCGGGGCTGGCCCATCCGGAGGTGATCGCCCATCTGACGGAACTGGGCGCCACAGCGATCGAATTGATGCCGGTTCACCAGTTCGTCCAGGACCACCGGCTGGTGGACGTGGGGCTGGCCAATTACTGGGGTTACAACACCATCGGCTTCTTCGCCCCGCACAACGCGTACGCCTCCTGGGGGGACCGTGGTGAACAGGTGCTGGAGTTCAAGCAGGCTGTTCGGGCGCTGCATCAGGCCGGCATCGAGGTAATCCTCGACGTGGTCTACAACCACACCGCGGAGGGCAACCACCTGGGCCCGACGCTCTCCTTCCGGGGCCTGGACAATGCCTCGTACTACCGGCTCGCGGACGACCAGCAGTACTACATGGACACCACGGGGACCGGGAACTCCCTTCTGATGCGGTCGCCGCACGTATTACAGCTGATCATGGATTCCTTGCGGTACTGGGTCTCGGAGATGCATGTGGACGGCTTCCGCTTCGATCTGGCGGCCACCCTGGCCCGGCAGTTCCACGAGGTGGACCGGCTGTCGTCGTTCTTCGATCTGGTGCAGCAGGACCCGGTGGTCAGCCAGGTGAAGCTGATCGCCGAACCGTGGGACGTGGGTGAGGGCGGCTACCAGGTGGGGAACTTCCCGCCGTTGTGGACCGAGTGGAACGGCAAGTACCGGGACACCGTGCGGGACCTGTGGCGGGGCGAGCCGCGGACCCTCGCCGAGTTCGCGGGGCGGCTGACGGGGTCGTCGGACCTGTACCAGGACGACGGCCGACGGCCGCTCGCCTCGATCAACTTCACCACCTGCCACGACGGTTTCACGCTGCACGACCTGGTCTCGTACAACGACAAGCACAACGAGGCGAACGGCGAAAGCAACCGGGACGGCGAGAGCCACAACCGGTCCTGGAACTGCGGCACCGAGGGCGAGACGGACCAGCCGGAGGTCCTGGAGCTGCGCGAACGACAGATGCGGAATTTCATCGCCACGCTGATGCTGTCGCAGGGCGTGCCGATGCTGAGCCACGGCGACGAGTTCGCGCGCACGCAGCAGGGCAACAACAACGCGTACTGCCAGGACAACGAGTTGTCATGGGTGCACTGGCCCGACCCGGCCGAGGCCGCGACGGACGAGGCGGACGAGGCCGATCCGGCGGAAGGAGACGGTCTCGGGAGCAGTCTGCTGGAGTTCACCCGGGCCATGGTCTGGCTCCGCCGCGACCATCCGGTCTTCCGGCGCCGCCGGTTCTTCCACGGCCGTCCCGTCCAGGGCACGCACGACGAGCTGTCCGACATCGCGTGGTTCACACCGGAGGGCGGCGAGATGAAGCAACGGGACTGGCAGGCCGCGCATGCCAAGGCACTGACGGTCTTTCTCAACGGTCATGCGATCTCGGAGCCGGGGCCGCGCGGCGAACGGATCTCTGACGACTCGTTCCTGCTGATGTTCAACGCGAGCGCCGACACGCTGGAATTTACCGTTCCGGTGAATCACGGCCGGCAGTGGATGGTGGTGGTCGACACGGCGCGCCCCGCCGGGGTTCTTCCCCGCTCGGGGCCGAAGGTATCGGCTGGCGAACGGTTGACGCTGGTCGGGCGGAGCATGGCGGTGCTGCAGCGGCCCGCCTGACGACCTGGGGGGGGCGGCGTCGCGGGGCTGGGCACGCGCCCTGAGTGAGCCGGGAATCAGTCCGGTTCGCCTTCGGGGGTCGCGACGTCCCGCCCTGGCCGTTGGATCGACGACACCGCCGGTCGAGCCCTTTGCGGCCTCCGGTGACACAGGAGCCCGCGGGCCGGGTACGTAACGGCGCATGACGCCCACCGCCACCTACCGGCTCCAGCTCCAGCCGGACTTCCCGTTCGCGGCCGCCGGACACGCCGTGCCGTATCTCGCCGCGCTCGGCGTCTCCCATCTGCATCTGTCCCCGGTCCTGGAAGCCGTGCCCGGCTCCAGACACGGGTACGACGTCGTCGATCACAGCCGGGTACGCGCCGAGCTGGGCGGCGAGGAGGGGCTGCGGGAGCTGGCCCGCACGGCGCGTAAGCACGGTCTCGGGCTGGTCGTGGACATCGTGCCCAACCACATGGCCGCCGCCCCCCGCCACAACCACGCACTGCGGGAGGTGCTGCGCGAGGGCTGCGAGTCCCCTTACGCCCGCTGGTTCGACATCGACTGGGCGGCGGGCGGCGGCAAGGTGCTGCTGCCGGTGCTGGCCGGACGGATCGGCGACGAGATCGACAAGATCCGGGTCGACGGGGAGGTGCTGCGCTACGGCGAGCAGGAGTTCCCGCTCCGGACCGGTACCGCCCGCCTGCCGCTGCCCGAGCTGCTGAATGCCCAGCACTACCGGCTCGGCTGGTGGCGGCTGGCCCGTACCGAGCTGAACTACCGGCGGTTCTTCACCATCTCCGACCTCATCGGGGTGCGGGTGGAGGACCCCGAAGTCTTCGCCTCGACCCACGGCAAGATCCTCGACCTGGTCCGGGACGGCGTCATCGACGGGCTGCGCGTCGACCACCCCGACGGACTCGCCGATCCCGAGGCCTATCTGGAGCGGCTCTCGACGGCAACCGACGGGCGGTGGACAGTGGTGGAGAAGATTCTCAACCGCACCGAGCCGCTGCCCGCGGGCTGGGCCGTCGCGGGGACGACCGGGTACGACGCGCTGCACCGGATCGACGGCCTCTTCGTCGATCCGATGGGCGCCGCTGAGCTGCTCGGCCGCTACCGGGAGTACACGGGGCCCGCCTGGGACCGCGGCGGCGACTGGACGTCGACCGTCCGAGGGGCCGCGTACGGGGTGGTGACGCATGAACTGGCCGCCGAGACCGGGCAGCTGACCCGGCTCGCCGTACGCATCTGCGCCGAGGACCCCGCACTGCGCGACCACGCACCGTGGACGCTGCACACCGCCGTGCGCGAACTTCTCGTACGCGTACCCGTCTACCGCCCGTATGCGACACCCGGCGGACCCCGCACAAAGACGGCGGAGGCGACGCTCACGGATGCGGCCGTACGGGATGCGAAGGCGGTGTTCTCTGTTCCGGAGGAGGCGTCGGCCGTCGAGGTCGTGCGGGAGCTGGCCCTGGGGCGGCTGGGCGAAGGGCCCGACCGGGCGGCGTTCTGCGCCCGGTTCGCCCAGACCGCGTCGGCGTTGCGCGCCAAGTCGGTCGAGGACAGGGCGTTCTACCGGTACGTACCGCTGATCTCGGCCAACGAGGTGGGCGGCGATCCCGGGCAGCCGGCGGTGACTCCGGAGGATTTCCATGCGTTCTGTGCCCGGCTGGCGCGCGACTGGCCGGCCACCGGCACGGCGCTGACGACGCACGACACCAAGCGGAGCGCCGATGTGCGGGCCCGGGTCGCGGTGCTGACCGAGTGTCCGGAGCAGTGGTCCTGGCTGCTGGTGGAGCTGGGACGGGTGACTCCCGCGACCGCTCCCGACGCGCAGCTCGCCTGGCAGGCCTGGCAGACGGCCTTCGGCTGCGTGAAGCTGCCGGTCCGGGAGGTGGCGGGCCGGCTGGAGCCCGCACTGCTGAAAGCAGTCCGCGAGTCGGGGCTCTTCACCGGCTGGACCGAGCCCGATCCGGCGTACGAGCGGGCGGTGACGGACTTCGTCGCGGCGGGACCGGCCGCCGACAACGGTCCGGTGCGCGAGGCGTTGGAGCGGCTCGCGGGCACGCTCGACCCGTACGTACGGGCCAATGTGCTCGGAGCGGCGCTGGTGCACCTGACGATGCCGGGTGTGCCGGATCTGTATCAGGGCACGGAGCGGGAGTACGTGGCACTGGTCGATCCCGACAACCGGCGACCCTTCCGCCACCCGTCCGGGAACGGGGCCTTCAGCGAAAAGGCGGAGCTCACCGGGGCGGCGTTGCGGCTGCGGCGCGAACGGCCGGAGGTGTTCGGCGAGTCGGGTACGTACGTCCCGCTGAGCGCCCATGGCCCGGCGGCCGCGCACTGTCTGGCCTTCTGCCGCTCGGGCGAGGTGGTCACCGCGGTGACCAGGCTGTCGGTCCGGCTGGCGGAGTCGGGTGGCTGGCGCGGGACGGAGCTGACGCTGCCGGACGAGGGGCCGTGGACCGATCTGCTGGCACCCGGCCGGAAGTTCACCGGGGCCACGATCGCGCTCGTCGAGCTTTTCGCGGAACGTCCGGTGGCGCTGCTCAGCCGGGTCGGACGAGAAGGGCCCGCGGACCGCGCGTGAGCACCCCGGTGCCGGCCGGGCGGAATCCATCCGCCCGGCGGAGCCGGGGCATCGCGTCGAGCAGGGCGCGCAGGCCTTGCTGGGCCTCCGGCCGGCGAGCCCGGTCTCGCCCTCCTGCATGTGGCGACCGGCGCGCCGACGGGAATCGGCGCGCCGGTCGGTGAGGTCAGGCGAGCGCGAGGAACAGCTTCTCGAGTTCCTCTTCGGTCATGGGCGGGGCGTCGGCTTCGCTGTGAGCGAGGCACTGGCGCATCCCGCTGGCCACGATCTTGAAGCCGGCCCTGTCCAGGGCCCTGGAGACGGCGGCGAGCTGGGTGACGACGTCCTTGCAGTCCCGCCCGGCCTCGATCATGGCGATGACGCCGGCGAGCTGGCCCTGTGCCCGGCGCAGCCGGTTCAGGACCGCACTCATGGCTTCTTCCTCTACCTTCACCGGGCTCCTCCTTGTTCCGTGCGTCACACGATACCCCACAGGGTATCTCGGCCAGGGGTGAGTTGCCGTCTCGTGGTCGCCTACCGGCAGGGCCGGCGGAGCGGGCCGCGGAGTGTGTCCTGGGGGACGCGCCCGGCGAGGCGGCCGCCCGTGAGGCCGCCGAGGCCGGTCCCGACGAACGGCGTTGCCGCGCCGGCGACCCTGATCACGGCTTGTCCCGCAGGGCTTTGACGACGGTGCGGATGTCGGTGCGCGGGCCACGGTTGTAGGGCGTCTTGGACAGCAACACACCCATGGCGCAGCTGTTGCTGACGGCCGCGTAGACCAGGCCCGCGCCGACGGCGGTGCCGATCAGGTGGACGCCGGGTACGAGCAAGCCGGCGAGCCCAGTGGTCAGCACGATGGATCCGGCGACGAGGCGGACCTGGCGTTCCATGTCCCAGCGTTCGGAGCCGCGATCGACGGGGGCGCCCGCCGACTCCCAGGCGATCATGCCGCCGTCCAGGACGCGCAGGTTCGGCAGCCCCGCCTCGGCGAAAGAGGCTTGCGCCTGTGAGGCGCGGCTGCCGGAGCGGCAGACGAGGACGACATTTTCGTCGAGGTGGCTGAGGAGTTCCGTACGGTGCTCGCGCAGGACGGCCATGGGCACGTTGCAGGCGCCGGGTATGTGGACGGTGCGGAACTCGCCGGGAGTACGGACATCCAGAAGGCGGGGCCCGCGGCCTTCCTGGATCAGCCGCTGGAGGGCGGCGGAGTCGATTACGGCGGTGCGGGAGGCGTTGCTGGTCATGGGGGCTCCATAGGTGATCGGCAGTCCGCCGGGGCTCGTTGGGGAACGGACTGTTCCTCACGGGCATGCCGGTGGTATCGGGGTAATGCCTGGGATCAGGCGGTGGTCGGTTCGGTCAGCAGCGCCCAGGCGGCGTAGCCGCCGAGGATGTCGGAGACGTCGGAGAAGCCGTGATGGCGCAGCAGGCTTGCGGCGATGGAGGAGCGGTGACCGCCCGCGCAGTGCAGGACCAGCGGACGGTCGCGCGGGATCTCCTCCAGGCGGCGGGGCAGCTCGCCGAGGGAGATGTGCAGCGAGCCGTCGATGAATCCCGCCGCGCGCTCCGAGCAGTTGCGTACGTCGACCACGAGCGGAGGCTCTCCGCTCTCCAGGGCGGTACGGAGCTGGGCGGCGGTCAGCCGGCTGGCGGGGCCGGCCTCGTCCGCCAGGGCCGCGAGGGCGTCGTCGGGGTTGCGCAGGTAGCCGGCCACCCGGTCGAAGCCGATCCGGGCGAGACGGGTGACGATCTCCTCCTCGCGGTTCTCAGGTGCGATGACCAGCAGTTCGCCATGGGGCGTGAGCACGGTCCCGGCCTGCTCGGCGAACCGGCCGTCGGCCGGCACGTTGATCGACCCGCGCAGGTGCCCGGCACCGAATTCCTGGGGGCCGCGGGCATCGACCACAACGGCTCCGGCCCCACGCAGCGCCGAGAACTCCTCGACGGTCAGCGGCCGGGGTACCGCGGCCGGGTTGTACAGCTCACGATCCTTGCGGTTCAGTTCCGCGTCGTAGGAGAAGTAGCCCGGCGCCGCGGACTGGCCCGCGGTGACAAGGGCCACGAAGTCCTTCTGGCTCATGGGCGCGCAGGCGTAGTTGGTGGCGCGCTGCTCGCCGATGGTGGACTGCTTCTCGGTGGAGAGATCCTTGCCGCAGGCAGAGCCCGCGCCGTGGGCGGGGAAGACCCGGACCTCGTCCGGCAGGCCCATCAACTTGTTCTGGACGCTGTCATGGAGCATCGCGCCGAGCTCCTCGGCGGTCACGCCCACCGAGGCGAGCAGGTCGGGCCGGCCCACGTCGCCGATGAACAGCGCGTCACCGGTCAGCACCCCGTACGGGACGGTGTCGGCGGCGTGCTCGTGGACCAGGACGCTGATCGACTCCGGGGTGTGCCCGGGGGTCTCCATGATCTCAAGGGTGACGTCACCGAGGCTGATGCGCTCACCCTCGGTGAGCTTGCGGATGGGGTACTCGGTCTCGGCGTGGTGGCCGTAGCCGATCCAGGCGCCGGTGCGGGCCGCCATCTCCAGGTGTCCGGAGATGAAGTCGGCGTGGAAGTGGGTGTTGATGACGCCTACGACGGTGAAGCCGCGTGTCTCGGCATCGGCCATGTACTCCGAGATGTCGCGGCGCGGGTCGACGACCACGGCCTGCCCGCCGGCCTCGTCGGCAATCATGTACGACGCCTGGGAGAGGCAGTCGAGGTAGTACTGAGCGAAGAACACAGGAATCCTCCGTAACGATGGACTTATACCCTGGGGGGTATAAGAATGGTCAAAAGAAAACCGGCGGAACGTCCGCCCGGGCGACGCACCCTTCCCTCACGCGCCGCCGGTCGCCCACTCCGGTGACGAGCGGGCGAGCCTCGCGACCCAGCCACTGAGGTCCAGATCCACTTCACGCACCGCAACGACCTCGCTCAACATACCCCCCTGGGTATTACCTGGTGACCACGGTAGGCATGCGTCACCGTGGATGTCAAATACCCTTGGGGGTATGCGGCACCCCGGAAGGTGAGGCGACTCGCAAACGGCAGGCGCCGAGGCGAGAAGGGGCGACCACCCGGCACCCCCGGAGCAATGCGGCACCTGACAGCCAGAGGTGGGCGCCACACGTCCGGGCGGTATGCCGGCAGCACGGCGCTGTGCTGAAGGGCGGCCACTCCGCGTCCGTACGCTGTATACGTCGCCGCCGCCGGCCTTCGGCCGGCTCAGGCAGGGGGCCCGAGGACGGGCGCGGAGAGCCGGAAGCTCATCCGCCCGAAGCTCACCTGGTCCCCGTCGCGGACCGGGACCGTACCGGTGACCCGCTGTCCGTTGACACACGTGCCGTTGGTCGAGCCGAGGTCGCGCAGCAGCCAGCGGCCGCCCTGCACGGCGAGTTCCGCGTGGAGCCGGGAGACGGTCTCGTGGTTGAGCCGCAGCCCGTTGCCCGGATCGCGGCCGATCAGCAGGGGGTACGGGCTGGGAGTGGGGAGCAAGAGCTTCGGGAGGCGTTCGGTCTGCCAGACCCGGCGCACGCGGCCGGGAAAGCCGGACACTGCGCTCACGACCCGGAGTATCCGCCGTGACCAGCGTCCTTCGCTCTCCAAGTCGGCGGTGAGCGCCTCCAGTTCCTCCGGGCGCCGGGCAGTGAGGACCAGTTCCATGCGCCGCATGAAGGTGTCGTGGGACAGCTTGCCCTGTGCCGCGCCGTCTCTGAGTACGCCGAGAACACGGTCGCGCTGGGCGTCGGAGAGCCGCGCGGGATACGTGTGGAACTCAAAGGGGGACGTCACGGAGCCAATTGTCGGGCCGACCGCCCCGGAGTGTCCAGGACAGCCCCGCAGGCCGGCCACCGCATCAGCCAGGAATGCATCCGTCCGGTGCGAGTTCAGGAGTGAGTTCAGCCAGCCAGTCCAGGCGGAGCTGCTGCTCGGCGGGGATCGTCGCATCCTCTCCGCGCGGCCCCACGTTGAGCAGCAGATTGCCGCCTGCGGACGCCGTCTCGCGTACCAGCGAGTCCAGCGCGTCCCTGCCCAGGAACGCCTCGGGCGGGGAGTTGCGGTTGTAGCCGAAGCTGTGGTCGATGCCACGGGTGATCTCGTACGGGTCGGGGCCGGTGTAGCGGGCGAATTCGGGGGTTCGGAAGTCGTAGTACGGGGGTTTGCGCGGGACGAAGCCCTCGCCCCGGGCGATGGTGCGGCGCTCCCAGCGGTCGTACAGGGCCTTGGCGCCCGGGAGTTGCAGTGCGCGCCACATCGGCGTGTACGGGTACAACCGGTCGTTGACGACTCCGTGCGGGACGGCGAAGCGGTAGTACTCCAGGAGCCGCTGGACGTCAGTGCGGGATCCGGGCCAGGCAATGTCGTTCCAGAGGACGTCGGGGCGGTAGCGGCGGATCAGTTCGCGCATCTGGGCGCCCGCATACACGGGGTAGCTGCCGCGCGGGACGGCCGAGACGGTGTCCGCGCCGGTGCCGATGGGACGGTCGTCGAAGGTCCAGTCGAGACCGCCGGAGTAGTAGACGCCGAAGCAGAGCCCCTCGGCCCTTACGGCCTCGGCGAATTCACCGACCACGTCGCGCGTGGTGTGCCAGCGGGTGCGGTGCGGGTTTCCGACCTCGGAGGGCCAGAGACAGAATCCGTCGTGGTGCTTGGTGACGAGGACGGCGTAGCGGGCGCCCGCAGCGCGGAAGCTGCGGGCCCAGGCGGTGGGGTCCCAGGTGTCCAGGGCGTCGTTGAAGTCGCCCCCGAAGGCGGTGTACGGGCGGGTGCCGTAGGTCGCGCGGTGGTGGGCGGAGACGGGGCTGTCCGGGAAGCGGAGCGCATTTTCGTACCACTCGGCGTAGGACGTCCAGCCGAGCGGTGAGCGGCGGCCCGCCAGGGGCAGCTCGTCCGCGGGTACGTACGGCGGGGCCCAGCCCGGTACGGAGGCGGGAGTCCAGTGCACAAAGATCCCCAGTCGTGCCCGGGACCACCATGAAGCAACCATGACGCGAAGTATTGATCAGACAGGGGGCCGTTCGTAAGAGAACCGGAAGGCGTCGGCGCCGAGGCCGGACAGGGCACATTCATCTCGGCCTCCACAGCCGTACGAGCCTCCACAGCCGTATGAGGGAGTGCGTATCGAGGAGTGCGTATTGAGCAGAACCTGGCGGGGCAGTGATCAGAACCAGACCTTAATCGCCAGTAACGGGCTCGATCCAGTGTCGCGAGTCAGTCGTCGCGGCTGATGCCGACCATGGAGCACGGGGACGAGGAGACGAGGAGCGTTGCATGCTGTTCGAGGTATGGGCACCGGATGCGGACTCGGCCGAACTGCGGCTGGCGGGTGCGCCGCGGGCGCTGGAGCGTGATCCCGAGCGGGCCGGCTGGTGGACGGTTGAGGCTGAGGCGTCGGACGGGGACCGCTACGGCTTTGTGCTGAACGGGGGCGAGGGCGGCGGGGCCGACGGGCCGGTGCTGCCCGATCCGCGCTCGCGCCGACAGCCGGACGGGCCGGACGGCGAGAGCGCCGTCGTCGACCACTCGGCGTACACCTGGCGCAACGACTGGGCGGGCCGGGGGCTCCCGGGCGCCGTCCTGTACGAGCTGCACATCGGTACGTACACCGACGAGGGCACCTTCGACGCCGCGGCGGCCCGGCTCGGCCACCTCGCCGAACTGGGCATCACCCATGTGTCGCTGATGCCGGTCTGTCCCTTCCCCGGTACCCACGGATGGGGGTACGAGGGGGTGTCGCTCTGGGCCGTGCACGAGCCGTACGGCGGCCCGGAGGGGCTCAAGCGTTTCGTCGACACGGCGCATGGTCTCGGGATCGCGGTCGTCCTGGACGTGGTCCACAACCACCTCGGCCCGTCAGGCAATCACCTTCCGGCCTTCGGCCCGTACTTCACCGAGACCCACCGCACGCCGTGGGGCGCGGCGGTCAACCTCGACGCCCCGGGATCGGACGAGGTGCGGGCGTATCTGCTGGGCAGCGCGCTCGCCTGGCTGCGCGACTACCGGCTCGACGGGCTGCGACTGGACGCGGTCCATGCCCTGGCCGACACACGGGCACTGACCTTCCTGGAGGAGCTGTCCGCGGCGACCGACGCGCTCGCCACCGAACTCGGCCGTCCGCTCTCGCTGATCGCCGAGTCCGACCTCTGCGACCCGCGGACGACGACACCGCGCGAATCGGGCGGTATCGGCCTGCACGCCCAGTGGAACGACGACTTCCACCACGCCCTGCACACTGCGCTGACCGGTGAGTCCCAGGGCTACTACGCGGACTTCGCCGCTGCCCCGCTGGCCGCCGTCGCCAAGACCGTGACGAGCGTGTTCTTCCACAACGGTACGTACTCCAGCTTCCGCGGCCGCACCCACGGCCGCCCCGTCGACATCACCCGCACCCCGGCACACCGCTTCGTCGGATACGCCCAGACCCATGACCAGATCGGGAACCGGGCACTGGGCGACCGGCTCTCCGCCACGCTCTCCCCCGGGCTGCTGGCCTGCGCCGCGACCCTCGTACTGACCGGGCCCTTCACCCCGATGCTGTTCATGGGCGAGGAGTGGGGCGCCCGCACCCCCTGGCAGTTCTTCACCGACCACACCGATCCCGCGCTCGCCGAGGCGGTCCGGAGCGGCAGACGGCGGGAGTTCGCGGCGCACGGCTGGGCGGCGGACGACATTCCGGACCCGCAGGACCCGGCCACCCGTAACCGTTCCTGCCTGGACTGGAGCGAACCGGCTCAGGAGCCGCACGCCCGTCTGCACGCCTGGCACCGCGAGCTGATCGCACTGCGCCGCGCCCTGCCCGACCTCTCCGACCCGGATCTGGCATCGGTGCGGACCGCACACGACGAGCAGGCACGCTGGCTGGCGTACCGGAGGGGAGATCTGCGGATCGCGGTCAACCTCGACGAGAAGCCGGCCGCGATCCCGCTGGGCGGCCGGCTTCTGGGAGCCGGAGGCAGGGTGGTGGCCGCGTGGGAGCCGGTGGAGGCCCCGGGCGACGACGGGCTGCTGCATCTGCCGCCGGAGTCGTGCGTGGTGCTGGCCGACGACTGATCTCCGCGAACGCGCGGTGCCGTATCCACGCGGTGCCGTATCCGGCTACTCGACGATCGCCAGTTCGCGCGCGGTGCCGTTGAGGCGTCGGCCGCCGTCCTCGGTCACGGTGACGATGTCCTCGATCCGGACACCGAACCGGCCCGGCAGATAGATGCCCGGCTCCACGGAGAAGCACATCCCGGGCACCAGCGGCTGTTCCTCGCCCTCGATCATGTACGGCGGCTCGTGGGTGGTGACGCCGATCCCGTGGCCGGTCCGGTGGATGAAGCGCTCGCCGTAGCCGAACTCGGTGATGACGGCGCGGGCCGCCCGGTCGATCTCCTGGCAGGCGACGCCGGGCCGGACCGCGTTGCAGCCCGCCTCCTGGGCCTCCCGCACGATGTCGTGGACCCGCTGCTCCTCGGCGGTGGGTTCGCCGACATGGACCGTACGGGAGGTGTCGGAGCCGTAGCCGTGCTTGAGGCCGCCGAAGTCGAGCACGACCATGTCGCCGCGCTCGATGGTGCGGTCGCCCGCCTCATGGTGCGGATTGGCGCCGTTCGGGCCGGAGCCGACGACGGTGAAGTCGACCTGGGAGTGCCCGAACTGCTTGAGCAGACCGGCCAGATCGGCGGCGATGTCGGTCTCCTTTCGGCCGGCGAAGCGCACCTTGAGGATCTCGCCGTACGTGGCGTCGGCGGCGGCCCCCGCGGCGGCGATCCGCTCCAGCTCGGCGGCGTCCTTCACCGCGCGCAGCATCGGCAGGGCTTCGGTGAGGGAGACGTACGAGGTGTCCGGGAGCGTCCGCTGCAGCCCGAGCAGGTGCATCGCCCAGGCGTTGTCGCTGATCCCGAACCGGCCCCGGCCGTCGAGCAGCGGGGCGGTGACGGCGTAGGGGTCCTTGCCGTCGGTCCAGTCGCGGAGGGTGAGGGCGGGTGCGCCGACGGCCTTCTCGGCGTCCGGGGCCTCCAGGGTGGGGACGACGAGAACCGGGTCCTGGCCGGCCGTGAGGACGAGGACGGTGAGGCGTTCGGTGTTCACGGGCTGGTAGCCGGTGAGGTATACGAGATCGGGTCCGGGGGCGACCAGCACTCCCGCGAGCCCGGCCTCGGCGGCGCTCTCGGCGGCACGCACCATGCGGGCCCGGTAGTCGTCGGCGGTGAACGGTACGGGCTGGTTCGGGCTGGACATGCGGACCTCCTGGCGACGCGACACGGCACACAGCATCCTGCCCGTGCGTGCCGGTCCACGCGAGTGGGGGTTGCGAGCTGCTGCCGGTTTGCTGCACTGAAGCGAGTTGTGGTGAGCGGGAGTGAGTCCTGGTGGCGGGTTCGCGGGGTGGGAACGGGGGTTCTGAAGCCGAATGGGTGACCTTGGCAGCTGTTGCTCGTTGGGCTGGGTGGCAGGTGTCCAGCCTGGTGGGAGGGGGTGATGTGGTGGGTGGTTTGCGGGAGTTGGCCGCGTCCTTCGTGGTGCCCGGGCCTCGCGGGGTGGCGGTCCGGGACCGTCTGAAGCACCTCACGCCCCAGGACGAGACCGTGCTCCGCGCGGTCGGTGAGCATCAGGGCCGTCTGGCCTCGCGTGACCTCAAAGCCCGCTGCGCGGATGGTCTGCAGCACAGCGCGGACACCTGGGCATCGCGCAAACGGGCCCTGACCGCGCTGTCGTCGTCACGGATCGCGGGCGCGATCACCAAGGCCACACACGACCAGTGGGCACTGGCCCGCCGCTGCCAGGCCACACACATCCAGACACTGGAAGCCGGGATCAGGACGCTGCGCCACCGCCTGTCCCTACCGATCGGTACGCCGGGGACGAAGCGGGCCGCGGGCGGCTACCGCTCCCGGAGTGGGTGGTTCCACAAGTCCCGGCGCCTGGCCGCGCTGGAGGCGCGGCATGCGGCCGTTGTCGCCGACCGGCAGGCCGGGCGGGTGCGTGTGGTGCGGGGCGGCAGACGTCTCCTCAATACCCGCCACCACCTCACCCGGGCCCGGCTGACCGAGGGCCGGTGGCGGGAGCGGTGGGAGGCGGAGCGCTGGTTCATCGCGGCGGACGGTGAGTCGGGGAAGCGGTTCGGGAACGAGACGATCCGCGTCACCCCGGACGGTGAGGTGTCCATCAAGCTGCCCGCCCCGCTCGCCCACCTGGCCAACACCCCGCACGGCCGCTACACCCTCACCGCCCGTATCGGCTTCGCGCACCGGGGCGTGGAGTGGGCGGACCGCATCGCCGCGAACCGGGCCGTCGCCTACCGCATCCACCTCGACACCGACCGCCACCGCTGGTACCTCACCGCCTCCTGGCAACGCCCCACCGTGCAGACCATCCCGTTGGAGACCGCCCGCGCTCGGGGCATGGTCGGCGTCGACACCAACGCCGACCACTTCGCCGCCTACCACCTCGACCCACACGGCAACCCCATCGGCAACCCCCACCACTTCCCCTATGACCTCTCCGGCACCACCACCCACCGCGACGCACAGATCCGCCACGCCCTGACCCAGCTGCTGCACTGGGCCAAGCAGACCGGTGCCGCCGCGATCGCCATCGAAGACCTCGACTTCACCACCGACAAGACCCGCGAGAAACACGGCCGCAGGAAACAATTCAGGCAGCTGATCTCGGGTATTCCGACTGGCAGACTCAAGGCGCGGCTGGTCTCCATGGCTGCCGAACAGGGCCTGAGTATTGTCGCGGTCGACCCCGCCTACACCAGCATGTGGGGTGCCCAGCACTGGCAGAAACCACTGGCCACCCCCAAGCGAAAGATGTCCCGTCACGATGCCGCCGGCATCGCGATCGGACGCCGCGCCCTCGGACACCCGGTCAGGCGTCGGACGGCACCGCCCCCACACGACCGGAGTGATCGTGCGGGGCATCGGACCGCCCAGGCCCCACCAGGCACCCGGGGACGTGAGGGGACCCGCCCACCCGCAACGGATCACGCCCCTGGAGGCGTGCCGCCGAACGGGACGCGAAAGCGGGAACCCAGCGCATCCAACACCGTTCGGGATGCGCCCAGAACGCAGCAGTGGGTCCAGGACTCACTCCTGCGCACTGGTTAGGAACGGTCCGGTCGATCCGTACGGTCCCTCGCCGCTGTGTTTGCTGATGTTGGTGAGGGCCTCGGCGATGACGAAGTAGGCGGCGGCCTCGATCGCGGCCGGCAGCCGTCGCCCGTCCTCCACACCGTCGAGTTCCGGTGAGTAGGGACCGGGTCCAGCTCGCCGACAGATCCGCGAGTACGCAATGCCACCGCAGCGCCGGCTGCCGGTTCGTCCTCAAGCGCCGCACGTGAGCCCGTACGGCCGTTGAGGACAGCACCCACCGCGGACGCGCCTCACGACAGGCGGACGCCCCTGCACCCGGGCGCGCGTCAGGGCGAGGCCGACAGCGGCAGCGCCGCCTCCCGTACCGCCGCCGTGGCCAGCGCATCGAGCACCGGCGCGATCAGCGGATGCCCTTCCGCCCCGTGCCGCACCGCGGCGAAGACCCGGCGGGTCGGGGCGCTGCCCTCCACCGGCCGCACCACCACCCCCGCCAGCTCCATCCCCCGCAGCGCCGACCGCGGCACCAGCGCCACTCCGGCACCCGCGCCGGCCAGCGCGACGACCGCGCGGAAGTCGTCCGAGGAATGCTCCAGCCTCGGCTGGAACCCGGCGAACTCGCAGGCCAGGACCACCACGTCATGGCAGGGGTTGCCGGGGTACGGACCGATCCACGAGTCCTTCTCCAGGTCGGCGATCGCCACCTGTTCCCGGTCGGCCAGCCGATGGTCCACCGGCAGCACCGCGTCGAACGGCTCCGAGTACAGCGGTACCCGGGTCAGCCGCCGGTCGTTCTCGTCCGGCGCGCCGCGGTATTCGACGGCGACCGCGACATCGACCTGCCGGTCGAGCACCATCGGCACGCTCGCATCGCCCTCGGCGTCCTGGACGCGGACCCGGATGCCGGGCGCGGTGAGCGTCAGTTCGGCGATCGCGGGGGCAAGAACCAGGCCGATGCCGGTGGCGAACGCCGCGACCGTGACCGTACCGGCATCCCCGGCGCTGTATGCGGCGAGCTCCGCCTCGGCCCGTTCCAGCTGGGCCAGCACCGCGTTGGTGTGGGTCAGCAGGATCTCGCCGGGTGGAGTGAGCCGGGCGCCGCGTGCGTTGCGTTCGACCAGCCGGTGTCCGGTCTCCTGCTCCAGCGCGGCGAGCTGCTGGGAGACCGCGGAGGGCGTGAGATACAGCGCGGCGGCTGCGGCGGTCACCGTGCGGTGGTCCGCCACCGCACGGAGAATGCGCAGCCGCCGTGCATCGATCATGTGGCCCATTGTCCCAGGTCACGGCGGGAACCCGGTCGCGCGGGTGAGGCTCTTGGACGGGGCCCGTACAGCGCCCCGTCCTTACGACCTCACCCACGACTGCCAGCGGCGCTACTCCCCCAGCGCGGCCCGTGCCTCGACGAACGCGTCGACGGCCCGGTGCACATCCGCCGTGGAGTGCGCGGCGGAGAGCTGGACGCGGATACGGGCCGCGCCCTGCGGGACGACCGGGTACGAGAACCCGATCACGTACACACCGCGCTCCAGAAGCAGCTCCGCCATCCTGCCTGCCTTCGCCGCGTCCCCGATCATGACGGGGGCGATGGCGTGGTCGCCGGGCAGGATGTCGAAGCCTTCCTCGGTCATCCGGGTACGGAAGAGCGCGGTGTTGGCATTGAGCTGCTCGCGCAGGTCGCCTGCGGCCTCCAGGAGGTCGAGGACCTTGAGCGAGGCCGCCGCGATGACCGGGGCGAGCGAGTTGGAGAAGAGGTACGGGCGGGAGCGCTGGCGCAGCAGCGCGACGATCTCGGCGCGGGCCGCGACATAGCCGCCGGAGGCACCTCCGAGGGCCTTGCCGAGGGTGCCGGTGATGATGTCGACGCGGTCCATCACGTCGTGCAGCTCGGGCGTACCGCGACCGCCGGGGCCGACGAAGCCGACGGCGTGCGAGTCGTCGACCATGACCATGGCGTCGTAGCGCTCGGCCAGGTCGCAGATCTCGCGCAGCGGGGCGACGTATCCGTCCATGGAGAAGACGCCGTCGGTGACGATGAGCCGGCGCCGGGCCCCGGACGCCTCCTTCAGCTGGGTCTCCAGGTCGGCCATGTCGCGGTTGGCGTAGCGGAAGCGCTTGGCCTTGGACAGGCGGATGCCGTCGATGATGGAGGCGTGGTTGAGGGCGTCGGAGATGACCGCGTCCTCCGGGCCGAGAACGGTCTCGAAGACACCTCCGTTGGCGTCGAAGCAGGAGGAGTAGAGGATCGTGTCCTCCTGGCCGAGGAACGTGGAGAGCCGCTGCTCCAGCTCCTTGTGGACCTCCTGGGTGCCGCAGATGAAGCGGACCGAGGCCATGCCGTAGCCCCAGCGGTCCAGCGCCTCGCGGGCGGCGACGATCACCTCGGGGTGGTCGGCGAGGCCCAGGTAGTTGTTGGCGCAGAAGTTGAGCACCTCACCGGGGCGGCCACCTGCGGTGACGGCAACGGTCGCGGACTGCGGGGTGCCGATCACACGCTCGGGCTTGTGGAGTCCGGCGGCCTGGATCTCTTCGAGGGTGGTGCGCATGTCGTCGCGTACGGATTCGAACATGAGGTGTCTCCCAGCTGAGTACGGAGGCGGTCGGAGGTCAGGCGGTCCAGTCGAGGATGACCTTGCCGCCGCGGCCGCTCGCCGCGTCGTCGAAGGCCGCTTCGAAGTCGCGGTAGCCGTACCGGCCGGTGATCACGGGGGCGAGGTCGAGGCCGCCCTCCAGCAGTACCGACATGGCGTACCAGGTCTCGTACATCTCGCGTCCGTAGATGCCCTTGATGGTGATCATCGAGGTGACGATGCGGGACCAGTCGACGGGGAACTCCTCGGACGGCAGTCCGAGCATGGCGATCCGGCCGCCGTGCGTCATGTTCTCGATCATGTGGCGCATCGCCTCGGGCCGCCCGGACATCTCCAGGCCGACGTCGAAGCCCTCGCGCAGTCCGAGGCGCTTCTGCCCGTCGAAGACGGTCTCCTCGCTGACGTTGAGAGCGAGGCTGACGCCGACCTTCCTGGCCAGTTGCAGCCGGGGCTCGCTGACGTCGGTGATGACGACGTGACGGGCGCCCGCGTGCCGGGCGACGGCGGCGGCCATGATGCCGATCGGACCGGCGCCGGTGATCAGTACGTCCTCGCCGACCAGCGGGAACGACAGCGCGGTGTGGACAGCGTTGCCGAACGGGTCGAAGATCGCGGCGATGTCGAGGTCGACGGGGACCCGGTGCACCCAGACGTTGGACGCGGGCAGGGCGACGTACTCGGCGAACGCCCCGTCCCGGCCGACGCCGAGCCCGAGCGTGGAGCGGCACAGGTGGCGGCGTCCGGCCAGGCAGTTGCGGCACTTCCCGCAGACCAGGTGTCCCTCGCCGCTCACCAGGTCGCCGACGCTGATGTCGACGACATCGGCACCGGTCTCCGCGACCTCGCCGACGAACTCGTGCCCGAGGACGAGCGGGGTGCGTACAGCCTGCCGGGCCCAGCCGTCGTAGTTCCGGATGTGCAGATCGGTGCCGCAGATGCCGGTGCGGAGCACCTTGATCAGTACGTCCGAGGGGCCGATCTCCGGCTCGGGCACGTCCATCAGCCAGAGTCCCGGCTCGGCCTTCTGCTTCACGAGTGCCTTCACGGCGGTGGCTCCCTGCGCTGTACGGCGTTGAGTGCCCCGGGCCGGGGGCAGCCTTGAGGACAAGCCTGCGGCCCGGGGAAAAATGAGAGGGACGGCATGGCAGCGCGCGTCGACCGGCTGCCGCGCACCATCCTGCGCCGTCACGGAGAAATCTGCCGCACCCCGCGCCACAGGTCCATCGAGGTTTTCTTAAGCGCGCCCGCAGCTGCGCTTCATGCCGCCGCGCGCTCAGTCCTGCCGGATGGCCGTGACGCAGCGCGCGAGCAGCTCTCGCAGGGTGTCGCGTTCCTGGGGGTGAACTCGTCGGCGAGGCACGGCACGCGCACGGCTCGCGGCACTGACCCGCGGCCTCCTCGCCTGAGCGACACGGCCGGCTCTTCCAGGACGGGGTCCTGGCGGCCGGCGCAGCGCGACTTCCGCATCGTCATATATCGGCTAGCAGTGCTTGGTCAGGTCGGTATTGGGGTGGGTATGTCGCGGTGGCAGGTGGGGGTAGGCACCGGTCCAGACCGCGAGCAGGGTCTGTACTTCGCCGCCGGCGGGCGTCCGGCCCCGGAGTACGGCTCGGTCACCGGCGCCGCGTCGCCGGGCTGGGCCGAGAGCGTAGTGGAGATCCCCACCACGTAGTTCAGGCCGCGAGCCTGCACCCCGTGCCGGAACGCGGCGGCGTCGCCGTATCCGGCGTCCGCGATGGCCAGCGGCACCTCGATGCCCCACGAGCGTGTCTCATCGAGCATGTCCAGAGCCGGCTGCCACTTCTCCACGTGCCCGACCCGATTGAAGATCAAGCCAGCATCCACCGCATCACATGGACCAACCCCCATCCGCCCGCTGCCAGGATCACACCGGTCGCAAGCGACGCTCCCCACGCGTGTCGCGGCTTGAGCTCAGGCGGCTCTCCAGTATCGGGAGCCGCAAAGCGTTCGAGCCACAGGCAGGTGAAGAATCCGAACCCAGTGGTCAGACAGACGGTGAACCATACGCCACGGTTCTTCACCCGCATGTACCTGCGCGGCAGCGCGTAAGCCGCAGTCAACACAGCCACGCCCACGCCGACCACAGCCAAGCGCAGGACGGCGGACCGAAGAAAGAGCGGATAGGTCGCGGGCAGAAGAACGGCCAGGCCGCCTGGTTCATACTGCGGCTGCCGGTCCCGGAAAGGGAGATCCTTGACGCGCATGCCCGCCTTGGCGGCGATCGCTTCCTCCACAGCGGCCACGTCATTGCTGCCGTGGAGCACACCCGGTACGTGCATGTGCAGTTCGCGGTAGATCAGCGGAGCCGTCTCCCAGAGCAGGTTCACCCCACGATCGTCGTACCCGATCTCAACCGCCGGTGGCCTGTCCGACCGGAGAGCACTCACGAGGTCTTCCTGCGTACTCGGAATCGGGAACGCCTGGCACACATACGCCGCATACGACACGATCAAGAGCAGCAGAGAGACAAGCCGTGCCGTCGTAGCCAGCAATTTCGCGGACCTGAGCGGCTGGGCGATGCCGGAATCATCGGACACGAACTGTCACCGTACCGTAGAACTCCTGCGCAATACTGGCGAAAGCATGACCGGAAGGGATGTCATTCACCCCGGGGATATGCGTCAGCGAGCCCATTCCCGCCTTATTGTAAGAGGCGAAAGCAACCGTGAAGGAGCGAGATTCCTTCGATTGCGCGATCACCTGGTATTCCATGTTGTAGCTACCGAGGAAAGCGGTAGGCGTTTCATTTCCAGCCCCACCATCCGTGAGCATACCCAGAATATCCTTCCCGAAATTCGACTTCGCGTCCACATGGTCTCTGTTACCTCCGAGTTCATCCACTGGGGCATCGAAGCCAGCCGCGATGACTTTCAGGGCCAGGCCTTTCAATACCTCCTGGTGAGGCCCGTCCAGCATGAGTTGCTGAGTCAATGGACTTCCATCGTCGAAGGGGAGGTTGTTCACATCGCCTTTCCCGTCAGCCCACAAGAGCAGGCTCCGCAAGTACGCCAAGGGCTGCCAGACAGGCGGCGACCGCACCGGGAAGTTCCTCGCCCCCGCCACCGCCACCGCCATGCGCCTCCGCAATACCTTGCTCTCGCGCTCCCTTTTCCTGAACGGCATGCTCAAACTGGGCGAGAAAGTCAGCAGCACCGTGGCCCTGCCGGACTATCCGGCCGACCCCAGCCGCGTCAGCTGGTGACCAGCGAGAACCAGCCCATGGTGTCACCAGCCGACCTTGCTCGTCTGAAGCAGCACTTCGACGGCCCGACGCTACTCTCCGCAGCACGAACGAACCGTCCGTCGGGTCTGTCTGGCAATGCGCTCTACGAGTACGCGCACATGGGGTATGTGCGATCGGGCGCAAGTCTTCGGGGCGGCACGGGCGATCCCGACCTCTTCGACCGCTTGGCGGACATGGCAGAACCCGAGAACTGGGACGGCCGGGAAGCGAAGGCACCGGACGGCAACCGCATCCTGCGCAACTACGTCCGGTGGACCTTTGAGCGTGCACACCAGCAGGGCAAGATCTCAACGAGCAGCGATGGCGCCCATTCCGCCTTCAATACGGGACTCGCAACTGCTCGGCAGGAGACGATCTACGGACTCGTCCGACGCAACAACCGGCCAGACAGCCAGCCGTGGGCCGGTAGTTCTTCGACCACTCGGCGATGGTGTGGTCGCGGGTGGGGACCAGGGTGCCGTCGACGATGAGACCGCTGTCCTTGGCGAACCGCTTGCGGGGCCGGAGCGCGAGTAGGGGTCCGAGGTGGTTGATGACTCGGCAGGCTGTGGACTTCGGACGCCGAACAACGGGGCTGGCTGGCGCAGCGTCAAGTTGGTACGGCAGTAGGCCGTGACCAGCAGCACCCGGTCCTCCAGCGGCAGACTCCACGGCCGGTCCCGATGAACCACGTCTGCTCCGTTGCGCCGCAGCGTGGTCAGCAGCTTGCCGAAGCAGCGCGGACTCAGCCCGGTAACGGGGCTATTCAGGACGGCTCCGATGCCGTGATCACACCCACCACATCGTGATCATCACTCAGGTCGGCCCAATGCCGAGACGATCTCTGCAGCTACGCTTCTCGGGGCAGTCGATAGTGAGCAAGACGGGGGAAACCGTGAACCGACCACTGCTGTTCCTCGATGTGGACGGGCCGCTCAACCCTTATGCGGCCAAGCCGGAGAAGCGTCCCGACGGGTACACCACACTCAGAGTGCCCTTGGACGGCGGGGCCCATAAGGAGGACACGGGTCTCTCGTCCCGGCGACGCCCCCCGCGGGTCTGGCTCAACCCAGAGCACGGGCGATTCCTGCCCCAGCTCGGTTTCGAGCTGTGCTGGGCCACCACATGGATGGACGAAGCCAACCGGTGGATCGCACCGGTGCTCGGCCTTCCGGAACTACCCTTCGTCGACTTCGGCGACGCCTTGCTCCAAGAGCGCCCTGATGGAGTTCACTGGAAGACCGGTCCGCTGGTGGACTACGCCAACGGCCGTCCTTTCGCCTGGGTGGACGACGAACAGAGCGAGTTGGATCAGACGTACGTAACCGCCCACCATCGCGGGTCCGGGCTGCTGCACCACGTCAATCCCCGGATCGGCCTACGGGAGAACGACTTCCTCGCGCTCGCCGACTTCGCCCAGTCCCTGGACACTCCACGAACCACCGGCTGAACACATCGCCGGCTCTTCAGGTGGCTACCTACTTGGAGCCGCGATCACTGCGGGACAGCCCTTAGCTAGTCCGTCACGAGTGGTAGAGCACCCGTACGACCATCGTGTCGCCGGGCAGGCCGTCCAGATAGGCGTTGAACATCTGCTTGTAGTCGAGGCCGCCGGCCTCCACCCACCGCCCGTCGAGGGTGAGCAGGGCGGGGGTGGGCAGCACGGCGGCCACATGGCGGGTCACGTAGGTCTCCAGGTCCGCGTCGAAGTGGCGGACGGGGTCGAAGGTGAACCGCTCCTCCAGAGCGGGGTCGGCCTCGATCGCCCTGATCAGAGGCTGTTCACGGAAGGCGGCCACGGCCGCCTCCCTGGCGTGTTCGGGCTCCAGGAACCTGGCCCGCTCTTCGAAGTGGCGGAAGCGCAGCGCGGGCGGGTAGCGGTCGGCCAAGGCTTGGTACGCCGTCCAGGTGTCGGCCGCCCGGCGGGCCTCGGCGGCGCGGGGGGTGTCGAGGTCGAGGATGCCGCGCGGCCCGCCGTGGCAGCGGGAGGGCGGCAGGTCCTCGGGGGAATTGGTCCAGTCGTCGTACCGCACGAGCCGGGGGTCGTCCTCGTGGCCTGGCAGCACGTCGAAGAGACAGTTCGCCCCTGAGACGAACCAGTAGTCCCACTCTCCCACCCAGTCAGGGTGGGGGCGGTCTTCACGGTAGTACCGGAAGGGGGCCATCGCCTGCTCGATCGCCTGCTTCAGCCCGTCGGGGCCGACGGGCGGCAGACAGACAGTGATGCGCTGTTTAGCCATGGTGTCCCCTCGCATGGTGCGGTCCGTGCTCGGTGCGCGGTCGTGTGGTGTGGTGCGCGGCCTACCTTGGCAGGCCGCGCCGTTCAGGGGGCCAAGTTTTCCGGTGCAGACGTAGCTGTCGTGTTGGGCCACGGCGGGGTACGACACCAAAGAGGCAGCCTCGACGAGACGTTCCGTATACCGAATGGCCACGTGCTGCCCGCGGATGCGGAGGCGTTCCGGCCGCCGAGATCACGGGCGACCATGAGCTCACGTTCTCCTCGCTCGGGATGACAATGGCCGCACTGCCCGCGCAGAGAACGCCGCTCTCGGCAGCACCGCGGGGCCGCCTCTGATCTGCTCAACTCTCCTACGGGGAGAGCTAATTCTCTATCCGCGCCTGCCGCCCTCTGGGTACCATCCTGCCCCCAGGTTCGGGCCTTTTTCTATGTCCGGACCACCACTTGAGTGACCGTCAGGTTCGAGAGCGCGGGGCCGCTGAGTCATGCCGGCCGCGCCGCATCCTTCGGTCGGCTCCTTGACCAGAACTGGTACTCCATTGCGCTCCAGACCCCCAGGGTCTCCCAGACCCCTGCTTCGACTCTCCCGCTTGACCGGCCGTCTGCTCCCGCCGTTGCTTGCCATGGCCCTGCTGGCCGGGGTGGGTGTGAGCGACGGGTACACGGCACCGCAGACCGAGTTGGCCGCCGACTACGACTGGTACGAGGACACCGCCGCCGAGCAGTTGCGGCAGGACCAGTGCCTGATGAGCGACGTACTGCGGCTGGGCGGGCCGGCCATGGCCGCCACCGCGAAGGACGGGCTCAATCAGAGCCCGGAGCGGCTGCGGGAGCTGGCGAACCGGGACTACTGGGAGGACACGCCGCTCGCCACCGCGTACAAGTCGGACCAGGATGCCGCACTTGCTGAGCTGGACCGGCTCGACGCGCTCCACGACAGCTGGAAGATATACGGGCTCGAGACGCCGGGCGGCTTCGGTTCTGTCGCCGACTTCGAGTGGCCGCCCGGGACCAGCGGTGACGACGGTGAGGACTTCCACTCCCAGACCGGCCTCACGGCGTGGATCGCCGACCGGTTCTGGAAGGACGAGAGCGACTTCTACGAGGACGCAACTCCGCCGGCCGACGCGGAGACCGTTGCGGCGGTCAAGGCTCTGGGGCAGCCGCTGTACGGCAGCGACCCCAATCCGTCCCTGCCGGACTGGAACCGACAGGTCGCCCTGCGGGACGCCTACGAGCGCCTGACGGACTGGAGCCTGGAGCCGACGGGCGCGGACAACGCCCGCATGTTCCTGAGCTCGGGCGGCTTCCCTAACAAGGCGCCGGTGCCGGGTACCGCCGAGCACCGGGTCGCGGTCGAGGACCTCAAGTCCCGGTTCGCCGCCTGTGCGTGGCGTGATCCGATGGACCCGGAGAAGGTTCTGGCCGAGGTCTCCGCGACCGCCGGGGCGGAGTGGCAGCAGGAGATCGGCTCGCAGGCCGCCAAGCGCAACGACATCCTGACCGCGAACAAGAACGCCGTCCAGGCGCTGACCGTGGGCTCCGAGTCGATGGGTAAGATGCTCGGCCACTCGTGGGTCGCCGACCACATCACCCGCTGGCAGGACTACTGGTCCTCGGGCGGCATCGGTTGGATCGGCACCTCCCCGATGGCCGTCAAGATCTTGGGTGCGACTTTCCCGGGCGCGACCGGCAAGTGCCTGGGCGTGCAGGGTTCCGGCACCGCGAACGGCACGGCTGTCGAGGTCGTCGCCTGCTCCACGGCGGCCGCCCAGCAGTGGAGGATCAACGGGGAATACGGCGAGGGCTACAGCCTGCAGAACGTGAACTCGCAGAAGTGCCTCGACGTCGCCACCAATCAGACGAAACTCCAGATCTGGACCTGCAACGGCACGCCCATGCAGGTGTGGAAGTTCAGCGTCCGGGCCGAAGCCGCCCTGCAGAATCTGGGGGCGAACAAGTGCCTGACCCCCGTGTACAACGCCGGACAGGAGGTGCTCGCGGCCGCCTGCAGCGACGCTGCCACGCAGAAGGTGCTGTTCAAGGTCTCCGAGCACAACGGCAGCGTTCCGCCGTCGACGGAGTTCACCAAGGCGTCGCAGCGGCTGAGCGCCGCGCGCGCAGGAGCGCAGGCCGAGCTGGCCGAGCTCAAGCACCAGGCGACGGCCGCGACGGCCGCCCAGACCGCCAGCGCCACCGCCGAACAGGCGGCGTACGCGATCGCGGACGCCAACGGGGCGCCGCGGGGCCGTGGTCTGCTGGTAGGCCAGCAGAAGGCGCAGGTCACGCAGGGCGCTGCGGCCGCGGTCGCGGCGCTGGTGAAGGCCGGCGAGACCGCCGAGGCGGCCACCCGGGCGGCGGCCGCGGACAGCGCCACGATCGCCCAGCGGGCGCTGGCGCAGGCCGCGCAGTCCAAGGCGGAGTTCCGCAAGCAGGCGGCCTACCGGGCCGAACTGCAGGCCAAGGCGGCCGCGGACGCGGCCAAGCTGCACCGTGACAACGCCAAGAAGGACAAGGAGCTGGCCGAGGCCAAGCTCGCCGAGTCCCTGGTCGCGGAGGCGGACGCCAAGGCGGCGGCGGCCGACGCGCACGCCAAGCGGCTGAAGGCCGAGGCCGAAGAGGCCACGGCGAAGAAGGAGAAGGAGACCGCCGACCTCAAGAAGTCGGAGGCGGCCCAGCACCGGCAGACCGCAGAAGCCGAAGCGGCCAACGCCGAGGCCGCCAAGGGCAGGGCCGAGACGTCGGAGGCGACAGCGGTCGCCCGGAAGAAGGACGCCGAGACCGCCCGGGATCGTGCCAGGGAACTGCGCGACGACGCGTGGGACGCCGAGCAGAAGGCGGACGCGGCGCGCGCCAAGGCCGACGCCAAAGAGGCCTACGCCGAATCTCTGGAAGCGGGGGATGCGGCGGACGCCGCGCGGGCGGCGGCCAATGAGGCCGACCGGCACGCGGACGACGCCGAGGCGGCTGCCGGCCGGTCTCGTACCGCGGCCGACGCGGCCACCCAGGCGGCAGCGGACGCGGACGCGGCAGCGACCCGCGCGGAGGCCGCCGCCAAGCGCTCCCGGGCAGCCGCTGACGAGGCGCAGGCGGCGAAGCTGCGGGCGGACGCCGCGGTGCGCACCGCGACCAGCGCCGCTGCCGACGCCATCGACGCCTCCGAGCACGCCTCGGCCGAGGCCGCGTTGTCGGTCAAGGCAGCCAACGAGGCCGAGGCGCAGGCGAAGACGGCCAAGGCCGAGGCGGACGCGGCCAAGGCCGAGGCCGACAAGGCCACCGCCGCCTCGGCGAAGGCGGCGGGATTCGCCTATGTCACCGCGCAGGCCGCAGTGGACGCCGGGAACTCGGCCGCGCAGGTCGCGGCTCCCGCGAACGACGCGATCCAGCTCGGCTCGCCATACGTCACCAAGGACTCGGCCGCCTCTCTGGTGGTCCTGTCCGGCCAGGCGGCGAAGACCATCGCCGAGCAGCAGAAGGCCGTCGCGGACGCCCACGCCACCAACGCGGCCGAGGAAGCGGCTGCCGCCCAGGTCATCGCCGACCAGGCACAGGGCGACGCCAAGGCCGCCTACCAGCACGCGGCGAACGCCGCCAAGCACGCCGCGGACGCCCGCGGCTACTCGAAGGAGGCACTGACCTACGCGGCCGCAGCGGCGACCGCCGCGGCGAAGGCGCAGCAGTCGCTGGCCCGCACCATCGAGTACGGCCAGCAGGCCGCGGCCGACGCGGCTGCCGCCGACCAGGCCGCGGGCCGCGCCGAAGGCTACGCCGAAGCCGCCCGCACCTCCGCCGACGCCGCCGCCCTCGACGCCGCCGCCGCTCGCGCGGCCGCCACCCAGGCGGAAGAGTCCGCCAGCCAGGCCAGGGCCGCCGCCGAGCGGGCCGACGCCGCCGCGACGGCGGCGGAGGAAGCCGCCAAGGACGCCCAGGCGTACGCCGAATCAGCACAGCAGGCAGCCGAGTCCGCCGAACGCAAGGCCGCCAACCAGACGGTCAGCGACGGCGCCGGCACCAGCTTCGGCGGCGGCACGTTCTTCGTCGTGGACGAGGACAGCGTCAAGGTCACGGATGTCAGGCAGCACCAGCCGTGCGAGCTGCCGCCCGGCCTCGGCACGAGCTGCACGGTCACCTTCACCTACACCTTCGACGTCAAGGTCGACTACTACCTGTGCACCAACTCCAACGTGCCGGCGACCCAGTCGGGCTGCCCCTCGGTGGACACGGTGCACCTGGGTTCAGAGCCCTTCACCGGCCTGAAGAAGGACATCACCAAGACATTCACTCAGTTGGAGATCCTGCAGGGCTTGCTCAAGACCTATCTCGAGATCGGCAAGCAGATCCTGGTCCAGGACTTCCTGGACTGCTGGCACGGCAGTGTGTCCGGCTGCGCCTGGGCGGCGTCCAACTTCATCCCGGGTAAGGCGCTGGGCAAGGTCGTCGAGGGGCTCAACGCCCTGAAGACCGCCATGCGCACGGGCACCGGGGTGCGGGAGGCGTTCAACGCGCTGAAGGCACTGGACGTCGCCCCGGCGACCCTCGCCAAGATCGAGAACACTGTCGACACGTACGAGGACTTGGTTACCACCTGCATCCGGAACAGTTTCCCCGGAGGCACCCAGGTACTCATGGCGGACGGCTCCCACAAGGCGATCCGCGACGTGCACGTCGGTGAGACGGTGCTGGCCACCGATCCGCAGAGCGGGCAGTCCGCGGCCCAGCCGGTGACCGCGACCTTCAGCCACGACACCACGCGGCTGGTGGACATCACCGTCAGCGGCGGAGTCCTGACCAGCACGGCCGGTCACCGGTTCTACGTCGCGGAGCGCGGCTGGACGCTGGTCTCGGACCTGCGGGTGGGCGACCGCCTGCGCACCCCCGACGGAATCCGGCACCGGGTGCAGGGCCTGCGGGACCGCGCCAGCCTGGCGCCCCGTGAGGTGTTCGACCTCACGGTCGACGGGTTCCACTCGTTCTACGTCGGCACCGCCGGGCAGCGTTCCCGCGACGTCTTGGTGCACAACTGCACCAACATCCTCGCCGACGAGGGCCTCGAGGGTGCGCACACCCTCGAGGACCATGTGGACCTCAGCCCCCAGAAGCTGGCCGACAAACTGGCCAAGGACGGCGTGGCCACGCAGTGGGCCAGCAAGGACATCGCCGTCGCGGCGGTCGACCAGGCCATGGCAGACTGGATCAAGCTGCCCGGCAACGGGGACAAGCTGGAGGCCTGGCGCCTCAGGCAGGCCCAGCGGGCCGGCAAGGGCATCGGCTTCGACCCGAGAAAGGACCTGCTGCCCATCCGCTTGCAGGTCACCGGGCACGGCGCCTCGCTCGGTACGAAGTGGGTGAAAGGCGGCAGCTCGGCAGGCGAGGCCGTCGGCAACACGGTGGTAATCCAGCTGAAGTTCGCCAAGGGGCATATGAAGCCCAAGACCTGGGTCGTCTACACCGCCTACCCGGAGTAAACATGACATACGAGACCGGCCTCACCTGGCTCTCCGAGCAGTGCGATGAGCTGGCGGACCTGCCTCCTGCGGAGATGGACTGCCTCATCGAGCGGGGGCCGGTCTCGGCCATGCTCCTGATCACCGAACGGTCGGTCCGGGAGCTCGGCCACCCGGCGTCCCTGCAGCTGGGCCGTGACGTACGGCGGCTACTGGACTCCGGCCTGGCGGACGACACGATCCGCACGGCCTGGGTCGGCTCAACCGACCACGCGTTCGACCCGGCCAAGCAGCAGGTCGGAGCGCGGGAGTGGCTGGAGCGGATCGAATCGGCCTGGCTCGCGGCGGAATCCCACCGTGACCCCGGCTTCACCCCGCCCCCGGCCGACCCCGTGACAGACGAGTCGCTGTGCGCCGCGGTGCACAGGGCGACGGCTGCGGTGGCCGCCGCGCTGACGCGGGCGCACGAGGAAGGAGAGGTGTTCAACCCGCTGCCGCTGCCCGCCCCCCTGGTACCAACGCTGGAGCAGGTGATCACCGGGGCGTGTGCCGACCTCGGTTTCCGGCTCTTCCTGCGCGCGGTCAAACGCCACGCGCTGCCGCTAGACGGCCCGTGCCGGGCAGCGCTGGTGGCGCTCGGCGAACGTCTCGGCTACCCGGAAGGTGCAGTCGACCAGGGCCTTCAGAGGGACTGACGTTACGAGGGGTGGGCGGGACGCACGTCCCGCCCACCCCTCGCAGCAGACGTCAGTACACCGAATCTGGAGAACCTCCTCAAGGAGGGCACGGAGATCACGTGGTCCGTGCAGTGGGGATCGAATGGATTGATGAACAAGTCATTCGAGAAGATTCTGGCGGGTCTGATCCAGGCCCAAGGGCGCCCCTAGCTCCTGATCTCGGCCGGCTAGCCCTGTAAGACGCAATGGGGTGGGTGACCCGATGGGTCACCCACCCCTTCTCCTCACCTCATGGCGAAATGACAGCAGGTAGTGATGTTCGAAATCAAAAAGGCGAGCGAGGCGGAGATCGCTCAACGGAACGATCTGGCCGGTGGGGTGGCCGAAGCGTTGGCGATGGCTGGGTTCACCGTGCATCAGGACGTAAACCGGGCGTCTGCCGCGGAGGGCGCGCTGGTCTGGGTGGACCCGGCAGATGACTCCAGGGGAGGAGTCTTCGTCCAGTGGCTGATCAATCCGTCCCTGAATCGCGCTGCAGCGGAGAGTGCGCAGAAGGGCGAGATCCAGTCATCGGCGTTCCGGTATTTCAGCTTTGTGACCGAGCACATGTACGCGACGTTGATCGCAATTCTCGGATCCGCGGGCTTTCAGGCTGGCGATGCCGATGACGACATGAGTCCCTACCTGATCCGCGTTGAAGGCTGATCTCCGAGGGAGGGGCCGGCTGCGCCGGTTGACGCGGAGCCGCGACTCCGCCTGATGCGGCCTGACCAGGTCATCGACGGTGCGGCATGCCAACGAGCCGACGGAGGTTGCTGTCTGCGGACGTACTGTCACGAAGCGCGCCAGCCGCTCCAGCGCAGGACCCCGACCTCGACCACCGGTCCGTCGGGGGGCCGGTCGGCGTACTGCGGGTACTTCGCCGCGAGCAGGCTGACGCAGCGGGCTGCCTCGGCTGACCGGTCCGGCGGCGGGAGCACACGGGCTTCACCATCGGCCCGGACCCACCACAAGCGGTCCCAGTCGTCCTCGTAGTGGTCGGCCAGCAGGCAGACCGACGGGTTGGCGGCGATGTTGGCCAGGCGTTTCAGCCGCGTCGTCCGCTTCGGCTTGTGGTCCACGGCCAGCACCACCGCATCGCCGTCCAAGGCGAACACCACCGGCACCAGGTGCGGGTGGGCCGCCGTGTCGGTCGTCGCAAGGCGGGCGATGCGCGCCGCGGCGAATCTCTCCCGTGCCTCAGCACTTGTCAGGGCGGGCATGGCACACCTTTCCAGCGGTTTCGGCGGCTACGGAATTCCCGGATCGATCAACGATCCCGCATTCCTGGGACGGAGCCGCTCCCCCCGCACTCACAACTCGCCCGTGTCCAGGTCCAGATCGAATGGTCCCGGAAGATGAAGCACGGCCCCGAACGGGTGCGGCCCGTCCACCCGCGTGTACCCCAGCTTTCCTGGATCGGCGAACAGAGTGATGCTCCGTTCCACCCGGTCGACCAGCAGATACAGCGGCGCCCCGTACTCGGCATACCGTCGTCGCTTCACCACCCGGTCCGTCCCCGCGTTGGACTCACTGGTCACCTCGACCACGAGCAACGTCTGATCGGGCAGCAACGCACCCGCGCCCTTCGCGTCCACGGCCGGCACAACAGCGATGTCCGGTACGTACCAGTTCGACGAACCGGGCAGATCCAGGTTCCCTGAACCGGTGACGCACCCCAGTTCACGGGCGCGCGGCTTGATCTGGTCGCGGATCGCCTCGGCCGTGGCCTCGTGATCCCAGGTGGGCGACACGGGCTCGATGATCCCTTCGACGATCTGAGCACGATCGCCTCGGATGTTCTGGACGGCGTACTTCAGGGCACGTTCGGGGTCGATGCCTCGGCTGTAGTCGGCAGGCTCGGCGGTCATGTGCCCAGAGTGCCCCATTTTCGATCGCCACAACAAGCAGAACGGGCTGGTGGCGGCGGTCACCGCGATCAGTACAGCAGGTCCAGTTCGGCGCGGACCGTCTTCCCCGGCGGTACGCGGTCCAGCACCGCCCACCGGTCGGCCAGCGCCTCCACCAGCATCAGCCCGTGCCCGCAGCCGGAACCGGGCGGCGGCGCCACAAGCTCCCCCGGCCCCGGTGGGCGCCGCTCGCCCCGCGTATCGCTGACCTCGATCCGCAGGACGCCGAGCAGATCCGTATCACCCGGTGCGTGGGTGAGCTGCAACTCGAAGTCACGGCCCGGCACCCGGCCGTGCGTTGCCGCGTTCGTGGCCAGCTCGGCGACGATCAGCGCCGCCGCCTCCGATGCGTCACTGCGGTACGGGATGCCCCAGTCGTGCAGCACGTGCAGTGCGAGATGACGGGCGAGCCTCGCTCCTCGTGGAGTCGAGCTGAAGCGTTGCGCGAACACACGTACGGTGAACGGAGGTTGGGGGTTGACGAGTGCTTCCATGCGCCCACCGTTGCGGCCGGAACACCCATCGGACCAGCTCAGCGACTCGTACGCTGAGTCAGCGTACGGGTGCGGAGGGTGGACGGTACGTGTAACCGTCCGTGACCATGGGTGAGTTGCGGACCTGGACAGGCGCAGGGCACAGGAGGTAGCCGGACATGACGGACGGCATCGGCGGAACGGGCGGAGCGACGGGCGTGAACGGGGAGCCGGAGCCCTCGGACAGCCTGAAGGCGTTCGGGGAGGTCGTCAAGACCTTCCGTAAACGAGCGCTGCTGACACAGGAACAGTTCGCCCCGAAGGTGCGGTACTCGGTGCCGACGGTCGCCTCGATCGAGCAAGGGAGACGGTTTCCGCCACTCGCTTTCGTGGAGCGGGCGGAAGAGGTGCTGGACGCGTTCGGGGTCATCAAAGCTGCGGCGAAGCATCTGTCACGGCGGCCGGGGTTGGCCAGTTGGTTCCGGCAGTGGGCGCAGTTGGAGGCTGAGGCGCTGAGCCTGTACACCTACGAGTGCCGGTTGATTCCTGGGCTGTTGCAGACGGAGGCGTACGCGCGGGCACTGTTCGTAAATCAGCTTCCGCCCCTGGGGGACGAGCAGATCGAGGCGCAGCTCACGGCTCGACTCGACCGACAGCGACTACTGACAGAACGGCCGAACACTGCGTACAGCTTCATCCTCGAAGAGCACCTGTTCCTGCGCCGAACAGGCGGTGCGGAGGTCACGCGGAACCTCATCGATCACGTTCTCCGGCTGGCCCAGCTCCGGAACATCGAGGTACAGATCATGCCTCAGGTTCGGGAGAGCCATGCAGGGCTCGACGGCCCTATGCGGCTACTGGAGACGCCCGACCACAAGTGGTTCGCTTACGGCGAGGGTCAAGAGAGTGGTCACTTCCACGCCGACCCAACAGTGGTCAGCACGCTCCAGATGCGGTATGCCAGGATGCGTTCACAGGCTCACTCCCTCGAAGACTCCGTGAGCCTGTTGCAGCGGATGCGAGGAGCGGTATGAGCACCACAGATCTGGCCTGGTTCAAGAGCAGCTACAGCAGCCCCTCAGGCGACTCCTGCGTAGAAGTCGCCCACTCCTGGCACAAATCCACCTACAGCGGCGGTTCCGGAGACGACTGCGTAGAAGTAGCCACCTGCCCCACCACCGTCCACGTCCGGGACTCCAAGGTCGAGCAGGGCCCCCAGCTCGCCCTCTCCCCCGCCGCCTGGACCGGCTTCGTCGCGTACGCCGTGAACGGCTGACCAGAAGCGAAACCGGCATGACACCGCGCCGCGCACCGGATCAACTCCGGGGCGCGGCGCGGCGGGTATCACGCGTCAGGCATCAAGTGTCAGGACAGCGCCAGCTCCGTGACGTTGTTGGCCTCCAGGACCCACGTCGCGCTCAGGCCGCCTTCCTTGACCCGGGCGTCACCGTCGCCCTTGAGGACGCCGATGCGCTTGCCGGACAGGGCGATCTGAATGGTGTGGGTGTACTCGTGGACCCACGTGGCGCTGAGACCGCCCTCCTTCACGTACGCGTCACCGCTGTCCTTCAGGACGCCGATGCGGTTGCCCGAGAGTTCGAGCTGGATGACGTCGTCGGACTCCCGGACCCACGTCGCGCTGAGGCCCCCCTCCTTCACCCACGCCACGCCGTCACCCGTGAGGACGCCGATGCGGTTGCCCGACAGGTCGATGCCGATGACGTTGTCGCGCTCCTTGACCCAGGTGGCGCTGAGGCCACCCTCCTTCACGTACGCGTCACCGTTGCCCTTCACGACACCGATGCGGTTTCGGGACAGTTCCAGTTCCTTGACGTTGTCAGCCTCCTTGACCCAGGTGGCGCTGAGGCCGCCCTCCTTCACGTACGCGTCGCCGTTGTCCTTGAGGACGCCGATGCGGTCGCCGGACAGGGCGATCTGCTTGACGTCGTCTGACTCGCGAACCCATGTCGCGCTGAGGCCGCCCTCCTTCACCCAGGCGACGCCGTCACCCGTGAGGACGCCGATGCGGTTGCCCGACAGGGCGACCTGCTTGACGTTGTCGCGCTCCTTGACCCAAGTGGCGCTGAGGCCACCCTCCTTCACGTACGCGTCACCGTTGGCGCGCAGGGTGCCGATGCGGTTGCCGCCGTCACCGGAGACCGTGCCGGGCACCGCGTTGGCCGTGGACGTACCGGTGAGACCGGCCAGCGCCAGAACGGCGGCGGTCGCGGAGAGAGTCTTGAGATTCATCCGAGCAACTCCTGTAGCCAGAAAGACCCTTGGGCCCGCATCGCGGCGCCCACGGGGGATTCATCAATCCGAAGACGACCAACGACCAAAGGGGCCGGCGGTGTGTAGGCCATTGGCGTGATGGTGGAGCACTGGACGGGATCCTTGCCGCGCGCCGGGCCGAACCGGTGGAGGCCGCCGGGCGTACGGGCGGCAGCCGCACGGTGGAGGCGTTCCGGGCGTGGAACCGTCCGGGCGGCTTCGGCAGACGGCTTGGCAGCAGGCCGACGGCACGGGTGCGGCGGTGGTGGGGCAGGAGTCTCGCCGGGAACCCGGGATGTCATGACCCGCCCGGGGCGACCGGTACGGTGTGACATATCGATCTCGTGTGCTCCTGGCGGGCTGCGTGACATCCCCAGGAGGAACAGATGACGACGAACCGCGGACGCAAGGACGTCATCCGGGAACGGATGGCCGCGACCGGGGAGTCGTACAACGTCGCCGCCCGCAATCTGAAGGCGATGAAGGACATGGGCGCCACGCGTGAGGCCGTCCTCACCCAGCGCTGGCGTCCCGCCGACTCGCTCGACGTTCCGTGCCCCTGCGGTGGTACGTGCGAGCCCGGCGAGAGGTGCGAGCGCTGTCACGCGTTGCACCGGCATGTGGCGCGCTACCCCGGCAGTGTCACGGACGTGGAGACCTGGGCGGACCGTTACGACTGCATGGGCTGCGCGTCCTCGTACATCCTGACCGTGGTGCTGCCCGGTCGGCCGTGGGGCGTCGCCGAGACGGCCGTCCGCGGCGGGTCGGCGGAGCCGGTCGTGCGGGCCCGGGTCTTCCCGGGGGTCGCCCACCCGCTGCTGCGACCGGAGAACCCCGAGGACGAGAACGAGGGCTGACGCACGCCCGGCGCCGGCCCTCGCTCAGTCGCGCCCCTCGGCCCCCGGCCGCTCCGCCGTCAGCCCTCGTCGGGTGTCAGCCGCAGCGAGATCGAGTTGATGCAGTACCGCTGGTCCGTCGGGGTGGGGTAGCCCTCGCCCTCGAAGACATGGCCGAGGTGCGAACCGCACCGGGCGCAGCGGACCTCGGTGCGGACCATGCCGTGGCTGCGGTCCTGGATCAGTTCGACCGCGTCCGTGTCCTTCGGGTCGTAGAAGGACGGCCAGCCGCAGTGCGACTCGAATTTGGTGTCGGAGCGGAACAGTTCCGCGTCACAGGCGCGGCAGGAGTAGACGCCTGTGGTCTTGGTCTCGGTGTACTCGCCGACGAAGGCGGGTTCGGTGCCGGCTTGGCGCAGGACCGCGTACTCGGCGGGGGTCAGCTCCGCCCGCCACTGCTCGTCCGGCTTCTCGATGTCGTACGGCACGTCGCTCCCTCAGCTCGACAGGTGGTCCAGGATCTGCGGGCCGAGGTCCGTGACGTCGCCCGCTCCCATGGTGAGAACGAGGTCGCCGGGCTTCGCCATTCCCGCGATGACCTCGGGGACCGCCGCCTTGTCGTGGACCGCGGTGACATCTGCGCCCGCTGACCTCGCGGCATCGATGATCAGTTCGCTGGTGATGCCGGGGATCGGGTCCTCGCGGGCCGGGTAGATGTCCAGGACCACGGAGGCGTCGGCCAGCGCGAGGGCCTGGCCCATCTCGGCGCCGAGCTCCTGGGTGCGCGAGAACAGGTGGGGCTGGAAGACGACCAGGAGGCGGGTGTCGGATGCGGCGCCGCGCATCGCTTCGAGGTCCGCGGTCATCTCGGTGGGATGGTGTGCGTACGAGTCGATGACCTGCACCCCGGCCGCCTCGCCCTTGAGCTGGAGGCGGCGCTTGACCCCGGTGTACTTGCCGAGGGCCGAGGCCAGATCGTGGGCCGGGATACCGAGGGCGACACCGGCGGCGAGGGCCGCGACCGCGTTGTGGGCGTAGTGGCGGCCGGGCACGGAGACCGTGAACGCGAGGTACTTCCCGTTCAGGAGGACCGTGACCTCGCTGGTCAGACCGCGCGGGGTGACCTTGTGGACGCGTACGTCGGCGGTCTCGGACTCGCCGTAGGTGACGACCTTCACCGACGACAGGGCGCGCACCCGCTTGGCCAGCTCGACGGCGCCGGGCTGGTCGGCGGCGATCACCAGGGTTCCGTCGGGGACGATCTTGCCGGCGAACGTCTCGAAGGATTCGTAGATCTCGTCCATCGAGGCGTAGTTCGCGTGGTGGTCCAGTTCGACGTTGAGGACGATCGCGACCTCGGGGTCGTACTTCTGGAAGCTGCGGTCGCTCTCGTCCGCCTCGGCGACGAAGATCGTGCCCTCGCCGTGTGCGGCGTTGGTGCCGGGGCCCGCGAGGTCGCCGCCGATGGCGTACGAGGGGTCGAGGTTCAGTTCGGACAGGGCGACGGCCAGCATCGATGTGGTGGTCGTCTTGCCGTGCGTACCGGCCACCGCGATCGCGCGCAGGCCACCCATCAGGGAGGCGAGCGCGTCGGAGCGGTGCACGACAGGGATCGACAGCTCGGCGGCGCGCACCAGCTCCGGGTTGTCGGGGCGGATGGCGCTGGAGACGACCACGCACGAGGCGTCGTCCGCCAGATGTCCGGCGGCATGTCCGATGTGGACGGTCGCTCCCAGGGCCCTCAACGCCTCGGCCGTTGCCGATTCCTTGGCGTCACTGCCCGCGACCTTCGCGCCGCGCCGGGCGAGGATCTTCGCGATGCCCGACATTCCGGCGCCGCCGATGCCGATGAAGTGCGGCCGTTCCATGGCGGCAGGAATACCGGGTGCCATGCGTGTGTCTCCCCAGAAGTCGAAACCAGTACCCGCCCAGCCTATTCGCTGTGCGCGAAGAGCTTGAGCACCGGTACGCCGACCTTGTGCCGGGCCCTGGAAGCCCAGTCCCGGTGGAAGAACTCTTCCACGTAGTGCGGCGCGGTGAGCACGATGACCTCATCAGCCCCCGCGTCGTCGACCACGGCCCTCAGCTTGTCCAGCGGGTGTTCCTCGATCACCTGTCCGACCGCTTCGGAACCTGCCTGCCGCAGAGCCTCGAGTGACACTTCGAGCGCCAGTTCGGCGGGCTGCCGGGCATTATTGCCCTCCGGCTCCTCACCCTCCCGGGCCGCTTCCTTCAGTTCACCCATCGCCAGGTCGTCAATGGCCCGCAACAGCACATCGGCCTGATCACCGCGCGGCTGCATGAGCACGACGAAAGAGGTCTGCTCCTCCCCGTGCAGGGTGGTGACGAACTCGACGTCCTCGGAAGTGAGGGCCTTCTCGATCATCAAAACGCTGGTGAACACCACAGGCGCCCTTCTGCTTCAGTGACCGTCACCGGCCCCTGCTGAAACGATCCTTCCCCGTGCTCGCACGGGGCCCGGCGAGAGTGATTGTGCCCACCGGAAGCTAACCGGAACGGCAAATTCCGCCGAATGTCAGATCCGACGGTATCGGGTGAAGAGGAACCCGGCCTCTTCCAGCACCGATGTCAGGGCGAATCGTTCCGGCACGGCCACCGAGGGGCCCCCGGCGATCCGCTGCGCGTCTCCGGCGGTCAGCATCGGCGAGAGCGTCAGACAGAGCTCGTCCAGCACCCCGGCCGCCACGAACTGGCCCAGCATCCTGGGTCCGCCCTCGGTCAGCAGCCGCTTGAGCCCACGGTCCGCCAGCTCCCGTACGGCCCTGGCGGGGTCCGCCCCGGAGCCCTCCCCCGCGATCACCACCTCGGCGCCCGCCTTCCGCGCCGCCTCGATCCGGTCCGCAGGGGCTCCGGCGCCGGTCAGCACAAGGGTCGGGACGAGGGGCGAGACGAAGAGCGGCAACGAGAAGTCCAGGTCCAGGCTGCCGCTCACCACGGCGATCGCCGGTGCGGGCCCCTGCCCGGCCGCGGCCCGGCGGGCAGCGAAGGCCTCGCGGGCCCTGGCGGGCCGGTAGCCCTCCAGCCGTACGGTCTCCGCCCCCGCCACGACCACATCTGCCAGACCGCGCAGGGTACCGAAGATCCGCATGTCGCTCTTGCAGGAGATCGGCTGCGAGCGCCCGTCGTGCTGTGCGGCGCCGTCGAGCGTCGAAACCATGTTGGCGCGCAGCCAGGGGCCCTCCTGCTCGGGGTACGCGTAGGCATCGGCCAGACGGTCCAGGCTCCACTCCCCCTCGTTATCAGCCGGTGTCAGATCGGTCACAGGGAAGAGGCGTCGCATGTTCTGCAGTCTGGCACGGCGCTCGGGGCAGAAGGGCAAATGGGGTGCGGTCCCAGACGCCGCGACGCTGCTGACAATCGTGGGCGAGGTCGTAAGGTTGACGGTTGTGTCGTCCTCCACCGCCGTGCCGGGGCAGAGCCCCATAGCCGAAACGGCCCCGCTGTCCCTGTGCGCCCTTGAGCCGCACGTCCCCGCCGACCGCCTGGTCGCCGAGATGGTGCCGCCGCCCCGCTTCGACTCCGTACGCTTCGATACGTATGTCCCGGACCCCCGCCAGCCGAGCCAGTTCGAGGCGGTCAAGGTCCTGAGCGGCTTCGCGGCCGGGCTCGGCGGGGCACATGCCACCGGCTCCGGCAAGAACAGGAGCGCGCGAAGCGCTTCCTTGGAGGGGTGGTGGCGGGCGACGGGTGGGCGGTTCAGCAAGAAGCCGGCGGCGCCCGCGGCACCCCTCGGGGTCTATCTCGACGGCGGCTACGGCGTCGGCAAGACGCACCTGCTGGCCTCCCTCTGGCACGCCACGCCCGCCGCGCCGTCGCTGAAGGCATTCGGCACCTTCGTGGAGCTGACGAACCTGGTCGGTGCGCTGGGCTTCCAGCAGACCGTGCAGACACTGAGCGGGCACCGGCTCCTGTGCATCGATGAATTCGAGCTGGACGACCCGGGTGACACGGTACTGGTGTCGTCGCTGCTCAGCCGGCTGGTCGAGGCCGGGGTCGCGCTCGCCGCCACCTCCAACACGCTGCCCGGCAAGCTCGGTGAGGGCCGGTTCGCCGCCGCCGACTTCCTGCGGGAGATCCAGGGACTGTCCTCGCACTTCCGTCCGCTGCGGATCGACGGCGAGGACTACCGCCACCGCGGGCTGCCCGAGGCCCCCGCGCCGTACTCCGGCGAGCAGGTCACCAAGGCCGCATACACCACCGAGGGCGCCAGCCTGGACGACTTCCCCTCGCTCCTCGACCATCTCGCCCGGGTCCATCCGAGCCGCTACGGCGCGCTGACGGACGGCCTGCGGGCCGTCTGCCTCACCGAGGTCCAGCCGGTGCCGGACCAGTCGACCGCGCTGCGGCTCGTCGTCCTCGCCGACCGGCTGTACGACCGGGAGGTTCCGGTACTCGCCTCCGGGGTCCCGTTCGACAAGCTGTTCAGTGAGGAGATGCTGAACGGCGGGTACCGGAAGAAGTACTTCCGGGCGATCTCCCGGCTGACGGCGCTGGCACGCGACGCAAAGGGTCTGGTGGCGCAGTAGGTTCGGGGGCGCACCACCCGATGCAGGTTCGGGTGGTACGCCCGAGGTGCCCCGGGCGCCTCGTATCTCCCGTATCACCGCGCACACCGTTTGAAGGGATCCAGCATGGCTACCACGCGTCAGGCGCACACGGTCTGGGAAGGCAACCTGATCGAGGGCAAGGGTGTCGTCACCTTCGACTCCTCCGGCATCGGGGACTACGAGGTCTCCTGGCCGTCCCGCACGGAGAAGGCGAACGGGAAGACCAGTCCCGAGGAGCTCATCGCGGCGGCACACTCCAGTTGCTTCTCGATGGCGCTGTCCCACGGCCTGGCCGCCGCCGGCACCCCGCCGACCCGGCTGAACACCCAGGCCGATGTCACCTTCCAGGCCGGTACCGGCATCACCGGTATTCACCTCACCGTCCAGGGCGAGGTGCCGGGTCTCGACGAGGCGGGCTTCGTCAAGGCCGCCGAGGGCGCCAAGGCGAACTGCCCGGTCAGCCAGGCACTCACGGGCACGACGATCACGCTCACCGCGTCCCTGGTCTGACCCCACGGGGGTCTTTGTGGGCCAGTGACACGCATGAGGCTCGTGACCCGCATGGTTCCCGCGCGACGATACGCGTGGTACACACATGCGGGTCACATCTCCTGTCCGCCAGCAGGGAGTTGCCTCATGTCATCAGCATCGGCACGACAGTCCGCAACACGACGACAGGTCCTGGCCGGCAGCGGCGCGGCCGTTGCCTCGATCGCCTTCGCCGGGGCGTTCTGCGAACTCTTCGCGGGTACCGCCGCCGCCCGGGGACACAGCGGCTACGGCCCGCTCGTGCCCGACCCGGACGGGCTGCTCGACCTCCCGAAGGGATTCCGCTACCGGGTCCTGTCCCGGGAGGGCGACCCGCTCCGCTCCGGCGAGGGCCAGGTCCCCAGCAACCACGACGGCATGGCCGCCTTCGCCGGCCGGCACGGACACGTCCGTCTCGTACGCAATCACGAGAACCGCGCCACCGGAAGAATCCCGGTACCGGCCGTCGAGGGCCTCACCTACGACCCGATGGGCAAGGGCGGCTGTACGGCCCTGGAGCTGGACGGCCGCAACAACGTCCTCGGCGAACGCGTCGCCATCGCCGGTACCGCGGTCAACTGCGCGGGCGGCCGCACCCCTTGGAACACCTGGCTGACCTGTGAGGAGACCGAGGACAAGGCCGGCACCAACGGCTACACCAAGGACCACGGCTTCGTCTTCGAGGTGGACGGCGCCGATCCGCACCGCACCGGGGCCGTGCCGCTCACCGCGATGGGCCGCTTTCAGCACGAGGCGATCGCGATCGATCCGAAGAACGGGATCGTGTACGAGACGGAAGACGCGTTCGACAAGCCGTTCGGGCTCTTCTACCGCTTCCTGCCGAGGAAACCACTCGGCGGGACGGGCTCGCTGCGGGCCGGCGGCCATCTGGAGGCCATGCGGGTGCCTGGCGTCCCCGATCTCTCCGCGGTCCAGGAGACCGGTGCGAGTTTCGAGGGCGTCGAGTGGGTTCCCGTACCGGATCCGCAGGCGGCCGTGACTCCGATCCGGTTCCAGGACTTCGGCCCGAAGGGCATCACCCACGCGCAGAAGCTGGAGGGCTGCTACTGGGGCGGGTCCGCGGTCTACTTCGTCTCCAGTTTCGCGCGCAGCTCGCAGGGTTCGGCGGCCGACCACTACGGCCAGGTGTGGCGGTACGAGCCGAAGCGGCGCCGCCTCACGCTGGTGATCGTCTTCGGTCCCGGTACGGACGTCCAGCTGCCCGGCGAGTCCCCCGACAACATCTGCCTTGCTTCCGACGGCGGGCTGATGGTGTGCGAGGACGGCGACGGCGCACAGCATGTGTTCGGCCTGACGCGGGGCGGTGAGGTGTACGCGATGGCGCGGGGGCGGCAGAACATCGGGACGCCCGAGGAGCCCGCGTGGGGCGAGTTCGCCGGGGTCACGTTCGCTCCGGACGGCGGGACGATGTTCGTCAACTGCTATACGCCGGGGACGACGTTCGCGGTGACGGGGCCGTGGCGCTGATCGGCCCGAGTGAATCCGAGACCGACTTCGATGCGAAGGAGCGCCACGGGCGACCGATAATGCGATATCCCGATACCTTCCCTGAGTGATCAACTCAGCCCGCAAACTTGCGTCTCTGACTGTTCTGGGTACGGCTCTCGGCTGCCTCGCCGCCTGCGGAGGCCCCGCAGGCTCCCCTGCCGACCGGCACCCGGACGCGGGGCGAACGGCCGTTGCCGGCCATGCCCCGTCGCATGCGATCCCGAAACCGCCGCCCGTGAGCGCGGCCCCCACCGCAAGGGAGCAGCCACCCGCCTCGGCTCCGGTTCCCGGCGCGCCGACGCCGGTCTTCGCACGCGGGGCGAAGACCGGCGAGAAGGTGGTGGCGCTGACCTTCGACGCCGACATGACGGCCGACGAGGGGCCGCGCGCGGCTGCGGGCGAGCACTTCGACAACCCCGAACTGATCGCGCTGCTGCGCCGGTTGAAGGTGCCCGCGACCGTGTTCATGACGGGACGGTGGGCCGATGAGTACCCGGCGCAGGCCCGGTCCATCGGCGCCGATCCGCTCTTCGAGGTCGCCAACCACTCGTACAGCCACTACGCCTTCAAGTCCCCCTGCTACGGGCTGCCGACCGTGGCGAAGAACGAGATGCGCGGCGATGTGGAGCGGGCCTTCGCCGCGTTCCGGAAGGCGGGTGTGCGCAATGTGGTGCCGTACTTCCGCTTCCCCGGCGGCTGCTACGACGACGCGGCACGGCGCGCCCTCGCACCCGCGAAGGTGACGGCGGTGCAGTGGGACGTCGTCAGCGGCGATGCGTTCGCGACGGATGCGGACGCGGTGGCGCAGCAGGTGCTGGACGGGGTGAAGCCGGGCTCGGTGGTCGTCATGCACTGCACCCGCAGCGCGGCTCCGGTCACGGACGAGGCCGTACGCCGGCTGGTCCCGGAGCTGCGCAAGCGCGGGTACCGCTTCGTGAAGGTCTCCGACCTGATGCGAACGCGCCGTTAGGCGCACCGACGGCCCACCCCGCTCGGGTTCAGTTGGCCGACGCCTTCTCGGGCTTGAGCTCACTGGGTCGTACGATCACGAAGCCCTCGCCGTCCAGCCGCAGTTGGACGGCCTCTCCGGACCCGCCGCGCATCATCGAGCCGAAGCTCTGCGAACGGTGCAGCGAAGTGGTCAGGTTTGCACTCCAGCCGACCACCGCGTCCGTGTCGACGTACACCGGCTGCTGGGGCATGACGGGTATCACTATGGGGTGGCCCTCACACATCAGGCCGAGCTTGCCGTACCCGGTGAAGACGGTGCTGAAGAGGCCGCCGCCGGTCATGCCTGCGCCCTTCATGGTCTTGATCTCGTAGGAGAGCGTGGCGTCGAAACAGAGCACGTTGCGGCCGTTGATGGTGAGGACGTCACCCTGCTCCATGTCCACGATGAAGCAGTTGGCCGCCTCGTGCGCGAACCAGGCCTCGCCCTGGCCGCGGACCACCATCAGCGGCAGCCCCTCGCCGGTGACGGCACGCTTGAGCAGGCCGCCGAGGCCCTGGCTCTTGTGCTCGAACTGCAGATCACCACGGAAGGCGATCATCGATCCCTGTCGGGCGTGCATCTCGCCGTTGACGGCGTACTTGATGGATTTGGCGTTCTGCAGGGTCATCCCGGGGGCGGTTGCCTGCTGCGCCATGTTCTCGCTGGAAAAGAGATCGCTCTTCATGCGGTGCATCCTCACCCAGAGCGATTCATTTCACCAAGAAACGATTCTCGGGCGGCTGGCAGACTGGGACGAGTGAGCGACAACGACACCCCCGTATCCCTGTCCGTACCCCCGGCCACCCCCTGCTCCGCTGCGGCGGACAGCCCGTTCAGGTCCGAGCGGACGCGCCGGGACGAGGCCCGGCAGTACGTGCTGCCGCTGGTCGTGCACATCGAGAAGACGGCTCCTCCGGCCCGCACCGACGCGCTGCGGACCGCCGCGCGCGCGGTGCTCGAGATGCTCTCCGACGAGCGGTCGGCCGACGAGGGCGAGTGGGCGCGGGCGATGCGGGACTGGCAGGACGCCCGGATCCGCAAGGTGGTGCGGCGGGCGCGCGGCGCGGAGTGGCGCAAGGCTTCCACGCTGCCCGGCATCACGGTCACGGGCGAGAGCGCCGAGGTACGGGTCTTCCCTCCGGTGCCTCTGGACGGCTGGCCGAAGGAGCTGGCGAAGCTCCAGGTGTCGGGGACTGATCTGGACGACCCCGAGCCGCCGGCCGCGCCCGATCCCGATGGCCCGGTGCTCTGGCTGAACCCGGAGCTGGACATGTCCGCGGGCAAGGCGATGGCGCAGGCCGGACACGGTGCGCAGCTCGCCTGGTGGGAGCTGTCCGGGACGGAGCGCAAGGCGTGGCGCGAGGCGGGCTTCCCGCTGTCGGTCGCCACCGCGGAGGCGAGCCGCTGGCAGGTACTCACGGTGAGCGGGCTTCCGGTGGTGCGCGACGCCGGGTTCACCGAGATCGCTCCGGGGTCGTGCACGGTGGTCGCCGACCACCCCGCGCTGCGCGGCTGAGCGGGGGCGAGGCCGTTCCCCCGTGCCCGCAGGGCCCGTTGAACCTCCCGCTGCGGCGATGCGTACCTCTCAACGATGCCGATTCCCTGACCGCCCCGGGCCGGGAACCTCAAATCAACCTCTGAACGTCCCCCTCTTCGGATTCACCACCACCCGGCAGGGCTATCAGCCCTGCACGGAGTGGAGGAGGGGGACGAGCATGAAGCTGGGAATCGGCATCGGCTGGCGGCCGGAGATCGCGGACGCCGTCGAGGCGCTGCCGGGGATCGACTGGGTGGAGGCGGTCGCGGAGAACATCTGCACCGGCCATCTGCCCGATTCGCTGGTGCGGCTCAGGGCGCGCGGTGTCACCGTCGTCCCGCACGGCGTCTCGCTCGGCCTCGGCGGGGCCGAGCGTCCCGACACCGGACGGCTCGCGGATCTCGCGGCCAGGGCCGAGCTGCTCGGCACGCCGCTGGTCACCGAGCACATCGCGTTCGTACGGGCCGGGGGGCCACGCACCGCTTCGCCGGGGCTGGAAGCGGGCCATCTGCTGCCCGTGCCGCGGACCTGGGACGCGCTGGACGTGCTGTGCGAGAACGTACGGATCGCGCAGGACTCGCTGCCGGTGCCGCTGGCACTGGAGAACATCGCGGCGCTGATCTCCTGGCCCGACGAGGAGCTGACCGAGGGACAGTTCCTGGCGGAGCTGGTCGAGCGCACCGGTGTCCGGCTGCTGATCGATGTCGCCAATCTGCACACCAACCACGTCAACCGCGGTGAGGACCCGGCCACCGCGCTCGACGAACTGCCGGTGGAGGCCATCGCGTACGTACATGTGGCGGGCGGCGTCGAGAAGGACGGCGTCTGGCACGACACCCACGCCCACCCGGTCACCGAGCCCGTGCTCGACGTCCTCGCCGAGCTGCGCTCGCGGGTCGACCCGCCCGGCGTCCTCCTGGAACGGGACGACGACTTCCCGTCGGCCGAGGAGCTGGCGGGCGAACTGATCACGATCCGCGCCACGCTGGCCCCAGGGCGTGTTTCGAAAGTCCCGTCCGGCCGGGGGCGGACGACGCTGCTTCCGAAACACGCCCTGGGCGCCGACGCGTCCGTGCACGCCGGGAATTCCGTGTCGCGATCTGGCCGGAGCCCCGGTCCGTCCCTGGAATCCGTGCGCGACCGGGCCGCGGTCGACCAGACCGCGCTGCTTTCCGCCCTCGTCGAGGGCACCCCCGCCCCGCAGGGCTTCGACCACCGCCGGCTCGGGATTCAGAGCCGTGCCCTGGCCGCCAAGCGGGCCGGGGTCGTCGCCAAGGTGGCACCCGAGCTGCCGGAGATTCTGGGCGCCGGCTACCGGGGCGCCTTCCTCGCGTACGCCAGAACCCGTCCCATGTCCGCCGGTTACCGGCGCGACGCGCTGGACTTCGCCGAGGCGCTGCTGATCGCCGGCGAGCCCGCCGACGACGCGGCACGGCGCCGGCTGACCCACTGGTGGCAGGACCGGGCCGCCGCCCGACCGCCGCGCCGCTCCACCCGGCTGATACGAGCGGCCCGCGCGGCCCTGGCCGGAAGGTGACCGGTATGAACGCCCTCGCAGTGCTGGTGGATCTCGGCGTCGTGGTCTCGTCGGTCCTCCTGATCGTGGGTCTGGCGCGTGCCCGTGGCGGGTCCGGCGGCTCCGTCCACGACCTCTTCGAAGTCGCTTTTCTGAACGGTGGCCCGGGCAGGGTGGTGGACACCGTGCTCACCGCGATGCAGACGGACGGGCGGCTCGCCATCGGTGGTCCCGGCATCGTCGCCGTCCAGCAGGTGGATGCCCGTGACTTGGTGGAGCGCGCGGTGCTCCAGGAACACGCCATGGCACCCAGCGGCGCGCTGCACACCCTGCGCTATGCGGTGATGCGGCACCCCGCGGTGCAGGAGATCGGCGACGGGCTCGCGGCCCGCGGCCTGCTGGCCGTGCCCGCCGCGAGACGGACGTGGTGTCGCTGGGGCATCGCGCAGGGGCTGGTCTGTGTGCTGGCCATTCCGGTCAGCTTCGTGGTGACGGCTACGCAGGTCATGGCCGAGGTCTCGCCCGACGTGGGCTTCTCCGTGCCGTTCGTCTTCAAGGTGCTCCCGGCCCTGCTCGTCGGTTCCCCGATCGGCTTCGTCTGCGCCGTTGTCGCCCGGGGGCGGGTCACCAAGGCGGGGCGTCGGGCCGCCGAGGCGTACCGCACCGCCCATGCGTACAACCCGCACCCGGCCCATCTGGTGGCCACGCGCGGACTGCGGGCCCACCCCGATCCCGCGCTGCAGGCTCAGCTGTCGGCGGCGGCCCGGATGCGCCCGGCCGGGCGGCCGCTGCTCTCTGGCTCACGGTCCTCCTCGTCCTCGGACTCCTCCGGCATGTTCGTCGCACCGGCGGTGTGGTGTGCCGGTACGGGCCCCGGCAACGGCAGTTGCGGAAGCTCCCATGACGGTGGCAGCAGCAGCGGAGGTGGCGGTTGCAGCTCGGGGTCGAGCTGCGGTTCGGGGTCCGGCTGCGGCGGGTCGAGCGGCTCCAGTTGCTCCAGCAGCAGCGGTTCCAGCTGCGGTGGCGGGTCCGGTTGTGGCAGCAGTTCCTGAGTGGCGGCGGCGTCCCGGTGGTCTCGCTGCTCGTCCGGTTCGGGCTGACTTCTCTGTAGGTTCCGGGGTCGCCGCAGGTGGGAGCCTGCGGCGAACCCGGAGCCGAACCCGGTGTCGCTGGAACGGCGGGCGGCGCGGAACGCGCCGGTGCCCGCCTTCTGATCTTCCGGGTTGGGGTGGTCGAAGCCCGCTCGCTACGCGAGCCCGGCCACCAGGTCTGCAACCGACTTCCTGCGCCCCGTGAAGAACGGAACCTCCTCGCGGACGTGCATCCGCGCCTCGGAGGCCCGCAGGTGACGCATCAGGTCGACGATGCGGTGCAGCTCATCGGCCTCGAAGGCGAGGACCCACTCGTAGTCGCCGAGCGAGAAGGAGGCGACGGTGTTGGCCCGGACGTCGGGGTAGCCGCGGGCCATCTTGCCGTGGTCCGCGAGCATGCGGCGACGGTCCTCGTCCGGCAGCAGGTACCAGTCGTAGGAGCGCACGAAGGGGTAGACGCTGATGTAGTTGCGCGGCGTCTCGTCGGCCAGGAACGCCGGGATGTGCGACTTGTTGAACTCGGCGGGGCGGTGCAGCGCCATGTTCGACCAGACCGGCTCCAGCGCCAGGCCCAGCTTCGTGCGCCGGAAGAGGTTGTACGCCTCCTGCAGCTCGTCCGCGGTCTCGGCGTGCCACCAGATCATGATGTCGGCGTCGGCGCGCAGACCGGAGAGGTCGTAGGTGCCGCGGACGGTGATGTCCTTCGCCGCGAGCTGGTCGAACAGCTCCTGGACCTCGTCGGCGTAACCGGTACGGTCCGCGGGCAGGACATCGCGCAGCTTGAAGACGGACCACAGCGTGTAGCGGATGACCTCATTGAGGTCCTTGGCCTTCTTGCCGGCGTTGGGAATCTTCTCAGGCGCACTCATACGGCTATTGTCCCGCCTCGCTCCGTGTGCCCTGAACCAGGGTCGACGTGGCGATGATCTCTTCCCCGGATCCGCCGGTGAGGTCGCGGGCGATCTCGTCCGCGGCACGGTGGGCGCTCGCGATGCACGCCGGGATGCCGACCCCGTCGTAGACCGCTCCGCAGACCCGCAGGCCGGGCAGCTTGGCGACCTCGTCGCGGATCCGGGCGACCCGGGAGAGGTGACCCACCGGGTACTGGGGCAGTCCGCCGATCCACCGGGTGACCTCGGTGTCCACGGGCTTCGCGGCCAGCCCGGTCGCCTCGGCGAGATCGCGCAGTGATACGTCGACCAGCTCGCTGTCCTCGCGGTGCAGATGGTCCTCCTCGCCGTACCGGCCGACGGAGGTGCGCAGGACGAACAGGTCGGGGGCGGAATCGGCGACCCAGTTCCACTTGTGGGTGGAGAAGGTGGAGGCCTTGATGGTGCGGCCGTCGACCGGCGGTACGAGGAAGCCGGAGCGCCCCTCGAGTGCGCCGGTGGCAGCCACGTCGGAGCGGCGGAACGCCATGGTGACGAGCGCCATCGACGCGTACTCGACACCGGCGAGCTCGGCGGAGGCGGCCGGGGACTCGGCGGCGAGCAGGGTGGAGGCGGACCATGCGGGGGCGGCCAGCACGACGCCGTCGGCGGTGATCACCCGGCTGTCCGTGCGGATGTCCCAGCCGTCGGTGGTACGGGTCAGGCCGAGGACGGGGGTGGCGGTCACGATCTCCCCGCCCGCAGCGCGTACGGCGTCGGCGACCGCGTACGGCAGGGTGCCGATGCCGCCGTCGATGCCCTGGAAGACCGGTCCGGTCTGCTGCAGGACCGCTGCCCGCTCCTGGATGCGCCGGACACCGTCGAGCAGCGAGCCGCCCTCCCGTACCACCTCGAAGAGCTGCGGTACGGCGGCGCGCATCGAGATCCGGTAGGCGTCGCCCGCGTACACACCGCCGAGCAGCGGTTCCACGAGCCGGTCGACGACCTCGCGGCCCAGCCGGTCGGCGACGTACGCACCGACCGCGACGTCGTCGCCGACGGTGGTCGGGGTGAGGTCGCGCTCCTGCGCGATGCGCGCGAGGCCCTCCGGGGAGAGCACTCCGCCGAGCGCCGCCGGGTCGCCCGGTACGCCCATCACATGGCCCTTGGGCATGGGCCGCAGGGCGTCGCGCGTCCAGACCGATGCGGCGGCCGTGGCGGGCGGCTGGAGGCGGTCACCGAGCCCGACGGCGCGTGCCAGGGCGACCGCTTCCGGGCGCCGGGCGAGCATCGACTCGGCGCCCAGGTCGACCTGGGTACCCGCGATCTCACCGGTCATGAGCTTGCCGCCGAGCCGGTCGGTGGCCTCGAGGAGGGTGACCCGCAGCCCTGCACCGAGGAGCCGGTGGGCGGCGGTGAGACCGGCGATGCCACCGCCGATGACGACGACATGACCCGTACCTGTGTCTGCGCGGTTTATTGAACGCTGCATGCCTCCACTCTCTCAAAGCCTGTTCCGAGTCCTGAACGTGACCGCTTCGAAACCGGTATCGGGCAACCCGCCCCCTGCCCCGCACGTCGAACCGGCACCATCAACCACCCGCCCCGGGAGAGCAGTTATGCAGACAGACCGAGCCATGCAGACAGACCGGCATCCTGGCCGTTCATCCGTCCGTCGTTCGCGCACGATCCTGGCCGCCGGGCTTCTGGCCGGCCTCCTCACGCTGAGCGGCTGCGGCGGCTCCGACGGTACGAGCGACGTGAGTTCCGGGGACGCCAAGAAGGCGATCGCCCCGGCCGGGCAGGGCGCCGCGGACTCCGCGGCCGAAAAGCCGGGGCAAAGGGCGGCGCCGGAGGGCGGCGGTTCATCGGCGGAGCTCAAGAAGCCCGACGCCCTGCCCGCCGGCACCCATGTCATACGTACCGCCTCGCTCTCCGTGGAGGTGAAGAGCGTGCCGAAGGCCGCCGCGGCCGCCCGCTCGGTCACGGAGAGTTCGGGCGGCCTGGTGGCCCGCGAGGAGACGGAGCGGATCGACGATACATATGAAATTTCACATATCGTGCTGCGTGTTCCGCAGGGCGAGTACGACGCGGTGCTACGGGATCTCGCGGGCGCCGGGAGGCTGTTGTCGCGCACGTCGTCGGCGAAGGACGTCACCGACCAGGTGGTCGACGTGGAGAGCCGGATCGCCACCCAGCGGGCGAGTGTGGCACGGGTGCGCAAGCTGATGGACCAGGCCGAGAAGATCACCGATGTGGTCGCGCTGGAAGGTGAACTGAGCAGCCGTCAGGCCTCGTTGGAGTCGCTGCTCGCCCGGCAGAAGTCGCTGAAGGACCGCACCACGCTCGCCACGATCACGCTCGACCTCTCCGAGCCGGAGACGGTGACGGAGGACGGCGACGACGACCCCGGATTCCTGGACGCGCTCGGCGGCGGCTGGCACGCGTTCGTCACGATGCTGCGGTGGCTCGCGATGGCGGTGGGCGCCGCGGCCCCGTTCCTGGCCGCGGCCGCCGTACTCCTGCTGCTGTGGCGGCTGCTGAAGGGCCGCCTGCCCGGACGCCGTGCGCCGCGGGCGCCCGAGCAGTCCGGGTCCTCGTCCACGCCCCCGGCGTCGTAGCGTGGTCCCTTCGGACTCGGTGTCGAAGGGACCAGGCATGACGGCGGAGAGACTGGTGGTCATCGGCGGTGACGCGGCGGGCATGTCCGCCGCGTCCCAGGCCCGCAGGCTCAAGGGTCCCGACGAGCTGAGCATCGTCGCCTTCGAGCGGAGCCACTTCACCTCGTACTCCGCCTGCGGCATCCCGTACTGGGTCGGGGGCGACGTCACGGAGCGGGACGACCTCATCGCCCGTACGCCGAAGGAGCACCGGGCCCGCGACATCGACCTGCGGATGCGCACCGAGGTCACGGAGATCGATGTGGCCGGACAGCGGGTGCGGGCCCTGGACCGGGAGACCGGTGAGTCGTACTGGACGGGCTTCGACAAGCTGGTGATCGCGACGGGGGCCCGGCCGGTGCGTCCGGCGCTGCCCGGCATGGGCGCGCCCGGGGTGCACGGCGTGCAGACTCTGGACGACGGGCAGGCGCTGCTGGAGTCGCTGGACAGGGTGGCGCCGGGGCGCGGGCGGGCGGTCGTCGTCGGGGCAGGCTACATCGGCGTCGAGATGGCGGAGGCGATGCTGAAGCACGGCTTCGAGGTGACCGTGCTCAACCGCGGCGAGCAGCCGATGGCGACGCTCGACCCCGACATGGGGCGGCTGGTCCATGACGCGATGGACGGCCTGGGCATCACCACGGTCAACCGGGCCGAGGTCACCGCGATCAGCACCGGCCCGGACGGCCGGGTCTGCGCCGTCGCCGCCGGCGACACCTCCTACCCTGCGGACGTGGTGGTGCTCGGTATCGGTGTGGAGCCGGAGACGACGCTGGCGCGCGCCGTCGGCCTCCCGGTGGGCCCGCACGGCGGCCTGCTCACCGATCTGTCGATGCGGGTCGTCGGGCACGACAACATCTGGGCGGGCGGCGACTGTGTCGAGGTCCTCGACCTGGTGGCGGGCCGTACCCGCCATATCGCGCTGGGCACCCATGCCAACAAGCACGGCCAGATCATCGGGGCCAATGTGGGCGGCGGCTACGGGACGTTCCCGGGGGTGGTGGGCACCGCGGTGAGCAAGGTCTGCGATCTGGAGATCGCCCGCACCGGGCTGCGGGAGAAGGACGCCCGCGCGGTGGGCCTGCGGTTCGTCACGGCGACGATCGAGTCGACGGGCCGGGCGGGCTACTACCCGGGGGCGCAGCCCATGACGGTGAAGATGCTCGCGGAGTACCGCACGGGGCGGCTCCTCGGTGTGCAGATCGTGGGCCGGGAGGGGGCGGCCAAGCGCGTGGACATCGCGGCCGTGGCGCTCACGGCCGGGATGACGGTGGACCAGATGACCGCCCTGGACCTGGGCTACGCCCCGCCGTTCTCACCGGTCTGGGACCCGGTCCTGGTGGCGGCTCGCAAGGCGGTGACGGCGCTGCGGCGGGCGGGCACCGCCTGAGAGCCTGTCGGGCGAACTCTGATCGGGCGGACGATCGAAGGTCACCCGACAGGCTCTGCGTGTGCGGTGCCCGGTGTCCTGCTCCGCTTACGACCTGGGGGGGCGATAGGGAGTGGATCAGGGAGCGTCGTCGTGCGGCTTCGATTGCAAGGCGGAGGAGAGAGTCGGATGGGGTCTCCCCTGGTCGAGCGAAGCCGAGAGCTCGGGGAAGGCGCATCGATGACCGACGACAACGCGGCAAGCGGAGTCGCAGGGCGGCGCGAGCCCGCTCCCTATCGGCCCCCAGGTCGTTAGCGCGCGGTCCGTTCGTGCACGTACTCCACGAGCCGCGTCAGGGCGTCCGGGTCCATCGACGGCATCACGCCGTGGCCCAGGTTGAAGACATGGCCCTCGAGACCGGCAGCCGCGTCCAGTACCTCCTGGGTCTTCTGCTCCACCGTCGCCGTCGGCGCGAACAGCACCGCGGGGTCGAGGTTGCCCTGGAGCGCCTTGCCGGGGCCGACGCGGCGCGCTGCCTCGTCCAGCGGCACCCGCCAGTCCACGCCGACGACATCCGCGCCCGCCTCGCCCATCAGGCCGAGGAGTTCGCCGGTGCCGACACCGAAGTGGATGCGCGGGACCCGGTACGGGGCGACGGCCTCGAAGACCTTCGCCGAGGCGGGGAGCACCGAACGCCGGTAGTCGGCGGGGGCCAGAGCGCCCACCCAGGAGTCGAAGAGCTGGACGGCCGAGACACCGGCCTCGATCTGGACCTTGAGGAAGGCGCCGGTGATCTCGGCGAGCCGGTCGAGCAGATCCGCCCAGAGCTGCGGGTCGCCGTACATCAGGGCCTTGGTGTGCTCGTGGTTGCGGGACGGGCCGCCCTCCACGAGGTAGCTCGCGAGCGTGAACGGCGCGCCCGCGAAGCCGATGAGGGGGGTGGAGCCCAGTTCGGCGGTGAGCAGGCCGATGGCCTCGGTGACGTAGCCGACGTCCTCGGGCGTGAGATCGCGCAGCCGGGCCAGATCGGCGCGGGTGCGGATCGGATCCGCGATGACCGGTCCCACGCCGGGCTTGATGTCGAGGTCGATCCCGATGGCCTTGAGCGGTACGACGATGTCGCTGAAGTAGATCGCGGCGTCGACCTTGTGGCGGCGGACGGGCTGCATCGTGATCTCCGCGACCAGCTCCGGGATCATGCAGGAGTCGAGCATCGGGATGCCCTCGCGCACCTTCAGGTACTCCGGCAGCGAACGCCCTGCCTGGCGCATGAACCAGACCGGTGTGTGCGGGACGGGCTCGCGCCGGCACGCCTTCAGGAACGCCGACTCATGGGTGGCGGATGTCTTCGTCTGCTGGCCCATGGGGCGATCGTTGGCACTCACACCAAGAATCTTCGCACGAGGCCGTAAGCAGCCGGGCCCGCCCGGGTGTCTCTCCCTGCACGAGGCTCCGGTTCCGCCTACTCTTCCCCGCATGGCTCCGGCTCAGGGACAGTTCTCCGATCAATCCGATGGCGCTGACAGCAAGGACAGCGCGGAGGGTGGATCCGTCCCGCCCGCGTTCCGGTCAGCGGTGGACGCGTTGCACTCGGCGCGGCTGCGCCCCGAGCTGGAAGTGGAGCCGACACGGCCGCCCAAGCGGCTCGCTCCGTTCGCGTACGCCCTGGAGGCCGCGGTCGTGGACGGCGAGGACGATCTCGCGGACGGCCGCCTCGTGCTGCTCCACGATCCGGCCGGGCACGAAGCCTGGCACGGCACCTTCCGCCTGGTGACGCTGGTACGGGCCGAGCTGGAGCCGGAGATGGCTTCCGACCCGCTGTTGCCGGAGGTGTGCTGGTCGTGGCTGACCGGTGCGCTGGAGGCGCGCGGTCTGTCGTACGGGGAGGCGGGTGGCACGGTGACCCGGACGGGGTCGCACTACTTCGGTGCGCTGGCCACTAGGCGTCCGGCGACGCAGATCGAGATCCGGGCGTCGTGGACACCGCGCGAGGGCCGTGGCGGGGTGCCCGACACGGCGGCACATCTGATGGCGTGGGGCGATCTGCTGTGTCAGATCGCCGGACTGCCCCCCTCCGGGCCCGCCGATGCTGCGGTGGTGACACTGCCCCAGCGGCGCGGCCCCCAGGCTCCCTGAATCCGGCCTGAACCTTTCCCCGACACCGCGCCACAACCGTCACAAAACCACCGGCATTTTTTTCGTACAATCGACCACACGTCTGATTTGCCCGAATTGTTACTCACCAAATAGTGATCTTCCTCTAAAGGAGGACGGGTCTGCTGCCGAAGAGGTCAATGACCCTTCAAGCACGGTTCGCCCCGGCTTCATCCCCGAGCCGGCCCGTCCCGCCACTCCCCAGGAGGCCTGGTGTCCGTTCTCCTAGAGCAGCCCGCAAGCCTGGTCGCCTACCGCCCGAACAAGCCGACGGCCATGGTCGTCGTGGCCGACCCGCGCGTCCGTTCCACCGTCACCCGCCATCTGTGGGCACTCGGAGTACGTGACGTCATCGAGGCGTCGTCCATCGCGGAGGCCCGTCCCCGCGTCGGCAATCCACGCGACATCTGTGTAGCCGACGTCCATCTGCCCGACGGTTCCGGGCTGACCCTGTTGTCCGAGACCCGAGCCGCCGGCTGGCCGAACGGCCTCGCCCTCTCCGCCGCCGATGACATCGGCGCCGTACGCAACGCCCTCGCGGGCGGCGTGAAGGGCTACGTCGTCACCGGCACCCGAACCAATATCGGCCACCCCACCCGTCCAGGCGTCGCTCCCATCGGCGCCACTGCCGCCCGTATGCACCGCCGCCCCCCCGGCACCCCGAGCCACCCGGGCGGCTACCGCGAACTGTCCGGTCGCGAGGTCGAGGTCCTCCGACTGGTCGCCGAAGGCCAGTCGAACAAGGCCATCGGCGTCTCCATGGGCCTGTCCGCCCTGACCGTCAAGAGCCACCTCGCCCGAATCGCCCGCAAGCTCGGCACCGGAGACCGCGCAGGAATGGTCGCCGTCGCCCTGCGAACGGGCATCATCCACTGAACCCGCACCTCCGCAAGGTACACACAGCCGTACGGACCGGCTGGTTTACATTCATCGGCGCCCGCCGACGGAACGTTCCGTCGGCGGGCGCCTTACATACACAGATACCCTTTACACGTGACCGACGCCCAAGAGACCGCAGCAGACACTTCACTGCGAACCACCGGGGGCGCCCCCCCGGACGACGTCGCCCCGGCGCCGATCCCCTTGCTCGAACCTCGAGAGGGCATTCCCCCGGTGGTGGCATCCGACGACGCCCTCGCCCGGGTGGTCGCCGCCTTCGCCGCGGGCTCCGGCCCGGTGGCCGTCGATGCCGAGCGCGCCTCCGGCTACCGCTACGGCCAGCGCGCCTACCTCGTACAGCTGCGCCGCGACGGTGCGGGCAGCGCACTGATCGACCCGGTCGGCTGCCCCGATCTGTCGGGACTGGGCGACGCCCTGCGCGGCAGCGAGTGGATCCTGCACGCCGCCACTCAGGACCTGCCCTGTCTGCGCGAAATAGGGATGACTCCCACCGGGCTCTTCGACACGGAGCTGGCCGGACGGCTGGCCGGCTTCCCGCGGGTCGGCCTCGGCGCCATGGTCGAGAGCGTGCTCGGGTACTCGCTGGAGAAGGGCCACTCCGCCGTCGACTGGTCCACACGCCCACTGCCCGACCCCTGGCTGCGCTACGCGGCGCTCGATGTCGAACTGCTGATCGATCTGCGCAACGCCCTGGAGGACGAGCTCGACCGGCAGGGCAAGCTGGAATGGGCTCGGGAGGAGTTCGACGCGATCGCCTCGGCGCCGCCCGCACCCCCGCGCAAGGACCCGTGGCGCCGTACCTCCGGCATGCACAAGGTCCGCCGCAGACGTCAGATGGCGGCGGTACGGGAGCTGTGGACCGCCCGTGACCAGGTCGCCCGGCGCCGGGACATCTCCCCCGGCAAGGTGCTGGGTGACGCAGCGATCGTCGAGGCGGCGCTCGCGCTCCCGCCGAACACGCATGCGCTGACCGCACTGCCCGGGTTCGGTCACCGCATGGGCCGCCGCCAGCTCGAACAGTGGCAGGCGGCCATCGACCGGGCCAAAGCACTGCCCGACGCCGAGCTTCCCCAGCCCGGCCAGACCCTCGCCGGCCCCCCGCCGCCCCGTGCCTGGGCGGACAAGGACCCGGCGGCAGCGGCCCGGCTCTCGGCCGCCCGCACCGCGGTGTCGGAGCTCGCCGCGCGGCTCCACATGCCCCAGGAGAACCTGATCACCCCGGACACAGTGCGCCGGATCTGCTGGGAGCCGCCGAAGAACCCGACCGCGGACGCGATCGAGTCCGCGCTCACCGGGTACGGGGCACGGCGCTGGCAGATCGAACAGGTGACCCCACTGCTGGTCCGAGCACTGATCTCGGCGGCCTGAGATCTCGCCGCCCAGGGTCGTATTCACGCCAGGTTGCACGGCCGCACGCCGCACTCTGTCCTCAGTCGCCGGACGGGCTGTTTTCACCGCCCCGTCCGGCGACTGCCGCTTTCCGGCGCAGGCTCGACACATCCGGCAGCCCACTGCCGGCACGTCCGGCGTTCGAGGACGAAACGGGCCTCGCGCCCGCCCCGCCCGCATGTGACCTTCGCCGCTCCCGTCACAGGGGCTGGGCAGTCTGGTTACCCGCAAGTAGCATGAGGGGAGTGGCGCGCCTGTGCGCGTGCCCCGCAGCAGTGCCATCCCGCACCCTGGAGGAGAGCCATCGTGCCTCGTACCATCCGGGACGTCGTCTTCGTCGACGGCGTCCGCACCCCGTTCGGCAAAGCGGGCCCGAAGGGCATCTACCACGAGACCCGCGCCGACGATCTCGTCGTGAAGGCCATCCGGGAGCTGCTGCGCCGCAACCCGGACCTGGACCCCGCATTGATCGACGAGGTCGCCATCGCCGCGACCACCCAGATCGGTGACCAGGGTCTGACGCTGGGCCGCACCGCCGGAATCCTGGCCGGTCTGCCGCAGTCCGTCCCCGGTTACTCCATCGACCGCATGTGTGCGGGCGCCCTGACCGCCGTCACCTCGACTGCCGGCTCCATCGCCTTCGGCGCGTACGACGTCGTCGTCGCCGGTGGTGTCGAGCACATGGGCCGTCACCCCATGGGCGAGGGCGTGGACCCGAACCCGCGCTTCGTATCGGAGAAGCTGGTCGACGAGTCCGCCCTGTTCATGGGCATGACCGCGGAGAACCTGCACGACAGGTACCCGCAGATCACCAAGCTCCGTGCGGACGAGTACGCGGTCCGCTCGCAGGAGAAGGCCGCCAAGGCGTACGCCAACGGCAAGATCCAGCAGGACCTGGTGCCGGTCTCGGTGCGCCGCACCGGCCCGGAGGGCGGCGAGACGGGCTGGGGCCTGGTCACCGCCGACGAGCCGATGCGCCCGGGTACGACCCTGGAGTCCCTCGCCGGTCTGAAGACCCCGTTCCGTGCCCACGGCCGGGTCACCGCCGGTAATGCCGCGGGGCTCAACGACGGCGCCACCGCCTCGCTGCTCGCGGCCGAGGACGTCGCCCGCGAGCTCGGCCTCCCGGTCAAGATGCGCCTCGTGTCGTACGCCTTCGCGGGCGTCGAGCCGGAGGTCATGGGCTACGGCCCGATCCCGTCGACCGAGAAGGCCCTCGCCAAGGCCGGGCTGACCATCGGTGACATCGGTCTGTTCGAGATCAATGAGGCGTTCGCCGTGCAGGTGCTCGCCTTCCTCGACCACTACGGCATCGCCGACGACGACGCGCGCGTCAACCAGTACGGCGGCGCCATCGCCTACGGTCACCCGCTCGCCTCCTCCGGTGTACGTCTGATGACGCAGCTGGCCCGCCAGTTCGAGGAGCAGCCGGAGGTCCGCTACGGCCTGACGACGATGTGCGTCGGCTTCGGCATGGGCGCGACGGTCATCTGGGAGAACCCGCACTTCGACAAGGCAGACGGAGGCAACAAGTGAGTTCCACCACTGAGCTTCTGAAGGGTGCGGCCGAGCTGTTCCCCGACGAGGTCGTCACGCAGGCGCACGTGCGCCACCTCGACCTTCCGGCCGGTGCGGGCCGCTTCGCCCTCATCACGCTGGACAACGGCCTGGACCACACCAAGCCGACCACCTTCGGACCGCAGTCGCTGGCGAACCTGAACACCGCCCTCGACCAGGTCGAGAAGGAGGCCGCCGAGGGTGAAGTCGTCGGTATCGGCATCACCGGGAAGCCGTTCATCTTCGCGGTCGGCGCCGACCTCAAGGGCGTCGAGCTGCTGAAGAACCGCGACGACGCGCTGGCCATCGGCAAGGGCGGCCACGACGTCTTCCGCCGTCTCTCCGGCCTCTCGGTCCCGACGTTCGCGTACTACAACGGCGCGGCGATGGGCGGCGGTGTCGAGGTCGGTCTGCACTGCTCGTACCGCACCGTCTCCAAGGCGCTGCCCGCGTTCTCGCTGCCCGAGGTCTTCCTCGGTCTGGTCCCCGGCTGGGGCGGCTGCGCACTGCTGCCGAACCTGATCGGTGCCGACCGCGCGGTCTCCGTCATCATCGAGAACTCGCTGAACCAGAACCGCCAGCTGCGGGGCAAGCAGGTCTTCGAGCTCGGGATCGCCGACGCGATCTTCGAGGGCGCGGACTTCCTGGAGCAGTCGCTGGTGTGGACGGCTTCCGTGCTGAACGGCACGGTCACGGTGGAGCGCCCCGAGGTCGACCGCGGTGACGCCTGGGACCACGCCGTCGCCCGCGGCAGGGCCATCGCCGACTCCAAGGTGCACGGCGCCGCCCCGGCCGCATACCGCGCGCTGGACATCATCGCCGCGGCGAAGGACGGCGACCTGAGCGCCGGCTTCGACGCCGAGGACCAGGCCCTCGCGGACCTGATCATGGGCGGCGAGCTGCGCTCCGGGATCTACTCCTTCAACCTGGTCCAGAAGCGCGCCAAGCGCCCGGCCGGTGCTCCGGACAAGGGCCTGGCCCGCCCGGTCACCAAGGTCGGCGTCGTCGGTGCCGGTCTGATGGCCTCGCAGCTGGCGCTGCTGTTCCTGCGCCGTCTGGAGGTGCCGGTCGTGCTGACCGACATCGACCAGGAGCGCGTCGACAAGGGTGTGGGCTATGTCCACGCCGAGATCGAGAAGCTGCTCGGCAAGGGCCGCATCAACCAGGACAAGGCCAACCGCCTCAAGGCCCTGGTCTCCGGTGTGCTGGACAAGGCGGAGGGCTTCTCCGACGCCGACTTCATCATCGAGGCCGTCTTCGAGGAGATCGGCGTCAAGCAGCAGGTGTTCGCGGAGGTCGAGGCGGTCGCCCCGGCGCACGCGATCCTCGCCACCAACACCTCGTCCCTCTCGGTCACCGAGATGGCGTCGAAGCTGCAGCACCCCGAGCGGGTCGTCGGCTTCCACTTCTTCAACCCGGTCGCGGTCCTCCCGCTGCTGGAGATCGTCCGCGGTGAGCAGACCGACGACGCCTCGCTGGCCACGGCGTTCGGTGTGGCGCGGAAGCTGAAGAAGACCGCGGTGCTGGTGAAGGACGCCCCGGCGTTCGTCGTCAACCGTATCCTCACCCGCTTCATGGGCGAGATCCAGAACGTCATCGACGAGGGCACCTCGGTCGAGGCCGCCGAGAAGGCCATCGAGCCGCTCGGCCTGCCCATGTCGCCGCTGGTACTGCTGGAGCTGGTCGGCCCGGCCATCGGTCTGCATGTCTCCGAGACCCTGAACCGCGCATTCCCGGACCGGTTCACCGTCTCCGAGAACCTGGCCGCGGTCGTCAGGGCCGGCAAGCGCGGCTTCTACGTGTACGACTCCGGGCAGCCGGAGCTGGACCCGGAGGTCGCCGCGCTCCTCAAGCAGGGCGATGTCGTCCTGTCCGAGGAGCAGGTCCGCGACCGCGTCCTGGACGCGGTGGCGCAGGAGATCGGTCTGATGCTGGACGAGGGCGTTGTCGCCGAGGCCCAGGACATCGACCTCTGTCTGATCACCGGCGCGGGCTGGCCCTTCCACCTGGGCGGCATCACGCCGTACCTGGACCGTGAGGGCGTGTCGGAGCGGGTGAACGGCAAGAAGTTCCTGGCGCAGGGCGTGGCGAGCGTTCCGGCGTAGCACCTGGTTTCTCAGTGGACGGGCCGTACGGGATCACCTCCGTACGGCCCGTCCGCTCATTCGGGCTCGGAACGACGGAGAGGGAGAACGGGTCGATCCGGAAGGACGCCACCCTTCCCGAGTCCGCCAAGAAGTCCCCCGCCACCGGCGGTTGACGACATGCCGGACGCTCCACGGCTACGGGGCATCGCCCTGCGCCATCCGGCTGTGGCTGCGTCCGTACGTGAAGTAGATGATCACGCCGAGGACCATCCAGATGGCGAACCGGAGCCACGTCTCGGCCGGCAGATTGAGCATCAGCCAGACCGAGGCGGCCACCGAGAGGATCGGGATGAGCGGCACCCACGGGGTGCGGAACGCGCGGTGCAGATCGGGGCGTGTACGGCGCAGCACCAGGACGCCCAGGGCCACGACGACGAACGCGAAGAGCGTGCCGATGTTCACCAGCGTCGCCAGTTCGTTGATGCTCGTGAAGCCCGCGACGATCGCGATGATCACGCCGAGCAGGATGGTCGGGCGGTACGGGGTGTGGAAGCGGGGGTGCGTCACGGAGAAGAACCGTGGGAGCAGACCGTCGCGGCTCATCGCGAAGAACACCCGAGTCTGCCCGAGCAGCAGGATCAGACAGACCGTGGTGAGGCCGATCGCGGCGCCGAAGCTGATGAATCCCGCGTAGGCGGGATGACCGACGGCCTTGAAGGCATCGGCCAGCGGGGCCTCGACCGACAGCTTGCTGTACTCCTCCATGCCCGTGACCACCAGTGACACGCAGACATAGAGCACGGTGCAGATGAAGAGGGAGGCGAGGATGCCACGTGGCATGTCACGTTGCGGAAGCTTCGTCTCCTCGGCGGCGGTGGCCACCACGTCGAAGCCGATGAAGGCGAAGAAGACGATGGAGGCGGCGGTGAAGATGCCCATGACGCCGAAGTTCGTGGGCGCATAGCCGAACATCAGCTGGACCAGCGGCGCGGTCAGTCCGGAACCGGAAGGCTGCGGCTGTGCCGGGGGGATGAAGGGCGAGTAATTGGCGGCCTCGACGAAGAACAGCCCGGCGACGATGACGATCAGGACCACGGCAAGCTTGATGGCGACCACGATCGTGGTGACCCGGGCGGACAGCTTCATGCCGAGCACCAGCACAACAGTCAGAACAAGCACCAGGATGAAGGCCAGGATGTCGAAGCCGAATCCTTTCGCCACATCGGTTCCGGAGAGCACTTCGGGCATGCTCCAGCCGAAGTTGTCCATCAGCGAGCGGACATAGCCGGACCAGCCGACCGCCACCACCGCCGTGCCGAGCGCGAACTCCAGCACCAGGTCCCAGCCGATGATCCAGGCGACCAGCTCGCCGAGCGAGGCGTACGAGAAGGTGTAGGCGGAGCCGGCGACCGGGACGGTGGAGGCGAACTCGGCGTAGCAGAGCGCGGCCAGGGCGCAGACGACGCCCGCGACCACGAAGGCGATGGCGGTGGCGGGGCCCGCGGTCTCCTTGGCGACCTTGCCGGTGAGCACGAAGATGCCGGTGCCGATGATGACGCCCACTCCGAAGACGGTGAGGTCCAGCGCGGAGAGGGACTTCTTGAGCGCGTGCTCCGGCTCCTCGGTGTCGCGGATGGACTGTTCGACCGTCTTGGTCCGGAACAGTCCGCCACTACTGGGTGGTGTGTCCTGCTGGGCAGTCACCGGCGTACCTCCACGCACTCGTCGTGTACGCCATGATTGGGACCGCGCCTTGAGCAAAGTGCCGTGTACCGGACGATTTCACGCGAACGGGCCGGTCGGACCACCCGTACAGGGTGTTCCGACCGGCCCATTGGCGGTGTCGCGTGCCGGTCGCGAGGACCGGGGCCGTACCGGTCAGTCGCGGACGGGCTCTATCACGGAGGCGCTGTCCGTGCCCGCCCCGTAGCGGCCGTCCAACTTGGCGACCAGGCCGGTGACCTGGCGGGCGATGTCCGGTGCGGTCAGCCCGATCTCGGCCATGACCTCGTTGCGGGAGGCGTGGTCGAGGAAGCGCGGCGGGATGCCGAAGTCGCGCAGCGGTACGTCGACCCCGGCGTCGCGGAGCGCCTGGGCGACTGCGGAGCCGACGCCGCCGGCCCTGCTGTTGTCCTCGACGGTGACGACGACCCGGTGCTGCTCGGCGAGCGGGGCCATGGCCTCGTCGACCGGCTTGACCCAGCGCGGGTCGACGACGGTCGTCGAGATGCCCTGGGCGTCCAGCAGACCGGCGATCTCCAGGCACATCGGGGCGAGCGCGCCGACGGAGACCAGGAGGACGTCCGGCCGGGTGGTGCCGGGCTCGCGCAGGACGTCCATCCCGCCGGCCTTGCCGACGGCCTTGACCGCCGGGCCGACGGCGCCCTTGGAGAAGCGGACCACGGTCGGTGCGTCATCGACCTCGACGGCCTCGCGCAGCTGGGCGCGCACCTGGTCGGCGTCGCGGGGCGCGGCGATCCGGAGCGTGGGCACGCACTGCAGGATCGACATGTCCCACATGCCGTTGTGCGAGGCGCCGTCGGTGCCGGTGATACCGGCCCGGTCCAGGACGAAGGTCACACCGCACTTGTGCAGCGCGACGTCCATCAGGACCTGGTCGAAGGCCCGGTTGAGGAAGGTGGCGTACACCGCGAAGACGGGGTGCAGTCCGCCGGTGGCGAGGCCGGCCGCGGAGACCGCCCCGTGCTGCTCGGCGATGCCGACGTCGTAGATCCGGTCCGGGAACTCCTTCTCGAACTTGGTCAGACCGACCGGCTGGAGCATGGCCGCGGTGATCGCGACGATGTCCTTGCGCTCCTTGCCGAGCTTGACCATCTCCTCACCGAACACGGAGGTCCAGTCGAGGCCCGAGGTGGCGACCGGGAGGCCGGTGTCCGGGTGGATCTTGCCGACGGCGTGGAAACGGTCGGCCTCGTCGAGCAGGGCGGGGGTGTAGCCGCGGCCCTTCTCGGTGAGGCAGTGCACGATGACGGGGCCGCCGAAGCGCTTGGCGCGCTGGAGCGCGGACTCCAGGGCCTCGATGTCGTGGCCGTCGATCGGGCCGACGTACTTCAGGCCGAGATCCTCGAACATGCCCTGCGGGGCGATGAAGTCCTTCAGCCCCTTCTTGGCGCCGTGCAGCGTCTCGTACAGCGGCTTGCCGACGACGGGGGTGCGCTCCAGGATGTCCTTGCCGCGGGCCAGGAAGCGCTCGTAGCCATCGGTGGTGCGCAGGGTCGCGAGGTGGTTGGCGAGGCCGCCGATGGTCGGACCGTAGGAGCGCTCGTTGTCGTTGACGACGATGACGAGCGGGCGGTCCTTGGCGGCGGCGATGTTGTTGAGCGCCTCCCAGGCCATACCGCCGGTGAGCGCGCCGTCCCCGATGACCGCGACGACGTGGTCGTCCTTGCCCAGCACCTCGTTGGCCTTGGCGAGGCCGTCGGCCCAGCCGAGCACGGTGGAGGCGTGCGAGTTCTCGATGATGTCGTGCTCGGACTCGGCGCGGGAGGGGTAGCCGGACAGGCCGCCCTTGCTCTTGAGCCTCGAGAAGTCCTGGCGACCGGTGAGGAGCTTGTGCACATAGCTCTGGTGACCGGTGTCGAACAGCACCTTGTCCTTCGGCGAATCGAAGACCCGGTGCAGGGCGATCGTCAGCTCGACCACGCCCAGGTTGGGGCCGAGGTGGCCGCCGGTCTTCGAAACGGCGTCGACGAGGAAGGTCCGGATCTCTTCGGCGAGCTGGTCCAGCTGCTCGGGAGTGAGCCGGTCCAGGTCACGCGGTCCACCGATGCGGGTCAGCAGAGCCACCCGTTCCTCCTTGCGTTCGAGCTGGTCGAGCATGCCGATCCGATGAGTCTAATGTTCCGTCCGCGCACGAGGTCATCGGGCGGGGTGTTCGGGACGTACTCGGTACGTGACCGTGGCACCGTGTGTACGCGCGAACACAGTTGTGCCCGGCACCACGGAGGGTGCCGGGCACAGGAGCGCGGCCGTGGTCAGGCGCGGCCCGCGGTCTTCTGGGTCTTGCGGGTGACCGAGTCGATGACGACCGTGGCGAGAAGCACACCACCGGTGATCATGTACTGGATCGGGGTGGCGATGCCTTCCAGGGCGAGGCCGTACTGGATCGAGGTGATCACCATGACACCGAGCAGCGCGTTCCAGGTGCGGCCGCGGCCGCCGAAGAGGCTGGTGCCGCCGATGACGGCCGCCGCGATGGCGTTCATCAGCAGGTCGCCGGTGCCCGCGCTCTGGTTGGCCGCGGCGATCTTGGAGGCCAGGAACAGGCCGCCGATGGCCGCGAACGTCCCGGCAATGGTGTAGACGGAGATGCGGATCGCCGTGACGTTGATACCGGCTCGGCGCGATGCCTCGACGCTGCCGCCGAGCGCGAAGATCTTGCGGCCGTAGGCGGTACGGCGCAGCACGAAGTCCGTGGCCACCAGGAACGCGAGGAAGATCACCAAGGCGAGCGGCAGGCCCTTGTACTGGTTGAGCACATAGGCGGCGACCAGGGCCAGGACCGCGAGCAGGCCCGTGCGCACCAGGATCTCGGTGAGCGGCCGGGAGGGGATGCCCGCCGCCTCACGCCGCCGGTTCTCGAAGAACGTGCTGAGGAAGTACACAGCCGCGGCGAATACGGCCAGACCGTAGGCGGCCGCCACATCGGTGAAGTAGTACGTGGTCAGATGCCCGACGACGCCTTCGGAGTCCAGGTTGATCGTGCCGTTGCTGCCCAGGATCTGGAGCATGAAGCCCAGCCAGAACAGCAGACCGGCCAGGGTCACGGCGAACGCGGGGGCGCCGACGCGGGCGAAGAAGAATCCGTGGATGGCGCCGATGACCGCACCGCTGGCGATCGCGACGAGAATCGCGAACCATTCGTTCATGCCGTGCGTGACCGTGATCACCGCGACGACGGCACCCGAGACACCACTGACCGAGCCGACCGAGAGGTCGATCTCGCCCAGCAGCAGCACGAAGACGATACCGACGGCGATCATGCCCGTGCCGACCATCGTGACGGAGATGTTGCTCAGGTTCTCCGCGGAGAGAAAGTTCGAGTTGAGACTCTGGAAGATCACCCAGATGATCAGCAGGCCGAGCACGACGGGCAGGGATCCCAGGTCCCCGGCTCGTATCTTGCGCTGGAACTCCGACACATAGCCCTTGAGGCCCTGTTCGCGTACGAGCAGCCGGGGGTCGACCGCGGTGACGGCGCCCTTGGCGGCCTCGGTCGTGGGGGCGGCGGTCTTTTCGGTGCTCACTTCTGAACCTCCGCGTTGCGCGCCGCACGACGGGTCACGGCGTTCTCCGTGGCTCCGGTGATGGCGGAGATGATCTCTTCCTGTGACGTGCTCTTCACGTCGAAGACGCCGTTGTTGCGGCCGAGACGGAGTACGGCCACCTTGTCGGCCACGGCCTTGACGTCCGCCATGTTGTGGCTGATGAGGATGACCGCGTGGCCGCGTTCGCGCAACCTCTCGACCAGGTCGAGGACTTGGGCGGTCTGCTCGACACCGAGCGCCGCGGTGGGCTCGTCCAGGATGACGAGCTTGGGCTCGCCGAGCATCGAGCGCGCGATCGCGACGGTCTGGCGCTGACCGCCGGAGAGCGAGGCGATCGGAATGCGCACACTGGGGATGCGGATGGAGAGGGTGTTGAGCAGTTCGAGCGAACGGCGCTCCATCTCCACCTCGTCGAGGATGCCGCGTCTGCGCAACTCCCGGCCGAGATAGAGGTTGCCGACGACATCGATGTTGTCGCACAGCGCAAGGTCCTGGTACACCGTCGCGATGCCCAAGTGCTGCGCGTCCTGCGGCTTGTTGACCTGGACGGCCCTGCCTTCCCACTCGATGACGCCGTCATCGATGGGATGCACACCGGCGATCGTCTTGACCAGCGTGGACTTACCGGCTCCGTTGTCGCCCACCAGGGCGACGACCTCACCGGCGTGGACCTCAAGCTCTACGTCGGTGAGTACCTGCACAGCACCGAATCGCTTGGAGACCCCTCGCAACGCCAGCACGGGCGTAGCGGACACATGAACCATCTCCTTCGCCGCCTGACCGGCGGGGATGCCACGCCTGGGGGAAGGCGCGGTGGTCGAGCAGAAGAGAACAAGAGAACAGAGAGCGGGGGAAGCGTTCCGCCCCCCCCATTTGCCGGTCGGTCATAGCTGCAAGTCGCGGAGGAATCAGCGTACTTGCAGCCATGGAGAGGCCGACCGGCCAAAGTTCCGCGGAAGTCGGCAGGGAGATCCCTACTTCAGGCCGAGCTTGTCGCAGGCGGCCTTGTACTTCGGGGTGCAGATCTCGCTCACCTGGTAGATGCCGTCCTTGAGAACGGTGTCCTGGATGTTCTCCTTGGTCAGCGCGACGACCGGGATGATCACCGAGGGGATCTTCTTGGTCGTCGGGCTGTCGACCGTGGAGGTCGCGAGGGAGCCGAGCTCCTTGCCCTGGGCCAGCTTCACGGCCATCTCGGCGGCGATCGGGCCCTGCTGGACGTAGGGCTTGTAGATGCTCATGAACTGCTCACCGGCGACGATGCGCTGCACACCCGCGAGCTCGGCGTCCTGGCCGGTGACCGGCGGGAGCGGGGAGATACCGGCGGCCTTGAGCGCGGTGATGATACCGCCGGCCATGCCGTCGTTGGCGGAGTAGACACCGACGATCTTGTCCTTGCCGATGGCCGAGATCGCCGCGTCCATGTTGGCGTTGGCGTTCTCCGGCTTCCACTCCTTGGTGTCGTACTCCTTGCCGATGTTCACCTTGCCGTCGAGTTCGGCGTGCGCGCCCTTCTTGAAGTCGGCGGCGTTGGGGTCGGTGATCGCACCGTTCATCATGACGATCTTGCCGGACTTGGCCTTGTCGCCGAGCGCCTCCAGCAGCGCCTTGCCCTGGACGTGTCCGACCTGGACGTTGTCGAAGGAGACGTACGCGTCGATCGGGCCCTGTGCCAGGCGGTCGAAGGCGACGACCGGGATACCGGCGTCGTGGGCCTTCTGGACCGAGGTCTTGATGGAGGCGGAGTCGACCGCGTCGACGATCAGCGCGTCGACCTTGTTGGTGATCATCGTGTCGACCTGCTGGGCCTGGGTCGGTGCGTCCTGCTTGGCGTTGAGGTACTGGACCTTGCCCTTGCCGTTGGTCAGCTCGCTGACCTTCTTCTCGATGAGCGGCTTGTCGAACTTCTCGTAGCGCGCGGTCTGGTTCTCCGGGAGGAGCAGACCGATGGTGATGTCGTCGCCCTTCTTGGCGCTCGACTCCGTGCTCTTCTTGCCATCGGCGTCCTTGGCACTGCCACAGGCAGCGAGGGACACCGCCATCGCGGTGGCGGCAACGGCAACAGCGGCACGACGCATACGCGTGTTCATTCTCGAACCTCCCTGACGAGGCCGCGACGTTGCGGCCGAGGTGACAGGAAGTCAACTCGGCCGCATCATCAGCGTCAAGGAGTAAATCCTTAACGAGATGACAACGGTGCCATTCGTTATCTAAGTGAAGGCAAGGAGCTCGTCGGACGAGTGCTGTCCAAAAGAGTCGAATCGCCCATCTCACTCAGTACCAGGGCCAGCGCACCCAGCACCTCGGCCCGGCCGCCGAGGGCCCCGGGCAGCACCGAGAGCTGCCTGGCGGCGCTGGGAATGGCATAGCGGGAGACCGAGTCGCGGATCGGTGCGAGCACCAGCTCGCCCGCCTCGGCGAGCGAACCGCCGAGCACCACCCGGCTGGGGTTGAGCAGATTGCAGAGGTTGGCCACCCCGCTGCCGATGTGCCGCCCGACGTCCCCGATCACCCGACGGCAGCCCGGATCGCCCTCGCGGGCCAGCTGGACCACCCGTTCCATGGTGAGATCGGGCCCGTGGCCGGGCCGGAGCAGCGGCAGGACGTATCGCGCGGCCGTGAACGTCTCGAGGCATCCCCGGTTGCCGCAGCGGCACACCGGACCCGATTCGTCGAGCGTGATGTGCCCGATCTCACCGGCTGTGCCGCCCGGCCCCCGGTAGATGTGCCCGTCGATCACCAGACCGGCGCCGACCCCGCTGGCGACCTTGATGTAGGCGAGGTCCTTGACCCCCCGGCCGCTCCCCCAGACCAGCTCGCCGAGCGCCCCGAGGTTGGCGTCGTTGTCGACATGCACCGGCACACCGAGCCGGCCTGCGAGCTCCTTGCTGGGGTTGATGCCCGTCCAGCCCGGCAGGATCGACGTGGAGCCCAGCGTGCCGGACTCGACGTCGATCGGGCCGGGAACACCGAGGCCGACCCCGATCACCTTGTCCGGGCTGATACCGGTCGTCTCGATCAGCCGTTTGACCAGCCGCTCCGCCCGGCCGAACCCCTCAGCCGCCGAGGCGTCGACATCCATCGGCTCGGCCTCCTCGGCGAGCACCTGGTGGGCGAGATTGCCGACCGCCACCCTCAGATGCGTATGCCCGAAGTCGACGCCGACCACAATGCCCGCGTCGCCGCTGAGCGAGACGCTGCGGGCCCGGCGGCCGCCCGCCGATGTGGCGGTCACCTCGACCGTGCCGCCCTCCTTCAGCTCGCGAACGATATTGGAGACGGTCGCCGCTGACAGGCCGGTGCTCCGTGCGATCTCCGCCTGGGTGAGCGAGCCGGCCATGCGTACCGCGCGCACGACCCGCTCAAGGTTGGCGCGATGCAGAGATGTCTGCGACCCCGGAGTCTCCATCGACTCTCTCACTCCTACCGTTTTCTCTAACATGTGAACTCTAAGCTGAGCGTTTTGGAGTGCTCCCCGTCAAGACCTTGAGCATGCGGAGCCTCGGGTGAGCACAGTGCCCGCGCCCGGAAAAGCGTCTGTGCACGGATGAACCGCCCGTCGACGCATGGCCGGCGGGCGGTTCATCCGTGCACAGAGTTCGGGTGCTACTTCACCGCACCCGCGGTGAGCCCTGCGACGACCTGACGCTGGAAGATGATGTAGGCCGCGAGGACCGGCAGCATCGCCATCACCAGACCGGCGAAGAGACCGGACCAGTCACCCTTGTATCCCTGGCTGTTGGCCAGTTCGACCAGCCCCTGGGAGAGCACCCGGTACTTCGGATCGGCGTTGAGCACCGTCGGCAGCATGTACTGGTTCCACTGCCCGAGGAAGTTGAAGATGCCGACGCTGATCAGGCCCGGCTTCGCCATCGGCAGCATGACCTGGAAGAACGTCCGGCTGTGCGAAGCTCCGTCCAGCATCGCCGCCTCCGCCACCGAGGTCGGCAGCGTCCGGAAGAACGAGGTGAGGAAGAAGACGGTGAACGGCAGCGAGTACGCGATGTAGACCATGATCAGTCCGTGTCGCGTGTTCAGCAGGGCCATGTTGTTCATGACGAAGAACAGCGGGACCAGCGCCAGGATGATCGGGAAGCTCATCCCGCCGATGAACAAGAAGTAGATGAAGCGGTTGCCGGGGAAGTCGAACCTGGCCAGTACGTACGCCGCCATCGAACCGAGCAGCAGCGTGCCGACGAGCGAACAGCCCACCACCACAACGGTGTTGAAGAAGTAGTCGCTCATGTGCGCCTGGCTCCAGGCGCGCGACCAGTTCTCGAAGTGCAGCTTGTCGGGCAGTGACCACGGCGCCGAAAGGATCGAGTCGTCGGTCTTGAACGACGCCATCACCGCCCACAGCAACGGCATGACGACCAGGATCGCCCAGATGATCAGCACACCGTGCGAGAAGACATTGAGGACCTGGCCCTCGCTGCTCTTCTCCTTGACCGCGGGCACGGACGCCTTGGCCACGGGGACCGGGTCCACCGCCGGGACCGCGGGAGGGGTTTCAGTGGTCTTCACGTGTACTCACCTCGTACTGTCGAGCCGGACACGGAGGCCGACCTGTGGTGCCTGCTGGGGGTCCGGGTGCCGTCTCCCGTCCATCGCAGCATCAGAACTCCAGCCGCTCGCGACGGCCCAGTCGCATCACGATGGCGGCAAAGGCCATGGTGACGATGAGCAGTCCGACACCGATCGTCGTCGCGTATCCGGCCTGCCCGTCGCGGAAGGCCGTCTGGTACACGTACAGCGGCAGGACCGTGGTCGAGTAGTCGGGACCACCGGGGCCCACGGTCATGACCTGTACGACGGTGAACGCCTCCGCGCCGAGGGCGAGGATGCCCATGTAGACCCAGCCCGACTGCACCGTGTCCCAGAGCAGCGGAAGCGTGATCCGGAAGAACGTCGTGAAGCGGTTGGCACCGTCGAGGAGCGCCGCCTCGTAGAAGTCCTTCGGAATCGACGCCATTCCGGCCGAGAACAGGACGACGAAGAAACCGACCGTCGACCAGATCAGCACCGACATGACACAGACGAGCGCCAGGCTCGGGTCACCCAGCCAGTCCGGCTGGACGGAACCCAGGCCGATTCCCTTCAGCGTCGCATTCAGCATCCCGTCACGCGGGTTGAACGCGAACTGGAAGAGCAGGGCGACAATGACGATCGAGAGCACCTGCGGGAAGAAATAGGCGATCTTGTAGAAACTCGACCCGCGCACGCCGGAGACCGCGGCGTTCTTGCGCCGCCGGCCTCCGACATTGAGCATGAAGGCGAAGAAAAGCGCCAGGCCCAGCGTCACCAGCGGCAGCAGCAGCACAAGCAACACGCTGTGCTGCAACGACTTCCAGAAGATGTCGTCCTTCAGCATCCTCGTGTAGTTGTCGAACCCGACCATCTTGAAGTCCGGGCTCAGACCGGTCCAGTCCGTGAACGAGTAGTAGATCGACTGGATGAACGGCCAGATGACGAAGACCGCGTACAACGCCAGTGGGACTGCCAAGAACCCCACGATGAAACGGTACTTGCCGTGCTGCATCGTTTACCGACCCCGATCTTTCCGCGGGTGCCGCCGCTGGTGACGGTTGCTCACTAGTGCTTGTAGTGCTTGATGGACTGGTCCTTGGCCGTCGCATCGGCGAAGGCCTGGATCTTCTTGATGGTCTCGGCCGGGGTCGCGCGGCCCGCCAGCATCTCGCCGAGACCGGCGATGCCGACCTGCTCCTTCTGGAACTTCGAGTACCAGCCCTCAAGACGCGGGTTCAGCACGTTGTCGCCGGCCAGCTTGAGCGCGTCGACGCCCGACTGCAGGGCGGTCGACAGGGCCAGGCCGTCGGTGCCACCGTTGAAGGAGGTGAGCGACTTGACCTGCTTGGTGAAGTTCTTCGAGGAATCCTCGGAGAGCATGATGCGCAGCTGCTCCATGGCACCCTCGGTGTTCTTCCCCTTGGCCGGGACGATGAAGGGCTCACCGCCGGAGGCCCAGATGGTGCCGAACGGCATCTTGTCGGAGGCGTCCAGGCCGGACGGCGCCGAGACCATCATCTTGAAGTCCTTGGGCGTGGTCGGCGACGCCTCGTTCTCCACCCACGAACCGTTCGGGATGAACAGCGCCTTGCCCTTGGTCCATTCGGTCTGCGACTGGATGTGGGTCAGGCCGGGGGTGCCCTTGAGGATGTACCCCTTCTTGTACAGCTCGTAGTACGCCTCGAACGCCGCCTTGACCGCAGGGTCCTTCCAGGCATTCGGCTCCAGGTTGTCCATCCGGTCGAGGACCTCGCGGCCGCCGATCTTCGCGATGAACGGGTAGAGCGAGTACGCCAGGTAGTAGGGGTACTTGCCCGGGTACGTCCAGCCGGCGATGCCCTGCTTCTTCGCCTTCGCGCACAGGGCGAGCATCTCGTCCCAGGTCTGTGGGTACTTCGCGTCGAGCTTGTCGAGCGCGGTCTGCGAGTACCAGACGCCGTACACGGTGTACGCGTAGTACATGATCCAGACCGGGTCGCCCTCCAGCTGGCCCATCTCCAGGACACCCGGGCGCAGCGTGTCACGGACCTTCTTGTTCGGGTCGTCGTAGGACGGGGCGTCCATGAGCGGCGTCAGGTCCATGAGCTGCTTCTTGCCGGCCAGGATGCCCATGTCCATCTGCTCGGCACCCGAGTTGTCGATCAGGTCCGGCGGGGTGCCGCCGTTGAAGCGCGGCTGCAGCTGCGTCGCGATCTTCTGGGTCGTGACGTGCTTGACCTTCGGGGCCTTCGGGAACGCCGCGTTGTACTTCTTCTCCGCGTCGATCGCGTACTGCTCACCGAAACCACCGTTGAAGATGACTACTTCGAGCGGGGCCGTCTCATTGACGCCGAGCGGGTTCGCCTTGGTGACCTTGCCCTTCTCGACCTTCTTGTCGCTGCTGCTGTCGCCGCTCGCACACGCCGACAGGAAGCTCATCGCCGGAACGGTGATCAGGCCGAGTGCGGCAGATCGCTTGATCACATCGCGACGGCCGAGGCCCTCATTCTTGTGGGCGGAGGTGGATCCCATGCTCAAGTCCTCGCCTTCTCCAGGACTCAGGCGGTGTGTACCGGTCGCCCGTCGAAACTCGCCTCAGGCGAAGGGCCCCGCCACCGCGGTCAGTTGCGCTTGGGTGGTACTGATTTCAGGCTAGCCATGTGCAGCGGGAGCTTCGGGAAATCGGACAGTGGATGCACGTGTTGCGCACTCCTTGACCGTACCCCCCGTGTCCCCCGTGTCCGCGTCGCCGGAAAAGCTGTGCAGACGCCGACAGGTATAGTCCACTCCCAGCCGCCTGAGCAAGATCGAAAGCAAGGTCGGACAGCAGTCTTTCCCGAGTTGAGACCTCGCGGATACCTGGGCCTCGTGCGCCCCGGCCCAGGTGCAACGACTTCCGCATTACGGTCGATTCGACTGGCGATTCACACCCAACACCCTTGACACATCCCACACTTGGCTCCCTACTGGACCTTGTGCACTTCCATGACAACGTTGTCCTAGCGCACTTCCTCGGGAGGAATGGCTCGGCATGCAGCCCCGACATGGTTCTCGCAAGAGACAAAGCCGTACGGCCGCACTGATCGCGGCTTCACTGGTTCTGGTCGTGACAGCCCCCACCGTGGCCGCCGCGCAGTCGGCCGGGACAGGCGAAATGAGCCAAAGCGCCTTGGAGGAAAGGACATTCAGTTCATCCTTCGAAGCGGACGAGAAGCAGCCGGACTGGCGCAACACCGTCGAAGAAGGTCCTGATGGCAAGAAGCGGTCATCGGGCGTCGATGGCGGCTTCTCCGCAGGAATACCGGGCAATGTCACAGACAAGGTGACAGACGTCCGCGCCAGCGGGGAGAACACCGGCGGCGGGGAGGTGAAGGAGAACCTGATCGACGGGGAATCCGGCACCAAGTGGCTGTCCTTCGAGCCCACCGCCTGGGTCGAGTTCGACCTCACCGAACCGGTGAGGCTCGTGACGTACGCACTGACGTCGGCCAATGATCACGACGAGCGCGATCCGAAGGACTGGACGCTGCAGGGCTCCACCGACGGCAAGGACTGGAAGGACCTCGACTCCCGGACCGGCCAGACGTTCAGCGAGCGGTTCCGGACGAAGTCGTACGACTTCACATCTGACACGGCCTATCAGCACTATCGTCTGCGGATCACGAAGAACAACGGCGCCTCTGACGCGACCCAGCTCGCCGACGTCCAGTTCTCCGACGGCAGCATCTCGGCCCCGGCACCCGACTCGATGCGCAGCCAGATCGACCGCGGCCCGTCCGGCTCCCCCACCGCCAAGGCGGGCGCGGGCTTCACCGGCAAGAAGGGCCTGCGGTACGCCGGTTCGCACAAGGCGGACGGCCGCGCCTACTCGTACAACAAGATCTTCGATGTGAACACGGCTGTAACCCGCGACACTTCACTCTCCTATCTGATCTACCCTCAGATGAGTGAGACGGACCTCTCCTACCCGGCGACGCATGTCGCGGTCGACCTGGCGTTCACGGACGGCACGTATCTGAGCGATCTGCGGGCCACCGACAGCAACGGCGGCCTGCTGACCCCGCAGGGCCAGGCCGATGCCAAGCGGCTGTACGTCAACCAGTGGAACAAGGTCGACTCGACGATCGGCACGGTCGCGGCGGGCAGGACCGTCGACCGGATTCTGGTGGCGTACGACTCCCCCAAGGGCCCGGCGAAGTTCCAGGGCTGGATCGACGACATCGAGATCGCGCCGAAGGCACCCGGGAAGCGCCGCTCGCACCTCTCCGACTACGCGTCGACGGTCCGTGGCACCAACTCCAGCGGTGGTTTCTCCCGCGGCAACAATTTCCCCGCCACCGCGGTCCCGAATGGCTTCAACTTCTGGACGCCGGTCACCAACGCCGGATCGACCAGCTGGCTGTACGAGTACGCGCGCGGCAACAACGACGACAACCTGCCCACCCTCCAGGCCTTCAGCGCCAGCCATGAGCCGAGTCCCTGGATGGGCGACCGGCAGACCTTCCAGCTGATGCCGTCGGCGGTCTCCGGGACCCCGGACGCCTCCCGCAAGGCGCGTGCGCTGCCGTTCCACCACGAGAACGAGACGGCGAGGCCGCACTACTACGGTGTGACATTCGACAACGGCCTCAAGGCCGAGATGACACCGTCCGACCACGCCGCCCGGATGCGGTTCACCTACCCCGGTGACGACGCGAGCATCGTCTTCGACAACGTCTCCAACGACGGCGGGCTCACCCTCGACCCGAAGAGCAGCTCGTTCAGCGGCTTCTCCGATGTGAAGAGCGGCGGTTCGACCGGAGCCACCCGCCTCTTCGTCCACGGCGTCTTCGACGCACCGGTCACCGCGAGCGGGAAGCTGTCCGGCGGCGGTGGCGACGACGTCACGGGCTACCTCCGCTTCGACGCGGGCAAGGACCGCACGGTCAACCTGCGACTGGCGACCTCACTGATCAGCATCGACCAGGCGAAGCAGAACCTCGCCGACGAGATCCCCGCCTCCCGCTCCTTCGGCCGGGTCGAGGACCGGGCGCAGCAGGCCTGGGACGACATCCTGGGCAAGGTGGAGGTCGAGGGCGCCACGGACGACCAGCTGACCACCCTGTACTCCAGCCTGTACCGGCTGTACCTGTACCCGAACTCGGGCTTCGAGAAGGTCGATGGCAAGCACAAGTACGCCAGCCCCTTCTCCCCGCAGGTCGGCTCCGACACCCCGACCCACACGGGCGCGAAGATCGTCGACGGCACGGTGTGCGTCAACAACGGCTTCTGGGACACCTATCGGACGACGTGGCCCGCGTACTCCCTCCTCACACCGGACAAGGCCGGCGAGATGGTGGACGGCTTCGTCCAGCAGTACAAGGACGGCGGCTGGATCTCCCGCTGGTCGTCCCCCGGCTACTCCGATCTGATGACCGGCACCTCCTCGGATGTCGCCTTCGCGGACGCCTACGTCAAGGGCGTGAAGTTCGACGCCGAGGCGGCATACGACGCGGCCGTGAAGAACGCCACCGTGGTCCCGCCGTCCTCGGGCGTCGGCCGCAAGGGCATGGAGACGTCCCCGTTCGTCGGCTACGCGAACACCTCCACGCACGAGGGCCTGTCCTGGTCGCTGGAGGGCTACCTCAACGACTACGGCATCGCGCAGATGGGCCGGACGCTCCACAGGAAGACGAAGAAGGAGCGGTACAAGGAGGAGTCCCAGTACTTCCTGAACCGCGCCCGCAACTACGTCGGCCTCTTCGACAGCAAGGCCGGTTTCTTCCAGGGCAAGGAAGCCAAGGGCGACTGGCGACTCCCTTCGGACCGGTACGACCCGCGGGTCTGGGGCTACGACTACACAGAGACGAACGGCTGGGGCTATGCCTTCACGGCCCCTCAGGACAGCCGTGGCCTGGCAAATCTGTACGGCGGGCGTGCCGGCCTGGCGAAGAAGCTCGACACGTACTTCGCCACACCGGAGACGGCCGGCCCCGAGTTCGTCGGCTCGTACGGCGGTGTCATCCACGAGATGACGGAGGCCCGTGACGTACGGATGGGCATGTACGGCCACAGCAACCAGGTCGCGCACCATGTCACGTACATGTACGACGCGGCCTCGCAGCCCTGGAAGACGCAGGAGAAGGTCCGCGAGGTCCTGAGCCGCCTCTACACGGGCAGTGAGATCGGCCAGGGCTACCACGGCGACGAGGACAACGGCGAGCAGTCGGCCTGGTACCTCTTCTCCTCGCTCGGCTTCTACCCGCTCGTGATGGGCAGTGGCGAGTACGCAATCGGCTCTCCGCTCTTCAAGAAGACCACGGTCCATCTGGAGAACGGCCACGACCTGGTCGTCAGGGCTCCGAAGAACAGCGCGAAGAACATCTATGTGCAGGGCCTGAGGGTCAACGGCAAGAAGTGGAAGTCGACTTCACTGCCGCACGACCTGCTGGCCAAGGGCGGCACCCTGGACTTCGACATGGGTGCGAAGCCTTCTTCGTGGGGCACCGGCAAGAACGCCGCGCCGGTCTCGATCACCACGGACGACAGCGTGGCGACGCCGAAGGCGGACGTGCTGAAGGGCGCGGGCGCCCTGTTCGACAACACCTCGGCCACCTCTGCGCCGGTTGCCTCGGTGGACCTGCCGGTGCCTTCGGCCACGAACGCGGTCCAGTACACGCTGACTTCGAGTGCGGCGGACAAGGCCCCGACGGGGTGGGTCCTCCAGGCGTCGTCGGACGGCACCAGGTGGAAGAACCTCGACAGGCGGTCGGCCCAGTCGTTCGCCTGGGACAAGCAGACGAGGGTTTTCTCGGTGAGCACGCCGGGCTCGTACGCGCACTACCGTTTGGTGTTCGCGAGTGAAGGGAGCCTCGCGGAGGTGGAGTTGCTCTCCTGATCCTCCGCCCGCTCCGGGTCACGCGGACGGCCGGTGTCTCGCTCCGAGGCACCGGCCACCCGCATGCCGGGCGGTCGGCCGGGTGCGGAGCGGCCGAGCCTCTTCGGTCAGTCCCGCTCCGAGGTGTCCGGAACGGCCCGGGGCAACAGACTCTCGGGCAATGTCACATTCCATGCCGTGATCACCGGATTGCCATGCTCGGTGCCGAGCCGCGAGACCGCTCCCGTGCCGAGCTGGAACAGTGTGCCCTCGGCCGGCGTCAGGCCGAGGTAACGGGCGGTGAGCACGCGCAGGAAGTGGGAGTGGGCGACGAGCGCGATGTCCCCATCCGTGTCCCGGTCCGCCGCCTCGGCGACTTCGGCCAGCACCCGATCGGCTCGGGCACCGACCTCGGCGGGTGTCTCGCCGGGGTGCGCCTCGGGGCCGGGGGCGACCCCGTCGGTCCACAGATTCCAGTCGGGACGGGTGCGGCGGATCTCGTCGGTGGTCACCCCTTCGTAGCCGCCGTAGTCCCATTCGCGCAGTTCGGGGGTGACACGGGGTGCGACGAGCCCGGCGAGCTCCGCGGTGCGCCGGGCGCGTGCGGCAGGGCTGACCAGGGTGAGCACGACCCGCCAGTCCGCGAGCAGCGGAGCCAGCGCGCGGGCCTGTCGTTCGCCGAGGGGGGTCAGCGGCAGATCGGTGTGGCTCGTGTGCTGCCCGGACCGCGACCACTCGGTCTCGCCGTGCCGGATCAAGATCAACTCGCCCATGCGTCTCATCCGCTCTCTGTGCTGTTCGTACTGCGAAGTCGGCAACCCCCGGTCCACGATCGCATTCCACGTGCCCGGGACGGGGTGGCCGTTGTCGGTGGCGCCGTACGTCGTCGGCTGCACCTCGCCCAAGAAGCTCTGACGGTGGCCGCGCAGCGGTGAGCCGGTACGGGAAAGGGCCGCACCCCTTCGTCCTGCGAAGAGGTGCGGCCCACTGCCCTGCCGGATCGCCTACTTGCGGATCAGGCTGCGGAGCACGTACTGCATGATGCCGCCGTTGCGGTAGTAGTCCGCCTCACCGGGGGTGTCGATGCGGACGACCGCGTCGAACTCCACACCGGTGTCGGTGGAGACCTTGACGGTGCGCGGCGTGGTGCCGTTGTTCAGCTCGGTCACGCCGGTGAAGGAGAAGGTCTCCTCGCCGGTCAGGCCGAGGGCCTCGGCGCTCGCGCCCTCCGGGAACTGGAGCGGAAGGACGCCCATGCCGATGAGGTTCGAGCGGTGGATGCGCTCGTACGACTCGGCGATGACGGCCTTGACGCCGAGGAGCGCGGTGCCCTTGGCGGCCCAGTCGCGGGACGAACCGGAGCCGTACTCCTTGCCCGCCAGGATGACGAGCGGGGTGCCGGCGGCCTGGTAGTTCTGCGAGGCGTCGTAGATGAACGACACCGGCGCGCCGTCCTGCGTGAAGTCGCGGGTGAAGCCACCCTCGGTGCCCGGGGCGATCTGGTTGCGCAGGCGGATGTTCGCGAAGGTGCCGCGAATCATGACCTCGTGGTTACCGCGGCGCGAGCCGTAGGAGTTGAAGTCACGGCGCTCGACGCCGTGCTCCGTCAGGTACTTGCCGGCCGGGGTGTCGGCCTTGATCGCACCGGCCGGGGAGATGTGGTCGGTGGTGACCGAGTCGCCGAGCTTGGCGAGCACCCGGGCGCCGGTGATGTCCTCGACCGGGGTCGTCTCCATCGTCATGCCCTCGAAGTACGGGGGCTTGCGCACGTAGGTGGACTGCGGGTCCCACTCGAAGGTGTTGCCGGTCGGGATGGCCAGCGCCTGCCACTGGGCGTCGCCCGCGAAGACGTCCTGGTAGGACTTGTTGAACATGTCCTCGCCGATGGCGTTGGCGACGACGTCGTTGACCTCGGCCTCGGAGGGCCAGATGTCCGCCAGGTAGACCGGCTTGCCGTCCTGGTCGATGCCCAGGGCGTCCTTGGTGATGTCGACCTTCATCGAACCGGCGATGGCGTACGCGACGACCAGCGGCGGGGACGCGAGGTAGTTCATCTTGACGTCGGGGTTGATCCGGCCCTCGAAGTTACGGTTGCCGGAGAGCACCGAGGTCACGGCCAGGTCGTGCTCGTTGACCGCCTTGGAGACCTCTTCCGGCAGCGGGCCGGAGTTGCCGATGCAGGTGGTGCAGCCGTAGCCGACGAGGTTGAAGCCGACCTTGTCGAGGTACGGGGTCAGGCCCGCCTTGTCGAAGTAGTCCGTGACGACCTTCGAGCCCGGGGCGAGGGTGGTCTTGACCCACGGCTTGCGGGTCAGGCCCTTCTCGACGGCCTTCTTCGCCACGAGCGCCGCGGCGACCATGACGTACGGGTTCGAGGTGTTGGTGCAGGAGGTGATCGCGGCGACGGTGACGGCGCCGTGGTCGATCTCGTACGTCGTCCCGTCGGGGGCGGTGACCGTGGTCGGACGCGACGGCACACCGTTGGAGGAGGCCGGGGCGTCGGAGGCCGGGAAGGACTCCTTGCCTGCCTCCTCGTCCTCGGAGACGTAGTTGCGGACGTCCTGCGCGAACTGCTCCTTGGCGTTGGCCAGGACGATGCGGTCCTGCGGGCGCTTCGGGCCGGCGATCGACGGGACGACCGTCGACAGGTCCAGCTCCAGCTTCTCGGAGAAGTCCGGCTCGGCGGCCGGGTCCAGCCAGAGGCCCTGCTCCTTGGCGTACGCCTCCACGAGCGCGACCTGCTGCTCGTCACGGCCGGTCAGACGCAGGTACTTCAGGGTCTCGTCGTCGATCGGGAAGATCGCGGCGGTGGAGCCGAACTCCGGCGACATGTTGCCGATGGTGGCGCGGTTCGCGAGGGAGGTGGCGGCGACGCCCTCACCGTAGAACTCGACGAACTTGCCGACGACACCGTGCTTGCGGAGCATCTCGGTGATGGTCAGCACGAGGTCGGTGGCGGTGGTGCCGGTGGGCAGCTCGCCGGTCAGCTTGAAGCCGACGACGCGCGGGATGAGCATGGAGACCGGCTGGCCGAGCATCGCGGCCTCGGCCTCGATGCCGCCGACGCCCCAGCCCAGCACGCCCAGGCCGTTGACCATCGTGGTGTGCGAGTCGGTGCCGACGAGGGTGTCGGGGTACGCCTGGCCACCCCGGACCATGACCGTACGGGCCAGGTGCTCGATGTTGACCTGGTGGACGATGCCGGTGCCCGGGGGGACGACCTTGAACTCGTCGAAGGCGGTCTGGCCCCAGCGCAGGAACTGGTAGCGCTCCTTGTTCCGGCCGTACTCCAGCTCGACGTTCTGCGCGAACGCGTCGTTGGTACCGAACTTGTCCGCGATGACGGAGTGGTCGATGACCAGCTCGGCCGGCGCGAGGGGGTTGATCTTGGCCGGGTCGCCGCCCAGCTCCTTGACGGCCTCACGCATGGTGGCGAGGTCCACGACACACGGCACACCGGTGAAGTCCTGCATGATCACGCGGGCAGGCGTGAACTGGATCTCCTGGCTGGGCTGCGCCTGGGAGTCCCAGCCGCCGAGCGCCCGGATGTGGTCGGCGGTGATGTTCGCGCCGTCCTCGGTGCGGAGCAGGTTCTCCAGCAGCACCTTCAGGCTGTAAGGGAGGCGCGCGGAGCCCTCGACCTTGTCCAGCTTGAAGATCTCGTACGACTCGTCGCCCACGCGCAGCGTGCTGCGGGCGTCGAAGCTGTTCGCCGACACGACAGTCTCCTTCATCAATGTGCGCGTACTCCGCGCCGCGCCTCATTACGGCGGGCGCCGCGTGGTGCCGCCTACGGCCCCTCGACCATCCGCTAAGGTAAGGCTTAGTTAGGTAACCCTTACCGACTGGCGGACTGCAGTGCGCCTTCGGCATATATCTCGATGTCGAGATAACTCTAGTACATCACCGCCGCACGGTCATGCGCGGGCGGGTGTTGTCCGCTGTCATCCAAACGAGGCGTTTGACAGCGAACCCAGTCGTTCCGCCTTCCTTGCCGGCGAACCCAGTCGTACGAGGGGACGTACTGGGGGTACTGGGTGGCCCTACCGGTCGGAGTGGATCTTGCGGAGCCTTATGTCGAGCTGCCGTACGTGGACGCTGTACGCGAGTGTCGACGGCGTCCGCTGCTGGACTGCGTGACGGCGCGGTTCGAGGACGTGCCGGCGGTACGGCCGTTTCGCTGGTCGCGTGGTGAGGGCCTCGGGCCGAAACAGATATGGCTGAGGCTCATGGACGACTACGAAGCCTCCGTGCCCTACAGGATGCTCCGCCACTACGTCCGTCAGTACTGCCCTCCACGGCACAATGCCGCAAGAGGAAACCCCCGCTCTCCCCAGGGTCGCTTTCAGTAATTTCCTGAATCGAGACGAGATGTGCCGTCTCAGCTGATCCGTTCCCGTTCGTGCTGTTGTCGGTGGGGGCGGCAAGCGTTCGTCTCTGTCACGACCCACGATCGGGGCGGCATTACTTCGTCGACTCCAGGATGCGGGCGGTCGAGTGTCCGGCGCCCCATTCTGCTCATCGTCGGATTGCTCTCGACGTAGTACCAGACAAGACCCATCGCCTGTTCGAAGGCCCATGCCTTGCCGCGCTCCCACTCCAGATCGTCGCAGGCCAGTGTCCGCCGGAGCACTTCCCGTGGGCCCGGTTGCAACAGGTGCCAGCCGCTGACCAGATCCAGCGCGGGGTCGGCCGGGCCGAAGCCGCCGGTGTCAAGGACGCCGCTGAGCCGGTCTCCGGCGACCAGTACGTTGCCGGGAATCAGGTCACCATGGCTCATCACGTCGGCAGCCGTGCGTGGCAACTCCCGGAGGTGACTCCACACCTGGCGCAGCCGGGGCACGTCGAGCAGCCCCTTGCTCTCCTCGAAGCACTTCGCCATCCAGTCGTCGTGGTGAGCGAGAACGCCGCCACGGTTCTCACCGCTGAAACGCCGCCCCCGCGTCTCGGCGTCCCGCAGGGCTGCGATGAAGGCCGCAAGGTCCTCGGCGAAAGCGTCCGACCCACTCGGGTCGGCATCGAAGGCGACCGTTCCCGGCAGCCATGTCTGGACCGACCACGGCATGGGGTAACCCGCTCCAGGCTTTCCCAGGGCGACGGGTTCCGGAACGGGGAACCGAGACACCTGTGCCAGCTCCGCGCTCGCCTGGGCTTCCCGTTCCAGAACCGCCAGCGTCTCCGCGGCATCGGTCAGGCGCAGCGGGAAGCGCGCGGAGAGGTCGTCCCCGATACGGAAGATGGCGTGGACCGTCCCGGTCGACGACAGGAGTTGGATCGCCTTGCCGCTCCACTGAGGGAACTGTTCTTGGATCAAGGTCGCAACGTTGTCGGTGGTCACGTCCACTTGGTCATCGTGCATGGTCAATCTCGCAGGCCCTTCCACTTGTCCGGTTCGTAACGACGGAAACAGTCCAGATCGACTGAGACGACAGCCAGTATTCAGACGCCAGGTTCCAGATCGACTGAGATTCTTTCGGCCACCCAGGTGTCTCAGCCGTTCTGGTCGCCCCAGGTCACAGCGTCTCGTCGCCGGACCGGGTCTGCCGGGGCCGGCCGTGTCCTGCTCAGCCGGGCTGCACGACGGTGGTGATCTCCCCGGTCCCGAGGTTGTAGGCGTAGCCGCCGATCTTGATGTCGCCGATGGCCGGCGCGAGCTCGGGTGCCGAGCGCAGCTTGGCGATGTCTTTCTGGACCGTCTTGGACGGCTCCAGGACGGCCATCTGCAAGGATGTCTGTTCGTCCCAGCCGCCGCGGGCGGCGTAGCCGGCGCGCAGATCGTCGTCGGCGAGCAGTCCCGAGCCGCAGTCGGTGTGGTGGATGACGGCGATCTCGAACCAGTCCGCGTCGGGGGTCTTGTTCTCGTGCAGGTGCACGATCCAGGCGAGGTCTTTGATGACCGCCGGCGTCACGCGGCCGCCGACGTTACGTGCGACGATCGCTTCTCCGAGCCGGGCGCCCAGCACAGCCGCAGGCTCCACGCGCGGATCGATGCAGATGATCAGGTACAGCTGCTTGAAGGGGACGAACGGGACCTGGGGGACGTCGGCTTGGGCACCGGAGGCCGCGAAAGCCCGGTTGCGCTCCAGGTACGGGGTGAAGTTCGACATGACTGGTTCCTTCAGGAGACGGTGGCAGCCTGAGGCTGTGAGACCGGCACCGCATGCGCGGCGTCAATGTCCGCGATGCGCAAGCCGGCCTGTTCGGCCATGAACCGCAGGGGGCGGCAGCAAGCGACGCTGCTTTCGAAACACGCCCTAGGCGCCACCATCGCCCACGAGGGGATCACGCGCCAGGCGGGTCACGATGCCCAAGAAGTACGAGTGGATCGTGGAAGGCGACATCAAAGCCTGCTTCGACGAGATCTCGCACACCGCTCTCATGGAGCGGGTACGGGCACGCCTCGGAGACAAGCACGTCCTGGCCCTGGTGCAGCCCTATTTCGATTGCACATCCGAGTCGGACACCGGAGCATGGGCCGACTGAAAGTGATTGCGCTATCGACAGGTACACATAGGTGACTCAGCACGACGAACAACGTCAGACCCTCACCGGCCCCGATGGGCTGCCCGTTCTGACCTACATCCGAGGCACTCGCGACGGTCACCCCTGGGCCGACCTCACCGAGGCGGTTGGCCCCGATCCTGTGCCGTCCATCCTCACCAGCATGTCCGGGTGGGCCGTGTCAGGATCCGTGGAACTTGGCGAAAAGCTGATCCAGCACGGCGCACGTGTCATGCGACACGCCCACAGCATGCACGTTGACTTGGCCTCCGGCCCTTCCCCGTCCGAGTGGTCAACCATCAGCCTGCCGGACGGACTCCACATCGCTCCCTGCAACCGTCCGGCCCATGAGCTGTTCCCCGCGTGGCGGGCTGCCTTCTCTCCCGAACATCCGGATCACTTCCAGGGGAGCGACGGGGAAGCCCTGGACACACAACTGGCCCCGCTGCTGACCGGCGAAGTGCTGGGCCCGGTCATGCCCTGCAGCACACTGGCGGTAGATGAAACAGACCGCGTGGTCGCCGGAGTCATCATTACGGACCGTGACGGCCTTCCGTGGATCGCGACCGTCTTCCGCCGGCCAGATCCCCACTGTGCCGGTCTTGGCTCCGTGCTTCTGCGCCGGATGCTGGCAGACGCCGCGTCCCGCGGTCTCACAGAGATGGCGTTGGTGGTGAGTGACGGCAATCGCGCCCGTCATCTTTACGAGAAGCTCGGATTCCGGCTCACCAGTACTTCCCTCACCGTCCTCGTCCCCTGACCGTTCCTGACCAGTGCGCATGAGTGAGTCCTGGACCCACTGCTGCGGTCTGGGCGCATCCGAACGCGCGGCACCCGACATCCCGCCCCGGCTCCCGACCGCGCCTCAACGGCTCCGCGGGCAACGGGCGACAACGGTCAGCGGCGCACCCTCTCCAGTCCCCCGAGTGCCTCGGGAAGATCACCGGTGTGCAGCACCCCGAGGTGCTGGGTGGCGCGGGTCAGCGCGACGTACAGGTCGCTCACCCCGTACGCGGACGGTTCCACGACCAGCACGGTGTCGAACTCCAGGCCCTTCGCCTGCCGCGCGTCCAGCAGCACCACGTCCCGGGTGAGGTCGGGTGCCGGCCCGTACCCCGCGTCCGGCAACCGCGTCAGGAGCGACGCGTGCAACGCGGCCGGAGCGACGACGGCGACCCGTCCCCCGCCCTCGGCCGCAGCGGCCTCCCGGGCCACGGCGGCGGCGAGCCCGTCCGCGGTGACCCGCAGCGCCCAGGGCCGCACCCCGGTCGACCGCACCGAACCAGGCGGCACGAACGACGGGTCGTACGCCCGCAGGAACCCGGCCGCCACCTCCATGATCTCGGCGGGCGTCCGGTAGTTGACCCCCAGTCGTACGTGCTCCCAGCGGTCGCCCACGTACGGTTCCAGAATGCGTTCCCAGGAGCCGAGCCCGGCCGATTCGGCGGTCTGCGCCGGGTCACCGACGAGGGTCATGGAACGGGTCGGTACGCGCCGCATCAGCAGCCGCCAGGCCATCGCCGAGAGTTCCTGCGCCTCGTCGACGACGATGTGGCCGAACGCCCAAGTGCGGTCGGCCGCCGCCCGTTCGGCGGCGGTGCGGTGGTCGGCCTCCTCATGGCGTTCGGCCATCCGCTCGGCGTCGATGATGTCGTGCGCGGCGAGGACCTCGGACTCCTCGTCCTCGAACTCGTACGTCTCCGAGCCCGCCGAGAGATCCAGCACCCCCTGCGCGTAGGCGATCCGCTCCTGCCGTTCGGCCTCGGCCGCGGCACGGGCGGCGCTGTCGTCCTCGCCGAGCAGTTCCGCCGCCTCGTCGAGGAGCGGCACGTCGGCCGGGGTCCATTCCTCGTCCTGCCGGCGGATCAGTTCGGCCTCCTCGTCGTCGAGATGGACCGGCTCCGCGAGGAAGTCCGTGACGAACTCCTGCGGGGTGAGCAGCGGCCACAGTTCGTCGACGGCGGCGTGGACCTCCCGGCTCGTCGCGATCTCCTTGCCCAGTTGGGCGAGGTCGTCGGGCCCCAGCAGATTGGGGCCGCCGAACGGGTCGGCACCGATCCGCTCGGCCAGTTGCTCGGTGAGCGCGTCGATGATGTGGAACGTGAAGACGGGGCGGGCCAGATTGTGGGGCAGTCCGCTCTCGCGCGCCCGGTGGCGCGCGTCCTCGGCCATGGCCCGGTCAAGGAGGAGCGTCCCGTACCCCTCGTGGTCGATCGCGGTCGCCCGCTCGGGCACGGTCTGCCGGTCCCGCAGCGCTGTGGCCAGCACCTCGGCCATCCCGGCCCGGCCCTTGACCTCGGCGGCGGCCGGACTGTCGGTACCGGTGGCGCACACCCCGGGGAAGAGTTCACCGACGGTGGCCAGGAGTACCCCGGTCTCGCCCAGGGACGGCAGCACGTCGCCGATGTAGCTCAGGAAGGCGGGGTTCGGTCCGACGATCAGCACCGCGCGGCGGGCCAGCAGTTCCCGGTGCTCGTACAGCAGGTACGCCGCGCGGTGCAGCGCGACGACGGTCTTCCCGGTGCCGGGACCACCCTCGACGACCAGCACGCCCCGGTGCGGAGCCCGGATGATGCCGTCCTGTTCGGCCTGGATGGTCCGGACGATGTCGTGCATCCGGCCCGTGCGGGACGCGTCGAGCGCGGCCAGCAGGACCTCGTCGGCATCGGCCCCCTCGTGTCCGGTGCGGGTCGGGTCGGCGAGGTCCATCAACTCGTCGTGGAGCGCGGTGACGGTGCGCCCCTGCGTGGTGATGTGCCGCCGTCGCCGCAGCCCCATCGGGGTGTGGCCGGTGGCCAGATAGAAGGGACGTGCCACATCCGCCCGCCAGTCGATGACCAGCGGTGTGCGGGATTCGTCGTCCTGTCGAATTCCGATGCGTCCGATGTGGTGGGTACGACCGTCCCGGAAGTCGAGGCGCCCAAAGCACAGCCCGTTCTCCCCCGCCTGAATCGCACTGAGCAGCCCGGACTGTTCTGTCACCAGGACGTCCCGCTCGATCCTTGCCTGGAAACCGTTCCCCACCTGCGCGAGCGCGGCACGCACCGACTCCTCGGCCTGCTTCCTGAGGAGATCGAGCCGTGCGTAGAGGCCGGTGATGAATTGCTGTTCCTGCCGCATTTCCTCGCTTGACAATTCCGCTCCTGACGCGATATGGTTTTTGTAGAGAGTTTTTCTTCATGCTTTTTGTCGAAGTCGTGAAGAATCAAATATACGCAGGATCGGGCTCCGAGTGCGAATTCACTCGGAGCCCGATCCTTGTGGCGTGGAATTACCGCACGTTCCCGGGCCGGTCCGGACAGCGGCTCCAGTACTGATGCGCGTACTGGCCCGGCTGATCCGACACCAGGCTTCAGCCCCGCCCCCGCCGTTGCGCAGCGGCGGCCCGGCATCGCCCGACCTGCGGGGCCGGGCCCAGGCCGGTTCTGCCCACCCCGGATGGACGTACACCGCGCGCCGTCGCGGCGAACCGGGTGAACTATGGAACGCACGGCGCACCGGTGACTCGCACCGCCTGTCACACCGCCCATCACACGCCAGGGCCGGACAGTTGCCGTGCCTGCGCACAACCATCACCCGAACGGCGCACCCCGCCGCAAGGCTCATCTCATATCTGAGATAACCTTTCGTCATGTCAGACGACTACCTCGTACGCATAGGCAAGCTCATCCGTGACGCCCGTCAGCACCGGGGCTGGACACAAAGTCAGCTCGCCGAGGCGCTCGCCACCAGTCAGAGCGCCGTCAATCGCATCGAGCGCGGCAATCAGAACATCAGCCTTGAGATGATTGCGCGCATCGGTGAGGCACTCGACAGCGAGATCGTGTCGCTCGGCTACGCCGGGCCCATGCATCTGCGGGTGGTCGGCGGGCGTCGGCTCTCGGGCTCCATCGACGTCAAGACGAGCAAGAACGCGTGCGTGGCACTGCTCTGCGCCTCGCTGCTCAACAAGGGCCGTACGGTACTTCGCCGCGTGGCCCGCATCGAGGAGGTCTACCGACTCCTCGAGGTACTGAACTCCATCGGCGTGCGGACGAAGTGGATCAACGAGGGAGTCGATCTGGAGATCGTCCCGCCGGCCCGGCTCGACATGGACGCCATCGACGCGGACGCCGCCCGTCGGACCCGCTCCATCATCATGTTCCTCGGTCCGCTGCTGCACCGGATGGATTCGTTCAAGCTTCCGTACGCAGGCGGCTGCGACCTCGGTACGCGGACCATCGAGCCGCACATGATCGCGCTGCGCCGGTTCGGGCTGGAGATCGCCGCAACGGAGGGGCTCTACCACGCCCAGATAAACCACTCGGTCACGCCCGACCGTCCCATAGTGCTGACCGAGCGCGGGGACACCGTGACCGAGAACGCGCTGCTGGCCGCCGCCCGGCACGACGGCACGACCGTCATCCGCAACGCTTCCTCCAACTACATGGTCCAGGACCTGTGCTTCTTCCTGGAGGCCCTGGGCATACGCGTGGACGGCATCGGCACGACCACACTGACCGTGCACGGCGTCCCGCACATAGATGTGGATGTCGACTACTCCCCCTCCGAGGACCCGGTCGAGGCGATGAGCCTCCTGGCCGCCGCTGTGGTGACGGAGTCCCGGCTGACGATCCGTCGGGTACCGATCGAGTTCCTCGAGATCGAACTCGCGGTACTGGAAGAGATGGGCGTCGATTGCGACCGTACGACTGAGTACGCCGCCGACAACGGCCGTACTCGGCTGGTCGACCTCACGGTCCGCCCCTCCAAGCTGGAGGCGCCGATCGACAAGGTCCACCCCATGCCGTTCCCCGGGCTCAACATCGACAATGTGCCCTTCTTCGCGGCCATCGCCGCCTCGGCTCACGGTCAGACCCTCATCCACGACTGGGTCTACGACAACCGGGCCATCTATCTCACCGATCTGAACCGCCTCGGCGGCAGACTGCAACTCCTGGACCCGCACCGGGTGCTGGTCGAGGGTCCGACCCGGTGGCGTGCCGCCGAGATGATGTGCCCGCCCGCGCTGCGGCCCGCCGTGGTGGTGCTGCTCGCCATGATGGCGGCGGAGGGCACGTCCGTACTGCGCAATGTGTACGTCATCAACCGCGGCTACGAGGAGCTGGCGGAGCGGCTCAACTCCGTGGGCGCGCAGATCGAGATCTTCCGGGACATCTGAGGGACGGGTGCCGCCGCACTCTGCCTGACCTGCACGGATGCAGGTCGGGTGGGGTGCGACGTGCGCACGATGCGCCGGGCGGTTACGGCCGGCCTGGAAGCTGCCCCATCATCAGGACAGCCATCAGCCTCCCAAAACCCACCGGGCCACCGCGATCGCACTGAGGCTCAGCGGCGGCGCCAGCCACCAGGGGCCCATCACGCGCCGAACGGTGGAAGGGACGACCGTGACGAGCAGTCCGAGGCCGCTGACCACGATGGCGAGAAAACACATCATTGTGATCGCACCGTACGCATCCTGGTCCCAGCTCCCCGAAGGGCGTGTGATCAGCGCCGTATAGCAACAGAATGCTGCGATCGCGTAGAGGAGTGTCAGCGGTACGGCCATGACCCGTCGAAGGCAACCGCTGCCATCCCCGGGCGCACGTGTGGTTTCGAACTGGTCGGACATCAGCGCAGTGCTTCCCTGGCGCTATCGAGGTCGTTGTTGAATCCCCGGCCGTACGCCTGGGCCTGGTCTCCTTCCCAGTAGGGCCCGCCGTTGTACCGCGCGGCCACCGACAACCTTCTGCAAGGTTGGTCACCAGCTTGCGCGCCTCGGCGACGCGAGCCCCATAGTGCTGAATTCCCTCACTATGCCAGTGCGTCTTTTCCTCAGCCCGCTCGGCGGGCTCGTCAGCCTCTGCCAACATGTCACGAAGGCCGGCCGGCAGCTGGTTGAGCTGCATACCGGTGGACCGGCGTGCGAGCGCCTCCGCTTTCAGGCTTGCCCATTCCTCATCGAACGACATGCACCCCCCTGCGGTGCGTACCCCGGCGAGGCAGCGCCGAGGACGTCGCCGCCGCGGTGGCCGGCATCACCCGAGCCACCGGTTCGGGTGATGCGGACCTCTCCATGGCAACCCATTGACATCGGGGTAACACCACCGCAAGATAATCCGTACACCAATGATTGACGTACAGATCATTTTGAGGCTCGCGCTCACCGCCTCCTCTCTCGGTGTCCTCCACCCCTTCGACGCTAGGAGGCCATATGCCCGTGACTCCTGATCCTCTCCGCATCGCCGTCGTCGGCGGCGGCATCGGCGGACTGGCCGCGGCGCTGGCAGTCGCCCGCTCCGGGCACCACGTGACGCTCGTGGAACGAGCCGCCCAGTTCGGCGAGATCGGAGCCGGCCTGCAGCTCGCCCCGAACGCCTCTCTCCCACTTGAGGAACTCGGCGTCCTCACGGCTGTTCAGCGCACCGCTGTTGCCCCACCCCGACTCGTGATGATGGACGCTCTGACGGGGCACCAGATCACCTCCCTCGACCTTCGCGGCGCGGCCTACACCGAGCGCTTCACGCATCCCTACCTGGTCACGCACCGCACGGATCTGCACGCCGCGCTGCTGACCGCTTGCCAGGAGCACCCTGCCGTCACACTTCGTACGGGGCACACCGTCACCCACGTCGAACAGGACGCGTCCGGGGCGCAGCTGCACTTCGCCGAATCGTCGGAGATCCTGACCGCGGACGCGGTCGTTGCCGCGGACGGCCTGCATTCACGTCTGCGCCAGGCTCTGGTGGGCGATGGGGAACCGGTCTGCTCCCGTTACGTCGCCTTCCGCGGCGCTCTGCCGACCGAGAAGATGACCGGCCGGATGTCGCAGCATGCCGCTTCGGGGGCGGTGATGGTGTGGGCCGGGCCCCGCATGCATCTGGTGCAATACCCTGTGCGGCGCGGTGAGTTGTACAACCAGGTCGCTGTCTTCGAGAGCGACCACTACACGGCGGACTCCGACGACTGGGGCACCGAGGCAGAGCTCGAGGAACGCTTCGCCGGCACCTGTCAGGCCATACGCGACTCTCTGCCGCTGGTGTCGCGCGACCGGCGCTGGCCGCTGTACGACCGCCTGCCCATCGACAACTGGGTGCACGGCCGGATCCTGCTTCTCGGCGATGCCGCCCACCCGATGCTGCAGTACCTGGCCCAGGGAGCCTGCCAGGCACTGGAAGACGCCGTCGCCCTGGGAAAGGCACTCGGCCGGTTCCCCGACCCGGCCGACGCTTTCGCCGCGTACGCGGCCCAACGTCGCGAGCGGGCAGCCCGTATCCAGACCAACGCCCGCCGCTTCGGCGAGATCTGTCACCTGGAGGGCATGGGGGCCACCCTGCGCAACGTGCTCCTCTCATCCCGTACGCCTGACGACTTCGACGACATCTCCTGGGTGTGGACGCCGACCGCGACCGACGTTCCTGCCCTGTGAGCCCGCAACCGCAGGAGGAGACGATGACCGACGAACTCGCCTACAAGGCTTTGGAGGGCCTCGGGGCCGCGCCGCTGTGGAACTTTTACGGGAACCTGTTCCCCGCCCAGCCGCGCAGCCGCGCCGTGCCCTACCGCTGGAGCTGGCAGGAACTGCGCCCGCACCTGCTGCACTTCTCCAACGCCCTCTCGCTGGAGGAGGCCGAACGGCGGGTCCTCATGCTGGTCAATCCCGGCCTGACCGATCCCCCGGCCACCGTCAACACCCTCTATGCCGGCCTGCAGATCATCCTGCCCGGTGAGACCGCGCAGGCGCACCGGCACACGTCCAACGCCTTCCGCTTCATCCTGGAGGGAAGCGGCGCATGGACGACCGTCAACGGCGAGCGGGTCTTCATGTCCCCCGGCGATCTGCTGCTCACTCCCGGCTGGCACTGGCACGACCACACCCACGAGGGCGACGAGCCGATGATCTGGCTCGACGCTCTCGACTACCCGCTCGTCAACGCTCTGGAAGCCGGCTTCTACGAGCAGTACCCCCAGCGTCTCCAGCCTGTCACCCGGCCCGACGAAGCAGGCAGCAGGCAGTTCCTGCACGGCAGGCTGACCCCCGTCTGGCTCTCCCAGGACGGGCCCAACTCCCCCGTCACCCGCTACACCTGGCAGGAGACGCATCGGGCCCTGGAAAGCATCGCCGACACCGCCGAGGGAAGCGATGTCGACGGCATCGTCCTCGAGTACACGAATCCGTGGACGGGCGGCCCGGTGATGCCCACCATCGGCTGCCGCATCCAGCGTCTGCGCCCCGGCTTCCAAGGAGCCGGACGCAGGCACACGGCCTCCACCATCTTCAGCGTCGTACGCGGTGAGGGGGCCACGATCGTGGACGGCGTGCGGCTGGAATGGTCCGAGAACGACACCTTCGCCGTGCCCGGCTGGGCGTCCTACCGGCACCTGAACACCTCCTCCTCGCAGGACGCCGTCCTGTTCTCCTACAGCGACGAGCCCGTCATGCGCTCCCTCGGCCTCTACCGCACGGAAAGCGCCGACCCCGGCGCCTGATCCGCCCATTCGACACCTCAGAAGGAGGCCATGATGCGTCTGGCCCTGTTCAACAAGGGGCGACTCGGACTCGTCGACGGCTACGAACTCGTCGATGTGACCGAACAACTCGCCGGCTCCGGCACCCCCGGTGCGGCCGGTGCGCTCCACCAGCACATCGAGACCGCCGCCCGCGGCGGCGCGACAGAGATCGACCTCGCCGGCTGCGCACGCGTCCCGCTCGCCGAGGCAGTCCTGGAAGCCCCTCTGCCACGCCCCGGCAAGATCATCGGCGCGCCGGTCAACTACCTCGACCACAAGGCCGAGATGGAGTACACCACCTCGGTCGCCGACCTCGGCGTCTTCCTCAAGGCGAACTCGTCCGTCATCGGGCCCGGCCAGGACATCCTCCTGCCCTACACCGACAAGCGCACTGACCAGGAAGGCGAACTGGGCGTCGTCATCGGACGCACCGCCACGCACGTCAGCGCCGACGACGCACTGGACCACGTGTTCGGCTACACATGCGTGCTGGACATCACCGTCCGTTCCGGCGAGGACCGCTCCACGCGGAAGTCGTTCGACACCTTCACTCCCATCGGCCCCTGGGTCGTTACCGCGGACGAGATACCGGACCCGGACAGCCTCGATCTGCGATGCGACGTGGGCGGCACCACCCGGCAGCGGACCAACACGGCAGACCTGATCTTCGGCGTCCGTGAACTGATCGCCTACACCTCCTCCGTCATGACGCTGCACCCCGGCGACGTGATCGCGACGGGCACGCCGGCCGGTGTGGGGCCACTCAGCCACGGCGACCGGGTCGTTCTGGACATCGAGCAGGTCGGTCGCCTGGAAGTGGGCGTCGACGGATCCCGGGCCACCCCCTACGAGCAGCGTCCCGGGCGCCGAGATCGCTGACGCAGCGGCCGCACACGAGGTGGTGCCGCGCACTCGTAGACTCCTGGTCGTGCCGGCCGTCTTTCGGGCCGGCACGACCTCGGCGACGGACGAACGGAGCACTGTGGCGCGCGCACTGGATCTGCACAACTACATCGGACACCTGATCCGACGTGCGGAACAGGTACACACCGCTCTGTGGTCCCAGCATGTGTCCCGGGAGATCACCTCCCAGCAGTTCTCCGTCCTGAACGCTCTGAGCCAGAAGCCGGGCGTCGACCAGCGCACACTCGCGCACCTCACCTCGCTGGACCGCTCCACGGTCAACCAGATGATCCGTCGTCTGACCGACCAGCGCTACGTGAGTCAGGTGCGGGACGAAGACGACCGCAGGCGAACCCTGCTGAGTCTGACCGACCAGGGAGCCGAGCTGCTCGACTCACTGATCCCTCCGGCAGAACGGGTCAACGAGCAGCTCTTGAGCTCACTCCCCGAGAGCGAGCGGGCTCTGGCCGTGGAGATCCTCCACAGAATTGCCACCATGGACGACAGGTCGTTCCACGACGAGGCGTAACGCCCGGTAAGCGGCTGCCTCGGCGACAGCCCACCCGGCGCCTGGACATCCCGCGCATCGACGCAGGCACGAGATGCCCCAGGCCCCGGGTCCGGATGAGGAGTCACATCTTGCCTCACTATCGCGTTCCTGAAGCAGCCCCGCCCAGCCTGCGGCAGCAGCCGCAGCCCCGCCTGGCCACCGGCACGGGTCCCGTGATCGGCCGCGCCCTGCAGATCCTCGACACCTTCACGGCCCAGCACCCTCAGCTGTCGCTGAGCGAACTGGCCCGCAAGGCCGACCTGCCGGTCTCCACCGTGCACCGCATGCTGGGAGAGCTTCTCGCCTGGGGAGCTCTCGAACGGGACGAGCACGGGCGCTACCGTGTCGGACTGCGGTTGTGGGAGGTCGGGTCCCTGGCACCCCGTACCCAAGGGCTGCGTGAGCGCGCGCTGCCCTATCTGGAGGATCTGGCTGCCCTCACACGCGAGAACGTGCAACTCGCCGTCCGTGAAGAGTCGGAGATCGTCTTCGTGGAGCGCATCGGCTCCAGCAGCGCCGTGCCCACGCTGACACGTGTGGGCGGACGGCTCGCCATCACGGCTACCGGCGTGGGGCTGGTCCTGCTCGCCCACGCCCCGGCTCATGTGCAGGATGCCGCGCTGGCCCGACCGATTCAGCGCCACACCCCCTTCACCCTGACCGACAGCAGTCAGCTCAGGAGGGTCCTCGCGCAAGTGCGGACGTGCGGCTACGCGGTGAGTGACCGGCAACTTTCTGACGACACCCTCTCGGTTGCGGCACCCGTCACGACCGCCGCCGGGGAGGTCGCGGCGGCTGTCTCCCTCGTGGTCCGGCACGGATCCATGCCAGTGGGGGCAATGGCAGATCTCGTACGAACCAGCAGCCGTGCCATCTCGCGGGTACTTCACACGCCTGTTTCCTGAGGTGCACGTGTTTCCTGAGGTGCACGTGTTTCCTGAGATGCACATGTTTCCTGAGATGCACATGTTTCCTGAGATGCACGTGTCCGTCACGATTACTTTCCCGGCATACGGAAAAGGCCCTGGTCACCGGGCACAGGTGCTCGGAGCATGTCTGCGCCGACAGCCGAAGTCGCCACAGGCCATTTGCCCCTCTTCGGGCTCCGTCACCCTTACCGCAGTCGACAGTGGAGTGCCGCCATGTACATGTTCTTCAGTCACGTCTCCGTTCAGCGAGTCGTCCGATGAGCGCCTCTTTGCAAGAGGCCCTGGACACGGGTCGGATGAGTCGCTTCCAGTGGCGCGCAATCGTGATCTGTGTGCTTCTCAACACCCTCGACGGTTTCGACGTGCTGGTCATGTCCTTCACCGGGAAGACGGTCTCCGGTGAGTGGCATCTGGACTCCGGCACGCTGGGGCTTCTCCTCAGCAGCGGCCTGGCCGGCATGGCGCTGGGCGCCCTCCTCGTCGCCCCCTGGGCGGACCGGATCGGTAGAAGGCCCATCATCCTCGCCGGGCTGATCACGGCCGCGGTCGGCATGATGCTCTCCTCGGCCAGCCAGAACTGGCAACAGCTGGCAACGCTGCGTCTCGTGACGGGCGTCGGCATAGGCGCCGTTCTCGCCTGCAGCAACGTCATCGCCGGCGAGTTCGCCTCGCAGCGCTGGCGCGGCCTCGCCGTCAGCCTCAACTCCACCGGATATGCCGTCGGCGCGACAGTCGGCGGCCTCTCATCGGTGGCTCTCATCGACCACCACGGGTGGCGGTCGGTATTCCTGGTCGGCGGAATAGCCACTCTGGTCGTCGTACCGCTCACCTTCTGGTTCCTCCCCGAGTCCCTTGACTTCCTCATCACGAGGAGACCCAGGAACGCCCTGGGCAGGGTCAACTCGCTCGCGCGCCGCATGGGACATCCCGAGCTCACCGCGCTTCCCGACCTGCCCCAAGCCGAGCGCTCACGTCCGGCCGGGTTCCGTCCTCTGCTCGCAGGGGAGCTGCGCCGCCCCACCCTGACGCTCTGGGCAGCCTTCTTCCTGGTGATGGCGGCCTTCTACTTCGTCACCAGCTGGACGCCAACGCTGCTGGTGGAAGCCGGCATGTCCTCGAACCAGGGCTTGACCGGCGGCACGCTGCTCAACCTGGGCGGCATCTTCGGAACGGCACTCCTGGGTGCGCTGGCCGCGCGCTTCGCCCTGATCAGCGTGCTGCGGACCTACCTCTTTCTGGCAGGAGCACTGGTCGCAGTGTTCGCAGCCTCCACCGACGTGCTCGTCCTGGCCTTTTCCCTCGGTGCAGTCATCGGCGTGGCTGTGAACGGATGCATCGCCGGCCTCTACGCCCTCACACCGGGCGTCTACTCGACGCAGCTCCGCGCCACCGGCGTGGGAGCGGCCATCAGTGTCGGTCGCGTGGGCGCCATCGTCGCTCCCTCCGCGGCGGGTTGGCTGCTCCACTCCGGCTGGACACCACGGGCGCTTTACGTAGCCACTGGTGTCGTATTCGCCGCAGCGGGTCTGCTCCTGTTCACCATGCGCGCGAAGCAGCCCGGAAAGGACGCCGCAGCCGTGGCGGAGCCCGCCTCCTCGGCTTCATAGCGTTCCGCAATCCGGAGAACACGCGGACGACGCCCTCAGATGCTGACGCGTCTGTGGGCGTCGTCGTCGCAGATGTCCGCACCTCGCCCGACGACGGGCCGGCGTCCTCTTCGCGATGCGCTCCCCACCTGATTCACGAGGCCGTCGGCGGTTCCGGCCGGTGCGGTCGGCCGACGTCGCGGACAAGGTCCAGGCCGAGGACGCGGTCGAGATGGGCGAAGGTCTCGAACTTGGCACCGGCCGGTACGTCGGACCGTCCCGCCACATCGGCCAGCAGATCCAGCACTGCGTCGACACCGAGATCGTCGACGAGCGCCGCATATGACTGTCGCAGCAGGTCGGCCGGGATCGGCCTGGACGGCTCCTGCGCCCAGTCGGCCACCTGCCGGCGCCACTGTCGCAGTGTCCGCCGGGCGTCGGCCATCGCTCCACCGGTGACCGTGACAGGTGTGCCGTAGTGGTGTCCGAGCAACAGCAGGCGCACAGCCAGTGGATCGGCGACCTCCGGTACGAGTACGTCCGGAAGTTCCGGGGAGAGAAGGTGGCCGGGGTCCGGGACACCCTCGTCCAGCGGCGCCGTGCTGACCTGCCCCACATCGATCCGGACGCCTCCCATGGCGTCGTCCGTTTCGGTGCCCCGCGCGACCACGTGTACGTCGGCGGGACCACCGAGCGCGCCGTCCGGATGGTGGCCTGCGACGACGACGGGCGGGTGGATGCCGAGCACGGCCATGACGCGACCGAGCGCCCGGGCCTGCTCATCCGTCAGGTCGGGGGTGGTGAGGACCGTGACAACCTGCAGGCCGTTCAGCTCCGCGGTGCGCGCCAGTACGTCACCGATCAGCGGCACACGCAGGTACACCGGACCGACCCCGGTGCCGATGGCCGGCAGATGGACGCAACTGCGCAGCAGGCGGCGTGGGGCGGCGGGGATCTCCACGGGGTGACCGGTGCGGGTGTCGGCGATACGCAGCATGTTCGGAGGCTAACGGTCTCACCCACGATTGGCAGTGGGAGAAGGAGCATCGACGGAGACCCGGTGAGCGTGCACCCTTAAGGGCTCACGTCATGTTCAGGTAAGGAAGGGGGCCGGCCGGCTGGTCAGCGGTCACCCGGCGGATGATCGCGATCGCCAGGATCGAGGTCAGCACGGAGATGCTGTGGTCCACCGGGTTGTGGTAGTTGGTCTGGTGGAGGATCAGGAGGTGGACCGCGACCGAGATCGGGCCGTCGCAGAGCCAGACGAACCACCAGGCGTTGATCAGCCAGACGTCAAGGGGCGGACCGCCGGCCCTGCGGATGTCGAGGGTGATACGGCGCGGCAGCCACCACATGGCGAGGGGGATGATCCACGCGCCGAGAGCGAAGGCCGGGGAGTACTTGTGGGTGCCCGGTGCAAGCACCTCGGCGTTGCAGCGGCAGCGGTAGAACCAGAACAGGAACGAGATCCAGCAGGCCACCTGAAGCATGCCGGGAAGAGGGACAGCCTTTGCGACCCAAGGCGAGTCGGGGCCGCCGGTCGCCATGATGTAGATGTCTGCGATGGCGGACGTGGCGATCAACGACTGAGCCACAAGGGCCGGCCCGCTGGGGTCGCGAAACCGGTAACGGGGCCCGCGTATGGCTGCCGGACCGACGGGCACGTTGTACGGGTCCACAGATGATTCCCCCCGGAATGTGGTGCTGCCATAGTCCACCGTGGCGGCAGCGATCCCCGGAATCATAGGTGAGCACCGTCGCTGTGCCCAAGGAGCCGAGAGGCAGGGTGCGTGACCTACTGCGGCCGGGGGCGAGCGGGTTCACGGAATCCGAACGCTGGTGTGTGCCGAACCTGCGGGTGGCGGTGGCTCCGCGAGGGGCCGGGGATGACGGTTCCGCGCCGCTGCGGCGGTCCGCAGGGCCTCACCTCTCCTCGGTCAGCTGCTCGTCCAGTTCGTCGAAGAGCAGCTCGCTCTGGCCGGTCTGGCCGGTCCGGTAGGCCGACCGCGCCACCAGGTGGGCGGCGACCGGTCCGGTCATCAGCTGGAAGAAGCCGATCAGCCCGAGCGTGCCGAGGTCCATACCGCTGCGCAGCCTCAGGGCCACCCCGGCCAGGACCAGGAGCATGCCGAGCGTCTGCGGTTTGGTGGCGGCGTGGCTGCGGGACAGCACGTCCGGCAGCCGCAGCATTCCGATCACGCCGAGCAGGCAGATCGCCGCACCGATGAAGACCAGAACCGCGCCGGCCGTGTCGCAGGTCTGGAGCCAGGCGCTCACCGTGCTCCCCCCTCGCCGCCGTCGCGTCCGCCCCGGTTCCCGGTTCCGTCCGCTCCACGTCGTGGCGCCGGCCGGTCGCGTACGGCGATGAAACGGGCGATGCCGACCGACCCCGTGAACCCGAGAAAGGCCAGCACCAGCATGATCGGGAAGTAGAACGGGTCGCGTGCGAAGGCGGATTTGGCGCCGAGGCCCGCGATGATGAGGGCGGCGCACACATCCAGCGAGATGGCCCGGTCCAGCATGGAGGGGCCCCGCCGGATCCGGGCGAGGAGCCCCGCTCCGGCGATGATGATCATGACGACGGCCCCGGTGAGCAGCACCCGGTCGATGGTCTCCGGCACGCTCATGCGCCGTCCCCCCTGTCGTGCCTGATCGGCGGAGGCGGTTCGGCGACGCGGGCGATCTCGTCGGGGGTACCGAAGGCCCGTACCGTCAGCTCCTCGAGCCGCCAGACGGAGTGCCGCGCCGCCTCGAGTGCGGCGGGTCTGTCCGCGTCGAGGACGTGCAGGAAGACGGTGGCCGTGGCTCGGCGCACCTCGACGACCGATCCGCCGGGCACATTGGAAACGGCGACGGCGGTGGCCGCGAGCATGAGGTCGGAGCGGCAGCGCAGCGGTACGGCAATGACGGCGGCCCGGTGCGGATGGCCGACGAAGATCTGACGGGTGACCCGTACGCCCGAGGTGTACATGTCGTAGAGCAGATAGCCGGCGAGCATCAGGATGCCCCATGGGTGCAGGCGGAGGCCGAGGTCGACCCGGGGCAGCGGGAAGGCCAGGCAGACGGCGACCGCGACGAGCAGACCTGTCAGTACGTTGGCCCAGTTCAGGCTGGACCACAGCAGTACCCAGATGAGGGTGAGCCAGGCGATCAGCGGGAGGTCGAGCACGCGTCCCCGCCCACCGAACTCACAGCTGAAGGGCGGTAGGTCCTTGTTCCGGAAGGACAGCTCGAAAAGGCGTTTCACCGGCCGAGCACCGCCTCGACATAGGGGGCGCGTGCGAGGAGTTCGGCGGCCGCGCGGTCGGTGTACGAGGTCAGCGGTCCGGCGAACACGGTGAAGGCGAGTCCGAGGGCGACGGCTGCCGCGGTGGCCGCGGTCATCGGCCTCGGCAGTTTCCTGGTGGTGGTGACGGCATGTCCGTGCAGGGTGGCCGCGACCGCGCGCCCGGCCGGCTGGTGGCGGGGGCGGACCGGTTCGTCGCCGCTGCCCCGGATGTGGTCGGGGCCCTCGTCGATGTCGTTGTCCTCCTCCTCGGAGTCGGCCTCCAGTACGGTGCCGTCCGCAGCCTGACCAGGGGGCGCGGCACGCCAGAACGCCAGGTTCCAGACCTTGGCCATCACGTACAGCGTGAGGAGGCTGGTCACGGCCGATCCGATGACGAGGATCCACGCCCAGACGCTGCCGTCGGCGACACCGGCCCGCATCAGCCCGAGCTTGCCGATGAATCCGGACAGCGGTGGGATGCCGGCCAGGTTCATGGCGGGTACGAAGAAGAGGACGGCGAGCAGCGGGGCGGCCTTGGCCAGTCCGCCGATCCGGGTGAGTTCGGTGGTGCCGCCCCGGCGTTCCATGAGCCCCGCCACCAGGAAGAGCGTGGTCTGGACGGTGATGTGGTGGGCGACGTAGACGATCGCTCCGCCGTACGCGTCCCGGGTGGCGAGGCCGATACCGAAGACCATGTAGCCGATGTGGCTGATGAGGGTGAAGGAGAGCAGCCGTTTCAGGTCGGTCTGGGCGACGGCTCCGAGGATGCCGATGACCATCGAGGCGAGCGCGGCGGCCATCAGCAGGTCGCCGAGCCGGTTGCCGGGGAAGAGCAGGGTCTCCGTACGCAGCATGGAGTAGACACCGACCTTGGTGAGCAGACCGGCGAAGACCGCGGTGACGGGGGCGGGCGCGGTCGGGTACGAGTCGGGGAGCCAGGCGGCGAGCGGGAAGACGGCGGCCTTGATGGCGAAGACGGTGAGCAGCATCGCCTGGATCAGGGTCTGCACCCCGAGCGGGAGTGCGGCGAGCCGGCCGGCCAGCTGGGCGAAGTTGGCGGTGCCGGCCGCCGCGTATGTCATGGCGATTGCGGTGAGGAACAGCATCGACGAGAACAGCGAGATGATCACGTACGTGGAGCCTGCGCGGACGCGGGGTCCGGTGCCGCCGAGGGTGAGCAGGACGAAGCTGGCGACCAGCATGATCTCGAAGCCGACATAGAGGTTGACGAGGTCACCGGCGAGAAAGGTGCAGGACACCCCGGCGACCAGGATCAGATACGCGGGGTGGTAGACCGCCACGGGTGTTTCCTCGTCCCGGTCGGCCATGCCCTGGCCCAGGGAGTAGACCAGCACGCAGAGTGTGATGGCGGAGGAGACGGTCAGCATCAGCCCGGACAGCCGGTCGGCGACCAGGGTGATGCCGAGCGGTGGTGCGAAGTCGCCGAGGTGGACGGAGAGCGGGCCGCTGGTGTCGGCGGCGATCATCAGGGCGAGGGAGAGTCCGAGTACGGCGGTGAGCACGGCGACGCTGATGAAGCGCTGGACCTGCTTGAGCCGGGTGCCGAAGGCGAGGCTCAGGCCGGTGGCGCAGAGCGGCAGCAGCACCGGCAGGGGGACGAGTGCGTTCATCCGGTGGCTCCTGGGTCGGCGTCGGCGGTGTGGCCCTGTTGCTGGACGTAGTCCGCGGGGTCCGCGCCCAGTACGTCGTGCCAGAGGTCCCCGGTGGCGTACCGGCCGCGGGCCTGCAGGGCGCGGTCGGCGCGCAGCCTGGCCCTCAGGCGGCGGCGCTCCTCGCGGTATCGGGCGCGTTCCTCGTCCGTGACGTCGGTGGCGGCCCGGTACCGCTCGCGCAGTTCGTCCCGTTCCCCGAGCACTTCGGAGCGGAGTGCGATGCGCCGGTCCTCCAGGTCGTCGTGGACCTCGTCCGTGCCGGTCAGCTGGTGGCTGCGGTAGGCCATGGCGAGGAGGAACGCCGTGGTGGCGAGGGTGATGACGATCGCGGTGAGCGCGATGGCCTGTGGCAGGGGGTCGGTGACCTGCCACAGCGGGACGCCGTAGAGGAGCGGTTCCCGGCCTGCCGGTCCGCTCGCGGCGAGGACGAGCAGATTGATGCCGTTGCTCGCGATCACCGCGCCGAGCAGGATGCGGGTGAGGGGCCGGGTGAGCATGAGGATGCCGCCGACCGCGCACAGCACCGCGGCGGTGGCCAGGAGCGAGAAGCTGACCGTCATCCGGGGGCACCTCCCGTCCCGGGTGCCGGGCCCGGTGGCGCGCCGGTGCTCGCCGCGGCGGCCCTTTCGAATGCCGCCCGCTCGGTCTGCCGGTCGATCTTGGCGCCGAGCGCGCGCACGATGTCCAGCACCACGCCAAGGACCAGCAGATAAACCCCGAAGTCGAAGAGGACCGCGGTACTCAGGTGGTATTCGCCGATCAGGGGCAGCCGGCCGTGGTGGGTCCAGGCGTGCAGGACCGTTCCCTCGGCCAGGCCGAGCAGGGCGACGCCGGTGGAGATGAACAGCCCGAGGCCGGTGAAGAGTCCGGGCTGCAGCGGCGCGGCCTCGGCGAGTTCGAAACGGCCGCCCGCCAGGTAGCGGGTGATCAGGGCGAGCCCGGCGACGAGCCCGGCGACGAAGCCACCGCCCGGCATGTTCTCCGCGCAGAACAGCAGATAGAGCGAGAGCACCAGGACCGGGTGGAACAGCAGCCGGGCCACGACTTCGAAGACGATCGAGCGGTGCTCGGGTGCGAGCGTCGAGCCGGCCGCGAGCCAGCTGCGCTCCGGCGCCCCTTCGTCGCCGTACGGAAGTCCCGTCATCTCGGGGGCCGTCAACGACCAGGCGGTGCGCCCCCGCACCTCTTCCCGCAGCCACGGTCCCTCGGTGCGCCGGTGCAGATAGATCAGGCTCGTCACCCCGATGGCCGCGGCCGCGAGCACGGCGGACTCCCCCATCGTGTCCCAGGCGCGCAGGTCGACCAGGATGGTGGCCACGACGTCCTTGAGTCCATGGTGGGCGGTCTCCTCCACCATGGCCGCGCCCGCCGGGGCCGCCGTACGGGCGGCCGCCGCGACCCACACCACCACGCCGAGCGTCGCCGCCGCGGCCAGCGCCACCGGAATGTGTGCGGCCCGCCGCCAGGTACTGACCGACTCCTGGAAGTGGACGGGCATCCGCCGCAGCACCAGCACGAACACGATCATCGACACGGTCTCGACGCAGAACTGGGTGAGCGCGAGGTCCGGGCCACCCTGGACGACGAAGAGCAGCGCGGCCCCGTATCCGGTCAGTCCGGCCAGGACCACGGCCTTCATCCGGCGGCTGACGGTGAGACACAGGAGCGCGGCAGCACAGGTCAGTGCGGCGATGGCGCCCTGCAGCGGGACGTCCCAGGCCCTCGGGGCGGCCGCTCCGCTCCAGGGCCGGTCCACGCCGAGGACGGTGAGCTGGCCGGCGAGCATCACGAGCAGGGTGGTGGCGAGGTAGACGGAGAGCGAGCCGCGCTGGACGAAGCCGGTGAGCTGGAGGGAGAACCGTTCCAGGCCGAGCAGCAGGTGTCCGAAGACACTGTCCGCGGTGGGCCAGGCGATCCGCCGGGAGAGCCGGGTCACGGTGGTGCGGCCCATGAAGAGGACCACGCCGCCCGCGATGGCGACGGCCGAGAGCAGCAGGGTGGTCCCGAATCCATGCCAGAGCGAGAGATGGTAAGGATGCGCGGACGGGGGAAACGTGTCGGCGTACGCGCTGAGCAGCCGGTCGGTCCGTCCGACGCCCGGTCCCAGCACAAGACCGCAGACCGCGAGCAGGGCGGGCGACGCGAGGAACGCCCATCCGACCCGGTGCACGGGGGTGTCCTCGACCCCGGGCTTTCGGGCGAAGGCGCCCCAGACGAACCGGACGGTGTACGCGACGGTCAGCGCCGAGCCCGCGACCGTGATGCCGAGCGCCCAGCGGTCCGCGGTGTTTCCGTGCAGCAGCGCCTCGAACGCGGCCTCCTTCGCGGCGAAGCCGAGCAGTGGGGGCAGGGCGGCCATGGAGGCCGCGGCCACCGCCGCGACCGCGAGGACGTGCGGCAGTGCCCGGCCGACGCCGGAGAGCCTGCGCAGATCGCGGGTGCCGGCCGCGTGGTCGACGATGCCGGTGACAAGGAACAGCGGGGCCTTGAACAGGGCGTGGCTCAGGATCATGACCGCGGCGGCCAGTGCCGCGTCCCGGTTGCCGACCCCGGCGAGCAGGGTGAGGAAACCGAGCTGGCTGACGGTGCCGTAGGCGAGGACGAGCTTGAGGTCGTTCAGGCGCAGCGCCCGCCAGCCGCCGAGCAGCATGGTCGTGGCGCCGAGGACGATCACGACGGGTCGCCAGAGCGGCACGTCGGCGAAGCCCGGGGCGAGCCGGGCGACCAGGTAGACACCGGCCTTCACCATCGCGGCGGCGTGCAGATAGGCGCTGACGGGGGTGGGCGCGGCCATGGCGTTCGGCAGCCAGAGGCTGAACGGCCAGATCGCCGACTTCGACAGGGCCCCGCACAGGATCAGCACCACCGCGACCGAAACGGCGAGGCTCGCCCCGGGCGGGTCGGCGAGGATGGCGGAGATCTGGTAGGTGCCCGCCGACTGACCGATGATCAGGAAGCCGACGAACATCGCGAGGCCGCCGAGCGTGGTCACGGTGAGCGCCTGGAGCGCGGAGCGGCGGCTGTGTTTCTGCTCGCTGTCGTACCCGATCAGCAGGTACGAGAAGACCGTGGTCAGTTCCCAGTACACATAGAGCGAGATCAGGTCGTCGGCGAGGACCAGGGCGAGCATGGCGCCCGCGAACGCGAGGAGGTTTCCGGCGAAGCCGGCCAGCTGCGGGGTCTCGTCGGTGAAGTACGAGGCGCAGTACAGCAGGACGAGCGTGCCGATTCCGGCCGCGAGCAGCACCATCAGCTCGGCGAGCGCGTCGAGTCGCAGATCGGCGGTGACGTCGTAGGCCGGCATCCACTGCCACGACCAGGTGACCGAGCCGCCGGACGCGGCGGTGTCCCACTGCGTGGCCGCCCACACGGTGGCGGCGGCCGGTGGCAGCGCGAGCACGACGAAGGCGCGCCTGCCCAGCGCTCGTACCAATGGTCGCGCACAGGCGGCCAGGACGAAGTGGCAGACGATGAGCGCGGTCATACGACCCCGGGGGGCGTCCCGCGCCCGCCCCGGCCGGGCGTCCGGGGTCTGGGCGATGCATCACGGGCAAAGGGCACTAAATACAGATATATCCCTGACGGCGCATCACCCGTACGGCGCGCCGCACCCGGCCCGGCGCGGTGTGTTCACCCGTGCTCTCGCCAGACCTGCCTCCCGGCGTCCCCGCGAGCACCCGGCCCGCTACTCGAACCGGCCCGAACCGGGCACATCCGGATCTGATCAGTGATGCACTTGTGAGCCCACTTTCTTTTCATTTTTGCAGCGTGATTAATATCTATGTATCGAAGTTCTCAATGGATTTGACCAGTCGTGAGGCTGGCATCATCGTCAAGGAGCACGCTCTGCGCACGCGCGCCTCACGGCGGACCGAATCGACCACGATGTCGCTGCGGACGGCCCTGCTCGTACTCGCCATCATTCCCGGCGTCGCTCTGGCCGCCCTCTGGGCCGTCGCCAGTGGTCAGACCCTGCTGGACTTCCAACGAATGGCAGCCCAGGGACAGTTGGCCGAGAAGGCAGGCCAGCCGTCCAACATCGTGTACTACAACCTGCAGGAGGAGCGCCGGCTCAGCGCCGAGGCGCTCGCCCGGCACAAGGGAGCCACCGATGCGCTGGAGCGGCAGCGCAGGCTGACCGATGACGCGGTCAAGACTTTCCAGTCGCTCTCCGACATATCGGCCGACAACGCCCCCGCCGAGGTCCGTGACGCGGTCGACAAGGCCCGCGAGGCGATGAACCAACTGCCCGCCCAGCGCGCCCTCGTCGACGAGGGCGGCAGCGATCAGCAGAAGGTCGTGTACGGCTACTACACGGACCTGATCACGGTGGACCTGGAACTCTTCACCGCGCTCAGCCATGTCGACGACGGCAGGATCACCACGCTCTCGCAGCCGCTGGTCGATCTGTTCTGGACCAAGGAGATGATCTCCCGTTCGGATGCCCTGCTGGCGCGCGGCTGGCCCGAGGGAAAGCTGAGCACCGAGGAACTGAAGCAGGTCCGGGAGGCTGTTTCCGGCCAGTCGCTCCAGTACTCCACCAAGGTCGTCCCCTATCTGCCGCCGGACGAGAAGGCCATGTGGGAGCAGATCACCCACAGTTCGGCCTGGAAGACCAAGACGCGGGTGGAGAACCAGGTGCTGCGCCCGGCCGATGCCGACGCCTCCGGGTTTGTCGCCATCGACGCCAAGGAGAAGACCTGGCGCGGCGCGATGGACGAACTCGATCCCCAGATCGAGAAGCTGCTGGAGCACCGCACCACCCTCGTGATCGATGAGGCCAAGAGCCATGTGATGTCGCTCCTGCTCAGAACGGTGCTGACCACGGTGATCGGCCTGGTGGCCGTGATCGCGGTCATCTGGACCACCTGGCGCCTCACCCGTAACCTCCGCCGCCGGATCGGCAGCCTGCAGGAGCGGGCCGAGGAACTGGAGAAGGCCCTGCCCGATGTCGTCGAGCGGCTGGGACAGGGCGAGCGCATCGATGTCGAGGCCGAGGCCCGCGCCATCGAGCACGACAGCAAGGGCAGCAAGGGCAGCAAGACCGACGAGCTGACCCAGCTCGGCGACGCGCTCAACCTGGCGCGCACCAGTGCGCTTACGGCAGCCGTCAAACAGGCCGACCAGCACCGGGGCTTCGAGCGGCTGCTCCAGCGCATCGCGCGCCGTACCCAGCAGTTGATCGGCCAGCAGCTGAAGAAGCTGGACGAGATGGAGCGCAAGCACGAGGACCCCGAGGTGCTGGACGGTCTCTTCGACCTCGACCACCTCACCGCCCGACTGCGGCGGTACGAGGAGAACCTGGTGATTCTCGCGGGCGGTACCCCGCACCGGCGCTGGCGCAAGCCGGTTCCGCTGCTGGACGTGATGCGTTCCGCCCAGGGCGAGGTGCAGGACTACCGGCGTGTGGTGCTGGATCTCGACGGCAGCCCCTGGCTGTCGGAGCGAGCCGTCGGCCCGGTCTCCCATGTGCTGGCCGAGCTCATCGAGAACGCGCTCAGCTTCTCCCGGCCGCCGAGCCCGGTCGAGGTCAGGGCCGCCAGAGTGAGCCGCGGTCTGGTCATCGAGGTCGAGGACCGGGGCCTGGGGATGGAGGAGGACCAGCTGGCCGCGGCCAATGAGCTGATGGTCCGGCCGCCCCGGATGGACGTGCTGGCCCACACCGACGACATCCGTCTGGGTCTGTATGTGATCGCACGGCTCGCGAACCAGCACGACCTGCGGGTGGAGTTCCGTACCTCGGCGTACGGCGGTACGCGGGTGGTCGTGCTCGTCCCCGACGAACTCACCGTCTCCGAGCCGCAGTCCGGCCCGGTCGGCGTGCCCTCCCCCACTGCCGCGCCCACCGCCCCCGAGCCGGCCCCCGCGTCCGGTGACGCACTGCCCACCCGCGTGCAGGGCCAGGCACTGGCCGGAGTCACCGCGCTGAACACGGCCGGCGCGCCCGGCACCGCCGCCGAGCAGCCGTACACGGTGACCGAACAGCCCTACTCGGCACCGGAGCAGGAACAGCAGCCGTACCAGGCGTCCGAGAACGCGTTCACGGGCGGCCGTGGAGAGCCCCACCCGGCGCCGGAGAACACGGTCCCGGCGCAGGACATGCCGTACGGGGCGCCCGCCGGCCCGTACGCCGCACCGGCTGCGCCGTACACCGCGCACGAGGCCCCGTACGGCGCGACCGAGCAGCCCTACATGACGGCCGCCGGCCAGTACCCCGTGGACCAGCCGCCGTATGCAACGCCCGAGGGGCCGTACCCGTCCCCGCAGCAGCCGTACGGGACTCCGTACCCTTCCACCGGCATCGGGGCGGACCGTCCCGCACAGCTGCCGGTCTCCGTGCCCGACCACCCGGCGCCGCCGGAGCCGGACGCCGTCCGTGCGGACGGCGGGCCCGACCGGCCCGCCCCGCTCGCGCCCGGTGCGGAGCCCCCGCTGCCGCGCCGGGTACGGCAGGCCAGCCTGGTGGACGAGCTGCGGACCGGCCCGGCTGCCCCGTCCGCCGCACCCAAGCCGCAGAGCAGGTCCGAGAACCCGCTGCTGCGACCGGCCCCGCGCCGTGCCGGAGCCGCGATCGGAGCCTTCCAGCGACGGTCCCGCGCAGCCCGCGCGGCCGACGAACCGCCGACGCAGCCCGCACCGCCCGCCACCCCCCTCCCTACGAGAGAAGATCGGTCATGACACGCACAACCGCCACTCACCAGGATCTCGACTGGCTGCTCGACGGCCTGGTGGACTCGGTGGCCGAGACCCGGAACGCCGTCCTGCTCTCCGACGACGGTCTGGTGGTGAGCCATTCGCGCACCATCGAGCGTCCCGACGCCGAGCGACTGGCCGCCATCTGCACCGGCCAGCAGAGCCTGGCCCGCGGTGTCGGTCAGCTTTTCGACGGCGGCGGCGTGCACCAGGTGATCGTCGAGCTGGCGGACCTCTGGCTCTTCATCATCTCGGCCGCCCAGGGCACCCACCTGGCCGTGATCGCCTCCCAGGAAGTGGATGCCGAGATCATGTCGCTCGCCATGCACAACCTCGTACAGCAGGTCGGCCAGAAGCTCGGCACCCCGGCCCGCAGTGAGTTCGACGCCTTCGGCACCGGGGACGGGCAGCGCACGTGACCCCGTACTGGGAGGAGGAGGCCGAGGAGGACGGGGCGCACACGATGGTGCGCCCGTACACCATCACCCACGGCCGGACCGCTCCCGAGCGGGACGACTTCACCCTCATCACCGTGCTCACGACCGCGCAGGACCCACGGGACGAGCACGGTGCGCCGATCCTGCCGGGGAGGCTCCAGCCTGAGCACCGGCTGATCCTGGAGCGCTGCCACCGCCCGACCGCGGTCGCCGAGGTCTCGTCCGGCCTCGGCCTCCCGGTGTCGGTGACCAAGATCCTGCTGGCCGACCTCGTCGCCCAGGGCCTGCTGCTGGCCCGTGCCCCGCTCTCGGTGGCGCGGGTGGCCGGCGGGACCGACATGGGCATGCTGGCCGCCGTTCGTGACGGACTCCGGAGACTCTGAATCAAAATGACAAGCAGTCAGGCGGCCCCCGCCGCCGTCAAGATCCTCATCGCCGGAGGTTTCGGCGTCGGCAAGACCACCATGGTGGGCGCGGTCAGCGAGGTCGCCCCGCTGCGCACCGAGGAGTACCTGACCACGGCCAGCGTCGGCGTCGACGACCTGGCCGGTGTCGGCCAGAAGGAAACGACCACCGTGGCCCTGGACTTCGGCCGGATCACGGTCAGTCCCGAGCTCGTGGTCTATCTCTTCGGCACCCCCGGCCAGGAACGCTTCTGGTTCATGTGGAACGACCTGGTCAACGGGGCGCTCGGCGGTGTCGTGATCGCCGACACCCGCAGGCTGGAGACGAGTTTCGCCTCGATCGACTTCTTCGAGAGCCGGGACATCCCGTTCGTGGTCGCGATCAACTGCTTCCACGGCCACAACACCCGTACGCCGGACGAGATCAGGGCCGCTCTCGACCTCGATCCGCATGTTCCACTGCTGGTCGGCGACGTCCGTGAGCGGCCGTTCGGCCGGGACGTGCTCCTGGCCCTGGTGGACCACCTGATGAGCCTGCCCGTCGCGGCCGGCTGACCGTTCGTTCCCCCCTGGACCGGCCGGCGCATGGGGACCGGGAGACGCCCCCCATGTGCCGACCGGTCCTATTCTTCTCGCTCTGGAGAAACCTGAGATGGCATCACCCCTGCGCGTCCTGATTCACGGCGGCGGCATCGGCGGGCTCACCCTCGCCACCGCGCTGGCCCGACGCGGCCACACCGTCGAGGTCGCCGAGCTCCGCGACGAGCTGGAGGCCCTCGGCGTCGGCATCATCCAGCCGTCCAACGCCCTCCATGTCATGCGGGAGATCGGCGTTCTCGACGACTGCCTCAAGGCAGGCTTCGAGTGGGAGATCCTGACCATCGCCGACCCTGCGGGCAACACGCTCGCCGAGATACCGCAGCCGCGGATGGGCGACGCCCCCTCCAACAACGGCATCCCGCGCCCCGCCCTGGCCCGGGTGCTGAACGCCGCAGCCGTCGCCGCCGGGGCCGTGATCCGCTTCGGCACCACCATCACCGAACTGGCCGACGACGGCTCGGGCGTGGACGTCACCCTCTCCGACGGCTCCACCGGCCGCTGGGACCTGGTGGTCGGCTTCGACGGCATCGGTTCGCCGCTGCGCACCCGGCTGTACGGGGACCGTTACGCCCCCGAGTACACCGGCTTCGCCAACTGGCGGGTGACGGTGCCCAGGCAGCCCGGGGTGCGGGGGGTGGTGATGGGCACCGCGGGCAAGGAGGCCAAGGCGCTGCTCACCCCGATCACCGATGAACTGATGTACCTGGGTGCGGTGTTCGCGGAGCCCGAGGACTTCCGGCCGGACCCCGAGCGGGCCCATGAGCAGCTCACGGAGCGGCTTGCGATGTTCTCCGGGCCGGTCGCCGAGGCGCTGGCCGCCGTCACCGACCCGGCGGCGGTGGTGTACTCGCGGATCTCCCAGGTGACGGTCGAGGAACCGTGGCACGTGGGCCGCGTGGTGCTGGCCGGTGACGCGGCGCACGCCTCCACCCCGCACATCGCGCAGGGTGCGGCGATGGCCGTCGAGGACGCGCTGGTGCTCGCCGAGTCGCTGGACGCCGAGGCCGGTGTCACCGCGGCCCTCGAAGCGTGGGAGGCGCGCCGTCGCCCCCGGGCCATGTGGGTGCAGGCCATGTCGCGTGCGGTGCTCAAGCAGGAGACGGGCACCGAGACCACGCCCGAGGAGGACGAGCTGCTGAAGGTCGGCATCGCGGGCGCGGGGCATGAACTGGTGAAGCCCTACTGATCCGCGCCGGTCCGCGCGTTGCCGGGCGGGCGAGTAGCACCGTCGGCGCGACCGAGGACGAAGACGTCTGACGGACGCCCGGCAATCCGGCATGCGCTGCCCGACCACGCCGGAGCGGGCGGGCCGACTGGCACGCCGCTCCCGCGTACATCCTCCGTTGCGCCGAGCGCCCTCAGCGCTCGGCCGCCGGCCGGGTGGAGGCGCGCGGCAGCAGCTTGGCCGGGACGAGACGGTGTTCGGGCTTGGTTCCGGCCGGAGGCGGCCGTCGTATCACGTCGATCAGCAGCTCGGCCGCCTGTCTGCCGATCTCCTCGGGTGCCAGGTCGAGCGCGGTCAGCTCCGGGCGCGCGCTGCGTGCGAACTCTCCGTCGGCACCCACCACGATCTGTACGTCGTCGGGGACGCCGAGGCCGAGCTCGCGGCAGACGGCGAGGGTGGCGAAGCCGAACTTCTCCATCACGACGTACAGGGCGTCGGGCCGGTCGGGGCGGCTGAGCAGGCGGTGCGCGGCGGCGGTGGAGTCGGTTCCGGACTCGGCCCGGTCCATCAGCACGGGGCGGCCGGTACGGTCGCACCAGTCGAGGTAGGCGTCGGCCGCGTCCTCGTCGTAGGACTGGCCGGTCGAACCGGTCAGCAGCCCGATGCGGCGGGCGCCGGTGGCGGCGAGATGTTCGAGGGCGGCGACGGCACAGGTGGACAGCTCGTTGTCGACCCAGGGGAAGGCGTCCTTGCGGGACAGGTCGCGGCCGGTGGTGACGACGGGAACCCCCATGCCGGAGAGACGGCTCAGCAGCGGATCCCGGGTGAGCGGGTCGATGACGATGGTGCCGTCCAGCGGCAACGAGTCGAAGGGGCGCCCGTCCAGCGACGGCGGGACGAGTACGAGGGAGTAGTCGTGCGCCATCGCCGTCCAGGTCGCCGCGTTCACGATCTTCACGAAGTACTCGATGTCGGTGATGCCGCCCTCGACGGCGGTGCGGTGTGTCAGGCCGAGCAGCCCGGTACGGGCGCCGCGCAGCCCACGCGCGTTGGGATTGGCGCGGTAGCCGATCTCCGCGGCGACGGCGAGAACCCGCTCGCGGGTCCCGGCACCGACCCGGCCGACCCCGTTGAGCGCGTGCGAGGCGGTCGTGACGGAGACACCGGCCCGGCGGGCGACCTCGCGCAGCCCGCCCCCCCTGCGCGCACCCGGCGTACGGGAACCGGCACGTGCTTCCCGAGGCGTGCCGCCCGTCGGCTCTGTGACGTCTGACATGCCGGTGAGCTTACCGGTTGACTGCCAAAACGTTTAGGCAGTAGCGTCCGCTTCAGGTTGCCAAAACGTTTGGGCAACGCCTTCGCGGATACCCCGGGCGCGCCCTGCCGGCTGCCAACCCCTCGCACACCGTCGTGCACCCCTTGTTCCGGCTTCGCCGGACCTCCCCGTACATCCCCCGTCCCGTCCCTCCTGGCCGGGACGCGAGTCCGCAAAGGACGCCTGCCGACCATGGCCGAGGCCACCACCGCCGCCCCGCCCGGATCCACCCCGTCCACCGCGTCCAGCGCCTCCGTCTTCACGGTCGAGCAGCGCGGCATCGACGCCGTACCCGCCGAGGAGCGCCAGGGCGGGCCGACCCGGCTCCTCGGGCTCTGGGCCGGGACCAACACCACCGTCTTCACGGTCGTCTACGGAGCGCTCGTCGTCTCCTTCGGCCTGTCCTTCTGGTACGCGGTCGCGCTGATCGTCGCCGGCAACGTGCTGGGCTTCGCCGTCACCGGTCTGACCAGCCTCCAGGGCCCGCGCACCGGCACCTCCACACACTCGATCTCGCGGGCCGCCTTCGGTCCGCGCGGCGGGAAGCTCCCGGCGCTGCTGGGCTGGGTGATGCTCGTCGGTTTCGAGGCGGGGGGCATGGTGCTGATCGTGCTCGCCGGGCTCGCGCTGCTCGACCAGGCCGGAATCACCACCGATACACCCGTGAAGCTGCTGGTCATCGCCGTTGCCGCGGGTCTGCAGATGCTGCTGCCGTTGGCCGGATACCACCTGATCATGAAGGTGCAGAAGTACTTCGCCTGGATCTTTGCCGCGATGTTCGCGGTGATGGCGTTCCTCGTCTTCCCCCAGGCGGACTTCGGCACCCACGGCGAGGCGCCCTCCCTCGTCACCGTCTCCCTGGTCCTCGCCATGGTCACCGCCTCGGGCGGCCTGTCCTGGGCCGGCATGGGCAGCGACTACTCGCGCTACCTGCCCGCCGACTCCGCGCCCCGCAAGGTGTTCGCGTGCGCCGCGCTCGGCGGCATGGTGCCCAACATCCTGCTCCAGGTCCTCGGCGCTGCCGTCGCCACCGCGACCACCAATGCCACGGACCCGATCTCCGGTCTGCCGGAGATCCTGCCCAGCTGGTTCAGCACGCCGTACCTGCTGCTCGCGATCGTTTCGCTGCTCGCCGTGAACACCACCGACATGTACTCCTCCGGCCTGAACCTGCTGGCCGTCGGCCTGCCGATCAAGCGCTGGATGGTCGTCTTCATCGACCTGTCGCTGTGCACCGGCATCACGCTGTGGGCGGTTTTCTCCGCCGACTTCTACACCCTGCTGTCGAATTTCCTGAGCCTGATCGTGCTCTGGCTCGGCCCGTGGGCCGCCGTCTACCTGACCGACTGGGCGCTGCGCCGGGGCCGCTACGACGTGCCGTCGCTGTTCCCCGAGGAGACCGGCCGCCGGGGCATCTACTGGCACCGGGGCGGCGTCCGCCCGGCCGGTCTGCTCGCGGTACTGCTCGGCCTCGCCGCCGCCGTGCTCTGGGTCAACTCCACCGTGTTCGTCGGCCCGCTGTCCCGCGCCGCCGGCGGCCTGGACCTCTCGGTGTTCGCCGGGGCCCTCGTCGCCGGGGTCTCCTACTGGCTGCTCGCCCGCCGCGCCGTGCGGGCCGAGGCCGAGCTGACCTCCGACGCCTGATCCGTCCCGCTTCCCTCTCCGCCCCGTCTCCGTCCTCGTACCACCTTCTGGAGCCAACCTCATGAACCAGCCCAGCCTCCGCGCACTCATCGATGCCTCCGAGGGCGTCGTCAAGGCCGATCGCGTCATCAGGGGAGGACAGCTCGTCAACGTCTGTACCGGCGAGATCTACCCGGCCGATGTCGCCATCACGGGCGACCGGATCGCCGCGACCGGTGACGTCTCGGCGTACGAGGGCCCGGACACCGAGATCGTCGGCGCGACCGGCAAGTACCTGACGCCGGGGCTCATCGACGGACACCTGCACCTGGAGTGCTCGAAGCTGTCGGTGACGATGTTCGCCGACGCCGCCGTCCGGTACGGCACCACCTCGGTCGTCTCCGGGCTCGACCAGTTCCTCGTCGTGGCCGGTCTGAACGGGGTGCGCGAGGCGCTGCGCGAGGCGGACGCCAGCCCGATGAAGATCTTCTGGGGGGCGCCGTTCAAGACGCCGTACACGCTGCCCGAGACCACGGTCGGCTTCTCCTTCGGGCCCGACGAGCACGCCGAGACACAGGACTGGGCGGACTGCTTCGGCGTTTGGGAGACCGTCGCCGAGTTCGTCCTCAACCGCGACGAGAAGGTGCTGCGCGCCCTCGAACTCGCCCACCGCAACCGTCTGCCGATCTTCGGCTGCGCGCCCATGGCCGCGACGACCACGATCAACGCGCTCTCGGCCGCGGGCGTCCGGCTCGACCACGAGAGCTACACCGCCGAGGAGGCACTGGAGAAGCTGCGCGCGGGCATGTCGCTGCTGATCCGTGAGTCGTCGGTGGCGCACTTCATGAACGAGAACGTGCGCACCGTCACCGAGTTCGGTGCCCAGTCGCGGCGCGTCGGCTTCTGCACGGACGACATGCACGTCGCCGACATCCTGCGCGAGGGCCACCTCGACAAGCTGGTGCGCATGGCGATCAGGGCGGGCGTGCGGCCGGTCGAGGCGATCCAGATGGCAACGCTCAACTGCGCGGAGATGTACCGCATCGACCACCTCGTCGGGTCGATCACGCCGGGCCGCTACGCGGACGTGCTGATCGTCGATTCCCCCGAGTCGTTCCAGGTGGAGCGGGTGTTCGCGCGCGGCAGGCTGGTCGCGCGGGACGGCCGGACCGTCGAGGCCCCGCAGGCCCCCGAGCGCTCCGCCGCCCTCTCGCCGGCCTTTCAGGTCGCCCCGCTCACCGAGGGCTCGATCGGTGTTCCGGCCGAGGGCGACGAGGCCCGCGTCCTGGTCGTCGAGATGGACCGCACCGTGCCGTTCGTGCGCAAGGGCGTGGACATGGCCCTGCCGGTCGTGGACGGCACGGTCCGCGCCGACCTCGCACAGGACGCCCTGTACGTCACGGTTTCCGAACGCTACGGAAAGAACGGCGGCGGCACCGTCACCGCGATGATCAACGGGTTCGGCCTGCGCTCCGGCGCGATAGCCTCCTCCGCCGCACCCGACGACAACAACATCGTCTGCGTCGGCGCCGACCGCGCCGACATGGCCCTCGCCGTGAATCACCTGGCGGAGCACGGCGGCGGTCAGGTCGTCGTGGACGGTGGCGAGATCAAGGAGTTCCTGCCGCTGCCGGTGGCCGGTATCGTCGCCGACCTCACCCCTGAGGAGATGGCAGCCGCGGAGGACCGTCTGGAGGCCGCCGCCCGTGTGCTCGGCTGCGAACTTCCTTCCGCCTTCGGCTACCTGATCTTCCTGGAGATCACCGCCATCCCCGAGTACGCCATCACCGACCTGGGCGTCGTCAGCCACCACACCCAGGACGTCGTCGACATCCTGAACCCCGCCGCCAACTGACCGAGCCAGTCGAGGAGTTCACCATGACCAACGCCCCCGCCCCCGTGGACGCGTTCATCGCCGGCCTGCCCAAGTGCGAGCTGCACCTGCACATCGAGGGCACCCTCGAACCCAGCCTGAAGTTCGCGCTGGCGCAGCGCAACGGCATCGACCTGCCCTACGCCGACGAGGCAGCGCTGCGCGCCGCGTACGACTTCCACGACCTGCCCGGCTTCCTCTCCGTCTACTACGAGGGGATGTCCGTGCTCCGCGCCGAGCAGGACTTCTATGACCTCGCGGCGGCCTACGCGGCCAAGGCGCACTCCCAGAACGTGCGGTACGCGGAGATCTTCTTCGACCCGCAGGCGCACACAGCGCGTGGCGTCGCCTTCGACACCGTCGTCCGCGGTCTGACCCGTGCCCTCGACGACGCCGAGCGCGCCACCGGTTTCAAGGGCCGCCTCGTGATGTGTTTCCTGCGCGACTTCCAGGCCGAGTTCGCGATGGCCACGCTGCTGCAGGCGCTCCCCTACAAGGAGTGGATCACCGGCGTCGGTCTGGACTCGGACGAGGCGGGCAACCCGCCCGTGAAGTTCCGCGAGGTATTCGCCCGGGCACGCGCCGAGGGGTTCCGCCTGACGATGCACTGCGACGTCGACCAGAAGAACTCGACGGAGCACATCCGCCAGGTCATCGAGGAGATCGGCGTCGACCGCATCGATCACGGGGTGAACGCTCTGGAGGACCCGTCCCTGATCGAGCGGATCCGCGAGCGCGGCCTCGGCCTGACGGTGTGTCCGATCTCCAATGCGCATGTCACCGATGGCATGAAGGCCGACGAGATCCGGGCCCTGCTCGACCAGGACGTGAAGGTGACGGTCAACTCCGACGACCCGGCGTACTTCCCGGGCTATGTCGCGGAGAACCTGGCCGCCCTGCGTGAGCCCGCTGCGCTCTCCGACGCCGACCTGGTGCGCCTCCAGCGCAACGCGATCGAGATCTCCTGGGCGGCGCCCGCCACGCGCGAGGAGTTCCTCGCGGAGCTGACGGCATACGCGAAGGGCGGCGCAGCCTGACCTCTCTCCGGCGGCGCGAACGCCGGTGAACTCGCCCTCGACGGCGAGCACGCGCACCGTTCGGGTGCTCAGCCACGGGCGCCCGGGCGGTGCCATGCCGCGCCATCCGTCGGCAGGTGTCCACTCGGGCCGGCCGTCGCCCTGGACCGCGGACCGGCGCGTTCACGGCAGTACCGCCACCCCGTCGATCTCGACCAGCGCCTGCTCGTCCCAGAGCCTCGCCACGCCGATGACCGCCATCGCCGGATAGTCGCGGCCGGCCGACTGCCGCCAGATCCGGCCGAGTTCTGCGGCATGGGCCCGGTAGTCGGCCACGTCGGTGGCGTACACCGTGACCCTGGCCAGGTCCGCCGGGGAGCCGCCCGCCGCGCGCAGGGCGGTGAGCAGATTGGTGAGCGCCGTCGCGAACTGCTCGGGCAGGCCGGCCCCGACGACCTTGCCGTCCTGGTCGAGGGCGGTCTGCCCGGCCAGGAAGATCAGCCGGCCGCCGGTGGCCGTGACGGCGTGCGAGAAGCCCGCGGGCGGCGACAGTTCGGCGGGGTTGATCCGGTGGACCGGACTCATGCGGACGCCTCCCGGTTCGTGTACAGCTCCTTGGCGATGATCGTGCGCTGGACCTCGCTGGCGCCCTCGTAGATCCGTGGGGCGCGGACCTCCCGGTAGAGGTGTTCGAGGAGGTGGCCGCGGCGCAGGGCGCGGGCGCCGTGCAGTTGGACGGCCGTGTCGACGACGTACTGCGCGGTCTCGGTGGCGTACAGCTTCGCCATGGCCGCGCGGCGCGGTACGCCGGGCTCGCCCGCGTCGTACGCGGCGGCGGCCGCGTACACCAGGAGCCGTGCGGCCTCGGTACGGGTGGCCATCTCGGCGACCTGGTGGGAGACGGCCTGAAGGTCCTTCAGCGGGCCGCCGAACGCGGTGCGTCGGGCGGTGTGCGCCACCGTGGCGTCGAGGGCGGCGCGGGCCATCCCGACGGCGAACGCGCCGACGCTGGGGCGGAACAGGTTGAGGGTGTCCATGGCGACCCGGAAGCCGCGGTCCGGTTCGCCGAGCACATCGTCGGGGGTGACCGGGACGCCGTCGAAGACCAGGGAACCGATGGGGTGCGGCGAGAGCATGTCGAGGGCGGTACCGGTCAGTCCGGGGCGGTCTGCGGGCACCAGGAACGCGGTGACGCCACGGGATCCGGCGCCCTGGGTCGTACGGGCGAAGACGGTGTAGAAGTCGGCTTCGGGCGCGTTGGAGATCCAGCACTTCTCGCCGGTCAGCCGCCAGCCGCCGGGGGCGTGTTCGGCGTTGAGGGCGAGGGCCGCCGCGTCGGAGCCCGCGCCCGGTTCGCTGAGTGCGAAGGCGGCGACGGCGCGGCCCGCGCGCACCTCGGGGAGCCAGCGTTCGCGGTGGGCCGGGGTTCCCGCCCGGACCACGGGATGGGTGCCGAGGCCCTGGAGGGCCAGTGCGGTCTCGGCCTCCGTGCAGCCGCGGGCCAGGGACTCGCGGAGCAGGCAGAGGTCGAGGGCGCCGGAGTTCAGCAGCCGGCCGAGGAGGCCCGACTCACCGAGTGCGGCGATCAGGGGGCGGTTGACGTGGCCCGGGTCGCCCTTCTCGGCGAGGGGGCGCAGTTGCTGCTCGGCAAGGACTCTCAGCTCCTCACACCAGGCGGTTTGTGCCGGATCGAGCGAGAATGCCGTCATACCGGCGCCTCTCTTGTCGGTGTCCGACGCGCCCGCGCGGGCGCGTCCCGTCTTCTCGTCTTAGACCGACCGGCAGATGGGGTGCGGCGTCGCGGGGCCGGGCACGCACATCTGCCGCGTTGTCGTCAATCACCATGGCTCCTTCCCCAAGCTCTCGGCTGCGCTCGAGCAGGGGAGACCCCATCTGCCTCAATCCTCCGCCTTGCAGCTGCACGCACCCAGCCCCGCTCCTTCTCCCACCCCCCATGTGCCGGTCGGTCTTATCGCGGACCGTTGACTACCGTCACCCAAACGATACGCTCCAGAGGCGACAAGGGGGCGATCCGTGATGGACCCGAAGACCTCAGCGCACCTCGACACCTTCGCCAGGGAGCACCTGCCACCCCCGGACCAGTGGCCGGAACTGCTCTTCGACCTGCCCGAACTGCACTATCCGGCCCGCCTCAACTGCGCGGCCGAACTGCTGGACCGCACGGTCGCCCGCTTCGGCCCCGGCCGGCCCGCCTTCCGTACCCCTGACGGCGGAGTCTGGAGCTACGGCGAGCTGCGGGACCAGGTGGACCGGATCGCCCATGTCCTCACCTCCGGTCTGGGCGTCGTCCCCGGCAACCGCGTTCTGCTGCGCGGCCCCACCACACCCCATCTGGCCGCGTGCTGGCTCGCGGTGCTGAAGGCGGGCGCGATCGCCGTCACGGTGCTGGCCCAGCAGCGGTCCGCCGAGCTCGCCACCATCTGCTCGATCGCCCGGGTGAGCCACGCGCTGTGCGACATCCGGGCGATCGACGACCTGGTGAAGGCGCAGGTGCCGGGGCTGCGCATCACGGCGTACGGAGGTGACGCCCCGGACGATCTGCTGCATCTGGCCGAGGCCAGGCCGGGGCCGTACCGCCCCGTGGACACGGCGGCGGACGATGTCGCGCTGATCGCGTTCACCTCGGGCACCACCGGACGCCCCAAGGGCTGTATGCACTTCCACCGGGATGTGCTCGCCGTCGCCGACACATTCTCGCGCCATGTCCTGCGCCCGACGTCCGACGATGTGTTCGCGGGCAGTCCGCCGCTCGGCTTCACCTTCGGGCTCGGCGGTCTGGTGATCTTCCCGCTGCGGGCCGGTGCCAGTGCCCTGCTGCTCGAACAGGCCGGCCCGACGCAACTGCTGCCCGCGCTCGCCGCCCACCGTGTCTCGGTGCTGTTCACCGCGCCGACCGCCTACCGCGTGATGCTCGACCACATCGACAAGCACGATCTGACCGCGCTGCGGCGCTGTGTCTCGGCCGGCGAGAACCTTCCGGCCGCCACCTGGCGGTCCTGGTACGAGCGGACGGGCCTGCGCATCATCAACGGCATCGGCGCCACCGAGCTGCTGCACATCTTCATCTCCGCCGCCGACGACGCGATCCGCCCCGGCACCACCGGAGTTCCCGTGCCCGGCTGGCAGGCCCGGGTGCTGGACCGCGCGGGCAGGCAGGTGCCGGACGGGGAGCCCGGTCTCCTCGCCGTACGCGGTCCGGTCGGCTGCCGCTATCTCGCCGACGAACGCCAGCGGGACTACGTGGCGCACGGCTGGAATCTCACCGGCGACACCTACGTGCGCGACACGGATGGCTACTTCCGTTACGTCGCCCGCGCCGACGACATGATCATTTCCTCCGGCTACAACATCGCGGGCCCCGAGGTCGAGGACGCGCTGCTGCGCCACCCCGCGGTGGCCGAGGCCGCGGTGGTGGGCCGGGCCGACGAGCTGCGAGGCCAGACAGTGGCGGCGTACGTGGTACTGCGCGAGGGTGCGGAACTGTCGGCCGAGGAGCTGCGCACGTACATGAAGAGCGAACTGGCTCCGCACAAGTGCCCGCGCGACATCGAGTTCCTGCCCGCACTCCCCCGGACCGCCACCGGGAAGCTGCAGCGTTTCCGGCTGCGGGAGGACTGACCCGGGAATGGGCCGGTGGCGCGGGGCGGACGGCGAGGCGAACGCTCACCCCAGGGTGAGCCGGGGCTTCGGTGCGTCCGTGCGGCCCGTCGGCGGGGTGCGGCTGCCCGCGCGGTACGGAAGCGGCCAGGGTGCGCCCGGTCCGCTGTAGCCCTGTTCGGCCGCTGCGTGCAGCGTCCAGTGCGGGTCGTAGAGATGCGGGCGGGCCAGGGCGCAGAGGTCGGCCCGGCCCGCGAGAAGCAGTGAATTGACGTCGTCCCAGGAGGAGATCGCACCGACCGCGATGACGGGCACGCACAACGTGTTGCGGATGCGGTCCGCGTACGGGGTCTGGTAGGAGCGGCCGTACTCGGGGCGCTCGTCGGGGACCACCTGACCGGTGGAGACGTCGATGGCATCGGCACCGTGGGCGACGAAGGCGCGGGCGATCTCCACGGCGTCCTCGGCCGTGGTGCCGCCTTCGGCCCAGTCCGTGGCGGAGATACGGACGGTCATGGGGCGGTCGTCGGGCCAGTCGGCGCGGACCGCGTCGAAGACTTCCAGGGGGAAGCGGAGCCGGTTTCCCAACGACCCGCCGTACTCGTCGGTGCGGTGGTTGGTGAGGGGCGAGAGGAAGCCGGACAGCAGATAGCCGTGGGCGCAGTGGAGTTCCAGCAGGTCGAAGCCGCAGCGGTCGGCGCGCCGGGCCGCCGATACGAACTGCTCGCGCACGGCGTCGAGACCGGCCCGGTCCAGGGCGTGCGGGACCTGGTTGACGCCGTCGGCGTACGGGATCGGGGAGGCGGCGGTGAGCGGCCAGTTGCCGTGGTCGAGGGGCTGGTCGATGCCCTCCCACATCAGTTTGGTGGAGCCCTTGCGCCCGGAGTGGCCGAGTTGGACGCCGATGGCCGTACCGGGTGCGCTCGCATGGACGAATTCGGTGATCCGGGTCCAGGCGGCGGCCTGTTCGGGGGTGTAGAGGCCGGTGCAGCCGGGGGTGATACGCCCTTCGGCGCTGACGCACACCATCTCCGTCATGACAAGCCCTGCGCCGCCGAGTGCGCGTGCCCCCAGGTGGACGAGGTGGAAGTCGCCGGGGACGCCGTCGACGGCCGAGTACATGTCCATGGCCGAGACGACGACGCGGTTGCGGAGTTCGAGACCGCGCAGCCGCAGCGGGGTGAACATCGGCGGGGTGCCGGGGGCACAGCCGAATTCCTCCTCGACGGCGGCGGTGAAGGAGGCGTCGCGCAGCCGCAGATTGTCGTGGGTGACGCGGCGGCTGCGGGTGAGGAGGTTGAAGGCGAACTGGCGGGGCGGCTGGTCGACGTACGTGCCGAGCTCCTCGAACCAGCGCAGGCTGGCCGCGGCGGCCCGCTGGGTCGACTCGACGACCGGCCGGCGCTCGGCCTCGTAAGCGGACAGCGCACCGGCCAGATCGGGCTGTTCCTCGATGCAGGCGGCGAGCGCGAGGGCGTCCTCGACGGCGAGTTTGGTGCCGGAGCCGATGGAGAAGTGCGCGGTGTGGGCGGCGTCGCCGATGAGGACCGTGTTGCCGTGCGACCAGCGCGCGTTGACGACGGTACGGAAGGAGAGCCAGGCGGAGTTGTTGGAGCGCAGCGGCCGGCCGCCGAGCGCGTCGGTGAAGATCTTCGCGCAGCGCAGGGTCGAGTGCTCCACGTCGCAGGTGTCGAATCCGGCGGCCCGCCAGACCTCCTCGCGCATCTCGATGATGACGGTGGAGGCGTCGGCCGAGAAGGGGTAGCCGTGGAGCTGCATCACCCCGTACGCGGTCTCGGCGATCTCGAAGCGGAAGGCGTTGAAGGCGAAGTCGGCGGCGAGCCAGATGTAGCGGCAGCGGTGGGTGGTGAGACGGGGGCCGAAGGTGTCGGCGTGAGCGGCACGGGTGAGGCTGTGCACACCGTCGGCGGCGATCACCAGGTCGTACGCGGCGGACAGCTCGGCGGCCGGCGGGGCCTCGGTCCGGAAGCGGAACCGTACGCCGAGGGAGGCGCAGCGTTCGTGCAGGATCTCCAGGAGCCTGCGCCGGCCCAGCGCCGCGAAGCCGTGGCCGCCGGAGGTCTGGGTCACGCCGCGGTGGACGATGTCGATGTCGTCCCACCGTACGAATTCGGCCTGGAGTGCCCGGTGGACGACGGGGTCGGCGTGCTCGATGCCGCCGAGCGTCTCGTCGGAGAGGACGACGCCGAAGCCGAAGGTGTCGTCGGGGGCATTGCGCTCCCAGACGGTGATGTCGCGTTCCGGGTCGAGCCGCTTGAGCAGGGCCGCGGCGTAGAGCCCGCCGGGGCCGCCGCCGATGACCGCGATCCGCTTCACACCGGTCCGCTGCGTACCGGGGGCCGTCGCGCCGGTCCGATTCGCACCGGGCATCATCCCGGCGGAGGGCCCGGTTCCGGTCACGCTCGTGTCGGGCGGCATCGCGCTACCGGCCTTGCCACTTCGGTGGCCGCTTCTCGGTGAAGGCGGCGTGGAATTCGGCGTAGTCGTCGCCGTGCATCAGCAGGGCCTGGGTCGCGGCGTCCATCTCGACCGCGGCGGCGAGCGGCATGTCGAGTTCGGCGGTGAGCAGCGCCTTGGTCTGGGCGAGGGCGAGGGCGGGTCCGTCGGCGAGGCGGCGGGCGAGCGCTGCCGCGCGCACATCCGCCTGGCCCTCTTCGGTCAGCTCGCTGATCAGTCCGATCCGCTCCGCTTCGGGTGCGCGGACCGGTTCGCCGAGCATCAGCAGCCGGGTGGCATGGCCGAGGCCGACGACGCGCGGCAGCAGATAGGCGGCGCCCATGTCGCCGCCGGAGAGGCCCACCTTGGTGAACAGGAAGGCGAAGCGTGCGGACGGGTCGGCGATCCGGAAGTCGGCTGCCAGGGCAAGAACCGCACCAGCACCTGCGGCCACGCCGTGTACGGCGGCGATGACGGGGAAGGGGGTTTCACGTAGGGCCCGCACCACCTGCCCGGTCATGCGGTTGAAATCGAGGAGCTGGGCGGTGTCCATGGCGAGTGTCGCGCCGATGATGTCGTCGACATCTCCGCCGGAGCAGAATCCGCGGCCCTCCCCCGCGAGCACCAGAGCCCGCACGGCGCGTTCGCGGGACAGTTCGGCAAGCAGGTCGCGCAGGTCGGCGTAGGCGCCGAAGGTGAGCGCGTTGAGTTTCTCGGGCCGGGCGAGGGTGACGGTGGCAACTCCGTCATCCGTCGTCAGCCGCAGATGACGCCAGTCATCCGTACGGGGGGCGGAGCTGGGAAACGGGCTCATGGAGGGGGCTCCCCTTCAGCCGTCGGGCTGCTACCTGCAACCGAACTTATCACTCGCACGTGACTGCCGTCACGGGCACGCAATAAGCGGAGCGTGAGAGCGTGGTGCCGAACGTCCCCCTCATATCGGCCAACAGACCCTTGTCCGCATCATTTCACCTCATAAGGTTGAAATTCGTAAGTATCGACCTCCAGATTGTTCACGACCTCCGGAACGGAACCATGCCGTGCTCTCCGATGTCCCCCTCCCCGCCTCCTGGCGGATTGCCCTGCCGCATTCGACGGCGGCCGTACCGGTGGCCCGCGCCCTGATCCGTACGGCACTCGCGGACATCGAGGCCCCGGCCGATTCCGACACTGCCGAGCTCCTCACTGCCGAACTGGTCGCCAACGCCGTGGAGCACACCCGCAGCGATGAGCCCATCGAGCTGGTGGTGGAGCTCCTGCCGAGCGGCTGGCAGGTGGAGGTGCACGACCGCGATCCGGTCCCGCCGGGCGATCTCTCCCATCCGGAGCCCGGCAGCGCGCCGGACCCCTGGCAGGAACACGGCCGGGGTCTGCTGCTGATCCGTACGCTCAGCTCGTCCTGCGGTCACCGCACGACGGAACACGGCAAGGCGGTGTGGTTCACCCTGCCCTCCCGTACGCCTCAGCGCTGACCGGACACCTCGGCACCGGCCGACCGCTCCCTCATCGGCCGGCTTCGGCAGCGGCCAGCCGGGAGCGGCTGCGGCCGTAGAAGGCATACACCGCCGCGCCGGCGATCAGGAAGACGGCGAACTGCACCCAGGCCGCCCGGCCCGTCCCGTACATCAGATAGAGGCAGAAGGCGACGCCCAGGAGCGGGCTCAGCGGGTAGAGCGGCACCCGGAACGAGCCCGCCACCTCAGGGTTGCGGCGGCGCAGCACGATCACCGCGATGTTCACCGCGACCATGATGGCCAGCGTGCCGATGGTCGTCAGGTTCACCACCACGTCGAGCGACGAGAAGGCTGCCGGGATCGCGAAGACGACGGCCACTATCCAGGTGTTGGCGACCGGCGTCGCCGTCCGCGGCGAGACCCGCTCGAAGACCCGGGGGATCAGACCGTCGCGGGACATCGACATCAGGATGCGGGTCTGCCCGTACATCGCCGTGAGCACAACGGATGCGATCGCGACGACCGCTCCGAAGGCGATGATTCCACCGCCGACGGTCGAGCCAGTGACCTGGTCGACGACGATCGAAAGGGCGGCCGGCTTGTCGGCGACGGCCTCCGGGCCGAGGGCACCGATGGCCGCGAGCGCGACGGCGCAGTAGAGCAGGGTGACCAGGCCGATGCAGACCATGATCGCGATCGGGATGTTCCGCCGCGGGTTCTTGACCTCTTCGCCCGCGGTGGTGATGGCGTCGAAGCCGATGTACGAGAAGAACGCCAGCGACGCACCGGCGGTCACCCCGCCCACCCCGTGGGCGGCGAACGGCGTGAGATTCCCGTGCTCGAAGGCCGTGAACGCGATGACGCAGAAAACGATCAGAATGGCGATCTTGAGGACCGCCATCGCGGTGGTGGCCCCCGCGCTTTCCCGGACGCCGCGCACCAGCAGGGTGGCGGCCATCATGACCACCAGGACCGCGGGCAGATTGATCACTCCGCCGTCGCCGGGCCCCGCCGAGAGCGCCGCGGGCAGCTGCCAGCCGAACAGACTGGACAGCAGCTCATTGACGTACTGGCTCCAGCCGACGGCGACCGCGGAGACCGAGACTCCGTACTCCAGCAGCAGACACCAGCCGACGAGGAACGCGATGCGTTCACCGAGGGTCGCGTAGGCAAAGGAGTACGAGCTGCCGGACACCGGGATCGCGCTGCCCAGCTCGGCGAAGGAGAACGCGGTGAAGATGCAGGTGATCGCGGCGAGCACGAAGGACAGCACGACCGCGGGGCCCGCTTCGGCGACGCTGTCGGAGAGGCCGACGAAGATGCCGGTGCCGACGACGGCGCCGACACCGAAGCACACCAGCTGGAAGAGTCCCATGGTGCGCTTGAGGCCGTGCCCCTCCAGGTCGGCGCCGGACTCGGCGATCAGCTGGTGAGGGTTCTTGATGCGCGGCCCCGAGGGGTGCGGGGAGCTCGGCGGACGTAGCGGACTCACGGGGATGGTCTCTTCTCTGGTGAAGCACGTGGGGGGTGTGCACCCGGGGCACGTAGGGGAGCTCCGGGCTCTGGTGACCCATGAAAATGGGGTTCGAGCGTGCGAGCTCGAACCCCACCAGGAGACAACATATTAGTCGCCTTTACGCATGTTCACCCAATCGGACGCATGATCATGCAGCGATCAGTCTGTGGCCGCCAGGGTTGCCACCAGAACGGCCTTGATGGTGTGCAACCGGTTCTCGGCCTCGTCGAAGACGACCGAGTGCGTGGACTCGAAGACCTCGTCGGTGACCTCCAGCTGTGTCAGCCCGTAGGCGGCCTCGATCTCGCGCCCGACCTCGGTGCCGAGGTCGTGGAAGGCCGGGAGGCAGTGCAAGAACTTCACGTCGGCATTGCCGGTGGCGCGCAGGACGTCCATGGTCACGGCGTACGGCGCGAGGGCCTGGATGCGCTCACCCCAGACCTCCTTGGGCTCACCCATGGAGACCCAGACATCGGTGGTGACAAAGTCCGCACCCTTGACGCCCCCGGCAATGTCCTCGGTGAGAGTGACGGTCGCACCGCTGGCCTCGGCGAGCCTGCGGGCCTCGGTGACGATCTCCTCGGCCGGCCAGTACGACTTGGGCGCGACGATCCGCACGTCCATACCCAGCAGGGCGCCGGTGACCAGGTAGGAGTTACCCATGTTGAAGCGGGCGTCGCCGAGGTAGGCGAAGGCGATCCGCTCCAGCGGCTTCTCGCTGTGCTCGGCCATGGTGAGGACGTCGGCGAGCATCTGGGTCGGGTGCCAGTCGTCGGTGAGTCCGTTGAATACCGGAACGCCGCCGTACGCAGCCAACTCCTCGACGGCCGCCTGGCTGTCACCGCGGTACTCGATGCCGTCGAACATCCGGCCGAGGACGCGGGCCGTGTCCTTCACCGACTCCTTGTGCCCCAGCTGCGAGCCGGAGGGGTCGAGATACGTCGTGGACGCACCCTGATCGGCGGCCGCCACCTCGAAGGCGCAGCGCGTGCGGGTGGAAGTCTTTTCGAAGATCAGCGCGATGTTCTTGCCGCGCAGGCGCTGCACTTCGGTCCCCGACTTCTTGGCGGCCTTGAGCTCGGCCGCGAGGTCGATCAGGCCGCGGAACTCCTCGGCCGTGAAGTCCAGCTCCTTGAGGAAGTGGCGGCCTGCGAGGTCTATGGCCATGGGACTGCTCCTGGGTCGGGGGCGGGATCGCACATACAGTGACCCTGGAAGTCTATACGAATGCCTGCATCGCTATACGGGAGACCGTGCGAACCCACCGCCGCACCAGGTCATGCACCGCTATACCGCATCACGTACCACGGGGCAGCTCATGCAGCGGGGGCCGCCCCTGCCCCGGCCGAGTTCGCTGCCGCGGATCTCTATGACCTCGATGCCCTCCTTCCGCAGGTAGGTGTTGGTCGTGGCGTTGCGCTCGTACGCGACGACGACGCCCGGCTCGACGGCCAGCACATTGCAGCCGTCGTCCCACTGCTCGCGCTCGGCGGCGTGCACATCCTGGATGGCCGTGAGGACCCTGATCGAGTCCAGGCCCAGGGCGTGCGCGATCGCGTCGTGCATGTGCTCGGGCGGATGGTCGGTGACCTTCAGGTCCCTCGGCCCTTCACCGGGCTCGATGGTGTACGAGCGGAGCATGCCCAGGCCCGCGTACTTGGTGAAGGTGTCGCCGTCGATCATCGTCATGACCGTGTCGAGGTGCATGAACGCCCGGCGCTTGGGCATGTCGAGCGCCACGATCGTGTGCGCCGAGCCGGCATCGAACAGTCTGCGGGCCAGCATCTCCACCGCCTGCGGGGTGGTGCGCTCGCTCATCCCGATGAGTACGGCCCCACAGCCGATGACCAGTACGTCGCCGCCCTCGATGGTGGAGGGGTAGTCGTGCTGCCCCTCCGACCAGTGGTGGAAGACGCCTGCGTCGGGGCCGGTGAAGAGCGGGTGGTGACGGTAGATCGCCTCGAAGTGGACGGTCTCGCGCTGCCGGGCCGGCCAGCGCATCGCGTTGATCGACACCCCGTCGTATATCCAGGCCGAGGTGTCCCGGGTGAAGAGATGGTTCGGCAGCGGGCCGAGCAGGAAGTCGTCCAGATCCATGACATGGAAGCGGACGGAGGTCGGCTCGCTGTGCCGCTCCAGGAACTCCCGCTTTGTCATCCCGCCGACCAGCGCCTCGGCCAGCTCGGCGCTGGACAGCTCCTCGAAGACGGCCCGCAGATGCTCGGTGGCGAGCGGGCCGTACTCCTTCTCCTCGAAGACCCGGTCCAGGACGAGCCGCCTGGCCACCGGGACCTCCAGCGACTCACGGAGCAGATCGCCGAAGAGGTGCACCTCCACTCCGCGGTCGCGCAGCACGTCCGCGAAGCCGTCGTGCTCCTGGCGGGCGCGGCGCACCCAGAGCACGTCGTCGAACAGGAGCGCGTTCTTGTTGCTGGGGGTGAGCCGCTTCAGTTCAAGATCGGGGCGGTGCAGGATGACGCGGCGCAGCCGCCCGGCCTCGGAGTCGACATGGAATCCCATGTCTCCATCCTCACCGTGCGGAGCGCCGTTCACCCGGCGAATCGCCAGCGGTTTTTCCGTTGATCTCATCGGGAAACCCGCTGACGCCGCCGTCTACAGCCGCGGGTCGACCGGCTCCGACTCCAGGGCCAGCACCGCGAACACCGCCTCGTGGACCCGCCACAGCGGCTCCCCGTCGGCCAGTCGGTCCAGCGCTTCGAGTCCCAGCGCGTACTCCCGGAGCGCCAACGACCGCTTGTGGCCGAGGAACCGGCCGCGCAGCCGCTCCAGATTCTCCGGGCGGGTGTACTCGGGGCCGTAGATGATCCGGAGGTACTCCCGGCCACGCACCTTGATGCCGGGCTGGACCAGTCTGCCCTTGCCGTCCCGCACGAGCGCGGCGAGCGGCTTGACGACCATGCCTTCGCCGCCGCGTCCGGTCATCTCCAGCCACCAGTCGATGCCGGAGCGCACCGACGCCTCGTCATCGGTGTCGACGACGAGCCGGCGGGTGACCTGGAGCAGCCCGGTCGGATCGTGCTCGACCAGCCTGTCGAGCCATGCCAACTGCTCGTCGTGCGGTACGGAGGCCAGCGAGCGGCCCTGCACGGCGAGGATCTGGAACGGCGCGAGCCGTACCCCGTCCAGGCCCTCGGTGCTCCAGCAGTAGCGGCGGTACGCCTCGGTGAACGCGGCCGCGTCCTCGGCTCGTCGCTGCTGGCGGTCCGCGAGAGCGCCCACGTCCACCCCACGTGCCACCGCTGCCGCAAGGGCCGCGCCGGCCTGCGGGAAGACGGCCCCGGACGCCGCACCGACCGCGGCGTACTGCGAGCGCAGCAGCCCGGCGGCCTTGAGTGACCACGGCATCAGCTCGGCGTCGAGCAGCACCCAGTCGGTGTCCCACTCCTCCCAGAGTCCGGCGGCGGTGACGGCGGTGCGCAGCCTGCCGAGGATCACCTCGGTAAGTGCGACGTCGTCGAGGAACGGCCTTCCGGTGCGGGTGTAGAGCGCCCCGGTCGGGTCTCCCCCACCACCGGAAGCGTGGGAGGTGCCCCCTGCGCCGAACCGGTCGCGGGCGGTGTTCGCGTCCCGGCAGACCAGCGCCACCGCCCGCGAGCCCATGTGCTTCTCCTCGCACACGACCTTGGTGACACCGTCCGCCCGGTACTGGGCGAAGGCCTCGGCCGGGTGCTCCAGGTAGCCGTCCTCGTGCGAGGTGGCGGTGGGCGCCATGGTCGGCGGGAGGTAGCCGAGCAGCCGGGGGTCGACGGCGAACCGGCTCATGACTTCGAGCGCCGCCGCGGCGTTCTCCCCGCGGACCGAGATGCGGCCCATGTGCCGGGTCTCCACGATCCGGCGGCCGTGCACATCGGCGAGGTCCAGCGGTCGGCCCTCCCTGCCCCCGGGCGCCTCGGTGGTCAGCGGCTTGGCCGGCTCGTACCAGACCTTCTCGGCCGGTACGTCGACGAGCTCACGCTCCGGCCAGCGCAGCGCGGTCATCTTCCCCCCGAAGACCGCACCGGTGTCCAGGCAGATTGTGTTGTTGATCCACGAGGTGTTGGGCACCGGGGTGTGGCCGTAGACCACGGCGGCACGGCCGCGGTACTCCTCCGCCCATGGGTAACGCACGGGCAGGCCGAACTCGTCGGTCTCTCCGGTGGTGTCCCCGTACAGCGCGTGCGACCGGACCCGTCCGGAGGTGCGCCCGTGGTACTTCTCGGGCAGTCCCGCATGGCAGACGACGAGCTTGCCCTCGTCGAGCACGTAGTGGCTGACGAGCCCGTCGATGAACTCCCGCACCTGCTCGCGGAAAGCGGGGTCCTTCTCGTCCTCCCGGTCCAACTGCTCGATGGTCTCGGCGAGTCCATGGGTGTGCTGGACGTTGCGGCCCTTGAGGTAGCGGCCGAGCTTGTTCTCGTGGTTGCCCGGCACGCACAGGGCGTTACCCGCCGACACCATGGACATGACGCGGCGCAGTACCCCGGGGCTGTCGGGGCCGCGGTCCACCAGGTCGCCGACGAAGACCGCCGTGCGGCCTTCGGGGTGCCTGCCGTCGGCGTAGCCGAGCTTGCCGAGCAGCGCCTCCAGCTCGGAACTGCAGCCGTGGATGTCGCCGATGATGTCGAAGGGTCCGGTGAGGTGGCGCAGGTCGTTGTAGCGGCGCTCCAGCACCACTTCGGCGTGCTCCGCCTCCTCCTCGGTGTGCAGGATGTGCACCTTGCGGAAGCCCTCGCGCTCCAGGCCGCGCAGCGAGCGGCGCAGTTCGCGACGGTGACGCTGGATGACGTGGCGCGGCATGTCGGCGCGGTCGGGCCGAGCCGCGTTGCGCGCGATGCAGACCTCTTCGGGCAGGTCGAGAACGATCGCGATGGGCAGCACGTCGTGGCTCCTGGCCAGTTGGACCAGCTGCTTGCGGCTCTCGGACTGGACACTGGTGGCGTCCACGACGGTCAGCCGCCCGGCGGCGAGCCGCTTGCCCACGATGTAGTGGAGGACGTCGAAGGCGTCACGGCTGGCGCTCTGATCGTTCTCGTCATCGGCGACCAGGCCGCGGCAGAAGTCCGAGGAGACGATCTCCGTGGGCCTGAAGTGCTTACGGGCGAAGGTGGATTTACCGGAACCGCTGGCTCCGATGAGGACCACGAGGGAGAGGTCGGTCACCGGCAGCGTGCGCGAAGTACTGCTCATGCGACTTTCGCCTCCTTCTCGGTCTCGTCGGCGGTCTCGCGCCGGGACTCGTTCTCGCTCTTGCTCTCGGTCTTGCTCTTGGTCTTGGTCTTGGTCTCATCGACTGCGGTCATCGTGAACACGGCCATCTGAGTGGGCGGCCCCACCTCGGGGTCGTCGGGCCCCACGGGAACGAATTCGACCCCGTATCCATGCCGCTGTGCCACCTTCTGGGCCCAGTCGCGGAACTCGGCCCTGGTCCACTCGAACCGATGGTCGCCGTGGCGCACATGTCCGGCCGGAAGGGTCTCCCACCGGACGTTGTACTCGACGTTCGGCGTCGTCACGAGCACGGTCCGCGGTCGGGCCGAACCGAACACGGCGTACTCCAGCGCGGGCAGTCTCGGCAGGTCGAGGTGTTCGATGACCTCGCTGAGCACGGCCGCGTCATACCCGCCCAGCCGCTTGTCGGTGTAGGTGAGCGAGCCCTGCCGAAGCGTGACCCGTCCGGCCTGCCGCTCCCCCATCCGGTCCAGCTTCAGCCGTCGTGAGGCGATGGTGAGGGCGCGCACGGAGACATCGACGCCGACGATCTCCGTGAAGCCCACGTCCTTGAGCAGTGCCTGCACCAACTGGCCCTGACCGCAGCCCAGGTCGAGGACCCGGCTCGCCCCTGCGATGCGCAGCGCGTCCAGGATCGCGGTGCGCCGCTGTTCGGCGAGCGGCACCGGCTTCTCCTCGGTGTCGGTCGTCTCGTCCACCGCGTTGTCGATGCTCTCGACGTCGAGGTCGTCCGACTCGGCGAGCCGCACCAGTTCGAGCCGCTGCATCGCCTGCCGGGTCAGCCCCCAGCGCCGGGACAGATAGCGGCTGGTGATCAGCTTCTGCTCGGGGTGGTCGGCCAGCCAGCCCTCACCGGCCCGCAGCAGCTTGTCCACCTCGTCCGGTGCGACCCAGTAGTGCTTGGCGTCGTCGAGCACCGGCAGCAGGACGTACAGCTGCCGCAACGCGTCCGCCAGCCGCAACTCGCCTTCCAGCACCAGCCGTACGTACCTCGAGTCCCCCCACTGCGGGAACTGCTCGTCCAGAGGTACGGCCACGGCGTCCACGCTCGTCCAGCCGAGCGGCCCGAAGAGCTTGCGCACCAGTTCCGCGCCGCCACGTGCGGGCAGTGCGGGCACCTCGATCCGCAGCGGAAGCGGCGCCTGCGCCCGTTCGGGCAGTGCGCGGCACACACCGTTCAGCGCAGTCTTGAAGACCGTGCTCATCGCAACCGAGAGCAGCGAGGACGCCGCGTACGGACGGTCGTTCACGTACTGCGCGAGCGCCGCATCGGGGGCGCCGCCCCGGCCCTTGCCCTTGCCGCGCCGCACCAGCGCCACGGGATCCACCTCCAGCAGGAGCGCCGCTGTGCAGCGCTCGGCGGATGCCTCGGGATAGAAGACATGCGCGGTGCCATGGGAGGTGGAGAACGTCTGCGCCTTCTCGGGATGCTTGTGCAGCAGAAAGCCGAGATCGGTCGCGGGACGTTCCGGGTTGCCGGTCGTGCTGATTGTCAGGAACACACGTCCGAGTATGGTCCGTTTCACTCGCCCCCCACCAGGTATTTTCATGTGCCCAAGGGCTGTCCCGCCAGGGATCGCGGGACAGCCCTTACGGCGCTGTTGCCCCTTTTCCTTTCCCTTCTTTTCCTTTCCCTTCGCCTGCCGTCGCTGCGCCGAGCAGCCCGGCCAGCTTCGCGATGCTCTCCGGACCGACCCGGCAGCAGCCGCCCACCAGCCGGGCGCCGACGTCCTGCCAGGCCCGTACTCTCCCCGGATCGAAGGTGGGGGCGCCGACCCACCCCCGGCCGCCGGCGTCCCACCGCTCACCGCTGTTCGGATAGACGACGACCGGTTTCCCGGCCACCTCCGCCGCCGTCTGCACCGCCCGGTCCGCATCCGCCGGATCACAGCAGTTCACCCCGACGGCCAGCACCTGGTCGTGCCCCGAGGCGAGGGCGAAGGCCGTCTCCAGCGGCTGCCCCGCCCTGGTCCGGTCTCCCGCCACGCTGTACGAGAGCCAGACGGGCAGCCCGCACACCTCGACCGCCCGCAACAACGCCTCGGCCTCGTCGATGTCCGGCACTGTCTCCAGCGCCAGCGCATCGGGCCCTGCGGCGGCCAGCGCCTCCACCCGCGGCCGGTGAAACCGCTCCAGCTCCCGGACGGAGAGCCCGTAGCGGCCCCGGTACTCGCTGCCGTCCGCCAGCATCGCCCCGTACGGTCCGACCGAGGCGGCGACCCAGATCTCCCGCTCCACCCCACCCGCGGCCCGCCGCGCCAGCCGGACACTGCGGGCGAACAGCTCCGCCGCCTGGGCCCGTCCGATCCCCCGCCGCTCGAATCCCTCGAAGGTCGCCTGGTAGCTGGCCGTGATGAGCACCTGCGCCCCCGCCCGCACATAGGCCGTGTGCGCGGCCTCGATCTGCCCCGGCCCGTCGGCCAGCAGCCGGGCCGACCACAGAGCGTCGGACAGATCACAGCCCTGCGCCTCCAGTTGGTTGGAGAGCCCGCCGTCGAGCAGGACCGCCCCCTCCAAGAGGGCACGTTCGAGCGCGTGGGCGGGCGGACCGTCGGCTGACCGGACGGGTTGCACGGGTGACTCCCTCGTGAGCCGGGCCTGGACCTGGCCCGGGTGAGTGGCGACCGGTCCCTGGCTCAGGGACCGACTCCTGCCTCAGGTGAGCCGCAATCGTTCCGGTTCAGGTGAACCGGAACGCTTCCGGTTCAGGTGAGCTGGGACTGGACCTGGGAGGAGATCAGCTCCAGGTGCTTCAGGTCGTCCAGATCCAGGACCTGGAGGTAGATCCGGGACGACCCGATCGCGCCGTACCTGCCGATCTTGTCGACCACCTCGGCGGGCGAGCCCGCGAGCCCGTTCGCCTTCAGCTCCGCCACCTCACGGCCGATGACGGCGGCGCGCCGCGCCACCTCGGCGTCGTTCTTGCCGACGCACACGACCAGGGCGTTGGAGTACACCAGGTCGTCCGGTCCGCGGCCCGCCGTCTTCGCCGCCGCCCTGACCCGGCCGAACTGCTTCTCGCTGTCCTTCAGCGACGCGAAGGGAATGTTGAACTCGTCCGCGTACTGGGCGGCCAGCCGCGGTGTACGGGTCGCACCGTGACCGCCGATCAGGATCGGCACCTTGGCCTGCGCCGGTTTGGGCAGCGCGGGCGAATCGGTCAGCTGGTAGTACGTGCCGTCGAAGCTGAACTTCTTGCCGATCTCGGTTGCCCACAGCCCGGTGACGATTTCCAGCTGCTCCTCCAGCCTGCCGAACTTCTCCTTGGGGAACGGAATGCCGTAGGCCTTGTGCTCCTGCTCGAACCAGCCTGCGCCGAGGCCGAGCTCGACGCGTCCGCCGGACATCTGGTCGACCTGCGCGACCTGGATGGCGAGCACGCCGGGGAGCCGGAAGGTCCCCGCGGTCATCAGCGTGCCGAGCCGGATCCGCTCGGTCTCGCGCGCCAGCCCGGCCAGGGTGATCCAGGCGTCGGTCGGGCCGGGCAGCCCGTCCCCCGGGCCCATGCGGAGGTAGTGGTCGGAACGGTAGAAAGCGTCGAAGCCGAGGTCCTCGGCCGTCTTGGCGACGGTGAGCAGGGTGTCGTAGTCGGCCCCTTGCTGGGGTTCGGTGAAGATTCGAAGATCCATGCGTCCATCCTGCACCTACGGACGCCGGCCATTCCCTTCCTCCCGCGCGCCGCCACTGCCGAAGCGCCTTCGATCGACCGGCAGATGGAGGGCGGTGTCGCTCCCGAATCCTGGTGGTCACGGCTGGCCCGCCGCCGAGCCCGCCGGTCCGCGGATCACACCGTAGGGGCCGTCCCACCCCCTGCCGCGCTCCAGGTCCTCCTGCCGCTCCCGGTCCTGCTCGTCGAGGCGCCGGAGCATTCCGTGCACCCGGTCCATGGACTCGTCGGCCGCGTCGATCGCCTCCATGCACTGCCAGTAGAGCCCCTGCTCGTCGGTCTCGCAGGCCACCCCGACCAGGGCCATCCCCACCTCCCCGAGCAGTGTTCCCAGCCCCGTCAGCGTCGCCCTCGGTTCGGCGAGCTCGGAGAGCTGCGCGGCCCGCGCCACCGAGGCCCGCGCAGCCGGGTGGTTCAGCGCCCCGCCGCTCCTCCCGCCGATCTCGCTGAGCCCGCGCGCCTCTCCCCGTAGCTCTTTGGGCCCGTCCGCCGCCAGCCGGCTGCCGATCGCCTGAGCGAGCGCCTGGGCCTGCCATGCCTCGGCAATGATGTCCGGTGTGCCGCGGCTCTGTGCCAGAGCACGACGACTGACTCCCACAAGCCGCTCCGCTTCCATGCGGTACCCCCGTCCGTACGAAAAGCCGCTCAACTCATCCACTACCCACAGTGAGGGCGTCAGCACCGAAAAGCCAGGGGAATTCGGAAATCTGTGGACACGAAGTCGACTGTGAATAAGTTGATCACTCCGAAGAGTGACAATTCGGGGACTCAGTGGTGTCAGGGGGGTCAGGGCGTTCCGGCGCCGGGAATCGGGTCTCATTCCGGTCGATCTTCTCCGCCAGTGCCGCCAGTGCGTCGATCTTCAACACCTCGCAGAACTGCAGCAGATACGCGAGAACATCCGCGACCTCGTCCGCCACCCGGTGGGCCGTCTCGGGCGTCTCCATCACCCGCGCCGACTGCTCCGGCGTCAACCACTGGAAGATTTCGACCAGTTCGGACGCCTCGACGCTCAGTGCCGCCGCCAGGTTCTTCGGGGTGTGGTACTGCTCCCAGTTCCGTGCAGCCGCGAACGCGGCGAGCCGTTGCTGCAGGGCACGTACATCGAGTTCTGTCACGGCTCCAGGTCTACCACCGTCACCCCAGCCGTCTCCCGGGCCCGCACCGCATCTGACTCCGCACCGTCCCCGCCGGCCTGGGGTGCCCGGCCGCCCCGGTCGACACCGCCGGCACCCCGGGTCCGGTGACGAGTACCGGGGCAAGCGCGAGATACCTCAACTCACCGCCGCCGAGCCTGCCGGCCGGCGTGGCATGTCCCCCGCCGCGGCAACCCCTGCCCCGGACGGCATTCCCACGATCGGAGGACGTCCACCACCACGCCCACGGCCAACACCCGACCGGCAGTCTCCCTACGAACCGGGTACGCCCGCCGCCGTAACCCCCTCGACCTCCATGCCGACCGGCGACAGCAGGAAGACATTCCGGTCGACCCGGTGCATTCCGCTGCCCAGACCGAAGACCACCCCGCTGGTGAAGTCCAGGATGCGCTTGGCCACATCCGACTCCGCACTGGTCAGATCGAGCAGCACCGGAATCTGTGCGACGAGGTAATCCGCCACCTCCCGCGCGTCAGCGAAGACCTGGACCCGCAGCACGACGAGGCGCCGCTGTTCGGCTTCCGCTCCCTTGTCGGGGACCGTACGGTGATCGACCCTGGACGGCCATTCGTTGCGGCCGCGCAGAGGTACGACCTGGGCAAGCCCCTCCCACTGCTCGTCCGTGACGTCGTACCTGTCGTACCTGCTCACCGGACCACCCCGTCTGTGCTTCGGTCGGCGTTGCGCCCGCTGCGCTCGCTGTTCATCGGGCAATTCTCTCGCCCCTCACCCGTTCGGCGTACCACCGACACGGCTCACGGGCTGATCGACACCGCTGACGGCCCCTCCGACGCAGCCTCGGTCGCTTCGTGCCAGTCGGTCTCCGTCGTCATGTCGACGGGGGTGAAACGTACCGGAAGCCGCACCAGAGCACGGTGGAACGGTCCCGGCCGCCACGTCAGTCCGCTGACCGGAACGTCCAGTTCCGCGTCGCACAGCTGACTGGTGAGCTGCTCGATGGCGGTCATCGCGATGAGCAGCGCCGGCTGCTTCGCCGGGCACCGGTGCGGACCGGCCGACCAGGCCAGATGGGCGCTGGCTCCGGAGCGGACCCCGGGATCCGAAAGGCCGGGCACGGACTGATTGTTGGCCGCGGCATAGGAGACCAGGAGCAGCTGTCCGGCGCGCAGTCGGACGCCGTGGAACTCCGTGTCGCGGCGCGGGTAGTGGGGCGCGTAATTGGCCAGCGGCGGGTCCTGCCACAGGACCTCGTTGATCGCCTGGTGTGCCGTCATCGCTCCGCCGTGCAGCGAGCCGGCGTAGCGCTCGTCGGTGAGCATGTGCAGCAGCGCGTTGCCGATCAGATTGGTCGTCGGATCGTGGCCCGCGCTCATGATCAGAGTGATCTGACGCACAGTCTCGTCGTTGTCGAGATCGGTCGGATGGGTGAGGAGATACGAGATGAGGTCACGGCGCGGCCGGACACGCCGTTCGGCGACCAGGGCGGTGACGACCTCGACGAGATCGGCGTACGCGGTGGCGGCGTCCTCGGCGGAGTTGAACATGCCGGCGATGCCGTTGACGATGCGTTCGCTGTCGCCCGGCGGTACGCCGAACGAGGTGACGAAGACGTGCACCGGGAGACGTCGGGCGTACTGGGCGATCAGGTCGCTGCTGCCCGTGGCGGCGAATTCGCCGATGAGTCGCTGGGCGACCCGGGCGACCTCGGCCCGCAGGACGTGCGGCTCGATCAGGGCGAGGCTGTCGTTGATGGCGTCGCGGTAGCGGGCGTGTACGTCGCCGTCGCTGAAGAGCGCGGTGGGCCGGTAGCCGAGCATGGGCAGGACCGGCGAATCAGCGGGGACGGTGGCCTGCCAGGCTCGCGGGTCCTTGGTGAAGGTGTGGGTGTCGCGCAGCAGATCGGCAGCGGCCTGGTAGTCGGTGACCAAAAGGGCGTCGATGCCGGGGGCGAGCAGGACGGGGGCCAGGGGGCCGTGCTCGCGCAGGCGCCGGTAGTGGCTCTGCGGGTCGGCGGCGAAGTCCGGGCCGTACAGCGCGAGGGGCTGCGGCGGCTGTACGGGCGGTGTCATGACGGGTCCTCGGGCCGGGGCATTCGGGTCAGCACATGCTCGGCGAGCGCGATCAGTGCGTCGATGCTGCCGCGGCGTTCGCGGGCGTCGCACTGCACCAGCGGAGTCTCGGGGGCGAGGTCGAGGTGTTTGCGCAGGACCTCGTCGGCGTGTGCGGGGGCGTCGGGGAAACGGTTGACGGCGACGGCGTACGGAAGGCCCTGATCTTCGACCATGTCCATGACCGCGAAGGAGTCGGCGAGCCTGCGGGTGTCGACCAGGACGAGCGCGCCGAGCGCGCCACGCGCGATGTCCTCCCAGAGTGGGAGGAACCGCTGCTGGCCCGGCGTGCCGAACATGTAGAGCACCAGGTCGTCGAGGACAGTGAGCCGGCCGAAGTCGATGGCGACGGTGGTCGTGGTCTTGTCCGGCAGTCCTGCGGTGTCGTCGAGCCGGGCACTGGACTGGGTCATCGCCTCTTCGGTGTGGAGCGTGGCGATCTCCGACAGCGTGCGGATCAGGGTGGTTTTGCCCACACCGAAGGGACCCGTGACGACGAGCTTCATCAGGGTCCGGGCGGCAGGCGGCAGATAGCCGATGCCGGTCCGGTCAGTGGAGGGAGCGGAGTCCAACGAGCAGCCTCTCGACGAGCGACCGGTCGATTTCCCCGGCGCTGGGGATGGGCGGTCGGGTGTGCAGATGTCCGGCGGCCTCGAGGTCCGTGGCCAGGAAGACGGTGGCGCTGACCGGCAGATGCAGGTGGACCGCGGATTCGACGACGGTGAGCGCGCCCGGTTCGAGCAGCTCGCAGAGCCTGCGCTGTTCCGAGTCGGTGTCCGGGGGCAGGTCCGTAGCGGTGCGTACGAGTACGGCGAGCCGGTCGAGCGCGGGACCGGCGGGCCGGGTCCGGCCGCCGGTGACCAGATAGGCGGGGATCAGACGGCGTCCGGGGCCGGATGTCATGGCCGGGCGGCGGTGTCCGGTTGGCGGGCGGGTGCGTTCATCGCCCGGGTCAGGGCGGTGACTTGCACCTGCATCTGGTACGCGATGTCGCCGAGTTTGGCTCCGGGTTCCGCGAACAGGGCGAGTGTGGTGTTGTTCCCGGCCGGTACGACAATGGCGAAGCCCTGATCGGACTCGACAACCGTCTGGGCCAGGCGCGGTGCCTCGGCGCCGGTGAAGGCCGTGGTGAACGCACGGGCGGCGGCGTGCAGCGTGGCGGTCATGGCGGCGACCCGCTCGCCGGACGCCCGGTCCAGGCCGGGCGACGCGCCCTCGACGAGGCCGTCACCGGTCGCGACCACGGCGTGCTGGACTCCGGGCAGCTCCAGCAGCGGGGTCAACACCCATGCGATGTCACCGGCGGTGGGGGTGGGGGCGCTCACTTCTCGTCGTCTCCTTGGTCGTCCTGGTCGTCGTGGTTGTCCGGGTGGTGGTCGTCCGCTGCCGGTGCGGATGACCGCCCGGCGACGCTCCTGCCATTGAGGGTGCCCTGCTGAAGTGCCGCCCAGGAAGCCCCGGCCTGTTCGGGTGTACGAGACACCTTTTCCCGCTCCCAGGTGTCGGCGGCGGCTGCGGACCGGGCCGGCGTCGGGCGTGGTGGACGTCGTCGCCGACTGGGCAGCTCGGCGGGGGGCCCGCCAACGGGTTGGGGTGCCGGTACGGGCTTCGGCTCGACGGGGGCAGAGTCCGGGGAAGAGGCGTGCGCCCGCATCGGCTTCGGGGCGAGGGCGGAGAGGCTGTGGTCGTCCTTCATCACGGTGAGCAGATGAGCGGGGACACGCAGAATCGTACGCATACCGCCGAACGGCGATGCCTCGATGTGGCAGTTGAAGCCGTACTGCACGACAAGTCGGCCGACGACCGCGAAACCGGTCTGCGGCGGGTCGCCCAGCTCGGTCAGGAGAATCTCCGACGGGCCCGCCAGCAGGGCGCGGGCCCGGTCGAGCGCATCGTCGTCCATGCCGATGCCCGCGTCGTCGACCACCAGGAACGCGCCACGGCCCCCGCTCTGCTGAACGGTCACCTGTACCTCGGTGTCGGGGTGCGAGTACGCGGTGGCATTGGCCAGCAGTTCGGCCAGTGCGATCGCGAGGGGTTCGGCGGCACGGGCGACGAGCGCGAGCCGTTCGTCTCTCAGATGGTTGGCGACCTTGATGCGCTCGTAGCCGGCGACCCGGGACTGGGCTCCGAGCACGATCTCGACGAGCGGCGAGTTCTGGCGGGCGAGCCCCGGCCAGGCGTCGCACAGCACGGCGGTGGACTGGGTACGCCGCAAGGCCAGTTCGTTACGGAAGTCCAGCTGCAGGATCCGTGGGTCGTCGTACTCGTGCTGGAGCTCGTGCAGCAGCTGCTGGGACTGGTTGAGCAGGGACTGGATCTTGGCCGAGGTGCCGCGCATCGCCGCCCGGGCGGCGGCGTCGACGCGCCCGCGCTCCTCGACGACCGCTGTGCAAGCGGCCTGTACGGCCTCGGTGAGCAGCCGGGCGGAATCGCCGTCGACCTCGGTCGCTTCCCGCAGTCCGGGGACCCGGGCGGTGGGGTGGGAGAGGGCGAGCGCCGCGACGGGTATCCGCTCGCGGGCCAGCTGCCGGATCTCGTCGGTGAGGGCGGCGGTACGGGCCTCGGCGGCCTTCGACTGCCGTTCGGCCAGCTCGGCACGGGCCAGGGCCAGGTGCTCCGAGCGTGCCGCGCTCTGCGCGCGGGCAACGGCCACCACGGCAGCAGCGACGGCGATCACCGCCACGATCCATCCCATGCCGTCACCGCGTTTCTGTTGTCGGATCGGTCTTCCGGCCGAGGCGGCGGAAGCTTCGCTTACGATCTCGCCGGGCCTGCCGACTCGCGGGCCTGCTCCACCTCTTGGGCGACCGCGGCGACATCGGCCATCACCTGGAGAACTCCGGGCATTTCGGAGCCGTCGAGGTGCCGGTACTCGCATCCGACGGTCGCCACCAGCCGCTCGGGGAGGCCCAGCTCCGGGTAGCGCCCCTCGGCGATGACCCGGCGGGCCGCCTCAAGGGCGGGAATCCCGGCTGCGTGAAAGGCGTGGGCGCGCTCGCGCACGTACTCCAGATACCCGATGTGCTCGCGCACCCCGGCCTGGTCGAGAACCGGCCCGTGCCCGGGGACGATGGTCTCGGCGCCGGTGGCCAGCACCCGCTCGCAGGCCGCGATCACATTGCTCAGCGGACCCGCCCAGTGCACCGGGTGGTCGCCCGGCCGGCCGGGGGCGGAGGAGAAGATGATGTCCCCGCTGAACACGGCACGCTGCGCGGGCAGATGGACCATCAGGTCGCCGGTGGTGTGTGCGGGCGGCAGGGCGGAAAGCTGGACGGGGTACTCGCCCAGGGTCAGTTCGAGCTCCCCGGTGAAGTATGTCGTCGGCTGGACCGGCTCGGTCTGCGACCAGTCGAAGGGGCCGAAGTGACGTCCGAGGTAGGCCCCGAGAGCGGTGGCCGGATCGCCGGTGGTGACGAGCGCGTGCTGCTGGCCCGGCGTGGGCTCGTAATGGATGTGTTCGCGGGCCTCGCGGGTCACGATGATCTCCGCGTCGGGGAGCACGCCCGCACCCCAGAAGTGGTCGCCGTTCGCGTGGGTGACGATCACCCGGTCGATGGAGACACCGTCGGGCAGCCGCTTCGTGGACTCGGCCAGGAACTGGCCGGCCAGCACGGCGTCGTACGGGGTGTCGATCCATAGCGCGCCACGGTGCGAGACGAGGAGACCGCAGTTCGCAAGCCCCCAGCCCCGTTTCGGCGGAAGCCATGCATACAGGCCCCGCCCCAGCTCAACGACGTCTCCACCCGTGTTCGGCATGGACGCGATTATGCCTACCAAGATCCGGCCATGCGTTCGAACTCGGACACCATGAGATCCGATTGGCGCAAAATCGCCTCTCACACTCTCCGGCGCCGGCGGCTCGGTGACCCTACGAGACCGGCACGCCGCACCCCCGTACGGCACCTTCCGGATGATTACCCCCAATTCACCCGGCAGTGTCACGTGCCACGACGGGCACCCGTCGAGCCGTCGCCAAACCGGAAAGAGCCGACTACCCACCGAGCATGGCTGAAAACAGCTCCAACAAGACCTCCGGCGAGGGCGCCGGACGGCACTGTCACCGGGGGCGCCGAAATGCCTCGTGTCGATGTCGATCGCGTTGACGCCCAGCACGGCGACATCCAGCGTGATTTCACTCAAAACGGAATGCTTGATAATGCTCACACGTCGCGCATAACGTGCACAAAAAAGCATCCCGCTACGAGTACGGAGTGCAAGAGTGTCATTTGTCGAGATCGAGACAGCCAGTCAGCCGGAGTGCTGGCGCCGCGCCGCCGAGCTGGCCCGGACACAGGCGGCCGCGCTGCCCGCCACCGGTGAGCGCATCGCAGTCGTCGGCTGCGGCACCTCCTTCTACATGGCTCAGGCTTACGCCGCGCTCCGCGAGGAGTCCGGGCAGGGCGAGTCCGATGCCTTCTCCGCTTCGGAATTCCCCTTCGGCCGCGGCTACGACCGGGTCGTCGCCCTCACCCGCTCGGGGACCACGACCGAGGTGCTGGAACTGCTCGACCGGCTCCGTGGTGTCACCCGCACAGTGGCCATCACAGCCGACCCGGACACCCCGGTCATGACCTCCGCCGACGAGGTTGTCGTGCTCGACTTCGCCGACGAGCGGTCCGTCGTGCAGACCCGGTTCGCCACCACCCTGCTCACGCTGCTCCGCGCCCACCTCGGTCTGCACACCGACGCCGTGGTCCGCGACGCGGAGACCGCACTGGCGGATCCGCTGCCCGACGGCCTGCTGGACTGCACCCAGTTCACCTTCCTGGGCCGTGGCTGGACGGCAGGTCTCGCCAACGAGGCCGCGCTCAAGATGAAGGAGGCGTCGCTGTCCTGGACGGAGGCGTACCCCGCGATGGAGTACCGCCACGGTCCCATCAGCATCGCCACCACCGGCACCGCGACCTGGATGTTCGGCACCGCCCCCGAGGGCCTTGCGGAGCAGGTGCTCGCGACCGGCGCCCGCTGGGTGGAGAGCGGCCTGGACCCGCTGGCCGAGCTGGTGCGCGTCCAGCGCCTGGCGATCGCCCGCGCCGCCGCCCGCGGTCTGGACCCGGACAGCCCGCGCCACCTGACCCGCTCGGTGGTGCTCGCGGACACCTGACCGGCCGATGCGCGTCGTCGAGCGCATCCCGGATCCTGCCGGGAGGGCGTGACGGCCTTGTGCCCCACGCCCGCGCCGCCTCGGAGCCCGTCCGCCGCCCGGCATCCGCTCCGGCGGCGGGTCAGCGGTCACACGACGGCTGCGGTCGCGAGGAGGCCGGCGGTCGTTTCGGCCGCCGGCCCCGCCCCTCGGGCGATGCCGCCGTGGTCAGGACTCCTCGAAGTAGGCGTCCAGGACCGCGTCGAGTTCTTCCGCCCACTGCTTGAGGTCGCTCCTGGCCGGTGCCTCGACCTCGGCGTTGAACCATCGACGGGTCGACACGTGGACCGTGACAGTGAACCGGCGGCCGAACCGAGGCGTCTTCACCTCAAACGCACCGATCTCGTCCCAGCGGAACTCGGCCTCCTGGTCGTCCAGCCGGAACCGGACGCCGCCACGGTCCACGGTGATCGACCCGCGGCGGTCGCTCACCTCGAATACGGGGCCGCCCTCTGCCTCCTTGTCGTCAGCCGCTGCTTCGGCAGATGCCTCCCCGTCGGCTGCCGCATCCTCGGACACGACCTCCGCACCGGCATCGTCGGAGGCGACGGCGCCGGGCGCCCGCCCCTCTGTCTTTTCCTGGTCCGTCTGCTCCTGGCTCGTATCCAGCTTTCCGGCAGTAGCGGGGACCGTGAGACCAGGGATGTACGCCGGGTCTGTCCCTGCGGCGTACCCGGGCTGAGTGTTCGGATCTATGCGCTGCTCCACGGCGGGCAGTATGGCCGACGAACCTGTGCGAGACCAGTGACCGCCACACCGTGGGCCCCTCTCTCCCGGCTGCGGCCTCCGAATGCGCGTTCAGCGACGCCTTCCGTGCCGCGTCACTCTTTCCTCGCTGCCAGGAGTTCGGTCACCTGGTCCAGCGGGAGCGCCGGGACGTGGTGACCCGCCCGGCCGGTCATCGAGTGTGCGCCGGTGAGCACATTGAGCACCGCCTCCTCCACCGACTCGACCACCGCACCGTAGAAGGGATCCATCCGGCCCCATGGCACGAAGCGCATCGACTCGTACGGTGCGCTGCCGTCGTCCTCGGGAAACGTACTGGTCAGCGCAGACGGGTTGGCTGTGGAGAAGGCCAGGAAGAGGTCCCCGGAGAAGTGGCTGCCGGTGGTGCCGGTGCGGGCGAGGCCCAGCGTCACCCTGCGGGCCAACGCCTTGCACTGCCCCGGCAGCAGGGGCGCGTCGGTCGCCACGACCACGATCACCGAGCCCGCGCCGGGCGGCACCGGGCGCTCCCCGCCGGAGGCCGGTGCGGGGGCCGGCGTCCCGGCCGGATCGGACAGCTCACGCCCCATCGGAACACCGGCGATCACCAGTTCGCGCCGCGCGCCGAAGTTGGCCTGCACGAAGGCGCCGACGGTGTAACGGTCCTCGCCGTACCGCACCACCCGCGAGGCGGTCCCCGAACCGCCCTTGAAGCCGTAGCAGCGCATGCCCGTTCCGCCGCCGACGCATCCCTCCTCGACCGGGCCGGAGGCCGCTGCCTCGATCGCGTCCGCCGCATGACGGGACTCCACGGCCGAGCCATGGATGTCGTTGAGGTGGCCGTCCCAGGTCTCGGTGACCACCGGAAGCAGCCACTCCGGCGCCATACCACGACAATTGGCGCGCACCCACTCGACCACGCCGCGGTGCACCGGCCCGACCGCATACGTGTTGGTGATGACCACCGGAACGGCGAGCGAGCCGCTCTCCTCGATCCAGGCGGTTCCGGTCATCTCACCGTTGCCGTTGAACGAGTGCCAGCCGGCCGCGCAGGGCGTACCCACACCGTCACGCCCGCGTGGCAGGAGCGCCGTCACTCCGGTGCGTACGCCCTCGCCCTCGACCAGGGTGACGTATCCGACCTCGACACCGGGCACGTCCGTGATCGCGTTCCACGGCCCCGGCTCACCTGTCAGAGGGATGCTCAACTCACGTGCACGCTTGCGGTCTTCGCTCATGTGGTCTGCACTCATGCGTACAGAGATTACGACCTCGCCCACGATTGGCAGTGGGAGAAGGAGCGGTGTCTGGGACCTTCGAATCCAAGGCGGAGGAGGGAGTCGACGCGCTCGGCCACCGGCATGGTTCTCGCCGGTCTCCTCACGCGTCACCCCCAACCTGTGCGCCTTGCCATGTACCGCGGCGGTGGCCGCTACCCGGTGGGTCCGTTCGGCTCACTCTCGACAGCGATGGCGGTCACCACGAGACCGTCCGCGACCAGCCATCGGCCGCTGAAGGCCGTAGGGGTTGCCGTTGCCCCCGTGGCCAAACCCTGCTCAGTCGCGGAGATCAGCAGCCCGGCGGTGAAGCTGCCGTTCTCGTGGAGCACGATGTCGGCCTGCTCGAAGCCGAGCCAGCGGTGGGTGAGCGGGAACCACGCCTTGTAGACGCTTTCCTTCGCGCTGAAAAGCAGCCGGTCCCAGTGGATCTCGGGGGACGCCCGGCGCAGCTCGAGCTCGCGCTGCTGTTCCGTTGCGAGCGCGATGCTCTCGTGCACCCCGTCGGGCAGCGCCTCATGTGGTTCGGCGTCGATGCCGACGGTGAGCACATCCGCCCGGAAGGCGACTGCGGCGGCTCGGTAGCCGGCGCAGTGGGTCATGCTTCCGACCACACCTTGCGGCCATATCGGCGCACCGCGCTCGCCTTTCAGGATGGGGGCGGGTGCGAGACCGAGCTCGCCGAGCGCGCGGCGGGCGCACCAGCGTACGGTGGTGAACTCCTTGCGCCGGCTCTCCACGGAATTGCGGATCAGCTCTTCCTCGCCGGGAAGGAGAGCCGCGTCGGGCGGGTCGGAGAGCGCCTCGTTAACGGCCACCTGGGACGGCAGAATCTTATCGATCATGTTCCCCCCTCGTACTGGCTGGTTGATCCATCCGCTGTATCGTCCCTGAGGCCTTCCCGAAGACTCAAGAAACTTCTGACGCGTCGGCTGCGATCCCGCTATGACGGCCCCCGGGCGAACCCGCCCATTGCCCGTCCACGATTCCGGATCGCGGTTGGTCCATCGGCTCGGGCCGACCGGTCGGCGGTGTCAAGGGCTGAGGACAAAGCCCACGATCGCGAGCGCGCCCGCCACGAGGGAGATGAGCGCCATCCACTGCGCGTTCCTCATGTAGCCCGCCTGCATCCTGCGCTCCTTGCGGACGGTCTTCTTCGTCCCCATGTGCAGGCGGTTCGTGCGCTGGGGATGGTGGACGAGCGGGTACGTGTCGCCCACCACGTGCGCGGGGCCGGCCGTCGCGCCCTTCTGGTGCCGGACGGTCTCACCGTTCGGCCCCTCGAACTCGTACAGGGCGTGCGCGTAACCCTTCGTGCCGAACGGCACCAGGCTCACCAGGCGCGCTTGGACCTCGATGCCGGTTTCGTTCAACTCCGTCATCTTTTTCAGCTCTTCCCGCGTGCCCTGCATCAACATCAAGCAGAAGACGAAGGCCGGCACGGACACGACGGCGAAGCCTATGAGCACTACATTCACCATGTTCACAGGTGGACCGTACGGCAGCGCAGGACCCGACCGGAACCCCCACATCCCCTTCACCATGGAGCCCATGCGCCTTTACGATCACGCGCATGTCGATCACTTCGCCCATACCCGTCCTCCGAGGCGACAAGGGCACCGAACTCCGCTCCGAGGGCGAGGAGCTGCTTCTGCGCCGCCCCGATGACGAACTGCGCATCCCGCTCGCGGCGATCGCACGGGTCCGCGCCGAAAGGCGCGACGTCGCCGTCGAGTTGACCGCCCCGGCCGGGGCCGAGCCGACCGTGTACCGGGTCGAGGACGTGAGCGGGGCCGCGGCTGCCGTCTTCGCCGACGCCGTGAACGGCGCACTGCCCGAACGCCCCGCCGGGGAGGAGGCGGTCGACGGCTCCACGCTCGTCACCACCCGCAGCCTGAGGGCCGCCGACGACGACGAGGAAGAGGAAGAAGGAGAGGACGGAGGGCCGAACCTCGTCAAGCGGGCAGCGCTCGTCGCCGGTGTCGCACTCGTGGCTCTCTGTGTGGTCGTCGGGATCGCCGGGGAGCACGTGGGCCGTGCGATCGCGACGCTGCTGCTCGGGGCCCTCGGCGTTGCGGCCACCTTCGCCGCATGTGCGGCAATGCTGACGGCGTGGGAGAGCTGGTACCTGCCCCGCTACGGCATCACCGTGGACGCGAGGCAGATCTTCCTCGACGGCAACGACACCTATGCGTACACGGACACCAGCGGTGTGACCCGCCCCGTCTACAGCCCGCCCAAGGGCGATAGCGTCCGGGTCGCCTACCACCCGCACAAGCCGAAGCGCGCGGTCGTCTGCCGAGGGTGGGGCGGCGTGGCCGGTGACTTGGCCCTCGGCTCCTTCGTCCTCGCCGTCGCAGCCCTCATCGACTACGGGACGGTCGTCCTCGTTCTCCCCGCCTTCGGCGGGTAGACCACGCGGCCGAGGACAGGGCTGCCAGGCCGCCGACAAGGGCGGCGATCGGGTGGCTGTGAGAGAATTCCGCTGGTCAACGGGGGCCGGGTCCCGTCCCGGATGCGTGGCCCAATGGCAGCGCCCACCACTCGGGCTTGTCCGTACTCTGTTCAATCAAGGAACCAATGATGATATGCCGAGTGGAGATTCCATGATCAACGTCCGCCTTTCCACGACGATGGGCGACATCGTGCTCGCGCTTGACGATGTCAAGGCGCCCCTGTCGGTCGCGAACTTTATGAGCTACCTCAACAGTGGCCACTACAAGGGGACGATCTTTCACCGAGTGATCAGCGGCTTCATGATCCAGACCGGTGGGTTCGACACCGGCATGCGCATGAAGCCCGCTCCCCAGAAGGTGCAGAACGAGGCGCGCAACGGGCTCAAGAACGTCAAGTACAGCGTAGCCATGGCCCGGACCTCCGATCCGCACTCGGCCAGCGCGCAGTTCTTCATCAACACGGTCGACAACGCCTTCCTGGACTACCCGGGGCAGGACGGCTGGGGCTACGCGGTCTTCGGCGAGGTCGTCCAGGGGCACGAGGTCGTCGACAAGATCGGGCAGGTCCCGACGGGCGCGCAGGACGTACCCCGCGAGCAGGTCGTGATCAACTCCGCCGAGGTCGTGGCCGACGCGGAATGACCGTCTGCTGACCTCCCGGGTTCGGACACCTGAGCCCACCGTCGGCCCGTGACGCGTGCTGCACGCCCGTCACGGGCCGACGGCCGTCTGTCACCGGCCTACGGCATCAGGACGGCGATCTCCTGCAGCCGTCCGACCTCAGTGGGGCGGCACTGGATGCCCGCCCGATCTCGGCAGCCGGGAATGGCGTCCGCTTGCTCTCTTTGAGCAGACGGCGGGCGAATTCGCCCATGACCGCAGCGGCTTGGGCATGCCGGTCGATGATCGTGGCGATCTCGCGCGGGACGCCATCGGGCTGGTGGCCGGCGATCCATTCGCGCAGGAACGCCTCGTGTTCCAGACCGCCGCGCAGCCCATCGGGCAGGTGGTGGCGGAGCAGATGGCTCATGGTGTGGCAGCGGTCATACGCGAGATGGCCGGAGAGGAACTCCGCCTCGGCCGCTGACAGTTCGAATCCGGAGCTCAGGGCGAGTCCGAAATCCGCGAAGTACAGCAGTCGACCGTCGGTCAGGACATTGGCGAAGTGGGCGTCGAAGTGGACGAGTCCGTGCGAGCTCATGAAGGCAGTCCCTCGCGCCAGGGCCTCCTCCGCCCACAGATACGGCGAGCCCTCTCCGCCCGCCGGGGCGGCGGTCCGGTAGTCGTGCAACCAGTCGCCGAGTGTCTGCGGGACGTGTTCCAAGAAGAGCACCAGGCTGGACGAAGAACGGCCGATGGCCTCCAGACGCCCGCGCACGGCAGATGAGCCCTCCCAGTGCGCGACGGCCCCATCGATGCCCCCGAACTCGTCGGCGAACCCTTCGGGGGAGGAGTCGGGCAGGATGCGCCAGTGGTACATCAGCGGAAAGCCCTCGTACTGGTTCCCGAGGACCCAGTTGGTGGTCATGACGTGCACCGCCAGCTCTCGCCAGGCCCCGAACCCGGCTGAGCCCACTCCGTACTGGTAGAACATCGGCAGTCCGAAGAGGTTCGCCGTCGACCGCGCGTTCTCCGGCCGCAACTCGGTGTCCGTCAGGGGGACCCGCTTGACGAAAATCCGAGTGCCGTCGACGTCCAGCTCCGCCGACCTGCCGCCGATGCCGGACCCGAGAGGGGTGGCATCGGCCACGACCTCACCGAGCCGACGGTCGCTCAGCAGGGACAGGCGCGTGGCCACGGTCCCATATGTGGCGAGCCGCGCGGCATACCGCGGGTCCGGGTGGTGCATCGACGACTCCTCGGTGCCCCGAACCAGGGCGTCGGTGATCTCTCGGACGTGATCGACCCTATCGGCCAGGGCTGCCCAAGGAGCAGGTAGTCGAAGTCGCCCGGCGCGATAACGCGACCTCAGCCAATCCGAGTTGACGCGGGTCGCGTGCACTCGTTCCTCGGCGACGGGTTAGCCTGCGCCCCATGCCAGCTCCAGCTCCCTCAGACCATCTGCCCCGGCTTCCCGGCGACTTGGACCCGATGCTCACCGCCGCCGTGCGGGACGCCTCCGACATGCCGATCGACGAAGCCGACCGGCTCACCGAACAGCTTCGGGGGCTCGTACGTCCCGCCTGGCTGCTCAGCCCGGATCGCAACGCGACCGAGCGGTCCAAGATCGGCGGTTCGCGCATAGGCGGACTGCCGGACCTGCCCGAGGGGTGGCAATGGCCGACCGTCGAGATCAAGTACCGGAACGGGAAAAGGGTGACGGACTCCCCCGAGGCCGCGCTCGCTTTCACCGCGCAGATCAATCTTGCCGACGTACCGGGTGCGGCCGATGCGGGATGGTTGCCGACCGGCGGTTGGCTGTGGTTCTTCCGCCACGAGGGACAGTCCGTCCAGACCGAACCCGATCATGTCATCCTCCACGCCGACGTCCCCGCGCATGAGCTGCGGACCACTCACCCGCCTGCCGAACTGGACTACCTCGGCGACATCGGCAGCGGCCCCGAACGCGACCGTCCGATACCGGTGACACTGCACCGGACCCTGTTCCTGACGGCGAACTACAAGTCGGGCCGGCACAGCCAGGGTTACGACGCGCTCGCCGAGGCGCTGGACGAGCACTTCGACGAAGACTGTGCCGGCATCGATCTGTTCGGCGACATCCAACGGCTCCTGGAACGCGCGGCTGTGGGTGACAAGTCGTGGGACGCCATGCTCCTGGGCCGGCCCACCCCCTGCCCGCCACCCGGAGGAGCATGCCCCTGCGGCCGCTCCGCCCCCGCCGACACCCCTGGCTACAGCAACGAGGACGGCCCCTGCTCCTGGGCACGCGACTCGCTGCTCGCACTCTACGACTACTGGGGCGACGGCCCGCTGATCTTCACGGCAGATGCCACGGCCACCCCGGCCACCACGGCCACCCCGGCCATCACTGACGGCCGCTGGTCCGGCACGGAGGCCTGGGTCTACTAGGAGCTGTCCGGGCGATCACGGCCAAGGGCGACGTCGTACCCATGTGCTGCCGTGCTTCGACTTCTGACCTGCATGCGGCGCTCGCCGGTCGGCCGCCTCTGCAAAGGAGTCTCGTGTCAGACGTATCTATTCGCCTTGCAGGCATTGCCGACCGTCCCATAGCGGAACGGCTGTGGCTGATGTTCCGCCATGACATGTCGGAGTTCCATGGTCTGCTGCCCAACGCCGACGGAACCTTCCGCAACGATCGACTCCACATGGCCTTCTCTGATCCCGACTGGGCGCCATACCTCCTGATGATCAGTGACAGCCCTGCCGGCTTCGCGTTCGTACGCAGTTTGAACGACCCGACGCGCGTGCTGAACAGCTTTTTCGTGGTGCGCGGTGCACGGAGAACGGGGATCGGGCTGCGCGCTGTTCAGGGGATCGTGGCCAAGCACCCGGGTTCGTGGGAGGTCGCGTTTCAGGACGCCAACTTGGGCGCGGTGAACTTCTGGCGTCGCGTCGCCACGGAGATCGCCGGAGACGCATGGACTGAGGAACGCAGACGGGTGCCAGGTCGGCCGGACTTGCCTCCTGACGTTTGGATCTCGTTCAGCACTCCCGCAGAGAGGTACGACTGAGCACCGAAGCAGGGCAGCCGCCGAACACACTCGACGGCACCGCCCAAGCCGGCCTGGGCAAGGCAATGGGTCACCGATCTACTCTCGCTACACACGGTCCACGTCGCCCTCGTTTCCCCGAGGACTGGCGACAGTTGAATACGCGAGCCCACCAGTATCACACCCGGATTCGTACGGTGATCAACACCAAACAACGGGCCCAGGAGCGCTACGGGCTCAGCCGGGCCCGGGCTCTCGTCAACGCCCTGCCCGCCGACCAGACCGTCCAGGAACGCGAGCAACTGTCGCTGCTGCGGAAGAAGTTCGAGGCACGCGGCACAACGGCCGCCAAGAACGCCGCGAAGAAGAAGGCGGCCGCGAAATCCACGCCAAAGGCCGTGCCGAGGCCGGAACCCGACCTCGGCGACCGTTTCATCAACCGTGCCGCGCTCGGTTACGCCTCCGAGACACCCGACACGAACCTCACGAAGGGCGCCCACTCCTCGCGCCCCACGGCGAAGGCCGGGCGTGCCAGGTCCTTGGAGTCCCGTACGTGAACAGCCTCTTCGACAACCGCGATCTCCACACAGCTGTCGCCCTGGCTGCCGCTGTAGCTGGACTTGAACCAGGCGAGTTCCGTCGTACCGCTGCTCATAGCTCTCCTCGCAGTCGCTCCAGCAGGTCCCGGGATTCCTTTGGGTTCAGGGCCTGCGAGCGCAGTGTTTCATAGCGGTGGCAGAGCACACTCACACCTTTCGGGTCAGAGATCAGTCGCCCGTTCTCCTGACCCTCCGAGTAGCCGAGTCGCCGTCCTTCCTTGGTCTCCAGAACCTGCACCGGCCCGTCCAGGCACGTATGCAACCCCGCCTCCAACGGCACCACCTGAAGCGTCACATTGCGCGGAGCGCTCCGTTCCAACACGTGGTCCACCAGCCCGCGCATCATCTCCGCGTCCCCGAATCGCCGCCGGAACACGTGCTCCTCGACGATGAAGCTGAACGGCACCGTGGGCCGCTCACGCATCATCCGCTGCCGCTCCATCCGCGCCATGAGCTGGCCCTCCAGCTCATCGTCGGTCCGCAGCGGGATCGTGCCCTCGAACACCGCCCGCGCATACGCCTCCGACTGCAACAGCCCCGGCACCAGCCGACATTCATACGTGCAGAGGCTCACCGCATCCCGCTCCAGCCGGGCCCACTGCCGGAACCAGGCGGCGAGGCCGACCTCGCCGCGGCTGAGGTGGCGGGCGGCTTTCCGTAAGGCACCCGTGTTGCCGAGCGCCTCCTCCGCGCGCTCGACAAACGCCTCGTCCGGCATCCGGCGACCCAACTCCACGGACTCCACAGTGTGTTTGGAGTACCGGACACGCGTGGCGAGCTCGGCCCGGCTGAGCCCGGCGTGCTCGCGCAGGGCCTGGGCGACCGCGCCGAACGTGCGCAGACTGTCCGACGGATGAGGCTCCCGCTCCCACTCCCCCGCCGGGGTTGTCCGGGCTTCGGCACTCCCGGCCGTCTCCCCTTCGACGATGTCCATCCGCCGCTCCTCTCTCCGTACCGCACCCGCGACAGCTCTTCGCCGCCACCCACGTTCACCACTCAGTGTGACGGCTGATCTCGCGTACCAGCTACTCCATGTGCCCGTACTCTGACTCCGCGTACGGGGTGCGGCGCTCGCATACGGCCACATGCGGCCGCCACGATGACGCCATGAACCAGTCCCTTCCCCAACTGGACGTTTCACAGCTCACCTTCACGCAGCTGCTGTCGTCCACGCGGCGCGGCGCCCGGCTCGCCCGGCTCCTCGGCGTGACTCAGCTGCGGTCCTGGGGCGCTCCGCAGGACCTCACGGAGCGTGCCGAGTGTGTCATTGCGGAGCTTGCCAACAATGCCGCCCTCCACGGCTTCCTGCCCGGCCGGAGCTTCCGGCTCACGCTCGCGTTCGACGCTTCGCCCGGCCGCCTTCGCATCGACGTCACCGACGCCCGCGGAGATCGGTGGCCGCTGATTCAACCCACGGGCGCCGCACCCGGAACGCTCCACACCGGCGGTCGCGGCCTCGCGCTCGTCGCCGCGCTCGCCGACCACTGGGACACCGTCCCCTACCCGCCCAGCGGCAAGACCGTCCGGGCGGTGCTCTCCACGCTGCCCCGCAAGTGATCGCCCTACCCGACGAGAGCCCGCATAGCCTGCTAATGGGAGGGCGCTTGCCGGTCAGGCAGACCGCAGGCCCGTAACGGCCACCGGCTCCCGGACACCGGAAGCAAGGGGATGACGGTCGTGCAGCTCGACAACAATCTGTCGGATCGATGGGCGGTCCCGCACCTCACCCGTGCACGTGCCGGGACGCGCCGCATAGGGCATGCCCCGGAAGCGACCGCCCATGGCTGATACACAGCTGAGTGAATGCCCTGATGTGCCTGACACGGTGTCGAGACCCGTCGGATGGGCTTCCGGCCCAGGATCGGGGCCTGAAGGGACCGGCCGGGTGCCGGTCCCGTACGAGCCCGCCGGGGTGGTGCCCGGTGGCATACGGAAGTGGGTGTCCTCTTGCGCAAGTCAATGAGCCGACAGGCGGTCACTGCCCTCGCGGGTGCCTGTGCGTTCGGAATCGTGTGTACCGCCGCGCCATCCGCCTCGGCGATCGTAGGCGGAGATCCGGTCGCGGACGGCAAACGGCCCTTCGTCGTGCAGATCGAACAACAGGATGACGACGGGGCATGGTCGCACTTCTGCGGTGGAGCTCTCATCGACAGCCGAGTCGTCGCCACGGCGGCGCACTGCGCGAAGTTCGTCGTACAGGGCAAGGTCAAGATCCGGCTCGTCATGGGGCGGGCCGATTCGAGTGCGCCCGGGGGAACGGTGGTGACCGATGCTCACTTCTCCGTCTACAGCCACCCCGAATTCTCGACACTGACCAACACGGACCTGGGCCTCGTCGTGCTCGACGATCCCGCCGACCAGGCGAGTGCGTCCCTTGCCCCGTTGCGGACGAAGCTGCAGCCGGGTCGCCTCGTGCGCGCCGCCGGCTGGGGGCGTACCGACCTCGCCGATCCGGACAAACCGTCACGCCTGCGCGAAGCGAAGCTTCCCGTCACCGAGTTCGACACCGAAGGAGGCACCTGGGACAAGAAGTTCATCTGCGCGGGCACCACGGCAACGCGGGTCGCGCCCGGCGACAGCGGCGGGCCGCTGTTCGATCCGAACGCATCCGCCTCGGACAAGGCTGTCGTGTACGGACTGGTGACCGGGGAAACGAACACCTGCCAGGGGCTGTTCACCAACCTGGCCGACCCGGCGATCTGGAAACCGTTCCGGAAACCGCTCGCTTCCCATGGACTCTCGCACGTTGTCCCGACCAACGCCGCCCACCCCGCCGAAGCAGCCTGAAACCGCACACCATCCAGTCGGTGAAGCCTCCAGGAGGTCGTTTCCGCCGACTGCTGCTGGGATGAGCCGGCCGGCCGGAACCCGAGCCGGGGTCGGTCGCCGCCCGGGCTTCAGCCTTCTGGACTGTGACACTGTCCCTGACCCGGGTCCGGACGGCTCCGGACCGATGACTACCGCTCTCATCCGCGCAAGACGGCACAGAGACGCCACTGCCGATTTTCAGGGCGTTCAGGCAGTCGTGCTGGGCCGGGGTCAAGCCGGGTGGAGCAGGGGGACATTCACAGCGGGGAGTGACGAAGAGTAATTTGACAGCGTCAACAGGTTAGGCTGTGCGGTGTCGCGCTTGTCACGCCCGAACCGGAAGGTCACCCATGCCACAGCCCGACCGTCTCCCCGGCGCGCCCGAGTTCCGCATCAAGCTCCCCAAGGACGGTGGAGAGGCACGCGGGCATCTGCTCACCGAGTTCGGCGGGAACGGCACGCACAAGTTCCTCCTGCACGAGGGGTCGATGGTGGCGGCAGAGGCGTGGCCCGGGCTCGGTGACCATGGACGCCGACTCCGTGCGGATCTGCGGGCGAGCGGCGCACTGGTCGATGCCCCGGTGGACCCCGCCCTGCCAGAGATGCCGCCACGATGGGTGACGACACGTCACATCCCGTGCAACTCCTCCTCCGCCGCCGCCGCGCTGGTGTACGGCTACGACAGTTCCGGGCCGGAGTCCTGGCGAACCGCTGAGGGCCACCCGCTCGCCGACTACCTGTCCACCGCCTGGCGCCCCCCGCGCAAGGCGTGGTTGGTGCGTGGCTCCAATGTCTCGGGGCACAACCTGGTGCGGCAACTGTGGTTGAAGGAGGGGTTCGTCTCGCTCGCCGGTGCGCATCTGCCACCCCTGGAGGAGACCGATCCGACCAAGAGCGCGTTGCGTCGCTTCGTCGAGGAAGGGTATGAGGGCGCGGCCTCGTACAACCAGAAGCGGGGCCTCGTCGACGAGTTGCACGGCTTCCTGACGCAGATGCGCATCGGCGACACGGTGGTCACCATAGGTGACGGCCGACTTCACCTCGGGCGGATCACCGGGGAGGCCGTGCAGACCGGGTCCCCGGGCGGCCTGTCCAATCTGCGGCGGTCCGTCTCCTGGCAGCCCGACAGCCACCCGTACGAGGAACTGCCGGAGGAAGTACAGCAGAAGCTCTCCGTGCAGCATGACGTCGTCGACCTGACCGGTGTCCTGGAAGCGCTGGACGGACTCACCGTGCCCTCCGACCCGGTGGCATCCGGCTCGCCCGTCCGGCAGCCCACCACCGAGCGAGCAGCACCGCGGGAGTTGTCGCTGCCGGGCGTCACCGAGGCTCTCGCTGCCGACCTCCTCGTCCACGAGAAGGACTGGCTCGATGAGATACGTGAACTTCTCACAGATGAGCGGCAGTTGGTCTTCTACGGCCCGCCCGGCACGGGCAAGACCTACCTGGCGATGAAGTTGGCCGAGCACTTCGGCGGCGGTCCCGAACAGGTCAAGATCGTGCAGTTCCATCCGTCGTACGCCTACGAGGACTTCTTCGAGGGGTTCCGGCCCGTGGAGGACGGCGAGACGCGGGAAGTGGCCTTCCGGCTGACGGCGGGGCCGCTGCGGGAACTCGCCGATCTCGCCTCCCGCGAGGGCAATCGGCACGTCCCACACTTCCTGATCATCGACGAGATCAACCGGGCCAATCTCGCGAAGGTCTTCGGTGAGCTGTATTTCCTGCTGGAGTACCGGACGCGGTCTGTCCGTCTCACCTACTCCGGAGACGATTTCGCCCTGCCTCCCAACCTCTTCGTGATCGGCACCATGAACACCGCTGACCGGTCGATCGCATTGGTGGACGCGGCGATGCGGCGCCGTTTCGCGTTCGTGGAGCTGTCCCCCCGCACCGAGCCGACCGCCGGGCTGCTCGCACGATGGCTGGGACGCGAGGGCAAGGACTTGGAACCCGCTCACCTTCTCGACGCTCTCAACGCCCGCATCGACGACCCGGACTTCGCCATCGGGCCCTCCTACTTGATGAAACCGGGCGTGTACCGCGACGGCGGCCTCGAACGCACCTGGCGCACAAAGATCCTGCCGCTGCTCGAGGAGCACCACTACGGCGAGGGTCTCGACGTCGCCGCCCGCTACGGCCTCGACTCGCTGCGCGAGCAGCGCCTGTGACCGTGCCGGATGTGACGCTGCGCGAGTACGGGCCCGCGCTCTCCGTCCCGCTGGCCGCCGAGGCCGGCCGAGCCCTTGCCGCCTCCGGAATCCTGCAGAGCGTGACCCCGGATCCCGGCCGGGAGGGGCACTGGTTGCTACGAGCGGGCAGCCGGGTCGGCGCCGTGCGCACTCCTGGCGGTCCTGTCGTACGGATCATGCCCAAGACCCCGGTGAGCCGGCTGTTCTTCCTCCTCGGCTTCAGCCTCGACCCGGCACGTGCCTGGCGCGACAGCCAGGAGGGCGCCGTCGACACCGGGGCTCACGACGACGTCGTCCCCGCGCTCGCGCACGCCGTGGAGCGGCAGATCGATGCGGCTCTGCGGCAGGGGGTTCTCCAGGGCTACCGCGAGGTGGAGGAGTCCGCGCTGGTCGTGCGCGGGCGGCTGTGCGAGGCCGAGCAGATCCGGCGGCACTTCGGCCGGACGCCACCCGTGGAGATCAGGTACGACGCGTTCACCGCCGACACCGCCGAGAACCGCATACTGCGCGCTGCCGTCGAGCAGTTGTTGCGGCTGCCGGGAGTCCCCGGCCCGGTCCGTCGGCGCCTCGCTCATCAGCGCCTGCGTCTCGCCGATGCTCAGCCTCTGATACGAGGCCAGGAACTACCGCTCTGGCATCCGTCGCGGCTCAACTCCCGCTATCAGCCCGCACTGCGACTCGCCGAGGCCGTCCTGCGTGGCGCCTCGCCGGAGCACCGGCCGGCCGAGGCCGAACCGCTCGCGGTGGACGGCTTCCTGCTCGACATGAACAAGCTGTTCGAGGACTTTGTCACGGTCGCGCTGCGTGAGGCTCTTCGTGAGCACGGCCTGACCGCGCGACTCCAGGACCCCCACCGCCTCGACACCGCGGGTCTGGTGAGGATGCGTCCCGACCTCGTCGTCCGCACCGGGGACGGTCGCACTCCGGTCGCCGTGGTCGACGCCAAGTACAAGATCGAGAAGGCCGACGGGCTCCTCAACGCCGACCTGTACCAGGCCCTCGCGTACGCCACGGTCCTCGGTCTGCGTGAGGCTCACCTCGTGTACGCGGCGGGACGGCAACCGGAGCGCTTCCACGAGGTACGCGGAACCACCGGGCCGGACGGACGAGGAGTGCGGCTGTACCAGCACACCCTCGACCTCTCCCGGGAACCTGGACGGATCCTGTCGGCTCTCCGGGACATCGCCGGAAGGCTGGCCGGGGGCACACCACACCCGTGATCATGAAGCACCGCGAGAGCCAGCCCGGCCACAACGCCGAGAAACCCATGCAGCCGTCGGTTCCCCATACGCCCCCTCCGCTCGTCGTCCGCTCCGGAAAGCACTTGAGTCGCCCCGCCCTCACTCCTCCGGTGTCAGGGCGCCCGTGGCCAGGCCGTCACGGGCGACTTCGGCGAGCTGCCGGCTCAGTTCGTCGACCTTGCGCATTCCTTCCCCGAACACGGACAGGGCCCGGAAGGCGGAGCCGTACCGACGCTGCGCGTCGATGCCCATGCGGGGGATGCGCGAACCCCTGCCGTCGAGGCGGTAGGTCCCGCTGGCACTGGTGGACCGGCGGGCGTTGAAGGAACTGCGCAGGAATCCCTGCAGATAGTCCGTGTCGAGTTGCTCGCTGGCCGAGACCGGTTCCGGACCGTCGTGCGCGACGAGCCCGGCGCGGGCGAGGTCCGCAACGCTGGTGGTGGCGCCGTCCAGTGAGCCCGGTCCGCCGCCCGGCGCGAGTTCGGGCAGGAGTGCGGCAAGCCGGCGGATCTGGTCCTCCAGTTCCTTGCGCAAGGTGGCGTATTCGCCGGGATAGTCCCGGTGCCGGGCCCGCATATGGCTGCCGGGCGTCAGGTCGACGGTGTCGTCGAGGAGCTCGATCAGCGGCACGTCGGCGACCTGGTCGGGGCGTGGTTCCAGGCTCCCGTCGGGGCTGTTGCCGGTCAGGTCGACCATGCGCACGGTGCGGTTCGTGTCCGCAGTTCCCGTGTTCTCGGGGCGCCGCAGACACCACAGATGGACGGGCAGGGCGTGCGAGGTCGCCGTCCCCGGTGGCAGGGCGACCACTTGGCGCACGATGCCCCGGCGTACGAGTTCTGCCCGGATGCGGCGGCCCGCCTTGCGGTAGGCGACCGAGGCAGGCATGACCATGAGGACCTGGCCGCCGGGCTCGGTGTGCGCATAGGCGTGTTGGAGCCACGCGAGCTCCCCTTCGGCCTTGGACGGGGTACCGAGTTCCCAGCGGGAGTCGAGCAGCAGTTCCTCTCGCCCCCACTCGGTCACACCGGCCGGCGGGTCGCAGACAACGAGGTCCGCTTTGAGTTCCGGCCATTCGTCCGCGCGCAGAGAATCACCTGGCACGATGCGCACGCCTGAACGACCCAGGAGGTCGGCGCGACGCTGCGCGAAATGAGCGCTGTCGGCATCCGTCTCCTGGCCGCAGCAGCGCATTCCCGCTTCGGCGGCGACGGACAGGAGCAGCACCCCGATTCCGCAGGCCGGATCGAGGACCGTGGCGTCGGCCGGCAGCTCGGGAGCGAAGTGGCACACGGCACGCACCACGCGCGCCGAGGTCACCTGGTCCGATCCAGCACGCCGGGCGGAGTCCATGAATCGTTCCGTCAGTCCGTTGACGAGCTCGACAGGCGCTTCGGTCCGAGCGAGCCTCTGTACACGGGTGGCGACATCGCCCGGAAGTCCCGGCTCATGCTCTCCGGCCAGCGCCCCAGCCACCTCGGCCAGGCCCGTGAGCATCTGTTCCCCGTAGGCGGCCCGCATGGCCTGCCACAGCTCGACCTCGGGTGACACCTCATGGCCTTTGCGCTGCTTGTCCAGCCATGCCTGGACCTCGGAGAGTGCGTAGAGCGGACTGTTCGCGGCACCTCCCGCCTGCGCGGGGAAGTCGTCGTAGCGCCGACGCCAATTGGAGACAGCGGCCCGAGTGACACCGGCCAACCGGGCGATCTCGGAACCGGTGACAAGGGGGCCGACCGGTGAAGCGGAGTTGTCCCTCATAGCCGCCAGCGTACACGGGCCGCAACCCCTGTCACAGAGGGAGGTGCGTTGACAACATAAACAACAGCTCTTCGTCTTTTACGTGTACGCGGCTGGTCCAGTGCGACGCACCTGCCCTGGCACTCGAACACTCTTGTCCGAGCGCGGCAGGGTGTGTTCTCGTGGTCCCGGTCGCGTGCGTGCGAGGGACGAGGGGGACATCGGTGGCCGACGGTACCGGGCAGTTGCTGGCCATCAGCGACCTGCACATCAGCTACGCCGAGAACCGTGCCCTGGTCGAGCGCATGGCGCCGGACTCCGACGACGACTGGCTGCTCGTGGCCGGGGATGTCGCCGAGAAGGTGGCTGACATCCACTGGGCCCTCAAGACGCTGGCGAGCCGCTTCCGCAAGGTCGTCTGGGCTCCCGGCAACCACGAACTGTGGACCCATCCGAAGGACGCCATCACCCTCCGTGGCGCCGCCCGCTACGAGCACCTGGTCGAGCTGTGCCGCGAACTGGGCGTAACCACCCCGGAGGACCCCTACCCGGTCTGGGACGGCCCCGGCGGCCCGGTCGCCGTGGCACCACTGTTCCTCCTGTACGACTACAGCTTCCTGCCGGCCGGCTGCGCCACCAAGGACGAGGGGCTTTCCTACGCGCACGAAACCGGCGTCGTCTGCAACGACGAATACCTGCTGCACCCGGACCCCTACCCGAGCCGCGAGGCCTGGTGCCGGGACCGGGTGGCGGAGACCGAACGCCGACTCGCCGCACTCCCCGACGACCTGCCCACGGTCCTCGTCAACCACTACCCGCTGGACCGCCACCCCACAGACGTCCTGTGGTACCCCGAGTTCGCCATGTGGTGCGGCACCCGGCTGACCGCCGACTGGCACCGCCGATTCCGCGTGGCCGCCATGGTCTACGGCCACCTCCACATCCCGCGGACCACCTGGCACGAGGGCGTCCGCTTCGAAGAGGTGTCGGTGGGCTATCCCCGCGAGTGGCGCAACCGCCCGGGGCCGCCCGGCAGACTGCGCCGTATCCTGCCGGTCAGCCGCGTCGGCGCGACAGAGCCGTTGTCGCCACCGAATTGTGCACCGTGAAGGCAATCGTGCCCGGCAGAAAGCGGTCGTCCGACCACAGCAACGGTCTGCCCGACTGGTCCGTGGCCCGCCGCCGCTCTCGCATCAGCGACGCGTCCGGGGCGCAGCCGAGCAGGCGCGCATCGTCGGCCTCGGCGTGAACGAGGTCAATGGTGTGCTCTGTGTCCGCGAACACCACTCCCTCCTCCGCCAGGAGCTCGGTATGTGAAATCGCATGGGGCTCAAGGCGGGCGATCATGGCGCCGATGTGCTCGGGGTAGAGGGTCCGCTCGATCATGATCGGGACACGCGACAGCGTCCGTAGCCGCAGCACCCGGTATATCTGCGACCCGGGTGCGAGGCTGAGCTGCTCGCACTCCGACGGGTTGGCCGGACAACTTTTGATGTCGATCGTGCGGCCTCCCGGCTCCTCTCCGAGCGAACGTGCCCAGCGGGTGAAGCTCAGCAGTTCGAAGAAGCTCTGGGTAGGTGCGGTGCCGAGCACGACCCGCCGCGTGCCACGTCGGGATGTGACCAGGCCGTTGGCGCGCAGCACCGCCAACGCCTGACGGACGGTGCCGCGTGACACGCCGTACTGCTGGGCGAGTTGTTCCTCGCTGGGCAGCCGGCCGTCCGAGCCGAAGGCGCCGGCAGCTATGGCCTCACGCAAGCTGGCCGCCAGCCGTCGATACCGGGCTTCGGTGGTGCCGCCCCCCGCGACTGCCATGTCGTTCTCCTTCCCTCAGCGCCTGTCGACGCTCTGGCCCGACCCTATCCACTCCCCGGGCCCGGCTCACCGGCCGGGCGCTCTCGCTGCGTGACCCGCGCTCTCTTCCGGAGAAGCTCCCCGGCCCGTACATCGGCGTTCACCTCCCGTACACAGCCCCCAGAGGTAATGAGCCAAGTTGTACAGCCAACTCCATCTCTTTCCAGGAGAACCCTGTGAGACTGCACCGCGCTCGCACCGCAGGCCTTGCCTGCTCCGTCGTCGTGGCCACGCTTGGGCTCAGTGCATGCGGCGTGACCAGCGCAAATGAGACCGGTGGCGGCGGTGGCAAGGCCGCGACCGCCACTTCGGCAGAGGACTTCGGGGGCATGGACGCCCTTGTCGCTGCCGCGAAGAAGGAGGGCAAGTTGAACGCCATCGCCCTTCCCCGTGACTGGGCGAACTACGGCGAGATCATCGACGCCTTCGAGAAGAAGTACGGAATCAAGGTCGAGGTCGAGAACCCCGACGCCTCCAGCCAGGACGAAATCAACGCGGTGACCTCCCGCAAGGGCCAGGACCGGTCTCCGGACGTCATCGACGTGGGCAGTGCCTTCGCCACCAGCGCGGCCGAGCAGAACCTTCTGGCGCCGTACCGGGTCAGCGCGTTCGACCAGATCCCTAAGGCGCAGAAGGACGCCCAGGCTCGCTGGTACAACGACTTCGGCGGCTATGTCTCCATCGGTTGTGACGCGGCCCGCGTCAAGAAGTGCCCGAAGACGTTTTCCGAGCTGATGGATCCGCAGTACAAGGGTCAGATCGCGCTGACCGGCAACCCGACGAAGTCCAGCTCGGCCTTCGGCGCCGTGTACGCCTCGGCACTCGCCAACAAGGGTTCCTTCGACGACATCAAGCCCGGCCTGGACTTCTTCGCCCGCCTGAAGAAGGCCGGCAACTTCAATCCTGTCGAGTCGAGCCCTGCGACCATCCAGAAGGGCGAGACGCCGATCAGCATCACCTGGGACTACCTCAACACCGGGTACGCGGACGACCTCCGCCCCAAGGGCGTCGACTGGAAGGTGAGCATCCCGTCCGACGGTGTGTACGCCGAGTACTACTCCCAGGCGATCGTGAAGTGGGCACCGCACCCGGCCGCGGCCCGCCTGTGGCAGGAGTTCCTGTACAGCCCCGAGGGTCAAAACCTGTGGCTCAAGGGCCACGCCCGGCCCGTGCTGATGCCCGAGATGCAGAAGTCCGGGACTCTCGACGCGACCTTCGCCGCCGAACTGCCGAAGACACCCGGCAACGGCCCGGCCGCCTTCCCCACCGAGGGCCAGATCAGCAAGGCCAAGCAGGCCGTCGTCCAGGGCTGGTCCCAGGCAGTCGCCGGATGAGCGCCGTCCAGATGGCCGGGGGCAGCAGCCGGACCCGCTCCTTCGGCAGCAGGGCCGGGCTCGGGTCCGCCCGGCGGCGCATTCCGCGCTCGGCGGGGTGGCTCGGTGCCGTGCCGCTGCTCGTGTTCGCCACCGTGGTGTTCGGTCTCGTTCTCGGGACGATGGTCCTCGGCGCTTTCACGACACCGCAGTCCGCGCCGGGAGGGGCCCGCCTCACCAGCGCGAACATGAGCTCCTCGCTGCAAGGCCCCTACCTGACCGCGTTGCTCGGCAGCGTCAAGCTCTCCGCCGTCTCCGCGTTGATCGCCACCGTCGTCGGCCTGCCGATCGCGTACGTGGTCGTGACCTCGCGATTCCGCGCCCTGCGCGAGGCGGCCCTGGCGGGGTCGGGCGTACTGGCGAATTTCGGCGGTGTGCCGCTCGCGTTCGCGTTCGTGGCCACGCTCGGCAACGCCGGTGTCCTGACGAGCCGGTTCAACCTGCTCAGCCATGGCTGGAGCTTGTACAGCTTCTGGGGTCTGGCCCTGGTCTACCTCTACTTCCTGGTGCCGCTCATGGTTCTCACGCTCACCCCGGCTCTGGAGGGGCTGCGACGGCAGTGGCGGGAAGCCGCCCGCAACAACGGCGCGAACGCCTTCCAGTACTGGATACATGTCGCGCTGCCGGTCCTCATGCCGTCACTGCTCGGCGGCTATGTCCTGCTGTTCGGCACCGCGTTCAGCGCCTACGCGACCGCCGCAGCGATGGTCGGCAGCTCGGTGCCGCTGGTCACCATGCAGATCGCGGACGCGTTGTCCGGGAACGTCCTGGTCGGCCAGGGCAACATCGCGCTCGCGCTCGGTGTCGACATGGTGCTGGTCGCGGGGCTCGTGATGGCCATTCAGCTGCCGCTTCAGCGCAGGAGCGCGCGATGGCTCGCCTGAAATCGCTCCGATATGGGCGCGCCACCGTGTTGGCGCTCACCGGTGCGTACTTCCTCGTCCCGCTCGCATGTGCCGTGGCTTTCAGCATCGGCGCCGGCGTCCCGGGTCAGGACATCGGCTTCGAGGCCTACACGGGCATCCTCACCGCCGGCGGCTTCACCGACAGTCTGGCTCTGACTCTGAAGCTGGCCGCCGCCACCATCGTGCTCGTTCTGGGTCTGCTCGTGCCCGCTCTGGTCACGGTCCGGCTGGCCGCACCACGCCTGCGCACACTCGTAGAGATCGTGTGTCTGCTGCCGCTGGTCGTACCTGCCGTTGCCCTTGTCGCGGGAATCAGCGCGGTGCTGGGCTGGGGATCGGATCATTTCGTCGGCACACCGCTCTTCCAAGCGCTGGTCGCACTGCAGAATCCGCAATTCCCCCTCGTCCTGGTGCTGGCGTACACGCTGATGGCGCTGCCGCTGGCGTACCGCACGCTCGACACCGGGCTCGCAGCCATCGACCTGCGGGTGCTCGTCGAGGCCGCCCGGGCCTGCGGGGCGCCATGGCCGCGCACCCTTCTGCATGTCGTTCTGCCCAACCTGCGCGGAGCGCTGCTCAACACGGCGTTTCTCACCCTGGCGCTGGTGCTCGGTGAGTACACCGTCGCCGCGATCCTCGGCTACCAGCCCTTCGCCGTGTGGATCCTCGCCATCAGCGGATCGCAGGCCCAGATGTCGGTGGCCGTTTCGGTGATGGGCCTGCTCGTCACCTGGGTGCTGCTGTTGACCATCGCCACAGCCGGACGCGCTCGCCGTCCCAAGGAGACCTCATGACCGACCTCATGACCGACCTGATGACCGATCCCGAAACCATCAGCCGGACGCGGACCGGCGCCACCGTCGAGTTCCGCGGGCTGCATCGTTCCTTCGGCGCCACGACGGCGCTGAACGGTCTGGACCTGACGGTCGAGCCGGGCGAACTCGTGGCGCTGCTCGGCCCGTCCGGCTGCGGCAAGACCACCGCACTGCGGACCCTGGCCGGATTCGAGCGGCCCGACTCGGGCACGGTGCTCGTGGACGGCGAGGACATCACGCGCGTCCCCGCGCACCGCCGCGACGCGGGCATGGTGTTCCAGTCCTACAGCCTCTTTCCCCACCTGACCGCCATCGACAATGTCGCCTTCGGGTTGCGGATGAGCGGCATCGGCAAAGCCACGCGGCGGGCTCGCGCCGCCGAACTCCTGGAGCTGGTCGGACTGCCGCAGCACGCCGGCCGCTTTCCGCATCAGATGTCCGGAGGCCAGCAGCAACGGATCGCCCTGGCACGGGCTCTGGCGCTGCGGCCACGCGTACTGCTGCTCGACGAGCCGCTGTCGGCACTCGACGCACAGGTGCGCCTGACGCTCCGCGAGGAGATCCGCCGCCTCCAGCAGCAACTGGGCATCACCACCCTGTTCGTGACACATGATCAGGAGGAGGCCCTCTCCATGGCCGACCGGGTCGCGGTGATGTGTGCCGGAAAACTGGAGCAGTGCGCGCCTCCGGCGGAACTGTACGAACGCCCCGCGACCGCGTTCGTCGCCGAGTTCGTCGGCGTGATGAGCCGGATCCCGGCCCGGGCCGGAGCGGACGGCGGGACCGTGGATGTGTTCGGCCGCACGCTGCCGGTCAACGGGACGCTGCCCGGCGCCACCGAGGACGCCGGTGGAAAGGGTGAAGTGGACGTACTGGTAAGGCCGGAGGCGGTCGAGGTCACCGCGGACGGGAAGGGTACGTCCCAGATCACGGGGGCGGCGTTCCTGGGCGCGACGACGCGGCTGACCGTGCGGCTGGCCAACGGCAGCGAGGTGACGGCCGATGTGCCGACTCACGCCACGACCACGCTCCCGGTCGGTGCGGCGGTGAAGCTGAGCCTGCCGGACCGCCCGGTGCTCGTGGACCGCCGCCGGGGAAACGGCGGCGGTGACAGGGGCTGACGGCTCCCGCCGACGCTCGACCGGACGACGCCGTCGGACCGGATCGACCCGCCCGACGCCCGGCAACCGAAGCGGGAAGCCCGCACATCCGCCCGTTCGCCGCGTTATTCGCCGCGATATTCGCTCCATCACCGGAGAAACTCGCCTTGAACCATCGCATAACAGCACCCGGCCTTCCCGCCGCTGTCCTGTTCGACATGGACGGCACGCTCGTCGACACCGAACGGCTGTGGTGGGCCACAGTGGAACAGGTCGCCGACAGGATCGGGCGGCCGCTGACCGACGCGGACATGCCGCATGTGCTGGGCCGCCCCACCGCGCACACCGCCGCTCACCTGCACCGCACCGGCGGCCCGGCGGCCCCCGGCCTCGACGCGCTCGCCACCGAGCTGGACGCCGCGTTCACCGCCCGTGTCGCCCGCGAGGTCGTCCCGCGCCCGGGCGTACTGCGTCTGCTGGACGAACTGGCCGCGGCCGGCGTCCCCGCGGCGATCGTCTCCGCTTCGCCGCGCCATGTCGTCGACCTGGTGAGCAAGGCGCTGGGCGAGGACCGGTTCGCTCTGACTCTCGCAGTCGAGGACACCGTCCGCACGAAGCCCGCGCCCGACCCGTACCTCGCCGCGGCCGCCGCCCTGGGCGTCGAACCGCACGCGTGCGTGGTCGTCGAGGACACGCCCACGGGTGTCGCCTCGGCCGAGGCAGCCGGATGCGCGGTGCTGGCCGTGCCCTCCACCGTACCGATCCGGCCCGCGGCCGGCCGTACGGTCCTCGACTCCCTGGAGCGCGCCGATCTGGCCCTGCTCGCCGGTCTTACATCACCCGAAAGGAACTGACGCCATGGACGACATCCGCCACGTCGTGATCCTGATGCAGGAGAATCGCAGTTTCGACCACTACTTCGGCACGCTGAACGGCGTGCGCGGGTTCGACGACCGCCAGGCACTGACGTTCCCGAACGGCGACAGCGTCTTCCACCAGCCCGCCCTGGCCCGGCCCGACGGCGGGTTCCTGCTGCCCTACCGCATGGACTCCACGAAGTTCGACGCGCAGAACGCGGACGGCCTGCCGCACGACTGGGAGAGCGGTCACGATGCCATCAACAACGGCGCGATGAACCGCTGGACGTCCGCCAAGGGTGAGCAGAGCATGGGCTACCTCACCCGCGAGGACATCCCCTACCAGTACGCGCTGGCCGATGCCTTCACGTTGTGCGACGCGTACTTCTGCTCGCTGGCCGGGCCCACCAGCCCCAACCGCCTCTACCTGTGGACCGGCACGGTCGGCCCGGGCCACGACGGCACGACCGGCCCGTGGATCGACAACACACCGCTGCCCGAAAGCCCGGTCTGCGACTGGACCACGTACGCGGAGCGCTTGTCGGCCGCCGACGTCACCTGGCGCGTCTACCACACGCCGGGACTGGACGAGCGCTACGGCAACTACGAGGACAACGCCCTTGAGTACTTCGGCCAGTTCCACACCTTCGACAAGGACGATCCGCGTTACATCAACGCGATGACGAAGTGGGACCTGTCGGCGTTCGACGCGCACTGCAAGGACGGCATCTTGCCGACGGTGTCCTGGCTGGTCTCGCCCTACCTGTTCTGCGAGCATCCGACCGCCAGCCCCGCCCATGGCGCGCACTGGGTGAACACCGCTCTCCAGTCGCTGTTCGCGAACCCGGAGGTGTGGCGGCACACGGTGTTCCTCGTGATGTACGACGAGAACGACGGTTACTTCGACCACGTGGTGCCGCCGTTCCCACCCGCCGGAACCCCTGACGAGTTCGTGGACGGGCAACCGATCGGGCTGGGCAACCGCGTCCCGCTGTGGGTGATATCGCCGTGGTCGCGCGGCGGCTGGTTCAACTCCCAGGTCTTCGACCACACTTCCGTGCTGCGCTTCCTGGAGCTCGTCACCGGCGTGCGGGAGCCCAACATCTCGCAGTGGCGCAGAGCCGTGTGCGGTGACCTCACGAGCTGCTTCGACTTCGCCCGTCCCGATTTCTCGATCCCCGTACTGCCGGACACACGCGCACTCGTGAAGCAGGCCGATGCGGCGTCGGAGCTGCCGGCGGTGGAGCCCCCGGCGCCCGGCGCACAGGTCGTGCCCACCCAGGAGCCCGGTGGCGCACGCCCGCGCCGGCCACTGCCGTACCGCCCTTGGGCCGACATCGCCGTGGACCGCGCCACCGGCAAGGTCCTCTGCACTCTTGCCAACGAGGGAACGGCGGCCTTCCCCTTCACGGTGTTCCCGAACATCGCGCGGCCGTTCGCCGGAACGCCGTTCACCGTCTCGCCGCACAGCACCGCCGACTATGTGTGGGACGCGGTACGCACCGGCGGACGCTACGACTTCACGGTCCACGGCGCCGACGGCTTCGTCTGCCGCTTCGCGGGGACGGTGGCGGGGGCCAACCGGATCGACGCCGCTGTTCCTCGGGCGGCGGCGGTCCTGGGAAGCAGCGATGACGAGGTGTGGGTCGAGTTGCTGCTGAGCAACGACGGTACGGCTGCCGTGGGCTTCACGGTCACCCCGAACGACTTCGGCGGCACGGCGCGCACTCAACCGGTCGGCCCGCGCGAGCGGGTCACCTTGCGGTGGCCTGCGGACGGCGGGCGGTACGACATCACCATCACCGCTGACAGTGACCCGGGCTTCGCCCAGCGATACGCGGGGACTGTGCACGCGGCACCGTACGCGAGCTCACCCAGTGCCGGTCGCGGCACTGGGTGAGTCAGCACGGTCTCGGCCCGGGGCCTGTCGCACCTGTTCCTGGCGCCTTGTCTCATGGGAGGGCGTCGGCGGCCAGGGTGCGCAGGTCCATGGGGGCGAGGTCGAGAGCGAAGGCCGGTTCCCGGCCTGCCTCGGCGGTCTGGCGGTGGGAGTCCTCGTCGAGGCGGGCAAGGAGGAACATCTCCTCGACGAGTCGGGTGAGGCGTTCGGACTCGGCGGCGATGCGGGTCACGGTCTGGTCGACGTCCTCGCGGGTGGGGAGGGCGCCCATGCGGTAGAGGTCGGTGTAGCCCTTGATGCCGACGAGGGGCGTGCGGAGTTCGTGACTGGCGTCGGCGAAGAAGCGCCGGGTTCTCGCCTCGGCCTCCGCGCGGGCCTGGAAGGCGGTGTCGATCTGGCTGAGCATCTGGTTGAGGCAGGCGGTCAGGCGGCCCACTTCGGTGCGGGGGGCTGCCAGTTCGGGGACGCGGTGGGAGTAGTCGCCGGCGGTGATGGCGGTGGCGGTCTCCTCGATCCGGGTGAGGGGGCGCAGTCCGGAACGGACGGCGAACCAGCCGGCGGCGGTGAGGAGCGCGAGCAGGGCGGCGCCCACGGTCAGGGAGAGGTTGCGGGTCTGGGTGACGGTGCGGTCGACCTGGTCCAGGGAGGTGGCCACGAGGACGGTGCCCTGGTTATCGGTCCGATCGGGCGGGAAGACCTGGGCGGGCTGGGTGAGGGCGACGACCCGCCAGCTGTGGTCGCCGTCCTTCGCGGGCACGGTGAAGGGGCGGCCCTGGTGGGCGAGGACGCCCCCGCGGTCGAGGGCGGGGAGATCGGGGCCACCGCCCGGAGGCGCGGTGCTCGCGTCGAACGCCCGGCGCGTGGCGCCGGCGTCGTCCAGGTAGGTCACGGTGGTGTCGCCGAGGACGCCGAGGGCCTGCACGCTCGGTGGGGTGTCGGTGCCGGAGGGCGGTGCGAGGCGGGCGGCGATCTGCCCGGTCAGGACGAGGCGGTCGTCGACCCGGTCCTGGAGGTAGCCGTGCAGGGCCGTGGTGACGATCACGCCCGTGCCGAGGAGGCCGACGGCGACCAGGGTCGTGGACAGACAGAGCAGACGGGTGCGGAGCGACAGTCGGCGCAGCCGTCGGCGTCCGGGCAGCCGCAGGGCGGGGCGCTTCACAGCCGGGGTTCGCGGATCACGTAGCCCACGCCTCGGACGGTGTGAATCAGCTTGGGCTCGTCCCGGTCGACCTTGCGGCGCAGATAGCTGATGTAGGTGTCGACGATGCTGGGGTCGCCGCCGAAGTCGTACTCCCACACATGGTCCAGGATCTGATCCTTCGTCATGGTCCGCTCCGCGTTGGCCGTCAGGAAGTGCAGCAGGCGGAACTCGGTCGGGGACAGCCGCACGGTCCGGCCCGCCCTGGTGACGTGGTGGCTCTCGGGCTCGATCGCCAGGTCTCCGACCGTGATCCGCGTCGCCTGCTCGCCCCTGGTACGGCGCAGCACCGCGTGGATGCGGGCGATCAGCTCTTCGAGGTCGAAGGGTTTGGTGACGTAATCGTCCCCGCCCAGGCGCAGGCCGTGCAGCCGGTCCTGGCGATCGTCGCGTGCGGTGACGAAGAGGACGGGCACGTCGCCGCCGCGGCCGGGCAGGGGTGAGCGCGGCTCGGCCCGCAGGCGGCGGATCACCTCGAAGCCGTCCATGTCCGGGAGCATGACGTCGAGCAGGACGAGATCGGGGGTGCGCTGCCCGGCCAGGTCCAGGGCCTCCTGGCCGGTCGCTGCGGCGTCGACCTCGAATCCGGCGTAGCGCAGCGCGGTGCGCAGCAGTTCCCGGACGGTGGGCTCGTCGTCGACGACGAGCAGGTGGTGGTCGGGGCGACCCACGGTGTGCGGGGAAGGTGCAGGGGCGGGTGCCGCCATGGTGTGGATCGCCGCCTTCACGGACTGGGGACTGGGGCCTGGGTCGGGGCCTGGGCCGGGCTGACAGGGTCTTCTCAGAAGATCACATGGCGCTCACGACGCCGAGTCCGACGGGACTCGGGGGGCCGGCCGGGCGGTGGCCGACCGTCGGGGCGTGATGCCTGGCGGCTGCGGGGCGCGGCCCGAGCGCCGGGCCCGCCGACTGTGCAGGCGGCTGCCAGCGTACGAGGCGAGGGCGGCCAGGGCAAAGCCGGTGAGCGCGGACAGTCCCGGGCCTCCGTCGAGTCCTGCGGTCATGCCGCCCATTTCGTTGCCCATGAGGCTGATGCCGATCCGCAGCGACCCCTGTGTCAGCAGGGGGAGCAGCAGGGCCGAGAGGCCGACTGCGACGCCCATGCGCAGGGCGATCTCCGTGTGACGGTCGAGCAGGGCCTCGGAGTCCTCGCGCGGGGTGCGGGCCGGGGTGCGGGCGGAGGCCACGTACCCGGCGATCACCAGAAGAAGCAGCATGACGAGCATTCCGATGAGCCACAGTGGCACGCCGGCGCCCGACCAGCTTCCGAGGTCGAGGGACTTGTCCGTACCCGCCGCGTCGCCCTGGGCTGCGCCGCCGAGCATGCCGAGCATCCCGCCGCCGTCGGACTGCAGGCGCTGCATCCCCGCCTCCCAGGAGGTGCCGAGGCCGGCAGTAAGCAGTACGGCGATCAGGTTGGGCCCGAGGAGCAGCAGTATGCCGGCCGCCTTGGCCGCCTGTTCCCGGCCGGTCAGGGCCGCGGCCCCGGCGAGGAGCGCGACGGCGAGGGTTGAGCAGCACAGCACGGCCGCGATCCCGGTCAGCGTGGACGTGACCGCGTTCCACTTCAGTCGCAGCCGGCCCAGGGCGAGGGGGCGCGGCAGTGTCGTACGGCGGCTTGCGACGCAGCCGACGGCGAGGACGGCGGCGACCCACAGCAGGCCGAGGAAGACAGTGGCCCCGGCATCCGTCTCGAACGTCACCGAGGACAGCCCCTTGGTGAGGCCCCCTCCCCCGCCGCCCCCGGTGAACCGGCTGAGCGCCCCGGAGGAGGCGCCCTTCCCGAAGTTCTCCGTCACGCTCTCCGGCAGCCGGGCCGTGCCCTGGGCCAGGCCGGCGAGTATCGGCAGGACCACCGCCGTGGTCAGCAGCGCGCCGCCGCACCGGGCCCACAGCAGCGCCGGGGTGGGCCGCTGCCGCCTGCCCAGGGGCCGGAAGAAGACGATCGCCAGGAGGGCCGTGCCCAGGAACGTCAGCATCAGCGGCGTCATCGCCGCCTCACCGGTCAGGCCGAGGCTCATGCCGCCACCGCCGCCCATCCCCCCGAGCAGACCACCGAGGCCGCCGCCGAGGCCGCCGTCACCGGCGGGCTCGGCGGGCTCGGCGGAGGGAGCCGACGCCACGGTGAGGCCGCCGCCGAAGGCCATGCTGACCAGCGTCGGCACGAGGCGGTTCACCGGTGCGATCGCGCCGGCGCCGAGGACGGTGAGTGCCGCCCATGCGGCGGCGGTCATCGCCATGACGGCGGTCGCGACGGAGAGTGCTCCTTCGAGGGCGTGGCGCCAGGGCGAGCCGGGTGGAACGGAGGGCGGTGGGGCGGAGGACATCGGGCAGGCTCCTGTGTTTACGGGGTTTCGGGGTGGAGTACGGGGCGGCGGGAGTGGGCCGCCGCCCCGTGGACGCGGACGCGGGATCGAGGCGCACGGGCCCCGGTAACGGCCTGGGGGCGATAGGGAGTGGATCAGGGAGCGTCGTCATGCGGCTTCGATTGCAAGGCGGAGGAGAGAGTCGGATGGGGTCTCCCCTGGTCGAGCGAAGCCGAGAGCTCGGGGAAGGCGCATCGACGACCGACGACAACGCGGCAAGCGGAGTCGCAGGGCGGCGCGAGCCCGCTCCCTATCGGCCCCAGGCCGTAATGGGAGGGGGCTCAGCTGCCGCTGCCGCTTCCCGCGGTTTCCATGACCAGGTCCGGTTCGCCGCCGGGCGACGCTTCGACGGCGATCGCGGTGGGATCGCCCGCGTCACGTCCGAGCCGCTCGCCCTCGACATCCAGGTCGGGCACGAGTCGGTCCAGCCATCGGGGCAGGTGCCAGGCGTGCCTGCCGAGGAGGGCGAGAACGGCGGGTACGAGCGCCATGCGAACGACGAAGGCGTCGAAGAGGACGGCGGCCGCGAGTCCGAAGCCGATGGTCTTGAGCATCTGTTCGTCGCTGCCCATGAACGAGCCGAACACCGAGATCATGATCACGGCGGCGGCGGTCACCACCCGCGCGCTGTGCTCGAAACCGCTGATCACGGCATCGGACGGCGTCTGCCCGTGCACGTACCCTTCGCGCATCCTGGTGACCAGGAACACCTCGTAGTCCATGGCGAGGCCGAAGACCACGCCGACCATGAAGATCGGCATCATCGACATCACGGGTCCGGGTTCCGCGACCCCGAAGAGGGACGCGAGCCAGCCCCACTGGAACACCGCGACCACCGCGCCGAGGCCGGCCAGTACGGAAAGGAGGAAGCCCAGGGCCGCCTTGAGCGGGACGAGGAGGGAGCGGAAGACGGCGATGAGCAGCAGGAACGCCAGACCGACCACGAGTGCCAGGTACGGGATCAGGGCGTCGGACAGTTTCTGCGAGACGTCGACATTCATCGCCGTCGTTCCGGCGACCAGGACGCGGGCATCGCTTCCGCTCGCGAGCTCCGGATCGCGCAGCGCGTGCACGAGGTCGGCCGTCTCGGTGCTTGCCGGCGCGGTGGCCGGCACGACGTTGAGTACGGCGGTGTCACCGGACTCGCTCAGCCTCGGCTGGGCGACCGCGGCAACGTCCTTCCTGCCGCGGACCTCTTCGGCGATGCCCTCGGCAGCCGCCTGGGCGCTGCCGCTGCCGTCAGCGGCCGTGACGACCACGGTCAGCGGGCCGTTGGAACCCGGGCCGAAGCCCTCAGCGACCAGGTCGTACGCCCGGCGCTGCGTCGTCGAGGCGGGCTTGCTCTCGTCGCCCGGCAGCCCCATCTCCAGCGACGCCGCCGGCACGGCGGTCACGCCGAGCAGGGCCACCCCGGCCAGAAGGACGGCGATCGGCCGCTTGACGGCGAACCGGGCCCAGCGCACGCCCATGGCCGGCCTCGGCCTGTCGTCCTTGCCACGGCGCCGCGGCCGCGCCGGACCGATCCGTCGGCCGCAGATCCCGAGCAGCGCGGGGATCAGCGTGATGGCGATGAGCACCGCGATGACGACCGTGCCGGCCGCGGCGAGGCCCATCTGCGTCAGGATCGGGATGCCCACCACGCTCAGTCCCGCGAGGGCGATGACCACGGTCAGACCGGCGAACACCACCGCCGATCCCGCGGTGCCCACCGCGTGCCCGGCCACCTCCTCGCCGCTGCGGTCACGGGCGAGTTCGGCGCGGTAGCGGGAGACCACGAACAGGGCGTAGTCGATGCCGACGGCAAGGCCGATCATGACGGCCAGGCCCGTCGTCGTCGAACCGAGGCCGAGCGGCTCGGCCAGCACCCGGATCGCAAGGCCGCCGATGCCCACTCCGAGGATGGCGGTGAGCAGCGGAAGACCGGCCGCGAGGAGCGAGCCGAAGGTGAGGACGAGTACCACGGCGGCCACGGCCAGTCCCATGGCCTCCGAGGAATGCCCCCCGGTGGGCACCTCGTTGACGGCGTTGCCGCCGACCTCCACGGTCAGCTCCTGCGAGCGTGCCTGCTCGACCGTGTCCTGGAGCGCGGTGCGCGAGCTCTCCTCAAGTTTCGACGTGGGCACCTTGTAGGAGACCTGTGCGTAGGCGGTGGTGCCGTCCTTGCTCACCGATCGGGTCGCGTACGGGTCGGTGACCCGGGCGACCTGCGGATTGTCGCCGAGCGCTCGGACGGTCTCCCCGATCGCCTTCTTCGCCTCGGGGCCGGTGACCTTGCCGTCCTCCGCGCGGAACACCACCCGGGCCGTCGCGCCGTCGGCCTTCAGCTCCGGGAAACGCTCGTTCAGCAGGTCGTACGCCTGCTGCGCCTCCGTCCCCGGCATCGAAAAGTCGTTCGGCGGGGCTGCGGGAGCCCGCCCGGCCAGCACCCCCGTCCCCACGAGCAGTACCACCCACAGCATCGCGACCAGCCAGCGCCTCCGGAAGGAGAACCGGCCCAGCCTGGAAAGGAATGTGGCCACAGCAAAGGCTCCACGTCAGGTCGAGGACTATCGGAAGGCCGACGAGCGCTCGCCCCGTTGCCCTGCCCGGGGAAGAGGCAGTCGAGGAGCGGAGCCGTCACGTCGGCGCGGCACCGACGGTGTCAGCCCACCCTGATCACCCCCGGAGAGATCCTGGGAGTTCTCTGAGAAGTGCGACGGCCGCACGGGGCCGGAGCGGCGGAAATCGGGCATTACCCCGGTCGTCACGCCGTGATTCACAGAAGGTTCACCGAATGCCGGTCAGCGTGCGGCGGCGAGGTGGGCCCCGATCCGCAGGAACGCCTGGACGAGCGGGGCGACCGGCACGTCCGGGGAGATGACCTGGGAGCCGAAGTGGACGGCGACGAGGTCGAGGCCGGGGGAGACGAGGAGCCGCTGGCCGTGGATGCCGCTGGCCAGGTAGGAGCCGTAGGGGTCGTTCGGAATCCACCACAGGTCGTGGTACGAGAGCGTGGCCGGCGAGTCGGGGGGTGCGGCGGGGAACCGTACGCGCCGGGGATAGCCGTCGGGGACGCCACTGGTGATCGTCGTGGCCACTTCCTCGGGCAGGACCTGCCTGCTGCCGACCGCCCCGCCGCAGCGCAGCATCTCGCCGAGGCGGGCGACGTCGCGCGCCGTGGCGCTGAAGCCGCCGCACGCCGCCTCGACACCGTCGCTGTCGAGGATGTAGTAGGCGTCCTCCTCGGCGCCGATCTTCGACCAGATGAGTTCGCTGAGCAACGCCGAGGTGGTGAGGCCCGTGATCCGGCGCAGCACTTCGGCCAGCGTCTCGACGTTGCCGTTCTCGTAGCGGAACCCGGTTCCCAGCTTTCCGGTGGCGCGGGCGGTCAGCAGGTGTTCGCGGATGGTGGTGGGGCCGTTGTAGCCGAACGGCCGCAACTGCGGGGCGATGACGGCGAAGTACCGCTGGGCCTCGATCGCCTTGTCGAAGGGCCGTCCCGCGTAGCTGACCTGGGTGCCCATGTGGAGCAGGTCCTCGATCGTGGCGTCGCCGAAGGCCGTACCGGCGAGTTCGGGGATGTGGGCGGATGCCCGGGCCGAGCGGTCCAGAAGTCCTTGGTGCGCCAGCGTCGCCGCCATCAGGCCGATGTAGGACTTGGCAGCCGAGGCGTTGAAGTGCGGGGTGTGCGCTTCGGTGCCGTGCCGGTACGTCTCGTGGACGACGCAGCCGCGGTGCATCACGAGGAACGCGTCCGTCTGGGCCGCGGTGAACAGGTCCGGCAGCTTGATCGTGGTGCCGCCGAGGTCGATGGCGACCGTATCGAGGCCGGCGGGCTCGCCGGGCAGAGCTCGGGCGGGCTCCGGGCCGCGCCACACGCGGCGGCTGGGTGTGAGCTCGCGGCCCGCGGACGTGAAGAGGCGGATCCAGGAGGGGTCCGTGTAGCCACGGGTCCACGAGAGATCTCCCAGTCGGGGCATGTCGGTCACAGGTCACTCCGTTACGGCAAAGGTCTTGAACAAGTACACCGTTAACGTACAACCTGTTCAGCAGCAGGCGACAGGCCTCGATCGACGTCGGTCGCCGTACGCCTGCCATGCGCGTTCCCGCGTGAGCCGTCGACTGCCCGCCGGATCGGCGCGTTCGTACCGTCTCCGCGCCCTTCCCCTCCGAGCCGCAGGAGTACCCCATGGCCGAACCGTCTTCGTCCGTTCCGCCCCGTGAGAGCGCCGGAGTGCCACCGAGGCCGGTATTCGACCGGCGGCGGGCCTGGCTGATCGCCGCGATGATCGTGACGTTCATGCTCATCAACTACGCGGACAAAGCCGTGCTCGGACTCGCGGCCGTGCCGGTCATGGACGAGCTGGGCATCAGCAACAGCGCGTACGGGTTGATCTCCAGTTCGTTCGCGCTGCTGTTCAGCCTGTCCGGGCTGATCGTCGGCTTCGTCTCGGCGAGGGTTTCCAGCAGGGTTCTGCTCTTCGCGATGGCCGCCCTGTGGGCGGTGGCTCAGCTGCCGGTGCTGTTCGTGGCGTCGGTGCCTGCGCTGGTGGCGGGGCGGATGCTGCTCGGGGCGGCGGAGGGGCCCGCGGCGTCGATGTCGATGCACGCCCTGTACAAGTGGTTCCCGGCAGACCGGCGCGGCCTGCCCTCGGCTCTGCAGATCAGCGGTGCCGCGCTGGGCATGCTCATCGCGGCGCCGGTCCTGACGTGGCTGATCACCGACTTCGGATGGCGGTCCGCGTTCGCGGTGCTCGCGACGGCGAGCCTGGTGTGGAGCCTGGTGTGGTGGGGAGTGGGGCACGACGGCCCGTACGGCCATGAGCATGCGCCGGGCACGGGAGCGCACACCCCCGCCGGCACTCCGGGCGCGACCGTTCGTACGGACAGGCTGCCCTACCGGCGCCTGCTCCTGAACGGCACGGCGCTCGGGAGCATCGCCGGAGCGTTCGGCGCCTCCTGGGCGATGGCGTTGAGCCACGCCTGGCTGCCCGTCTACCTGCGCACACAGCTCGACATGACACCCGGCACGGCGGCCACGCTCATCAGCGCCGTCTCCGCCTTCAGCCTCGTCCTACTGCTCTCCGTACCCCCGGTCCTCGACCTGCTGCACCGGCGCGGCCTCTCGCGCCGGTGGTCGAGCGGCGCCCCGCAGGGCATCGCCGTGACCGTCGCGGCCCTGGCCATGGCCGCCTTCCCGTTCGCCGGTGGCGGGACCCGGCTCGTCCTGCTCGCCCTGGCGTTCGGCGGCCACGTCATTGTCTTCCCCCTGCACTACATGACCGCCTCCGCCGTCGCGCCCCCGCACCAGCGCGGGGCGGTATTCGGCATCGTCGCCGCGACGGGGACCCTGCCCGGGCTGCTCGCCCCGTATCTGACCGGGTATCTACTGGACACCGCCGCTTCCCAGAGCGCCGGGTACACCCAAGCCTTCGTCCTGTCCGCAGGCGTGATGACGGTCTGCGGGCTCACGGCCCTGACGGCCATCCGGCCGGAGCGCGACGCCCGACGGTTGGGCCTGACCGTCACGGTCGATCCCACGTCATGAGATCGTCGGCCGGCAGGGCAGGCCGGGGGCGTTCACCGCCCGTCCGTTCAGGCCGACGGCTCGAAGCCGCTGGCCCAGTACCGCCCGTGCAGCGCCAGATCGAGCAGCATCCGCACGACCTCCTCGGCGGGCAGGGACGGGGATTCCTGCTCGGCCCACCACCGCAGCACGGCGATCTGCTCGCCCACCCACACCCGGGCAAGCAGATCGGGGTCGATGCGCGGCTGGACCGCGTTGCGCTCCGCGCGGGCACGGAACTCCTCCGCCGTCGCCTTCGCGCAGGCGTCCACGAACATCTGCAGCGGCTTGCCGTCGCCCTCGCCCCGCAGCACGATCCGGTACAGGTCGCGCTCCTCACGCGCGTGCCGCAGCATCTCCAGGACCGGCTTGCCCGTGAAGCCGATCGCGCTGTCGGCGACCGCGGGGGCCAGCCGCTCGGCGAGCCCGTCCAGGAGGTCGGCCGTCACACGGGCGAACAGGTCCTCCTTGTCACGGAAATGGGCGTAGAAGGTGGCTCGCGCCACGTCCGCGCGCTCGGTGATGTCCTCCACGGTCAACGCGGTGAAGCCCCGCTCCAGGACCAGCTCGACCAGGGCCGCCCGCAGGGCGCCGCGCGACCGCCTCGTCCGTCTGTCCTCGGCCATGGACCCCTCCTCGATCAGCGCTCTGCATGCGCGCCCAGTCTAGAGACTCTTGACACCCCACACGTTATTGAACAAACTGTCTGCAATTGATCAATGAGTACAGTTTCCTTGCCGGGGCCGGCAGACCTGCCGCCTCGGCCTTCTCACCCTTCCGTTCGGAAGCAGGTCTCTTCATGAACCTCGGCACCTACCTGTCGCGCAGCGCCCGCTACTGGCCCCAGGCCCCCGCCCTCGTGTGCGGCGACCGGTCCTGGACCTTCTGCGGACTCGACCGCGCGGCCAACCGCCTGGCCTCCGCCCTCTCCGCCCGGGGACTGCGCCCCGGCGACGCGGTGGCCTCGCTCGCATGGAACCGCGGCGAGCTCGTGGAGGTCGAATTCGCCCTGTACAAGGCGGGGTTGACACGAGCCCCGATCAACGCACGCCTCGGGCGCCGCGAGATCGAGCACATCCTGCGCTACGCCCCCGTACGGGCCCTGGCCTTCGACGCGGCCCACCGCGACGACGCCCTGGCCGCGATCGCCGCCGCGGGCACCGACTGCCTGCCCGTCCCGCTCGACGCCCCGCAGGAGCCCGGTTCGGCCGAGGTCTCCTACGGCACGCTGCTGGCCGAGGGCGACGAGGCTCCGTTCCTCGTCGAGGTGGACGAGTCGGAGCCGTGCGTCCTGAACTTCACCTCCGGCTCCACGGGAGCGTTGAAGGCCGCGGTCCAGACGGTCGGCAACCGCCTCGCGAACATGCGCAAGTTGCTGATGGCCGACGAGTCCCGGCCCCGCCCGGGCACCCGCTACCTGGCCTGCGGCCCCATCACCCACGCCACCGGCATGGGCCTGCTGGCCGGCGTGTTCGGCGGCTCGACGACGTACGTCCTGCCCACCTGGAGCCCGCAGAGCTTCCTGGAGACCGTCGAGAAGGAACGCATCACCGCCACCTTCCTCGTACCGGCCATGGTCAACATGGTCCTCGCCCACCCCGGAGCCGAGCGGTACGACCTGTCCTCCCTGACGAGCGTCCGGATCGGCGGCGCGCCCATCTCGCCTCAGCGTCTGCGCGACGCCGTTGCGTTCTTCGGGCCCGTCGTCGCCCAGGGGTACGGGCTCGGCGAGACCACCAGCGTGGTCGCGGGCCTGAGCAGCGACGAGATCACCCACGCGGTGAAGGAGGACCCCGAACTCCTCCAGTCGTGCGGCCGCGCCTCCTACGACACCGAGATACGGATCGTGGACGAGGCGGGCCGAGAGCTCGGTCCGCGCGAGATCGGCGAGATCATCGTGCGCGGGCCCGACTGCGTACGCGAGTACTGGCAGGAACCCGAGCTGTCCGCCGAGACCTTCCGCGACGGCTGGGTGCACACCGGCGACCTCGCCTGGATGCGGGAGGACGGCTACCTGTTCCTCGTCGACCGCAAGAAAGACATGATCATCTCGGGCGGCTTCAACATCTACTGCACCGAGGTCGAGGCAGCCCTGTACGAGCACCCTGGCGTCCAGGAAGCCTGTGTCGTCGGCGTCCCCGACGAACAGTGGGGCGAGGCCGTCAAGGCCGTGGTCGTCCCTCACCCCGGCACGACCGCCACGGCCGACCACCTGATCGCCTTCTGCGCGGAGCGACTGGACCGCTTCAAGAAGCCCCGCTCCGTCGACTTCGTGACCGAACTCCCCCACAACCGCAACGGCAAGCTCGACCGCAAAGCCGTCCGCGAACCGTACTGGGCCAACGCCGCCCGCCGCGTCAACTGACCCATCGCACTCGGAGCACCTGGTGACCTTCTCCCTGCACCCCACCTACGACGACCCGACCACCGCAGATCTCGTCGACCGACTGCGCGACTACCTTGACGGCGAACTCGCCGACTACGAGCGCCGGCACGACATCACCCCCGCCACCCGCCTCACCCGCACGGACCTCGAACCCGTCTGGCGCCGCAGCCGCGAACTCGGCTTCTACGGCATCCACCTGCCCGAGGAGCACGGCGGACAGAATCTCACCCACACCCAACTCGCCGCCCTGAAGGAGGAGATCGGTGCCAGCGGGCGCGTCCTCGCCCACAGCGTGCTCGGTGACATGGGCGGCCCCCTGCGCGCCGGCGACATCCTCAAGCACGCCACCCCGCACCAGTTGGACACGTACCTGCTGCCGCTGATCCGCGGCGAGCGGGCCTGCTGCTTCTCCCTCACCGAGACCGACGCCGGCTCCGACGTCCGCTCCATGCGCACGGTCGCCGTTCGCGACGGCGACGGCTACCGGCTCACCGGGCACAAGGTGTTCTCCTCCGCGGGCCCCTTCGCCGACTTCGCGATCGTCGTCGCGCGGATGGCAGGCACCGGCGAGCAGGAGGGCGACAAGCCGCGGTTCTCGGCGTTCCTGGTGGACCTCGACAGCCCCGGCTGCCGTGTCGAGGACGGGGCGACCCCGATGTCCGGCGAACACATCGAGAGCGACATCGTCCTGGAGGACTGCCACGTCCCCGCCGCCAACCTCCTCGGCGAGGAGGGCAGGGGCATGCGCATCGCGCTGGGCCGGGTGACCACCAACCGACTGCTGCACTGCCCCACAGTGCTCGGCGCGACCCGCCGGGCCCTCGACCTGACGCTGAACCGGACCCGGACGCGCACGGTCGCGGGCGGACAGCCCCTGCTCATGCTGCAGGCCATCCAGCACAAGGTCGCCGACATGGCCACCGAACTCTACGCCGCGCGCTCCATGACGTACGCCGCGCTGGCGGCGCTGGACGAGGGGCGCGAGGTCCACACGGAAGCCTTCATGTGCAAGCTGTTCGTCGCCGAGTCCGCCTTCCGCATCCTTGACGAGGCCGTCCAGATCCACGGCAAGGAAGGACTCACGCAAGGCAACGAGATCGAGTACCTCTTCCGCAAGATCCGCATGTTCCGCATCCTCACCGGCACCTCCGAGATCCAGCGCAACGGCATCGCCAAACTCCTGGCCTTCAACCACTGACCGGCCCCGCGACCGTTGGAAGGCACTCCCCCGTGACCGTGGCACCCCCGTGCCGGTCCGCCCCCACCGGCAAACGCGTCCTCGACGGCGATCTGTGTCAGGAGCGACCTTCCACTTCGGGTCGCAGGCTGTCGTGTCGCCGGTGCAGGACAAGGCCGATGATGGCGAAGGCCGCACCCAGCCCGACTCCGACGATGGTTCGGGCGGGCTGTGGGGCAATCCAGCACCGCAACAGGTACTCGAGGGCGAGCGCCGAAGCGACCAGAGCGAGCTTGGCGAGGAAGAGAGCGTGCAGGGGGACGCTCCCGAGGACGCCCTCGCCTCTGTCGTGCCGACTGCGCCACCGTTGTACCAGGTGCACCGCAATCATGGCGGCGAGCATGATGAACAGCACGTGCAGGGCGTGCCGCCACGCCGGACCGGGTTCGCTGGCCCAACGCCAGCCGAAGTAGAGGCCGGCAAGCCAGAAGATCACGCGGATTGTGTGATGTCCTCGGCGCCGTTCCTGCGACCGTGATGACTCCATGTTGCCCCTTCCTCGTACTGGAGAGAGCGGAATTCCTGGCAGTGCTCGCATTTCGGCGAGCTACCCGGCGCGGGGAGCACACACGTCCCTTGGCCACTCGAGTCCCTTGGCCACTCGGGTCCCTTGGTCACTCGGGTCCCTTGGTCACTCGGGTCCCTTGGTCACTCGGGACGATCACCGAGGATGGTCACGCGTTCCATGACACGGGTGTGGGGGTAGTAGTCGCCGTTGGCGTAGTGCTGGGCGGCGCGGTTGTCCCAGAAGGCAACGGTGCCGGGGCGCCAGCGCAGGCGGCACTGGTACTCGGGGTGACGGGCCTGATCGAAGAGGAAATCCAGGAGTTCTCGGCTCTCCTCCGGCTCCAGGCCCTCGATGCGGCTGGTGAAGATCCGGTTGACGTAGATGAGCTTGCGGCCGGACTCGGGAAGCGTGCGGATCACGGGGTGCACCACTGGGGGGTACTTCTCCTGCGCGCGTGCGAGATCCTCGGCGCTGAGCTGCTTGCCGAACGACTGGGTGAAGTCGTGAACGGCGCACAGGCCCTCCAGCTGCGACTTCGTCGCCTCGGGCAGTCCGTCGTAGGCGGCTGCCATGTCCGCCCACAAGGTGTCGCCACCCACGTCGGGCACGTGTACGGCGCGCAGGATGGACCCCATGGGCGGCATGGTCTCGAAGGAGACGTCGGAGTGCCACACGTTCTCCACGGCCGGGGAGTCGGCACCGCGGGAGAGCCGGACCACCTCGGGCAGGTCGGCCTTGGGCAGAAAGGGGTGAACTTCCGGGACGCCCCACCAGCGCGCGAGGTCGACATGCTGGTGGGGCGTCAGGTGCTGGTCGCGGAAGAAGAGCACCTTCCACTCCAGCAGCGCGCGGTGCAACTCCTGGTGCAGCTCCGGCGTGAGGGGCCGGGCCAGGTCGACGCCGGAGATCTCGGCGCCGATGGTCGGACTGCACGGAGCGAGCTCGAACAACTCGTACGGTGCACGGGGACCGAAGCCTCCGGTGGGGGTCAGCTCGCGGACGGGCACGGCCGATACACCGTTGTCGAAGACCGGGCGATCAGTTCCGGACTTGGGGGTGGTCATGGCAGTCCTCCCTGGGACGGTTCTGGGCACGGGGTGCGAGGTTCCGGGTCCGCGGCGTACGGGCCGCGCCGGGTTCAGCCGCCACGAACCGCCGCGCCGGACTCGGTCTTCGCCAGTCGCGAGGTCGATGGGCGGCACGGCGCCGTGAGGACAGACGCCGCCGAGTCGAGCAGGCCGGCGACGAAGAGCTCAGCGGAGCCCAGGTGGTGCAGCCCGCCTGCATGCCGGCGGGCTTCGAGGTCGGCGAGCGCGTGGGCGAGGAAACCCGTGAAGTGCCACCAGCGCTGTGCGACCAGCGGCTCGGGCAGGGTGTCGCGCAGCATCCGACAGGCGCGCTCACGCAGCACCGCCAGGCCGAGCGCACCGGGACGCGATTCCAGGTCGCTCAGCGTCAGCGTGGCGACATCGCGGTGCACGGTGTAGGCAGCCTGCACGCAGAACCGCAAGTACCAACTGCCCGACGGCGCATCGTCCAGCAGTTCGGCCAGGGGCCGGACGAACGCCTCGGCGATCGCGTACGGGTCGTCGCCCCGCCCCTCACGGTCGAATGCGTCGATCAGGGCCATGCGGCGCACGTCGATCGGCACCTGACGATGCTTGAAGATCGCGTCTACCAGACCCTGCTTGGAGCCGAAGTGGTATTGGACCGCGTTGTCGTTGCGCTGGCCGGCATCCGCGGCGATCTTCCGCATGGAGACGGCGTTGATGCCGTGCTCCGCGAAAAGGCGCTCAGCGGTCGCGATCAGATAGAGCCTGGTAGTTGCGCTCTGGCTGTCCATGACGCGGAAGCTAACGCACATGCGTTAACAATGGAAGTGCGGCGGACAAGGTTATGCCGAGAAGGCGTCACGCCGGGCGAGGGTCAATTGCACATCCGCACTCGTGATTGAAAGTGCAGGGAGACTGTGCTCTCCTGCAGGGCACGCCTGCCCGCCGCGGCACGGACCAGCCTTCGGCGGCCTGCACACCGAACGGCTCGAACCGACATGACGTCATCGCACTGCTGTGTGGGATCTGTTCCGTCGTCCACGCGCACGAGAGGATGCCTGACTGATGTTCGCATCGGTGCCTCGTAACGTCCCCGATGTCCTCGCCCCGGCGAGGCTCGGCCCACTGACTCTGCACAACCGCATTGTCAAAGCTGCAACCTTCGAGGGTGCCACCCCGGACGCACTGGTCACCGACCAGCTGATCGAGTATCACCGCAGACCCGCGGCCGGCGGGGTGGGCATGACCACCGTCGCCTATCTGGCAGTGACCCCGGAGGGCCGCACCGAGCGTCGCCAGATCTGGATGCGCCCCGAAGCCGTCCCCGGCCTGCGCCGTCTGACAGACGCTGTGCACGCCGAAGGCGCCGCGGTGTCGGCGCAGATCGGCCACGCCGGACCGGTCGCCGATGCCGCTTCCAACCGCAGCCCGGCGCTCGGCCCCACCCGCCGGTTCAGTCCACTCAGCATGAGAACGACCAGGGCTGCCACCGAGGCCGACATCGCCCGGATCATCCGGGCGCACGGTGAGGCCGCGAAGGTCGCCGTCGCTTCCGGCTTCGACGCCGCGGAGATCCATCTCGGTCACAACTACTTCGCCAGCGCGTTCCTCAGCCCCAAGCTCAACCGGCGCCGGGACCGGTACGGCGGCAGCCTCGCCAACCGGGCCGCGGTCGCGCGAGGGGCCGCCCGCGCGGTGCGCGACGCGGTCGGCGACCGGATCGCCGTCACCGCCAAGCTGAATATGGACGACGGTGTCTCCGGGGGCATCTGGCTGGACGAGAGTCTGCAGCTCGCTCGGTGGCTCCAGGAAGACGGTACGGTCGACGCGCTGGAGCTCACCGCGGGAAGCTCCCTGCTCAACCCGATGTACCTCTTCCGCGGCAAAGCGCCACTACGCCAGTTCGCCGCCGCCTTCCCACAGCCGCAGCGGCTCGGCGTGCAGGCGTTCGGCGGGCGCTTCCTGATCGATTACCCCTACCAGGAGGCGTACCTGCTGGAGTCGGCCCGTCAGTTCCGCGCCGCACTGGACCTGCCGCTGATCCTGCTCGGCGGCATCGCCGACCTCGCGACCGCTCGACAGGCCATGTCCGAGGGCTTCGACTTCGTGGCCATGGGCCGCGCCCTGCTGCGCGAGCCCGACCTGGTCAACCGCTACACGGCCGGAACCAGCAGCACGTCCCTGTGCGTCCACTGCAACCGCTGCATGCCCACCATCTACAGCGGCACCCGCTGCGTGCTCGTGGACCCGGAGCCTGATCTCCAGCGTTGACCCGACATCCCCGCATCACCTTCCGACAGGACGAGGCACCCCGGCCGCGCCGGCGTTCGAAGACCTGTCCGGCCTGTTCGCCTGCCAAAGGGCTGTCCCGTAATCCGTGGTGGATCAGCGCGCGGCGTCAGATGTGGTGCATCGCAAGGCGGAGGGACGCCCGAATACTGGATGTATTCGGGCGTTCCGACAACGCGGCGAGGTGCCGCAGCTGTCGTCGCGCGCCCACCAGGGATTACGGGACAGCCCTAAGCCACCCGCACGACCGGCGGATGCCGGTAGGGCCCGTGCGGCTCCGCCACCTGGCCCTGGCGAAACGAACTGACCCGCGTCGGCGCGATGCGGCCATGGAGGCCACGTTCGTTGAGGAGAGCGCGGGTCTCTCGGCCGTGCGCCGACCGAGGGCGTCGTGTTCGTAGCGGATGTTGCCCGCGCGAGTGATGGTCGTGCCGGTGTACTCACGTGCGCCGAGGGCTTCCTGGCCGGGGTGCGAGGCCGGCCGGGGTGCCTCGCATCGCGGCCTCCGGCGGCACCTCAAGATCAGAGTTACCCTCGCTCTTTCTCGCCAAGCAGGACACGGCCTTAATTGAAATTTCGGGCAATGATCCAGTATTCGTCATCCTCCTCGGAAACCGCGAACAGACAACTTCCGTCTGCTGAGAAATTCTGGCGAATCAGTCACTGCAGCGATCCCTGACGGAAGGTTTAGCCCGATGGCGCATCTCACCCGAACCCAACCGACAGCAGCACCCCCACCTCCGGGTGACAGGACGATGAATTCGATATTCCCCGAAGGGCCCAGTCGATCGGAAATATGTGCCCGCCACAGGCGATCAAGTTCCGCAAGGGCGGATTTTTACCCCTTCGCGACGGTGATAGTTGGCTCCACGTCGACACCTGTCACGGCGTGAATGGCAGCCAGGGGAGAGGGCGCCGAAACAGGTGCAAGCGTAGTCCCGACCTTGCCGCATATTTAGCTGACGCTCATTCCGCGCTCAGGCCACTGGGATGTCTCTTCGTAAAGCGCATTAATTTTACGTGACGCTTTCAGGAATGCATAATCGATTTCTCCGTCAATCGGTCGAGATCTGCGACTCTTCGTGTCCATCACTAGTCGACGAGGAGGGTCATTGGTGTCGAATCCGAAGACATATTCGACCGATTCGGCTGATTCGGAAATCTTTCGAAAATACACGAGCGAAGCCATCATCATTCACCTTCCAAATCTTCCCGCTTGAATAGCGGAATGTGCTGTTCCCAATCGTAGTCTTCGTTCGCGAATCGGTGAGCTTCCTGGTAACGACTCGGTCCGCGATTAAGCGGCCTGCAGGGTGACGGTCAGCTTTTCTCCCTGTCAGGGTGTCAGAGGTCGCCAGTAGTGTCGGGGGGTGATGGACATCGGCGCTGCGCCGAGTCTTGACCCGCATACCACAGGAGAGTGGCTGTGATTCTTGAGATCCGCACGTACCGGCTGAAGCCGGGCACCGGTGACGAGTTCGTTCGCGTCATGCGGGAGGAGTCTGTGCCGTTGCTGGAGAAAGCCGGTATCCGGGTTGTGGACTGCGGGGCTTCCCTAGTGGCAGAAGGTGGGCACGAGGAGGCGTACCTGATCCGCGCGTTCGCTTCTCTTGAGGAACACCGTATTCAGGAGGAGACGTTCTACGGCAGCGACGCATGGCGGCACGGTCCGCGCGAGGCCATCGTGTCCCGGATCGACGGCTCCCACTCGATCGTTCTCGACGCTTCGGAAGAGATCGTTCGGGCGTTCCGGCGCAGGTGACGCACGTGCGGGCCGACGGTTGCAGCCACGTGAGCGGGCCGGTAACTGCCCCGCCGGCCCCCAGGAGGGGTGAGGTCTTCGGCGGCCGGGCCGACGGGGTCGTTCAGTGCCGCGGTGCCGAGTTCAGGACATCGCGCTTGGCCAGCGTCTCCGCTCCGGCTCCGGTGAGCGTGACCTTGCCGGAGTGAACGGTGTCCAGTTGCTCGACCTGCTTGCCGTACCACTCAATGGCGGTCAGCAAGAACCCTGGCGTGGCCGCGCCCGGGCCGACTACGGAACCCGGGTGCTGGAACACCATGCCCAGCCGTGCCGTCCCCTCAACGCAGCGGACCACGCACACGGCGACGTCGTCCGCCGAGTCGGTAACGCCCGGCGTCACGGACTCGATGGATTCGATGCTCAGGGCTGCTTTCTCCGGCACGTTATCCAGCACGTTGGTGTGCCTCCTCGACGAAGTTCAACAGGCCCGCGGTGCCCTTGACGACTTCGCCACCGAAGTGGGCCAGCTCGATGCCCTGGCCGACCTCGTAGTCGATGAACTCCTGCTTGGCGCGGTCCAGACCGGTGGGTTCCTTCGGGGCGTGGGCCATCGCAGCGGTGATCGCGCCCTTCGCCGCTTCGGCAGCCTCGTTGCGTGCTTGCCGCGCGCCCTGCAGGATCTCCTGAGCACGCTGCCGCTTCGCCACCCCCGGATCGGAGAACTTTCCCGGGTGCGGGAGCGGGTGATCGGTGTTGCGGACCGCGTTGTAGGCCGCCGCCTTCTCCCGGAACATGGCAGCCGCCGTCTCGTAGTCCTGCCTGCCCTCCTTGCAGAGAGCGATCAACTCGCCAGCCTGCGCGCTGGTGACCGTCCCCACATACGTCTCCAATACCTTGGCCGCGTCCTCGAACGCATCCGCTCACTCGGCGGCACCGTCCGTCACCAGTTCCTGTAGTCCTCCACCAAGTTGGCGATGAGCGCAAGCAGCGCGTCGGCTCGGTGCCGGTCCTCGCGCTGGGTCTGCAGGGCCTGGTGGACCGTCCGGAGCCGGGCCAGCGCGGCCGGCTCGCGGTCCATCACGTCGTCGAGCAGCGGATCAGTGATCAGGTCCAGGCATGCGCTGAGCAGTCGACGGGTGGCCGGGGACGGCGGGGCGGGGTTGGGGGCGGCGTAACCGGTGGTCAGATAGCGCGCGGGATCGGTCAGGCTCCAGCCGATGATGGAGCCGTGCTGGACCAGGAGCGCCACGTCCGGAGCAATGCCGATGCGGGCCTCCAGCGGTTCGTCGAGGACGTCGAGGTCGCGCAGACAGGTCAGCACGGCGTCCCCGGGCGCACGGCACAGCACCGAGGTCACCTCAAGGCGGCAGTTCCGCTCTTCGTCCGCGCGCAGCCCGCCCGGGAGAACGGGGGGCGTGGAGGGGAGGCGGGCGCAGTCCTCGGCGGAGGCGGACTCGCAGGGCAGTTCGAACTCGGCGCCGATCAGCTCACGGCTGGCCCGGTCGAACCCAAGCGTGTCCGGGGTGTCCCACAGCCACTCCTGGCTACCGAAGGTGTCCAGGAGGAAGCGCTCACGCTCCTTCACGTCCTTGTAGTGCGCGATGTACAAAGAGTTGCCCGAAAAACGAGGTGTGATGGGCAGCGGTTCGCCCGTCACCGTTGCGTGCCAGTCGTTGTCGAAGGTCAGCCTCATGGTCAGTGTTGCCTCACTTGATCCGCGCGGGGCATAAATCCGTCCTTGCTGGGGATTCGTCCCCTCACAATGTCCTCATGTGTGACTGGCGCACCGGGATCCGTGGCCTTACCGCCCAGCGCCGTCGCGCCGGACTCGCCCTTGATGCCCGAAGGCCCGTACGCCGTGATGGCCTGGCCGGCTTGGGAGCCGGGCCCATGGGTCACGACGATATCCTCGCCCTGCCGGAAGACGAGCTTTCCGGCGCTACCCGTCGACTGGTACACCGCGTCCGGATTCTTCAAGATTTCCAAGACCCGTTCGTCGGTGAAACCGTGTCCCTCGTCCCCGTGATACTTGGGGTGCTTGCGGAAGGCCCCGCCCTGCGCCCTCTCGATGATCCCGTCCACGGCCTTGGCGGCCCTTTCCCTGGCCTGCTGGGCCTTCTTTTCCTCCTTCTCCTCCTTCGTGTACTTGGGCATCAAACCAAGCGGGTCGCACCCCGCGTACGGGTTGTCCACGTAGCCGATGGGATTCGGCGCGGGAGCGAGGCCGAGGGGGTCAGGGGAGGTGTAGCGGCCGGTCTCCGGGTCGTAATGGCGGAAGCAGTTGTAGTGGAGCCCGGTTTCGGGGTCGTAGTACTGGCCGGGGAAGCGCAGCGGGATGTAGGCGCTACTGTCACGGGCCCAGGCGGTGGTGCCCCAGAGGGTGCTTCGGCTGCGCCAGGCGATGTCGCCGGACTCGTCGATCAGCTCGGTCGGGGTGCCGATGAGGTCGGTGGCGATGGCGAAGAACCGCCGGTCGATCTCCTCCTGCTGGCTGCCAACCGTCAAGATGCGCTCGGTCTGGGCCAGTGGGACGACGTCCCGGTGGTCCCAGGTGAGAGTGACCGTGTTCGGGCCGTCCGGTCGGTGGCTGGTCTGTTCGCAGAGAGTGAGGCCGTCCCAGGTGAAACGGACCTCCTCGACCACGGTCTCGCCGTCGGCTGCCAGACGCTGCTTCGCGGTGCGGCGGCCCAGGGGGTCGTAGCGGTACCGCCACCGGGTCCCGTCGGGGGTGGTGACGGAGGTGAGACGGTTCTCCGTGTCCCACTTGTAGCGCCAGGTGTCGGGCTTTCGGGACAGGCGGGTCTTCTGACGCAGGGTGACCCGGCCGAGGGCGTCGTGCTCGAAGCGGACGCCTCCGGCGCGGGTGATGCTGGTGCCGCTGTAGGCGCGCTCCCCGGTGGCCTCGCTGCCCGGGTGCCGGTCCGGCCAGGACGCCGAGGTCTGGTTGCCCGCGTCGTCGTACGCGTACCGCTCCGTCCAGCCCGGGGCATGGACAGCGGTGGCGCGGCCCATGCGGTCGAGATCAAAGGTGCGGGTGCCCGACAGCCGGTCCGCGACGGAGAGCAGATGCCCGTCGCCGCGGTAGGCGTAGGCGCGGCTGTTGACGGCCCGGGCTCCTGCCGTGATGTGCTGCGCGGCGAGCCGTCCGGCCTCGTCCCAGGCCGATGTCATGGCGATCGCGTCCCCGAAGGCGCGGACCAGTTCACGACCGGCGGCATCGTGGGTGAAGTCGACCCGCAGGCCGCCGGTGGTCAGTTGCTCGGGCAGGCCGTCGGCGCCGTAGGAGTACGACGTGACATGACCGGTCGGTGTGGTGCGGCGGATTCGGCGGCCCAGGTTGTCGTAGGCGTAGACAAGGGGGCGGCCGTCGACCAGCTCGGTCTTGACCTGTCCGCGGCGATCGTACTGGTACCGGAGTTCGCTGTCCGGTCCAATCGCTTCCAGCAGGCGTCCGGCCCTGTCGTAGGCGTAGGTCGTCACCCGGCCGTCGACGTTCTTGCGGAGCACCTGGCCGAGCTGATCACGGACGAACGAGATGGTGCCGCCGAGCGCGTCGACCCGCTCGGCGAGCTGACCCGCGGCATCCACACGGTAGGTCAGGGTGCGCCCGTCGAAGTCGGTCTCGGACACGATGTTGCCAACCGCGTCGTACTCGTAAGTCCAGGTCAGGCCCTGCGGGTTGGTGACCCGGGTGAGGCGCAGGTCGTTGTCGTGCTCGAACTCGTAGCGGCCGCCGTCGGCGCGGGTGCTGGCGAGCGGAAGGTCGAAGTGGGTGTATTCGTAGCTCGAGACGCCGCCGGAGGCGCCGGTGTGGGTCAGGCAGTTGCCCTCGCCGTCGTAGGTCCAGGACTGTGTGGCGCCGTCCGCGTCGGTGCGGCAGGAGAGTTTGCCCTCGACCGTCCATTCCAGGCGGGTGATGGCGCCGAGGGGGTCTGTGAGCGTGGTGGGGCGGCCGAAGGCGTCGCGGGCGATGCGGGTGGTGGCACCGAGTGGGTCGGTGATCTCGATGGGCAGTCCGGCGGTGTTGCTGCGGATGCGGGTGGTGCTGCCAAGTGCGTCCGTCACGGAGATCAGGTGACCGGCTTGGCTGTAGGCGGCGCGGGTGATGGCGCCGGACGGGTCGGTGACCGCGGTTCGGTTGCCGCGTTCGTCGTACGCGTACTCGACCACGGTCCGGTCCGGGTTGGTGACGCGGACTGGTAGCCGGAGATCGTTGTACTGCACGGATGATTCCAGGCCGTCGGGGCGGACCGCGGTGGTCAGTCGTCCTGTCTCGTCGCAGGTGAAGCGGGTGATGTGGCCGAGAGGGTCAGTGCGGGACAGCAGCCGGTTGCGGCGGTCACGTTCGAAGCGGGTCACCGCGCCGAGCGGGTCGATCTCCGAGACGATCTGGTGTGCGTCGTTGATCAGGTATCGGTGGACGGCGCCGCTGCTGGCGGTCGCCGTCGTGACCCGTAGGCCGGTCGCGGGGTCGATGCCGTCGTAGTCCAGGCGTAGTGCTATGTGGCCTTCGACGCCGCCTTCGGTGATGCAGCGGTCCTGGTCGTCGTAGGTGTAGTCGTAGCGGCTGTTGTTGGTGTCGGTCCAAGAAGTGATGCGGCCGCGCTCGTCGTAGCTGAAGCGCAGGGGGCTGGCGGAGGAGTTGGTGATGTCGGTGAGGTGACCGTCGGTGTAGCCGTAGGCGAGGATTTGCTGGTCGGTGCCGTCGGGGGCGCCGCCTTTGAGGCGCAGGGCGGTGATGCGGCCGTTGTCGGTGGTGAGTTCGAGGTGGTAGCCGCCGTGGTGGACGATCGATGTCGGTGTCCCGGATGCGTCGTACTCGAAGGTGATCCAGTTGCCGTTGCGGTCGTCGATCTGTGCGAGCAGTGCTTCGGTGCTGTGACGTGTGGTGAAGTGCCGGACGTGGCCCGTGTCCGGGTTGGTGAGCGTGTAGTCGCCGTCGGGGTTCACGTCCAGTGGCCATTCGGGGCCGTGGCTGGGCAGGACCGGGACGCCGGGTGCGGGATGGGGGTAGGACAGCAGCAGGCCGTCCTCGGATATGAAGACGATTCCTTCGGAGTCGATCTCCAGGCGCTGGTCCGCGGTGGATGCCCAGGAGGGGCCGAACCAGCGGCCGACCCGGTAGTCGGAAGCGACGCGGCGACGGAAGACGAGGGGAAGTGTGCCGGGCAGAGCGAGGTCGGTCTGTGGGAGGTACATCGTGCCGGTTGCCAGGTCGATCGGGTCCGACGGGTCGTTCTCAGGTGCCCTCTCGGTACGGGACGGCTTCGCCGGGTCTTCGACTCCCTTCCGCCCGGGGCCCGGTTTAAGTCCCCCCTTTACGGCGTCCTTCATCCCGGCCCGCAGGCCGCCCTTGATCAGACCGCCGCCCTTGGTCCCGACCAACTCGGGGACGAAGCGGCCGAAGAATTCGGAGGGGTCGCCCTTGGCGGCGTCCCAGGCGTTCTTGAGTGCCCGGTCGGGGTTGGCGGCGGTGGAGACGAGGCCGGCGAGCGTCATGTTGACGCCCTTGTAGTACTCGGCCGGGTGCGTCAGGTTGTAGGGGTCGGTGGGGTTGACCGAGCGGACGAAGTTCAGCAGGCCCGCGGTGCCCTTGATGACTCCGCCGCCGAAGTGGGCCAGCTCGATGCCCTGGCCGACCTCGTAGTCGACGAACTCCTGTTTCGCCCGGTCCAGACCGGTGGGTTCCTTCGGGGCGTGGGCCATCGCCGCGGCGATCGCGCTCTTGGCCGCTTCGGCGGCCTCGTTGCGTGCTTGCCGCGCGCCCTGAAGGATCTCCTGAGCGTGCTGCCGCTTCGCCACCCCCGGATCGGAGAACTGCCCCGGGTGTGGGAGCGGGTGATCGGTGTTGCGGACCGCGTTGTACGCTGCCGCCTTCTCCCGGAACGCGGCAGCAGCGGTTTCGTAGTCCTGCTTGCCCTCCTTGTAGAGAGCGATCGCCTCACGGGCCTTGCCCTGCGCGCTCGTGACCGTCCCGGCATACGTCTCCAGCACCTTGGCCGCATCCTCGAACGCATCCGCCGCACGCAGCCAGTCGGTCGGCAGGGTCTCGAACGCCGCCCGGAACGCGTCGGCGGCCTCACCCTTCCAGTGGCCGGAGTCGAGCTTCTTCATCCCGCCGCCGACGAGATCGAACGCCTTCTGGAAGTCGCGGAGGTTCTTCACCGCGGCGCTGATCTTCTCCGGCCTGCCGTGGATCAGCTCATCCGTTTCCTCGGTCTGTCCGAGCTGCTTCTCACCGACCTCCGCACCGAGCGAGGACGCGGTCTCGTCGCCCCAGTCCTCGACCGCGTCCGCCCAGTCGTCGGCGCCGACCTTCTCCAGACCGGCGCCGACGAAATCGGTGCCCTTGTCGATCCCCTCGCCGACGAGCTCCTTGCCCTTGTCGACCAGCTTGCCGGCACCGTCGTAGAGATCTCCGCCGAGCTTCCCCCAGTCCACCATCAGCGACTCTCCCCCCACCGCGGCTGCTCGGCCTGATCAATCGTCTCCTGCGACGGATCAAGCTGCTCCTTCAGCCGCTCGTCCGCCGCTGCTCGCACCGCCGGGTCCACCAGCCCGGTGCGTTCCATCGAGTCGAGCGCGGCGTCCTCCACGTCGTAGGCGGTGTCCTTCCAGGTCTGCTTCACCTCTTCATCCGCCTTCAGCATCGACTCCATGCTGAAGTCCGGGTCGTCATATGCGGTCTGCTTGCTGATCGTGTCCCAGCTCATGGTTTTCACCTCGTCCTCGGACAGGTGCGGATTCCCGTTCAAAGAGTTCACGCCGATCTTGAACGAGTCCTTGACGTACTGCTCCTGCTCCGCGAAAGACCCCGCCGACAACCCCACCCCCAGGGCGAAGTTGTTGCCTTTCTGCGTCAGCGCCCGCACGCCCCACTCCCACCGGTTGCAGAACGTCTCGAACTCCGACGTCAGCCCGCCATGCCCCAACTCCAGCCCCGACAGGGCAAGATCCGAGAACCCCCGCCCCATCGACGCCTGCCCGATCATGCCGAGATCCTTCAACTCCGCATGCGCCAGATCGATCCCCTTCGCGATCGCAGCCAACGCCTCCGGCGGCACCTGAAGATCAGAACTCTGCCCGCTCACTGCATCCCCCCGAGATCCACCGCGACCGCATCCGGCACAATCCCCGCCACCGGCGGAAACAACATCCCGCCGTCCTCACTCCCCGCATCCAGCGCCACCCCCGCCGGCCCCGGCAACAACGGCACCATCACATCCAACAACCGCGCCCCCAACACCGCCTGATACGCCCACTCCCGCCCGGCCTCCCCACGAGCCCGCGCGAACCGGGCCAGCGCCTCCTCGTCCGAGAACGCACAGATCCAGCGCACACCGTTCTGCTCCGCCGACCACAGATCCCCGGCCTCATCCAGCGGCACCAGCACCGCCGTACGCCGGAACTCACCCAGCAACACAGCAAATTCGTGTCGAGCCGCCGCCGTCGGATCAACCTCCGGCGTCATGGCAGGAACCGGGCCCGGCGCCTCACACGGGGCCGCCGGCACGTCAGGCGCAGGCCAGTCGGCCAAGTCGGCGATCTTTGAATGCCTGGCAGGCGGCTCCGCCATCTCATCCCCGTTATCGAACACCCGCCGAATGCTGTCACAGCACACTTCCCAGGAGCAACGAACAAAGGCAGCCTGCTGCCGGCCATGGTCGACGCGCTGGTGATCAGCATCGCCAAGGAGGTCGGCGGCGTCGTCATCGGCGCGCACACGGCAGAGGTGACCGCTCAGGCTGACGAGGCGTGGACTGCCGCACCCGCCACGGGCGGTTCTCGGCAGTCCACGCCAGGACGCGCGATACGTCCCGGACCCCGCGCGACCGGCGGATGCCGGTACGGCCCGTGCGGGAACGGCATCCCCTCAGCGCGTACCGGCAGTGACCGGCAGATCTCCCAGCAGAGGGCTGGGCTCGCCCTGCCAGACGATGGTGAGCGCGTCCCTGGCCCTGGTCGCCGCGACGAAGAGCAGCGAGCGGGCCCGCTTGCACTCCGCCTGGTACCGGGGCGGATCGGTCCGGCGCAGCGCCTCCACCGATGCCCTTGGGACGAGCCCCCGCTGCACGCCCGCGATGATCATCCGCTGATACTCAAGACCCTTGAACCGGTACATCGTGCCGATGTGCACGCCTTCGTCGCCCCGCGGGCCGTCGGCCGTGATCTCGGTGGACACGATGCCGTTCTTCGCCAGACGCACTGCCACCTGGGTGACCATGTCGTTCGTCGGGACACACACCGCGATGTCCTCACGGCGGATGTCGTGCCAGGCCGTGATCTGTTCGGTGATCGCGTCCAGTTCGTCCTCGGCGGAATTGGTGCGTCGCACCACCGGGTCGCTGCCGTAGAGCACCGAGCGGTACCCGGCCAGCGTCTCCTCGTCGCCGTCCAGATCGTCGTAGCGTTCGTCGCCGAGCATGCCGAGGGCGGACTTGAGGATTTCGCGAGTCGTCCGGTAGCTCAGGGTCAGCTTGGCGGAGCGGCCGCGAATATGTACACCGAGGCTGCCCAGGGTGACGCGGTTGTCGTAGATGCGCTGGTGGGTGTCGCCGACCAGGAAGATGTCGTCCGGCCCGGAGGCGACCATGGCCCGCAGCATCTTCCAGTGGGCGGCGGCCAGGTCCTGGGCCTCGTCGACGACGATGTGCCGGTAGCGGTGTCGCTGCCAGGCGCCGGTCGCGGACTCGGCGTGCACATTGCCGAGTCCGCCACGTTCTTCCTTGGCCCGCGCCGCAGCCTCGATCCGCGACGTGCGTTCGACCTCCAGGCGAGCGGCCCGTTCGGCGACCTGGCGGTGGGTCTCCAGGTTCTTTTCGTCGAGCCGCTGGGTGAACCGTTCGGTCAGCTGCCAGATCTCGGCCCGGTCCACGCGGGTGATGCTCCTGCCCCGACCGGCCCGGCGCGCCTTGAAGTATCCGGCACGGGAGTTGACCGCCTGACCGAGGACGACCTGAGTCCACTCGTCCATCAGGAATTCGGCGTCCCACTTGGTCTCGCCGGTTTCGAGCAGTATCTGCCGCCACTCGTTCAGGGCGCGTGTGTCGTCGATCCGGCTCTTGCCTCCGCCCGGGTCCGCCTCCCGCACCACGCGGGTCGCCAGCTGGTCGACGTGGGCGATCTCCACCCTGGCGACGGTCTCGGGGCCGCCGAGGGCCAGCAGCCGCGCGCGCAGGTCCGCCGCCAGGTTCTTGTTGAAGGTGGTGAGCAGGACCTGCTTGCCGTGGCCGGGGCCGAGCCGGTCCACGAGGTGCTTCACCCGGTGCAGGGCGACGATCGTCTTGCCGGTGCCCGGACCGCCGCCGACCTTGGCCGGGCCGGAGTACCGGCGGTCCACGAGCCGCTTCTGGGTGGGGTGGAGGAAGACCTTCCAGCGCCCGAAGTCGCCCTCCTCGATGATGCTTTCGAGATCCTTGTCGGTCGTGATGACCGTGGTGTCGGTACGCTCGACCGCCGCCTGGTAGTCCTCCGGGTCGACGTCCTTGACCTCCACGGGCCGGGTGACCTCTTCGAGGACCTGCTCGTACGGGGCGTCCCGCAGCCGCAGCAGCACTTCGCCGGTGTGCCGGGGCGCGTACTCGACGAGGCCGAGCAACTCCTCGTCGGTGGTGAGCCGTCCGACGACCGGGATGAGGGGCTGCGCCACGCCGAGCGTGGCCAGCTGGTCGGGCGTCACGTCCGCGAACAGCGGACGCTCCCGCGCGGGCCGGGACGGGGCGGGGTCCTGCTGGGGCGTGGCCTGCGCCGCGGGCGGCCTGCCCTTGCGCAGCACGCCGGATTCGACGATCTCCAGGTCGACGTAGTCGATGCTGCCGGTGACCTGGTTGATGCCGTACGAGAGCCGGTCCAGGTTCTCGTACACATTGCCCCTGTGCTTGACCGCCACCAGCAGCCACTCGGACTCGCTCAGATGCAGCAGAAGGGCCCGGTAGTCGGCGTTGACGCGCGCGGAGTACAGGCGGTCGTGGCCTTCCAGCTGCTTCAGCCGCAGGCCGGGGTGACGGGGGTTGGCCCGGAAGTCGTGCTGGAACTTGTAGACGGCGCCCACGATCGCACGGTCGAGCCTGACGATCTCCCGGTCGGTCTTCTCCAGCAGGCGCAGCGTGACCTTGGCCGGTGCGGCGGAGGTGGGCGTGGTCATCGTTCGTCTCCCGTGCGGTTCGTGCCGGTGATACGTCGTGCGAGGCCGGTGGAGTCCCACTGGACGGCGGTCCGGGCGTCCCAGTCCGCGTCCGCGTAGGCACGGTCGCGGTCCGCGGCCTCGAAGTCCGGTCCTTCGTCCTCCTGCGCGGCCAGGACGACGGCAGCCTTCGCGGTGGGCCAGGCCAGTTCGGCCTGCCAGCCCGCGTCGCCCAGTTCGTATCCCGCCTGGCCGGCGGGCACGCCCGCCTCGGCCAGGCGGCGGGCGAGGTCGAGGAGTGCCGGTTCCTCGGCGTCGAGGAGGGGCAGCACCTCGTCCCAGGCCGGATCCCGGGCCACTTGCGGCCGCTCGCCGCCCTGCCCGACGATGCCTGCGGCGATCGAGAGCTGGGCGGTGTCGAAGTGCGGCAGCCGGCTCGCGGCCAGCTGCCGGGCGTCGCCGTCGCCCTCGCCGAGGAACTGGAGGAGGTTGCCCCAGTACAGCCAGGCCTGCCAGCGCCGCTGGTGGGCCGCCGGGTCCTTGGTCACGGCGTCGGGGCTGTCGTCCAGAACGGCGAGTGCGGTCCAGGCCGCGTCCACGGGGCCCGGGGACATGTCGACCGCGAGGACCAGCGGGCAGCCGTTCGCGTCGGCCACTCGCACCACCTGGACGGGCCCCTGGCCGCCGGTCCCCGCGCCGTCCTCGCCAAGGAGGTGACCGTGGAGCACGGCAGCCGCGTCCTGAACCGTCGCCGCCGTCCGCGCCGCTTCCGGCAGGGCGATCAGGCCGGACAGCGCGGCCTGGGTGCGGTGCCGCCAGCGCCGCGGGTCGGGGTCGGCAAGGAACTTCAGCAGCGTCACCACCGGGTTCTGCCAGACGTTGTCGCGCAGTTCGCGAGGATCACCGCCGTACTGTCCCTGGAGGACCTGTCCGGCCACCCGCATGGCGTTGTTCTGGTAGGGCTCCCACACCGGCCGGTCGGTCGCAGCGCCCTCCCCGTCCCAACGAGCGAGGTCCGTCCAGGTCAGCTGGAAGACCACCCACCCCTCGCCGCGGAGACGGGCCCGGCGCGCCGCGTCCTCGGCGATGCGGTTGTGGTCCGCCGAAGCGTGGTACTGGAAGCCGTCGAGGTAGATCGCGATACGCAAGGGCTCGGCGTCCAGCCTGCGGACCACGAAGTCCGGACGGGTCCAGCCGAGGTCCTCCTGGGGCTTGATCTGCCAGTGGACGACGGTGTGCCCGTCCGGTGCGGTGAGCCGCAGGTCGGTGGCGATGGTGCCGGACGGGTCCTGGGCGTGCCGGACGCTCGCCTGGGTGTCCTTGCGCCGGGCCCATGCGACGAGGCCTTCCAGGAACCGGGCTTCGAGTTCGCTCTCCACCTGGCGTCCCAGCGGGATTTCGTGGGTGGCGGCGACGGGGGCTATCTCCCAGCCCTCGACCGTGTCGCCCAGGACTTCGCGCAGCATGCCGAGTGCCGCCACCCGGCTGACGTGCGCGTACTCGGTGCCCGAGACATGCCGGAGCAGACAGCGGTGGCAGGCCGCCTTGCCCTCCTCGTGGCAGGGACAGGTGTCGATACGGTGGCGTGCCGCCACGAGAACGTCCCGGAAGGTGGCCGGGTCGGCGAGGCGGTGCAGATAGCCGGTTCCGCCGGGGAGGGTGTCGTACACCACGAGGAAGCGGCGCCGGATCTCCCCGCCGCCGGACTGGTCCGGCATGGAGGCGACGACGGCCTCCAGGTGGTCGGGGTTGCCCCCGTAGGTCTCGGCGATACCCGCCCGCAACAGCGCCTTGAAGGAGGACAGCCGCTCCTCCACGTGGGCCGTGGCGGCGGGCAGCAGGATGCGCAGGGCCTCTGTGTGCAGTTCGTGGGCGAGCAGCAGGGAGACGTCGGCGTCCGGTCGGCCCCGGCCCCGGAAGCGCGGGCACCAGGGCCGGTGGTGGGACCGGTCGGGGCGGCGTGCGAGGGACGGGCTCAGGGCGTCCGGAGACTGGTCCGGTGCCGGCCGTCCCTTCGCTGTCGCTCCGCCGCACTGGGTGCACACGTAGAAGGGGTTGAGCCGGACGTCCTCGCCGGCGAAGGAGTCGGCGGCGGGAACATCGAAGCGGGCCTGTCCGAGGTTGAACGCGCGGACCGCGGCCCGTCGGCTGAAGTCCCAGCCGAAGGTGGCCTGTTGGTGCCGCCACGCGGACTCGATGTCGTCGGTGGCGATGTCCACGGCGGTGACGACCGTGTACATCAGCCGCTCGCGGTCGTCGGACTCGTCCCTGACGCGGGCGTCGTCACGCCGGTCGCGGGACGTGACGCGGGTGGGCTGGAGCACCCTGTGCAGACAGCCGCGGTCGCCGATGGCGGTGCCGTGGCAGCGCGGGCAGCGGGCCGTGTCGTCCTCGGCCCGGTGCGTACGGACATAGCCGCAGCTGGGGCACACCCGCCACACCAGCCATTTGGGGCGTTCGGCGCTGCCGATGTCGAGGCCGGAGACGCGGTGCTTGTAGCCCTTGAAGTAGAAGAGGTTGCCCGGCGCGTAGTCCGTGAGTGCCAGCCGGGCTGCCCGCTCATGGCTGACGACCTTGCTGTCGTAGACCGTGTTGCCGCCCTCGTCCTCCTCGCTCCAGGTGAGCGTTGCCTCCAGTTCCGTACCGCCGTCCACCAGGCTGTAGTTGGGCAGCAGGCCGAGGTCGACCAGGGTGCCGTGGGCGCTCTCCCGGCCGATCTCGGCGAATCGGCGGCCGACGGCGGCTCGTTCGGCGCGCAGCTCGCGGTCCTGCCGGGCGTGCTCGGGGTCGCTGGCGATGAGCTGGGCGCGCGCTTCGTCGATCGCGGTGAGGCGGCGACGCAGGTCGGTCAGACGCTCTTCCCAGGTGGCGGCCGCCCGTTCGACGGCCGGACGCAGTCCCTCGGCGGCGAAGGAGCGCAGAGCGTCCGCCGTTTCCTCGTCCACCGCGGAAACGTCGTTCTGGTCCACGAAGAGGTCCAGGAACTCCGCCACGAGGTGCGAGCCCCGGGCCAGGGCCGCGTCGGTGAGGTCGTGCAGCCAGCCGGTGTCGCCGAAGAGCGCGGAGGCCAGTCGCGGCAGCGGGAGGACCTCGGGAGTGCCGTCCTCGTCGGGTCCGCGCAGCATGCCGCGGGCCGCGAGGTCGATGAGGCGGGCCATGTACTGGCGGCGCAGGATCTCGGCGGCGGAGAGGTAGCAGCCCGGCGGGTGGATCTCACCCGCGATCATCTGCCGTGGTTCCTGGAGGTAGTAGAGGTCGCGCGGGCCGCGGTCGACGAGGGTGAGGAGGTAGGCATTGCCGCTGGACCGTCCGGCGCGGCCGACCCTCTGCACGTAGTTCGCGGGCCCCTTGGGCAGGGAGGCGAGCACGACGGCCGACAACGCACCGATGTCGATGCCGAGTTCGAGGGTGGGGGTGCAGGACAGCACATTGGGGTCGGTGTAGCGGGTGCCACGCCGGAAGGCGGCCTCGACGGTCTCGCGTTCCTTCCGGGTGAGGGCGCCGGTGTGCTCGGCGGTCACCACGGTGTACGCACCGGTTTCCCGGTACAGCCTCCGGTAGTAGTCCTTGGTGTAGTCGCGCAGGCGAACCACTGGGCCGCTGTCGGGCTCCGAACTCTCCGATCCGGCGGCGAGGAGTGTGCCGGGGCACTGGTAGCGCGGGCAGGGCTGACGGTGCCAGTGCTCCAGGTGATCGGGGTGCACCGTCTGTTGCCAGGCGCACGCGTGGCAGCGCGCATAGGCGTCGCCCACGACGTCGTCGGCGAGCGCCCGGATTCGTACATGGCCGGGCTGGAGGCCGTAGACACGAGTGGCGCCGTCCCTGGCCGTGCGGGCACGGAGAATGCCTGCCTCGGCCAGGCGGGGCAGCAGCGCCCGGACGAACTCGGCGGCCGCGTCGCGGGGCAGGCCGAGGGAGCGAGTGGTCCAGTCCTGGTACCAGTTCTGTGCGGAGCCGAGGGTGTCGAACTGTGTCCTGTCCTTGCCGCGGTCGAGGAGGAAGGCGGGTGCCGAGATGCCGGGCGGGAAGGCCGGCATGCCCGCCGGACGCCCGCCCCACACCAGCCAGCGGCGTACTCCGGCCTCGTCCAGCCAGGGGTCGAGCCAGCGGTGGCGCACGGCGCCCCGGATACGCAGCCGTTCCAGGATGCCGCGGACATAGCCGCGGTAGCGTTCCTCGTCCGGCACGGTTCCGTCCGGGAGGGCCACCAGCGCCGGGGTCCTCTGCAACAGGTCCCGGACCAGTTCGCCGGCCAGGGCAGGGTCCGCGAGGCCGACCTCGGCCGCGGCGGTGCGGGTCAGTTCCAGCGTGCGGCCCTGGCGGGAGCGCAGTCCGAACTCGAGTACGGCGGCGAAGGACAGGCGCTCACCGATCAGCTGCCAGGTGGCGCGGCTGCCCTTGCTGCGGCCGGACAGCAGCAGATCCACACCGTGGATGTCGTGCAGGTCCGGGGGCGCGACAGCGGCCAGGACGTCGCGGTCGACGACCTCGGCCAGGCAGTCCGCCACGATGTCGTTGAGCGGTCGCGCCGTCTCCTCGTCCAGTTGGGCGGCCAGGAGGGCGCGCAGGGAGAAGTCGTAGGCCCGGTTGGCGACGAAGCCCGCGCGATGGGCGGCGTCCTGCACGGAGTCGTTGAACAGCAGGGTGCGCCGCTCCGGTCCGGGGGCCAGCTCGCCGCCGGTGAACAGCTGGGTGACGGAGGCGGCGGCCAGGGGCGCGAGGCCGCGGCCGAGGAAGCGGATGGAGTTGCCGGTGGCGCAGTTGGGGCAGCGGTCGTCGGCGGCGGCCTGGTCGTTCATGAGGTCGACGCGGACGAACGCGGCGTCCCTCAGGCCCTTGGCCGCCCGCACGCCGTAACGGTCGGGCCGCTCGAAGTCCTTGCCGGGGTCGATGGGCCGGATGCGGCCCGCTTCCGCGTCGAGGACGAAGACGGATCCGCGCCGTCCCGTGTCCTCGGCCGGGTCGAAGGCGGACCGGTGTGCCTCGGCGACCGTGGCGGCGATCAGGGCGCGCACCAGCCGCTTGTCCCTGCTGAGGGACGCCTGCCGGATCTTCGCCGGGCTCATCTCCAGCTCGGCCCGGTCGTGTTCACGGGAGAGCGCGGCCCAGCCCGACCGGCCGCACTGCCGGCAGTGCACGGCGGGCAGGAAGACGTTGGCCGGGGGTACGGCGGAGTCGAGGGCCGCAGCTCCCTCGGGCTCGTCTGCCGCGGGGCCGTCGTCTGCGCCGGCGGACGCCGTCCGCTCCTCCCGGGGCCGGTCCTCGTCCCATCGGAACTCCGGCCTGGGACCGACCCCGCGCAGCACACGCGAGACCGACCGCACCCACTGGTGCACCTCCACCGTCAGCAGCGGGCGCGGCCGTTCCTCCGTGCTGTCCGCCCCTTGCGCGACGGAGAGGAGAGCGATGAACCGGGACAGGGCCTGCGCGGCCTCCTCGGGCTGCTGCTGAACGGCCATGCCCCAGTGGTAGGCGTAGCGCGGCAGCGCGTCCATGATCTCGGCGCGGGTCTTGGGGCGTCCGTCGAGGATTTCGAGGACGGCGGCGGTGAGCCGGTGGGTGCGCAGGATCTCACCCAGTTCGACGGGGGTCGGTGGCTGGTCGCGGTGCTCGCCGGGCCGACGGGTGAAGGCGTCGAGGAGACGGTCCATGGCGTCGGGGTCGCGCAGCGGGTCACCGAGGGCGATGACGTCCTGCGGGGCCGGGAAGGGGAGGGTGAAGTCCGACTTCCCGGCGAACTGCTGGACGGTCATGCGGTCCTCGCCGATCACCGCGTCCGGGCCGAACGGCGTGCCGAAGACCTGACTCGCCACGTCGAGGATGGTGCCGCCGCCCTCCGCGGCCGGGAGGTGGAGTGCCCCTGTCGCGGAGGGAGCGCTCTCGCCGAGGGTCGCCGAGGTGGCGACGGGGCAGACGTCGCCGAGCGGGCGGCCCGGTCGCGCCTTGCCGGTGGCCGCACCGAGCCGTCGCATCAGCATGGCCACGTCCGTGCCCTGGGCGCCGTCGTAGGTGTGGAACTCGTCGACCACGACGTAGGCGAGGGCTTCGTCCTGCCAGAGCGGTATGTCCTCGGCGCGCTGGAGCAGCAGGTCCAGCATCTTGTAGTTGGTGATGAGGATGTCGGGCCGCCTGCCTCGGATGTGCGCCCGGTCCGTCTCCACGTGCGTGTAGCCGGTGGCCGGCTCGTCGCCGATGTAGAGCGCCGCGGACACCTGGGCGAGGCGTGGGTCCTTGAGTTGGTCGTTGAGGCGCTGGGCCTGGTCGGTGGCGAGCGCGTTCATCGGGTACAGCAGGATCGCCTTGACGCCGTCCCGGCCGGCCGCCCGCGCGCGGCGGCAGTGGTCGAGCACGGGCACCAGGAAGGACTCGGTCTTGCCCGATCCAGTGCCGGTGGTGATCAGCGTGGGCCGGGCGGGCCCGCGCAGGGTGGACAGCCGCTGCCAGGCCTGTGCCTGGTGCCGGTGGGGTTCGAAGCCGTCGGGCACCCAGTCCAGAGCCGGCTTCCAGGCCTTGCCCGCCGGTTTGAAGGGGGTCCGGATCCGCAGGTACGGGCCGCGGAAGATGCCGTCCTGCTCGTCCCGCAGAAAGTCCTCCAGGGCGCGGCGTTCTCCCTCGTCCGCCAGGGCGAACGTGGTGGTCAGGTACTGGGTGAGGCTGTCCCCGACCTGTTCGGCGGCGAGAGTGGGGCGCACCCGGCTGGCTCCTTGTCTTCCCTTCCCGTCACGGGTGACCCGTGCGGAACTCCGGCTGGTACGTAGTCTCTTATGCGGTGCGGAGCAGCAGATCGGCGGGGATGCCGGCGACCGGCGCCGGTTCCCGGTGTCCCTCGTACCCGAGGTGGACCTCTTCCCGCGCCCGGGTGAGAAGCACGTAGTACGTCATCCTCAGCGCGGCCGCTCCCGGGTCACCGCTGTCGGTGTGGACGTCGGGCACGAAGACACTGTCGAACTCCAGCCCTTTGGCGCTGGTCCGATTGATGACACGGATGCCGGGCCGCCGCAGGTCGAGCGTGCGGTGGCGGCCCTCGGCGGCGCCGCCGACGTAGACCTGGGAGCGCAGCCGTGGTGCGGTGCGTTCCAGCTGCTCGTGCAGGGTGAGCTGCTGCCGTGTCGTGCGCAGCACCACACCGATGGTGCGCTGCGGATGCCGTTCGGCGTGGCCGACGAGCTGGGCCACCAGGGCTCGCTGGTCGCCGTACCGCCACAGCCGGGGAACGGGCCCCGTGCGCGAGGGCAGGGGCGGTGGTGTCGCTCCGGTGTAATAACGGGCGGCCAGAGCCGCGATGGGCCGGGTCGTGCGGTACTGGTGGGGAAGCTGGTGGCGAGTGCAGTCGCCCACCGCTGTGCTGATCTCGTCGAGGGTGGACTGCGTGTCGGTGATGCGCTGGCACTCGTCGGCGAAGACAGTGACGGGCACGCCGAGCAGGCGGCACAGCCGGTAGAAGGGGCGGGGCAGGTCCTGTCCTTCGTCCACGACGACGGCGAACGGCCGCGCCGGCTCCTCGACCGCGGCGAGTGCGAACAGCTCGGGCCAGTCGAACCAGTTCTCGGCGGCCTGCGGGGCGGGTTCCCCGGTACGGGCCCGGTGCCAGGCGTGTATCCACGCGTGCACGGTGGAGACCTCGACGTCCCCGTGGACCGCCAGGTTCTGGCGGAGCAGGTTGGACCGGGTGAGCAGGTGGACGCGGACACCGGTGAGGGCGAGCAGGGCGGCGCGCTGGGAGGCGAGCACGCTCTTGCCGCAGCCCGGCTCCCCGGTGACCAGGTGGTTCCCCTCGAAGGGCATGTCCCGCAGCAGGTCCTGCTGTTCCTCGCTGAGGTCCAGATAGGTCAGGCTCATCAGGCATCGTCCTCGATCTCCCGGGCGGCGAGCTCCCGGGCCGCCGTGATGACGTCCTCGAAGTAACCGGGAACGCCGGCCCCGCCCACGAGCAGGACTCGGTCGAGCAGCGCGTTGCCGGTCTCGCAGCTGGTCTCGGGCAGCAGGCAACAGGCGTGGCAGGCCGCCCGGTTGAGGTTGGCGTACCCCTGTCCTGTGTGTTCCGCGCACAAGGGATCGGCGGAGCACCATGCGGCGCTCTCGGTCAGGCGCAGCAGGGTTTCGGCGAGCCGGGGTTGCTCGCCCTGCCGGACGAGCCCTCCCAGGGTGCCCTCGGCGTCCCCGGCCGCGGTGTAGACGAGGACGCCTGCCTGAAATGCGCCGCCCGACCGGGCGTACACGCGCTCGCGCAGGGACGCGGTGGAGTAACCCGACTCGAAGGAGAGCTGTCGGACCAGGAGGTGGGCGAGGGTGTGCAGCAGGACGAACCGGGGCAGCATTTCGGGCCCGGTGAGGGCCGCGAGCCGGTCCTTCTGGAAGGCCCGGTCGAGGTCGGCCTGCAGTCCGCGCACCCGTTTGCGTACGGCGCCGTCCTGCTCCCATTCGGCCAGCCGACGCTCGTCCAGAGCCAGGAAGACTCCCTCGCCGAAGACTTCGACGGCGGGCAGCCAGCGGGCCCGGCGGCCCGTGTCCACGGGAACGAACCTGGCTGTGGGGGTGACCCGGCTGAAGCCCTGGATGGCACGGACCTCACGCAGCCGGTCCGCCACGACCACGCGAGCGACCTTCTCCCGCAGGTTCACCCAGGGAGCCTCCTGTTCGTCCTCCAGTCCGAGCCCCGCCTCCCGGATGACGAAGTCCCGGGTGGGCTCCGGGGCGGGAGCCGTGAAGGCGGCCCATTCGTCGCTGCTGAGGTCCGGGTACACCACCTGGTGGGCGCGTCCGGCGGGCTCGTCGGCCGGACTGCCCGTCTCCTCCGCGAGCAGGGCGTCGAGAAGGGCGTCGTCGGCCCCCGTGTCTTCTGTGATCATGGACCTGATGAGCGGGGCGCGCGGTCCGTCGGGCGCCGTGCACAGGGCGAGCCACATGGGGTGGAGGAGTACGTGCTCGGCGAGTTCGCCGTCCGCGACGGACTCGCCGCTCTCGGGGATGTCGAGGGCCGAGTGGACGACGGGGTAGTAGAGGTTTCCGGCGGTGCGCTGGACGATCTGGACGGGCCCCGGGCAGCCCTTGACCGCTTCGCTCCGCCGCTGCCACGGGTTGCGTCCGGTGCAGCGCAGCCGTTTCGCACCGAGAACGTCGAGCAGGTCCCGGGAGGGACCGGGGCAGCCCGGTGCCGAGCAGGCGACCGACAGGGCCTCCAGACCGGTCGCTCGTGCCTCGAAACGGAACCGCAGATGCTCGCGGCTGTGGCAGGCCTCCCGCTGTTCCGGGGTGAGTTCGGAGTGTGCCCAGTACCACCAGTCGACGTCGCCGAGATGGCCGGAGGGGCAGATCTGGACGAACCGCATCGGGGTGAGCTGCCGCTGCGGCGAACAGCTGCGGCAGCGCGGCGGCATACCGGGCCGCTCGTCGGCCACGCGCCAGTGGGTCATCCGACGGCATGCGGGACAGAACAGCCAGGCGGGGAAGCGGATGTACGGCGGCCCGGCGGCGTCCGGGATGTCCCAGGCGCCGTGCGGAGCGGGCGGCGCCGCGCGGAAGCCGCTGACACCGAGGCGCGCGGCCAACCGGGGCGAGGACACGGGCTGGTGGGCGCGGGGCCAGTCGCCGATGCCCGCGGCGACGAAGGACTCGCCCTGGACGTCGAGGACCGCACCGGTGCCGAAGGGCACCACGGTCTGCGCCTGGCGCACCCTGCGGCGGCTCATGCGTCGGCTCCCTTCACCACGACCTGACATTCGCGGTCGACGTTGCGCATGGAGTGCGGGGTCTCCCACAGGCCCCCGCCACGGTCGAAGTCGCGCAGCAGGTTGTGCTGGCCCTTGCCCTGGGTGCGGTAGTGCAGGCGCTTGCCGTCGCTCTGCGCCTCCCGCGCCGCTTCCTGCCACTCATGGAACAGCCGGAAGAGATCATCGCGGACTCCGGGCGCCGCCTCCGGATCACTGCGCGTGACCCATTCCACGAGCCTTTCCGCCTGCGTACTGATGTCGGCGACCCGGTCCAGGACCTCCCCGGCCGCGTCCTCGGCACTGAGCCCGAGGCCGTGCCGGACGAGCACCACCAGGGCCGCGTGCAGGGCACGCCTGCGGGAGGGCACGGACCAGGGGGTGACCGTCGTCGGCTCCACGTGCCGGTACAGGGCCGAGTGGTAGGTGCCGAACGTCTCGTAGTGCGAACGGTCGCGCGGCTTGGTGGCGTTGAGGAACGTGACGATGAGTCCGGGCACGCCGTGCCGTCCCACCCGGCTGGTGGCCTGGATGTATTCGGCGGTGGCCTTGGGCTGGCCGAGCATCAGCATCAGGGCGAGGCGCTTCACGTCGACGCCCACCGACAGCATGTTGGTGCACGGCAGCAGGGAGATCGCCGACGGATGGTCCCAGGGCTTCTCCAACCGGTCGAGGACGAGCGGCTGTTCGCTGCGGTCCAGGCTGCTGGTGAGCTCCTGCACCTGCCCCTCGGTGAGCACGCGCCGCTCGTCGACCGGGCCGATGCCGGCGAGCTGTGCGGGGATGTCGTCGGCCGCGGCGGTGACGGTACGGCCCAGCTCGCGCAGGCTGTGGTGGTAGGCGACGAGGGTCCAGTAGTCGTCGCGGTGCTCCTCGGGCAGTTGCAACGGCGCCTGGAGCAGGGTCGCGGCGGTGGCGACGGTGGCACGGCCGGCGGTGTGGCCCTGCGCCATGACACCGATGTACAGACGGCCGGGACGCCCGGTGTCGGGCTCGGCGAAGTAGGAGGAGCGCGCGTCGAGCCCTGCGGGCGGGAAGAGTTGCACGGGCCGGCCGTACAGCCTGCGGACCTGTTCGCCCGAACGGCGGATGGTGGCCGTGGAGGCGACGATCTTCGGTCCCTGCTGGGCGGGCGAGCAGAGTTGCAGAATGGCCGCCTCGTACAGGCCGACGGTGGTGCCGAGAGGACCGGTGAGCAGGTGCAGCTCGTCCTGGATGACGAGGTCGGGCGGCAGGTCGCCGCCGCTGCCGAAGAGCCGGCCGGCGTCCCGTTCCCAGGCGAGCCGGGCGAACTTGTCCACAGTGCCGAGGACGAACGTCGGGGGCTTGTCGTAGAGATGGTCGTCGACGACGGCGACCGGCAGCCTGTCGTGGAAGGCGCAGTCGTCACGGGGGCAGAAGAACCGGAAGGACGAGGCACCTGCGTCGATGCCGTAGTCGGAGCGGTCCGGCGACTTGCGTTCGGGCACGATGCGGGTGCCGCACCAGGGGCAGCGGTCGAGGATGAAACGGTCGTCCGGGGTGGCGGCTGCGCGCACCTCGTCGAAGGCGTCCACGGCCGCCTGGTACGAGTTCGGTGTCGTCGCCTCACCGACCCACAGCCCGATGGAGAAGGGCTCGCTCCCCAGGGCCGCCGGATCGGCTCGTCTGAGGCGTTCCAGGGCGCACACGGTGGTCGCCGCCCGCTGGAACTGCTGCGTGGTCAGCAGAGACAGCGTGTACCGGCTCAGCACGGCGGTCCCGCCGCCGGGGGTGCCGCGCGGGCGGAGTCGCCGCAGGACCATGACGAACGCCGCGAGCAGCAGATACGCCTCCGTCTTGCCACCACCGGTGGGGAACCAGATCAGGTCGACCGTCTCCCGGTCGGGGTGCGTCGGATCGGCCGCGCCCTCCAGCGCCATGAGGAAGAAGGCGAGCTGGAAGGGCCTCCAGGCTGCGGTCGGGTCGGGGGCCGGATCCAGCTGTACGGCCGTGGAACGGGCGTGCCGCTGCCCGGCCTGGTCGGGTTCGCTGTGCCGCATCTGGAGTGCCATCGCTGCGTTCGCGGTGCGGAAGGCCCGCCGCAGATCCTCGTTCTCCTCAGCACACAGCACTTCCACACCGGATTCGATGCGCTGTACGGCGGTTTCGATCCGCTCCAGGACGCGACGGGCGGCGGGCCGGGCCCAGGGGGGTACGTCCGTGGCCCGCTGCTTCTCGTACCAGTCGCGGTAGCCACCGGCGAACTCGGACAGATCCGCGCGGAGTCGGGCGACCGGCAGCGACTCGTCGGCGAGCCGCTCCAGCAGCAGTGCGGGGGTCTTCGGTCCTGCCGCCCGCACCACGGGCACCTCGGTCTGCGGCATCACCTCGGCGCGGACACGGGTCACCGGGCCGTGGCCCGCGTGTTCCTCCCGCGCGGCGCAGCCGTGGCCGACGGCGTAGGTCTTGACGTGCCGGTACTGGAGGCGGAGTTCCTGCTCCTCCTCGTCGCGGCTGGCCAGCCGGACTCCCGGGTACGGCAGGACCTCCCCGTCGATCACGTCCACGTCGAGTCCCACCTGGAACAGCATGTTGTCCCACTGCCGCTCGCGTTCGGCCGCGCCGAGGGACTGGCGGGACGCGCGGGCCGTGTTGACGAGGGCGACCGTGACCAGTCGGCCGTGCCCGAACGTCCGCCAGGTCACGCGGATCTCCCCGCGTCCGTCGAACACGAGGGCCCCCGGCTCCCCCGGCTTGAAGGAGTGCGGCTCGGCAAGCAGCGGGACACGCCGCCAGCGCCGGCCGCGCTCACCCCGCTCGGTGAGATAGCGGGCTCCCTCGACCGTGACGCGAAGCTCCGCGGCCGTGGTGAACAAGGACAGACCGAGGGACGAGGGAAGCCACGAGTTCGCCTCGGGAACGGGATCGTCCCGGTGGGCGGTGTCCTCCCGCTGCTCTTCCGCGCCCGGCGCGTCGAGCACTTCGGCGGAGAGCGTCAACTGGCGGTGAAGATCGGCGTCCTGGGGATAGAGGGTGCCCATCACGTACTGCCGGTCGGGCGGGGAGGTCACCGTCTCGTGCTCACCCTGGGCGGGCCCGACGAGCTGGGCGCGTACGAACTCGACGAATTCTTCTCTGGGCTCCATGGCTCCCGTTTCCCCCATGCCCCCCGTGGCGGCCGAACACAACCAGCCCACAAGATCGTATCCGGCATATGCCGGATGGCGCTCACCGTACCGGGGAATCGCTCACATCCAGCCATGGGAGCGGCACACAGCGTCTCGTCCCAGGGATGAATGTCAGTGCCCTGTGCCAGAGTCTCTTCATGACCGCGAACGCACCGGGCACCCGGGGGAACAGGGTGCGTGAACTGCGCGGCGCACTGTCGACGTTGCTGGCCGGGCTGCACACCTGCGCGCGCGACGGGCGGGTGGCTCAGGAGGACTTCAGGGCGGCGACGGCTCCGCTGGGGCTGGACGCCGAAGGCCTGAAAAGGCTGGAAGCGGCGCTGGCCCAGCAGGGTCTGACCGTGGCTCGGGCCGCCCCCGCCTCCCGGGAGAGTGCACGGATCGGCCGGGCCCTGGGGCTCGCCCGCAAGTACATCGCGGCCGGTGTGGTCCCAGCCCCTGCGTTCACCGGGCTGGTCTCGCTGTGCGGGCTGGATTCCGCCGAGCGGGAGCTGCTGACGGCGGCCTTGCGGGATGAGGGAGTGGCGATCGCCGCGATCCCGGATCCCGGGCGAGCGGAGGCTTCGGATACTTCGGAGACTTCGGAGACCGCGGCCGTCACAGCCGAGGAGGCGGAGAAGTCCGAGGGAGACGAACCGGTCGAGGGGCCCCGGGCGGAGGAGCTCGGCGGAAAGGGCGAGGTCCTCACGGACCTGGACGCGGCGATGGCCGCCGCGCACGCCCGCATGGACGAGGACCGTTTCCGGCACACCGCGTGGAAGACGTTGCTCACCGCCGAGGAGGAGGTCGGGCTGAGCGTTCTCCTCAAGGGAGGCCCCGAACACCTCGACGGTATCCCGGAGGAGACCGAGCTGGCGGCCCTCCCCGCCACCGACGTCCGCCGCCGGGCCTACGAGACGCTGGTCATGCACAATGGCCGGCTGGTACACAAGCTGGCCCAGCGGTTTCAGGGCCAGGGCCTCGAATACGAGGACCTGGTGCAGCACGGCATGACCGGAGTGATGCACGCGGCCTGCCGGTTCGATCCGAGCAAGGGGTTCAAGTTCTCCACATATGCGACCTGGTGGGCCCGGCAGTCCCTGGACCGGGCAGTGGCCAACGAGGGCCGGCTGATCCGCATTCCGGTGCACGTGTACGAGAAGGTGCGCAAGGTCGCGGTGACCGAGGCGCGACTGGCCGCCCAGGGACAGCCCGTCTCCGCCGGCGCGGTGGCCGTGGCGGCGAACCTCACCGTGGCCGAGGTCGACACGGTGCGCCGGATCAGCCGGCCCACGGACTCCCTAGACCGCGAGATCGGCGACGGGACGCATCTGGGCGAACTGGTGGCGGCACTCCACCTGGCGCCGACACCGGAAGAAGTGCTCCACCCCAAGTACTCGCGGCAGCGGGTGGAGGAGCTGCTGGCCCTCGCCGGCCTCACCGAGCGCGAGGCCGATGTGATGCGGCGGCGCAGCGAGCTGGTGGGCGGTGAGCGTCAGACGCTGGACGAGATCGGCAAGGAGTACGGCGTCACGCGGGAGCGCATCCGGCAGCTGGAGACCCTGGCCCGGGACCGGTTGAAGACGGTGCTGGCGGGTGGGGTACCGGAGCCGCGCGTGACGCGGAGGCGCAGGCGGAAGCCCGAGCCATGTGTGCCGGCGGCGGCCCAGCCCGCGCCCGCGTTGGTACCGGAAACGGCTCCTCCGACACCCGCGCCGGTCCCGGAAACGGCTCCCCCGGCACCCAGGGCGAAGGGGCCGCGCGTGCCGGAGGGGCAGGAGGCGCTGTTCTGAGGAAGGTCAGAGATCCGGCCGGATCTTGCCTCCGATGTGTGCGATGCGGATCTTGCGCCTCCATCACATCTTCGTCGGGCTCCTCTGAGTCGTACAACGCGGTGAAACTGACCGACTCACCCGCTTCGACGACGAGACCCACCACGGGAGCGTCCGTGGCCAGCAGGTCGTCGGCGGGGCCGAAGTCGTCGTGCAGGACATCGCGCGCGGTGCCCAGCTCCACCAGCTCACCATTGAGCAGCAGCCCGGCTGCGGCACCGGCCGACCGAGCGTTCTCGAAGGACTGACGGAGGAGTGCGAGGGACTGGACAACACTGCTCTTGCCGGACGAGTTCAGGCCTGTCAGGAGGGTCAGCGGTCCCAGGGGGAGTTCGAGGCGGCGGAACGCCTTGAAGTTGACCAGAGTGAGTTGGTTGATCACTGTCAGGCGTCTCCGTGTTCGAGGAGGTCTTCGAAGAGTTCCTGCACGGCTTCGAACCGCTTCTGTACCTTCTTGGGGTCGCCGGTGGCCACGGAGATCGATCGTTCGAACTCGGTGTCCTCCATGAGGTCCGCGAAGGCATCCAGCGCGTCCAGCTGCCTCAGCCTGTCGTGCTGGTCCTCGTCGAGCACTGCCAGGTTCACCGCGATGGTCTCGAAAAGCGCCTTGTTGATGGGCGACTTGCGCTGCTGGCCCGAGCGGTACTTACGGAAGGCATGGACGCCGAAGATCGACTGGGCCGCCGTCATGGCGCCGGCGAACTCGTACCGCAGCTGCGCCTCGTCCGCCGGCTCGAAGCGGTTGATGCGGTGCATGGCCTCTGCCAGGAACCCGTCGAAGTCGCCGCTGCGGTATCCGTCCGGAGGAGTGAGCCGGAAGGCCAGGAAGCGAAGGACCATTTCGCGATCGGCCATCCGGTCCCCGACCACGCTGTACCCGGTGGCGCTGCGGAAATCCTCGGAATCGGCGAGCTTCGCCAAGAGGGTCCTGGAGCGGCCCGGGATCAGCGCGTGCCGGATCTCCTGCCGGGTGAGGGGTTCGCCGCCGGTGTTGATGCGGGCGAAGACGTTGAACATGACCGGCTCGGGGGTGCCGCGCCTGATCACGTGGACAACGACCTCGGTCTCGCGCAACCGGATCTGGAGCTTGCCGGAGAGGTCGTGGAAGCCCGCCCCCGCGAAGTTGCGCAGGTACTCCAGGCCCTTGAGTCTCAGCGGCGGAGCGTCGACTGTCTCGGCGTCGAAAAAACGGGCGATCGAGGTCAGACGCTGGATGCCGTCCACGATGGCCCAGCTGCCGTCCTTCTGCTCGGCGGCGTAGAAGGACGGAATGGGAATGCGCAGAAGCAGCGACTCGATCAGGCGGCTCTGCTTCTCGTCCGTCCAGATGCCGGCCCGGCGCTGGAAGTCGGGCGCGAGGTCGATCATCTCGTTGCGGAGCCGGGAGATCAGCAGGTCGACCGTGGTCGTGCGGGTCTCGATGTCGATGTGCTCGGGGTCGAACGGCGAGGTGATCTGATCGACGCCCTCCTCGGTGACCTCCCGCTCGACCGGCCGTGAACTCTCGGTGACGGCCGAATGCTCGGCGCAGTGGGGGCAGGACGGGATCGCCCCGCACAGGCGCGACCAGCACCCGTGGTGCCGCCGGTTTATGCAACAACGGGCATAGTCGCGAGGGTGCATAGGCGTATCGACAGTGCCCCCTCCACCGTCGTGCTCAGGCGGTCCAACCAGGGCCAGAGCAAGGGGGTTTGGCATGTCTGAGCGTGCGGCACTTACCCGGCTCACGGGCAGTGGCAACGGCGAGTGCGGAGAGAAGGAATGCCCGAACGTTTACCGCACGGCGACGGGATCGTTCGTTGTCGCGGTAGCGCCCGGCGCAGGGATCGTACGGGCAGCCGAGTCGTGCCAGAACCTTCGGTTCGCACCGCCGTGCCCATTCCGCGATGGAGACAAGAGAGTTGTGCCCGGCACGGGTCATCGCGCGGCCACGGGCCTCAGAATGGTGAACCGGCGACGGAGGCCCTCATGGCCCCACCTCGTCCCGACACGACATCAAGTTGCTGTCGTTTCGAGTCGGGCGGAATTTCCTGAACCCCTCCGCCTCATCCGCCAAGGGGAGCTTGATCTTGAAATTCTGCTCCCAGGCGTTGCTTTCGACATAGTCGTCGACAATTTCTTGTACCTCCCTGCAGTCGCCCCTGTCCTTCTTCTGCTTCTTGATTCCGACGCCGTAGTACTGAGGAGGACCAAAGGTCAGTCCGGGCACCACACGAAAATCTCCGTTATCCTTCGCAAGGCCGTAAAGGATGACCTGATCGGTCGAGATCCCCTGGACCTCACCTTCCTCCAGGAGTCCGACGCAGTCCCTGATCTTGGGTCTCGACTCGACCTCCACCTCGGACAACTCGTTGGGCGGATTCTTCGTCAGAATGTCGTAGCTGGTGGAATTCTCCAGCGTGCAGACTGTCATCCCGGAGCCCTTGGACTCGTACTCAGAGGTTTCCCCCCACACCAGGAGCCCCTGCAGCGTCTTCATGTAGATTCCCGCGAAGTCGACCTGCTCAATCCGTTTGTCCTCGACTGAGAAGGTGGCGAGAACCAGATCCACGTCCTTCTTCAGCGCTTCCACCCTGTCCTTGGAGGTGAGGTCGAACGGTGTGAAGCGGGTCTTCAGCCCCTTTTCAATGTGGTGGCCGAGTTCGACCTCGAAGCCGTCGAATGCGTTGCTCGACTCGTCCTTGTACGACGTACCGGGCTGGTCCCCCTTGTAACCGACGTTCACTCTCGGCGCGCCCCTGAGTGACGGCTCGTGTTCCGGCTCGTCACAGGAGACGGTCACCGCGAGCAGGACCGCCGTCCCCAGCGCGCAGGCTGCCCGTCTCGCGTTTGGTCGCCAGTTGTTCACGCACCCACTCCTCAGCTGTACACGGAGGCTTGCGCCACACCGATGTTCACTTCGCAGTCCGCCGCCGTGGCCACGGTCAGCCGCAGCTTGATCTCAGGACGGCCCTTCTCCAGATCCAGCTTCACGAGATCTCCGCCCTTGAGCTTCTCGTGCTCCTTCTCCGGAGGCTGCTCGCCCACTGCCAGGGAGAACGTCGTGAGGCACGCGCCGGGGCTCGAGGACGAGATCGTCATCACCAGCCCGAGGTAGCGCCGTTCGGCCGCCGGACGAACCGTGAGCACGGTCTGCTCGAGGTTCTCGAGCGGGCCCCTCGGACTGATGTCGATCTCGTCGGCGGCGACGTCCACCCTGCCGTACTTCCTGACATGGTCCATCTGCAGCAGTGCGAGCGCGGCCAGAATCAGACACAGACTTGACAACAGCAGTCTCGCGCCGACGGGAATGCCTCCTGTGCGCCCCGGCCAGAGCCGTACCGACCGGGATTCTCCCGCCCGGGTCCACGCGTCGACAGCGAGAAGGACGGACACAACGTTGGCGGTGGCCAGGAGGACGTAGGAGATGACGAACTGGCTCTCCGGCCCCTCCGGCCGCATGTACAGCACCACGACGGTGACCAGCAGGACCAGCGCGGTCAGGCCGCCCCAGCCGGACGCCCGCTTCTCCTGGCGGGCGAACACCGAGTACCAGTGGTTGCTCTGGTGGCCGATCGTCTGGCTGCTGAAGGCGCTGTTGATGACCGTGCCGCTGACCGCCGTCCCCCCGGTCTGCGCCTCGGCGCTCCCGGTCCGCGAGGCCGACGCGACGATGTCGGCGTCCGGCGGCACCTTCTCCCCGCTCATGTGCCGCTCACACCGGAGTTGGCGTTCCCTCCGCCTTCAGCGGTCGCGTCCCCGGTCCGTTCGGCGCGCGCCGACGAGACCGTGCCGGCCGATCCGCCCAGGACGACGCCGGAGTTGGCGGAGCCAACGTTCGCCACCGCCTTCCCCGTGTCGACGGCCTCCACGACGACACTCTGCGGCTCCCTCTTCAGGAGCCCGAGCAGTAACGCCGCCACACCCGCCGCCACCTGCAGCACGACACCGGCCATCTCCCCGTTCTCCTGGCCGAACAGCGCCCAGACCAGCGGCGTCGTCGCCACGCAGAGAGCGCCGGCGGTGATCAGCGTGATTCTCACCCTCCGAGTCACGCCTTCTCCTTCCCCCGTGAAAGTCGAATGATGGAGTGACAGATTCTAACCCGGGGCAGGACGGTGTGGAGAGTCTTCGCATGCACCGTCCCACAATCGCGCGAATGAGGATCAGATTATCAACTCGTCTTGTTTGCAGGGTTGTTACCAAGGCCCCGGGGGAGAGTTGCGTTTGCCTTATTTGATCATGTGGCGGGCTCCGAATGCAGAGCGGGCACGGCACTTGTAGATCATGAAGTTCTCTACGCTTCACGATCTGCAAGGTTGCCGTGCCCGCTTCCTCATCCTTTCTCACCGCTGCCGTGCCGGTCACGGGGGCCTCGTCCGGGGATCCGGCCCGTCCTCATCGATGGCCACGCCGACCGCCTTGAGTGAGAACGGGTTCTGCGAACCGAACCGGCGCTTCGCGATCACCGGGGCGCCGGTTTTGATCTTGCTCGGACAAAGGGCCATTTGTGAGAAACACGAAACCGGCCTGGTCCGCTCACACATCGCGGTGGTGCACGACGGCCACGGCGACGGCCGCCGCGACGAGCGACCATGCCCCGAACACGATCCCCCCCTCGGTGACCGACACCGGGTACTTGTCCACGCTGTAGTTGCGTCCAGGGTTCTGGACCAGAGCTCGCCATGCGCTGAGCGGCATCGCGTTGCCGATCTCCTTGACCCATCGATAGGTCTCGCCCATGAACAGCGTGGGCAGCAGCAGGAGCACGCCGACGACAGCGACGACGGTGCCCGCGGCGTGGCGGATGAGTGCCCCGAGGGCCATGCCGACGAGGGCGCACAGTGGCGCGAGCAGCGCGGAGGCGGCAACGGCCCGCAGTGCGCCGGTGTCGCCGATGGACATGCCGCGGTGATCCTGCAGGATCGCCTGGGTGACGCCGAACGAGGCGCCGGCGGTGACCGTGCCGAGGACGAGCATGACAGCCGCCATGACGGCCACCTTGGCTGTCATCACCGCACGGCGTGCGGGAACGGCCGCGAAGGTGGTGCGGATCAGTCCGCTGGTGTACTCGCCGAAGACAGCGATGGCGCCGACACTGCCGGCGATGACGATGAGGAGCTGCCAGGCGGGGTCGACGAAGGCGGACGACAGGGGATCGAACAGCATCTGTGGCAGCTCGGGAAGCCCTGGTGGTGGGGCAGGCGGCAGTTCGGGCTGATGCGCCAGCCGGTCGGCATTCGACAGAGCGGAGTTCACGTTGATCCCGATGACGGCCAGGGGGCCGACTCCGAGGACCCAGTAGGTGGAGCGCAGCGACCACAGTTTGATCCACTCGGCGATGAGGAGGTGGTGGAACCGGGTGGGTGAGTCGAGGGCGGTCGCGTACGCTTTGGGCCCGGCGACTGTCTGTGCGGTCATCGTGCATCTCCTGCGCTGTATTCGACACTGTCGGCGGTGAGTCCCATGAACGCCTCTTCCAGGGAGGCGGAGCGGGGGGCGAGTTCGTGCAGCAGGACGCGGCTGCGGAAGGCAAGCTCGCCGATGCGATCCGCACCCATGCCGGTCACCGTGCACGAGCCGTCGGCCTCACCGCGGACGGCCGCTCCCTCCTTGGTGAGGACGGACGTCAGCCGGGCGGCCTCGGGTGTTCGGACGGTCACGGTCAGCCGGGTGCCACGAGCCGCGAACTCCGCCAGGCTCTCCGCGGCGATCAGCTCGCCCCGGCCGATGACGATCAGCTGCTGGGCGGTGTGCTCCATCTCGCGCATCAGATGGCTGGAGACCAGCACCGTACGGCCCTCGGCGGCCAGCCGATGGAACAGGTCGCGCACCCACAGCACGCCCTCCGGGTCCAGCCCATTGAGCGGCTCGTCGAACAGCAGGACGGGCGGGTCACCGAGCAACGCGGCGGCGATGCCGAGCCGTTGCTTCATCCCCAGCGAGAACCCCCCGATTCGGCGCCGGGCAGCGGCGGTCAGTCCCACCTCCTCCAGGACTTCGTCCGCCCGGCGCCGCGGCAGCCCGTTGCCGTGCGCCAGTGCCGACAGATGCGACCGTGCGCTGCGTCCGCCGTGCACGTCATGGGCGTCCAGCAGGGCCCCGACGTGCCGCAGCCCTCGTGGGCGTCCCCGGAACGGCTGCCCGTCGACGGTGACGGTGCCGCTGCTGGGGTCGTTCAGGCCGAGGATCATCCGCAGCGTGGTGGACTTGCCGGCGCCGTTGGGGCCGAGGAACCCGGTGACGTGGCCGGGGAGGACGGTGAAGGTCAGGCGGTCGACCGCGGTGGTGGCGCCGTATCGCTTCGTCAGTTCGTTGGCTTCGATCACGCGGCCCACGGTGCCGTGGGCCGCGCCCGCACGGCACCGGCCCGCGGGCCACACTCTCAGGATCCGCTTGTGGCCTCGGGGCGTACGCCCCGAGGCCGATGCCCCGGAACCGGCCCCTACCTATGATCGCGGCATGAGCGTCTCACCCCGCGCCGCCCTCTCCTGGCGCTTGCGGCCGACCGCGGCGCAGGCCCTGGCCTGGTGCGGGGCCCTCACCTACCCGATCCTGCTGTACGTCGCGGTGCTCAACGAACGCGAACCCACCGGTGTGCGGCTTCTCCTGCCGACCGTCATCTCGGTTCTGAGCATTCCCCTGCTGCGGCGTCGACCGTTGCCGGCCCTGATGCTGATGCTCGCCGGTTCGTTCGCCGCGACTTTGACAGCGGCGTCGAAATTCGCGGCGTTCCCCTTCATGGCGCCGGGGCAGGCATGGCAGATCGGCTGTCTGCAGGCTCTGCTGACCGATCTCGCCGTCGCCTGGATCGCTGCCACCCGGACGCGCCGGACCGCGCTCGCCGCTGCAGCGCTGACGCTCGCCGAGGAGATCGCCGCCGCCGGCCACTACCGGACCGGGCGGGACGTCTTCGTCTCAACCATCGTGTTCCTCGTTCTGATGCTCGCCCTTGCCTGGTTGACCGGCTATCTCGTTCAAGAGCGCCGCGAGCACGCCGAAACGGTGCGGGTCCAGGCCGCGGAGCAAGCAGTCACCGCCGAGCGGCTGCGGATCGCCCGCGAGTTGCACGACATGGTCGCGCACAGCATCGGCATCATCGCCATCCAGGCCGGCACGGGCCGCCGGGTCATCGAGACCCAGCCGGCCGAGGCCCGCAACGCGCTGGCCACCATCGAGACCACCAGCAGGGACACCCTGGCCGGGCTGCGGCGCATGCTGGGATCCCTCCGCAAGGCCGAGCCGGAAGAGGCGCCGTTGGCCGCCGCGCCGGGCATGACGGACGTCGACCGGCTGGGCGAGGCGACACGGAATGGCGGCGTGAGGGTCGACGTGGAGTGGCGAGGAGAACGGGCGCCCGCTCCCCATGGACATCGATCTGTCCGCCTTCCGCATCATCCAGGAGGGCTTGACCAACGTGGTTCGCCACGCGGACACGCACGAGTGCCGGGTGGTCATCGACTATCAGGAGGACGAACTGTCCATCGAGATCACCGACGACGGTCAGGGGCCCACACCTGCGGGCATCGGCTACGGCATCACCGGCATGCGCGAGCGGGCCTTCCTCCTGCACGGCCGGTTCACCGCCGGACCCCGTCCCGAAGGCGGCTTCCGCGTGACGGCGCGGCTGCCGGTGCCGGCGGGGATGCGATGACTCCTGACCGCGTCCGTGTCGTGCTCGTCGACGACCAGCCGCTGGTGCGCGCCGGGCTGCGCGTGCTCATCGCGGACAGCCCGGATCTCGAGATCCTGGGAGAAGCCGGCGCGGGCGCCGAAGCGGTCCAGCTGGTCCAGGACGTCCGGCCCGATGTGGTCGTGATGGACATCCGCATGCCCGGCATGGACGGCATCGAGGCAACCCGGCTGATCACCGCCGGCCCGAACACGGCACGGGTCCTCGTCCTCACCACCTTCGACGACGACGAGTACGTCTACGGCGCGCTGCGCGCGGGCGCGAGCGGATTCCTCGTCAAGGACATGGACTTGGACGACATCCTCACCGCGATCCGTGTGGTCGCCGTCGGCGAAGCTCTGATCGCGCCGCGCGTGACCCGCCGCCTCATAGAGGAGTTCGCCGCACGCCCCGAACCCACGGCCGCGCCCCGGCACGGGGCGATCGAAGGCATCACCGACCGGGAACGCGAGGTACTCACCCTCATCGGACGCGGCCTGTCCAACGACGAGATCGCCGGCCGGCTCTTCATCAGCCCGTCCACGGCCAAGGCCCACGTGGGGCGGCTGTTCTCCAAGCTGGCGGCCCGTGACCGGGTTCAGTTGGTCATCATCGCCTATGAACTGGGCTTGGTATCGCCATCGCGCTGAGTGAGCGCACGTGCTGTTGGCTTCGTTCACTTCAAGGGGAAACGAGGCCAAGGAAGTCGCTGAGCGCTACATGTCCGTTCGCCGTAGCCATACGAGACAGGGTCAGGACAGGGCGACCTCGCACCAGACAGTCTTGGTGTACGGGTCGTCGTCGGCGGTTCCCCAGTGGGTGGACAGGGCTTCGACGAGGAGGAGGCCCCGGCCGGATTCGAGGTCGGGGGACGGCGGCGGGACCGCGCCGGGGGCGGGTGGGACGCGGTCGGGGCTCGGGTCCGTGACTTCGATACGGAGGGCTGGGCCCCCTGGGCGGAGGGTGAGCCGCAGGCGGAAGTCGCGGCCCCGTACGCGCCCGTGCCGCACCGCGTTCGCGGCCAGTTCCGCCACGAGGAGCGTCGCTGTCCGGTTGGCCTCGGTGTCGTACGGCCAGCCCCAGCGGTGGAGCTCCTCGGCCGCGAGGCGACGGGCGAGGCGGGCGCCGCGCGGGGTGGCCGAGAGCAGGATGGTGAAGTGGCGGGCGGGAGCGGTGTGTTGCGCGGGCCCGGGGCGAAGTGCCGACGAGTGGGCAGTATCGGGATTCATGTCACTCAGCGTGGTCGGCTGCCTCTACTCTGACCAGTAACGACGACGGTACGCAGCGTCACTGTCCGGGTGCTGTCCGGCTCTGTCCGGGCGGCGCGGCGTTACGCGGTGCGCCGACGAGGAGTTGGGTACGGACGGGGCGGACGTGGAGGTACGCGAACGTGGGTGTGACGGGTCAGGGAACACAGAGCGGCGACGGCATGGAGCCGTACGACGGTGACGACGAGGAGTCGGCGGCCGTACTGCGGACGGTCGGCCGGGTCGTGAAGACGTGCCGCGAGCGGAAGGGGCTCACCCAGGCCGAGTTGGGAACGGCCATCGGCTACAGCGAGGAGCAGGTGTCCTCGGTGGAGCGGGGGCGGCGGGCGCCGAGTGAGGCGTTTCTGGAGAAGGCCGACGAGGTGCTGGAGGCCGGTGGGCTGATCGCCGGGTTGAGGAAGGATGCGGAGGAGGCTCGGCTGCCGAAGAAGGTGCGGGATCTGGCGAAGTTGGAGGCGAAGGCGGTCGAGATCTGCGCCTACGACGACTCCGTCGTCCACGGCCTGCTCCAGACTCCGGACTACGCAAGGGCCCTGTACGGGATGCGGCGTCCGGCCTTCAGCGAGGAGGAAGTCGAACGGCTTGTCGCCGCACGACTGACACGCCAGAAGGTCTTCGATCAGCAGCCTGTCCCCGTCTTCGGTTTCGTCCAGGAAGAGGTGACACTGCGGCGCCCGATCGGGGGCAGAATGGTGATGCGGCAGCAGCTCGAACACCTGTTGGAGGTCGGCCATCAGCGGAACGTGGAGATCCAGGTGATGCCCACAGATCGCGAGGACCACGCCGGCCTCGCAGGGTCATTTCAGCTGCTCCGACTCAGGGACGGGGACACCTTGGGACACAACGAGGTTCAGCTCACCAGTCGGCTGATCTCTCATCCCAAGGAGGTCCAGATCCACGAGATCCGCCACGGCATCATCCGGGCCCAGGCTCTCACGCCCCGTGAGTCACTGGCCTACATCGAGAAAACGCTGGGAGAGACATGATGACCAACCCCTCGACAGGGAACAGTCCCGTGCTGAATTGGTTCAAGAGCAGCTACAGCACGAATGACGGCCCGGCGTGCGTGGAGGTCGCCTTCGCTCCTGAGGCCATTCACGTACAGGACTCAAAGCACACGCAGGGCCCCCAACTCGCCTTCGGGCCCCAGGAATGGGCCGCCTTCGTCTCGTATGCCACCGATAGCTGACGTACGACCATGCTGACGCCCCGCGTCCGGTTCTGTACCGGGCGCGGGGCGTCGGCGTATCCGGTCAGGTGGACGGCGGAGTCCACCTCCCCCGATCGATGGCCTTCTGAAGACGCGCCGAGAAATAGGCGTGTGCTTCCCTCATCTCGGTCTCACGGTTCGCCTTGTAGAAGAAGGGCGTGTAGCCGTCCGGCGGATCTTTGCGTTCGCCGTCGAGGTGAGCACGGAGTTGTGCGTAGTGCTCCTTGGTCTGGTCGTGGCCGTACGTGTAGCGGTCGCCCGCGATCCGGCGTCCCTCGGCGTCGAACCAGGTGACGGAGTCGAAGTCCTGCATGATCGGAAAGCGGGCCTTGTACATGGCGACAAGCGCGTCGGCGTCCACGCCCAGCCATACTGCGACCAACGCGTCAAGCTCGACCAGAGCCGCACGGCGCGCGCGTTCGGTCCGTAGTGCGCTGGCCCGGGTCCACTCGGGACCCACCTCATGCAGCGGCTCCAGCTGAGGCCAATCCCTGGCCCAGGCCTCGTAGCCTGGCCAGGTCGGGTCGTACAGCTCGGACCAAAGCGTCGCATAGTGCTTCGTGAGGCAGTTCAGACGCAGAGTGCGTAGCAGCAGGGCTGGCGCCAAAGGATGCTCCGCATCCGGAACAGGCATACGCCCAGCCGGTGCCACATCGAGGTGGCGCAGGCGTGTCGTGCGCAGGAGGTAGTCGACGGGGATGGCTGCCCAGAAACCGGCCGTGAGAGCAGTCAGGCGGTTGTCGCCCAAGTAAGCGCTGCGCACCGCGTGAATGTGCGCAGCGCCTGGCGGCACGATCGCCGCGTACAGGCTGCGCTCGGTGTCAGGTGCAATGAACTCGCGCCATGCGGCCCTGTAGAACTTCGTGTACGGCCCAGTCGACCGCCCCACAAAGTACCGGTCGATCTCATCGGCAGCGATCTCGTCCTCCGGCACCTTCCGAGCCTCCGCCAACGCCCGCCGAGCCTCAGCCGCCGCCTCCTCCGACGCCCGCAGCCGAGCCAGCCCGCCCCGGTCGAGCCACTGGTCCTGCTTCTCGGCGTACCTCTCCGGCGTCGCGACGCGCACGTACTCCGTCTCCGGTACCGCGTCATCGGGAATCAGGAGGTGGTTGAGGCCGAGCACCTCCCCGCCACCCTGGCTGGGCTGCTTGAACATCGGGTTGGCCAGACCGAGTTGGGGCCCCTTGAGGATAACGTCGTCCCACTTCTCGGGCCGGAAGACCGAGCCGCCCTCCTTGGGGAGGTTGTAGTCGATGAGGCCGTCCTTCTTGGCGCCGCTCTCGTCGAAACCTCGGGCAATCTGCGGGTTCAGAGCGCCCAGCCTCAGCGGATAGTCCGCCAACGCCTTGATCGCCTTGCCTTCCGCCATACTCACCGGCGACAGCAACCGCCCCTGTTCCGCCGGCTGCCCCTCATCACCGGTCAACCGCTGCCACTGCTCCAGCGTCGCCCGGTCCACCCGAATGACCCGCTTCTTGTGCGGCCGCTCGTCCCACGTGTCCCCGTACCGGACACCCGGGTCCGGCCCCGAACCGTCGTGCTGTGCGGAGAGCCGCAGCGCATCCACGGAAAACAGCCACGAAAGATGGTTGAAGCCAATCTCGCCCTCGGGCCCGTAGACGTGCACACCGAAGTGGCTGGACCGGCCGACCGGTGGCGGGAAGAAGCGGTTGCCCGCGTTGACGAAGTCACCGTGCACGCGCAGCCGCTTGTAGGCGGCCTCCCGCAGCCGGGCCTCCTTGTCGCCGCTGAAGTGCGAGTCGGGGTGGACAAGGCCGATCGTGCCGTCACCGCCCGCATGCGCCCACGTCTGGCACATGAACGCCCGGTACAGGTCCGGCTGCGTGCCCGTGAGTAGCGGATACGCAACCGGCGAGCCGAGCATGGCCACCACGCCCGTGTTGGACGCGAGCTCGGCCGACAGGTAGGAGCCGACCTCGGCCCGCTCCGTCAGCTCGGCGCGCCGCCGGTCCTTCTCCGCCTTAGCCGGCTTGTCCTGGAGGACGAACCACGGCTCGAACTCGGCGAGCAGCACGTCCTCCTCCCACCTGGGCCGCACCCACGGCGGGTTCCCCACCTGCAAGTCGAACCCACCGGCCTCCCCCGCGAAGACATGCGCGAACTGCAACTCCCAGTGGAAGAAGCCCATCCCTCCGTCCGCTCCGGCATCGTCCCGGTCCTCGCTCCCGGCCACGTCCTCCACCGTGTCCAGCCACGGGAACCGCGCCTTGAGCCGGAACGGCGAGTCCATCGCCATGAACCCGTCGAGGTTCACCTCGAAGTCCCGCAGTGCGTCCAGGTTCGCGAATTCGGCCACGAGAGAATCCGCCGGCACGTCCTTCGTGCCGAGCGCGCACTCCAGGAAGTCGATCCAGTCGTCCAGCGTGGCAAGGGGGATGACCTCGCGCCGCCCCTTCGGCCGGCCCTCGCTCCTCTTCCGCGTCGGCTTCTTCTCCGCCCCGGTCCCCGCCTCCATCACCAGCTGCTGGGGAAGCCCGTCGTCGAACAGGCTGCCCTCCACCCAGGTCTGATCCCCGGGCGCGGGACCGGCCACTTCTGCGACGGCCTCCGCCGACGGCTGTTCCTCGGCCCCGGCCCCGGCCCCGGCATCGTCACCCTCGCCTTCGCCGTGCGGCGCAACCCCCGCACCGTCCAGTTCCGCCACCCGGTCCAGCGGCCAGAACCACAGCGCGCACCACACGTCCATGACCGTCTTCAGCCGCCAGTACGGCGTCCCGGGACGCGTCAGGTCGTCGTACACGACCTCTTTCGGGACCGCGTGTTCGGGGTGATCGAGCCAGTCGGCGCCCCAGACGTCGATCTCGCGCGAGATCTCCCGCTCGGACTGGCTCAGCCGCTCGACCACCAGCTTCCACAGGAACTCGGCCCGCCGCGCGACCCCCTGGAGCCGGCGTCGCTGTGTCACCGTCTTCGGTGCGCGCTGGATGCCGGACCGCCACTTCTCCATCCGCTGGACGGCCGCCTTGTCCAGCTCCTCGGCGATCTTCTTGGACTTGGCGTCCCCGACCACCGCCCCCCACCCCAGCGCGGGCAGCAGGAAGTGATGGACCGCGCCCTCCGGCAACTCGCCCTCCCTGAAGGGAAGTTCTGTCGGAGCGAGTGTGTCCTTCTTCGAGAGCCACTTGCCCTTGCCCAGCGCGTCCTTGCCGTAGATCTTCCGGCCCGCGCCGATGAGGGAGTTGCCGCGCCGCAGGTGCAGGCCGAACCAGGGGGCCTGCATCCCGGGGTGCATGGTGTTGAGCCAGAGGGAGACCTCCGCCAGCTCCACCGCTGTGGCGTTGAGGTCGACGCCGTACGCGTTGTGCAGGGCCACGTACGCCTTGACCTTCTGGAGTTCCACCGCCCGATGGTCGGGGTCGATCTCCACACCGGTCTCGGCCTGACGACGCTTCAGGTACTCGGCGGCGACCTGGTTGACGGCCTCGTTGAGGAAGGCGCCCGAGCCGAGCGCGGGCTCGCAGATCTTCCACCCCAGCAGCTCGCGCGCGGACGTCTCACCGTTCTGGTCGAGGCGGTGCTTGAGGGCCAGTTCGACCGTCACCTGGGTCAGGGAGTCCGGGGTGTAGTACGAGGCCGTGTTCTCGCGGTCGCGGCCCGCCAGCCGGTAGACGAACGACCCGGGCGGATACTCGGCCCGCTCCGTGAGGCCCGTCTCGTCACTCTCCCGCTGGACGAACACCTCGCTCGGGTAGTCGTTGGCCCGGGACTCGGGAATCATCCAGCTGCCCTTGGCGGGGTCGCCGCCCTTCGCGACCTCGAAGAGGGTCTCGTCCGCGATGAAGCCGGTGTACGACATCAGGCCCTCGTACACGGCGCCCAACTGGCTGATGCCGAGTTTGGCGTACGAGATGAAACCGCCGCGCTCGCCCTTGCGGCCCTTGGTGAGCATCAGGCCGCGCAGCACCTTGTACAGGGTGGCGTTGCGCAGCCTGGTGTCGAAGAACTCCGGCCCTGCGGACGGGTCGTCCTCGTCGTGCGCGGGGTTGGGGACCTTGGGACCGATCAGGCGGATCGCACCCGGTTCGAACAGGTCGGAACGCAGCGGCTCGAAGCGCAGGCCGACGTCCTCACTGCGCCGGGCCCGGCGAGCCTGTTCGAAACGGCGGGCACGCAGGGTCAGTTGAGATTCCGTCAGGTTCTCGCTCGACGACGCCGTGAGTTCGGCAGCCTCCGTCGCTTCCGCCTCGCGGTCCGCCGCCTCCGTCGCCCGGTCCTCGGACTCGGTGCCGTACGGGCGGTGGCCCTTGTTCACCATGCGGGTGAGCAGGTCGATCGACTGGTACAGGTGGAAGCCGTCCCGGGCCGTCGGGCCGACCAGGTCCCGGACGGCCAGGTCACCCAGGCGCTGAAGGCCGTATCCGGCCCCGTACTCCGGGTAGTCCGAGGGGAGAATGCCCAGTTCGGGGCGGGCCTCGGCGTAGAGCAGGAACAGGATGCGGTAGAGGTAGCGCAGCGATTCGCGGGTGAGGCGGCGGGCCAGGCGCTGGGGGTCGTCGAGGTCGGCGGCGCTCACGCCCTGCTCGGACAGCCGGTCCAGCACGGCCCGGGCGATGAGCTCGACGGAGTCCTTGAGGCCCTCGCGGAGATCCGTCGAGACGCCCACGGCGTGTTTGCCCGACTTGGAGACGAGGTCGTCGAGGGGGTTCGTGCCGCCGGTCTCCGGGACACGGAGCGAGTCCGCGCCGAACAGGGCGGCGATCGTGTCCAGTTCGCCGCCGGGCCGGTCGTCCCGGCGTTCCAGGGCCGAGTCGAGGCTGACGGCGAGGTAGCGGCCCTCGCTCCAGGCGGTGCGGTCGGCGAGGACGACGACACCGCCGACCAGGACGAGGGCGTAGCGGGGCGGCTCGTCGGCGGCGAAGAGCAGGCGGACCAGGGCGTCGGCGTCGGTGATCGGCTCGCCCTGCTGGACGTCGACCGGGTGCAGGAGCCGGCCGGGGCCCGCGGGATCGCGAGCCGCGTCCGGTTCGGCGGCCCAGCCGCAGGCGATCGCGACCAGGCCGGGTTCGGCGTGGGCGACCTCGACGTCATGGGTGCGGCCTGCGCGTTCGACGGTGAGCGCCGCCGGGGCGGGGGTGTAGCCGAGCGCGCGCAGGACCTGGTCGTGGAGGTCCGCGACCGTCTTGGTCCAGCGGGCGTCGTCGTAGGTGCGCCGGCCCGACTCCTCCTCGGGGGCGTCCACTTCGGCCTGGGCACGCTCGGCGAGGAAGGCCCGGTCGGCGAAGTACGGGGTGCGCAGGGCCCGCAGGCCCTGGCGGGGGGTGAGGGTCCGCGGCTCGTCCGCCGGCTTCCTGCCCTCCTCGGCCTCGTGTTCGCACCAGCGGGCGAGCAGCCCGTCCTTCGCCTTGAGGTCCTTCGGGAGGACCTCGGCAAGGTAGTGCGCGGAGAAGTAGTCGCCGTGGTTGACCAGCGAGTCGTACGTCACGTCGAGGACCGTTTCTGCGGGTGGCTTCGAGGGTTGCGGGGCTTGTTCTGCCGGTCAGGCACGGTCGAGGACGGCCAGGACGCGCAGCAGCGGGCGGCCGGTGGCGCTGAGCTTGTCGGCCAGTTCCGTCTGGTGGCGGATGGTGTCCTCGACGATCCGGCCGGGCAGGAGGGACTCCTGCTCCCAGCGGCCGAGGCGCGCGCGGTAGTCGTCGAGCTGGTCACTGATCTGCCGGGTCCAGGCGTCCTTGCGCTCCTCCAGGTGCCGGCGGGCAGCCTCGACGGCGGCCGGGACGAGGGTCTGGAGGGCGGGGAGGTCGCGGGGCGGGGCCGGGTTGGCCATGTCGGGGCCGACGCCCGCCTCGCTCAGGGCGTCCGGCATCGGCACCACCTCCGGGGCGTCGGGCAGGCCACGGACGGCCATCCACTCCACGACGGTGGGACGGCCGAGCTTGTTGGAGTAGATGCCCTGGACGAGGAAGGCCGGGCCGGTCACGTCCGGGGTGAGGATGACGGGGGCCTGCTGGCGGCCGAGCTGGACGAGCACCTTGTCGACCAGCCACTCCACCAGGGGGTGGATGTCGGTGAGGTAGCCGATGGCGGGCCAGCTGGAACCGGACCTGCCCCGGGCCTCGTCCAGGCTGTGCTGTCCGAGGCCCCGGTCGAAGGTGACCAGGAGCCGTTCCTTCAGCTTCTGGTCCCGCAGATAGTCGGGGGGCAGGATGTCCAGGCGGTGGAGGAGGTCGGGTGCCTTCGCCGTGGCGAGACTGAGGTAGGGGGCAGGTTCGCCGCGCGGGACGGTGTGGCGGTGCTCGGAGAGGTCCAGCGCGTCGTGCGGGCGTTCGTCGTAGACCTCGTCGAGGGCTGCCCGGACGAACGCCTCCGTGTCGCCGCCGAACAGCGACGTGACCTGTGCCCTGGGCACGGGGCGGTGCTCCGGCAGTACGGACGGCTGGGAGAAGAGCGCGGTCAGCGGGTCGCCGGGGGTGGGCGAGGCGGCGAGGGACTCCTCGACGGTGCGGCCGGCGAGGAGGTCCTTGACCAGGCGGCGTTCCTCTTCCTCCGCGCGGTACAGGCCGGTGACCGCCTCCGCGGTGCCGTCGAGGCGGTAGGCCTCCTCCTCGCGCTCGAGGAGCTTCTCGGCGACCGTGCGGTCGTCCTTGGCGCCCTCGGTCGCGGAGTGCAGGATCAGCGCCCGGAAGCGGGGGTTGTGCTTCTGGCCGTAGCGGTCGATGCGGCCGTTGCGCTGCTCGATGCGGATCAGCGACCAGGGGATGTCGTAGTGCACGAGGTCGTGGCACTGGCGGTGCAGGTTGACCCCCTCGGAAGCGACATCGCCGGTGAAGAGGATGCGAACGGGGTGGTGGGCCAGCCCGAAGGCCTCCACGACGGCCATCTGCTCCTTGTCGGACAGGCCACCGTGCATGATCCTCACGGCCTGCTTCGCCTGCTCCTCGGTGAAGCCGAGCCTGGCGGGGACGACCTCGGCGAGCCACTTCAGCGTCTCGACGCGTTCGGAGAAGACGACGACCCGGGTGGCTGCGCCGGGCCGTACACCGATGTCGGTGAGCTGCTCGACAAGGGCGTCCAGCTTGGCGACGTCGCCCGGCGCACCGGCCTCCCCGATGGCGGACGTCAGCACGAACAGCCGCTCCAGGGCGGCGAGTTCGACCGCGATGCGGTCGGCCGCCGGGGTGCCGGGGGCCGTCTTCGCCGCCTTGTCGTTCAGGTTGTTCCTGCGCGTGGTGACGGTCTTGGCGAGAGCCCGGGGGGAGGAGAGGAAGGCCTTCAGGAGCGTGTACGGAAAGAGGCGGTCCTCGGTGAGCGCCGGGCGGCGGGACGGCGCGGTGCCGAACTCGGCCGAGGTGTCGGGGGCCGGGATCCAGTGTTCCGTCAGCTCCGCGAAGATCCGTTCCTCGGCGTCGGTCGCGGTGCACGGAACGGAGACGGTGGGGTCGCGGTCGGCCCACTCCTTGCCGATCTGGTCGCGTACCTCCGGGTGGACCTTCGTACGGCGGATGAAGAGATGGCCCAGGTCCTTCTCGGCGTCGTACGCGCTCGGGTCCGCGATCGCCGCCGGGTCGAGGAGACTGATCAGCTCGGCGAAGGACTTGCCGTCGCCGTTGTGCGGGGTGGCACTCGCCAGCAGCAGGGCATCGGTGTTGGGTGCGAGGACGCGGGCGAGGGCGTTGCGCTGGCTGCCGCGGTTGATGAGATTGTGGGACTCGTCGATGACGACCGCGTCCCAGTGGATCTTCTCCAGGTGGTGGCGGTACTGGCCGATGTTCTTGAGGGTGTCGACCGAGACGATGACCCGCTTGTAGTGGGTGAAGGGGTTGCGGCCGGCCGGGATCTCCCGCTGGATGCGCTGGATGCCGACCGAGTCGAGGCGGATCAGCGGGATGGAGAAGCGGGTCCACAGCTCGTGCTGGAACTGCTCCAGGACATGCTGCGGGGTGACGACGAGGATGCGCTCGCCCCGGCCGCGGCGGATCAGCTCGGCCAGGGTCAGGCCGATCTCCAGGGTCTTGCCGAGGCCCACGACGTCGGCGATGAGCAGGCGGGGGCGCAGGTTGGCGAGGGAGAGAGCCAGCTCGGCGGGGCGCTGCTGGTAGCTGAGCGGGTCGACGAGGAAACGGTCGGCGAGGGCCAGGCCGCGTTCGGTCTGCGGGAGGGGGGTCTTGCGCAGCAGGGCTTCGAGGAAGAGGCGGCTTCGGCGGAAGTGGTCGGTGGGGTCCTCGACCAGCTCGGTGTCCTCCGGGTCGAGGAGCTTGACGCCGTCGCCGGCCAGGCGCTCGATCTCGGTGAAGAAGACGGCCGGTTCGTCACGGACGAACTCCGAGACGCCGACCGCCTCGATCTTGGCGCCGTCCCGGCTCGGGGTGACGTTCTTGACCAGCCACTCCTCGTCACGGACGAGGATCTGGGCCCCCGGCGGGAACCTGTTCTCCGATGCGTCCGACGCCTCGGCGACCATCGGCCGTTCCGGCCGCCCGTCCGGCTGGTGGGTCACGCTGCTGCCTCCGCGTCCTGCGCACACTGTGTCTGCCGTCGCCCGGAAGTAGGCGAATGCCGTGCAAGTCTTCCATGGCGCGCGGTGTCCGTGCGGATCGCTGCGGGAAGCGGGATCCGGGCGGCCGACCGGTCAGCGGCTCCCGGCGTGGACCGGCACGAAGGAAGCCTCGCGGGCGTAGGCGGAGCGCAGGGCTTCGGCGACGGCGTGAGCCGTGGCGGCGTCCGGGGTGCGGCCGTGCGGGATACGCGCCCGAGGTGCGGGGCGGGGGGCCGACGGCGGAGGGACGGCGACGTCGACGTCGACGGCGACGGCGACGTCGACCGGGAGGGCAGGACCGCCCGGCTCGTCGGCGGCGGAGCCCGCTGCGCCCCCTGCATCCCCTGCGCCCCCTGCATCCTCTGCGTCCGGTGCGTCCGGTGCACCCGGTGCGTCCGGCTGCTCCTCGAAAGGCTGCGCTTCCGGATCGATGACCGTGGGGGCGTACTCGGCGATCGGCCCTGGAGGCGGCACCAGCCTGCCGTCGGCATGCGGCGCGGTCCGCGTGATCAACCGGTACCGTGCCTGCCGAGCGGTGACATCCGCGCCGGCGAGGATCGCCACCAGTGCGGCGGCCACTTCCGGCAGAGCGGGCCGGTCCCCCGCGTCGAACGCGAGCATCGACGACACCACGGGAACCAGTTCCTCGGGCAGCCCGGTCAGATCCGGAGCCTGGTTCGGGTCGCCGATGCGCGCCGCGACCGCGAGCCAGTTCTCACCGGCGTACGGATAGTGGCCGGTCGCGGCGAAGAGCAGCACCACGCCGAGGGCGTAGACGTCCGCCGCCGCGGTCAGGTGGTGACTGCCCTCCACCTGCTCGGGCGGCATGCACAGCACGCTGCCGACCACGACGCCCGTCGCGGTGAGTGTCGTACGGCGTTCAGCGAGGACGGCCAGACCGAAATCGATCACCTTGGGGCCGTCGGGGCCGAGCAGGATGTTCTGCGGCTTGAGGTCCCGGTGCAGCAGCTGCGCCTGGTGGACCGAGGTAAGTCCCTCAGCCAGCAACGCACCGAGGCTGGCGGTCTCCACCAGCGGGAGGACGCCGTGGTCGCGGACGTGCCGCAGGAGGTCGGGGCCCGGTACGTAGTCGACGGCCAGCCACGGCCGGTCGGCCACCGGGTCGGCGGCGACGAAGGCCGCCACGCGCGGGCCGAAGACCTTCCTCAGATTCTCTACCTCGAGGACGAATCTGCTGCGGGTTTCGGTGTCCAGCACGGACGACTTGATCACCTTGACCGCCACCTGCTGACCGGCGGGCGACTCGCCGAGAAACACTCGGCCCATGCCACCGGAGCCGATCCGGCCGCGCAGGACATAGCTCCCGATGCAGGTGGGGTCATCACCTCTCAACGGCTCCACGGCGTCCTCGCTCCCCCTCGGCGTCCTGCGCAGCCAGTGCGGTGTCTGTACAGACAGTCGGCCACAGTGTAGATCGACCGTTGCCGGCCTCTGCTCTGACGATACGTCAGGTGCTTCCGGGCGGCCGGCTCCGGTCCCACCCGCAGCAAGCGCGGTGCTCGTCGCTGTCGGCGCGTCAGACGGCCGGCTTCTGGGAGGAGGTCGGCTTGGTGGCGAGCAGTGCGGTGATCTCATCGGCGAGGTGCGGGCCGAGTTCGCCCCAGCCGTCCTTGTAGCCGTAGACGCCGGCCAGGGTGCGGGCGTCGTAGTCGCCGTTCATGATCTCGACGTCGGTGGCTGTGATGAGTGCCGGGTGGGCGACGCCGACGGCCGCCGAGACCTTCATCAGCTCCTTGCGCAGGGTGCGCAGGTAGACAGCGGCCCGGGTGGCCTTCGAGGCCGGGTCGAGGCCGCGGGCCAGCCACGGGTTCTGGGTGGCGACGCCGGTGGGGCACTTGTCGGTGTGGCACTTCTGCGACTGGATGCAGCCGATCGACAGCATCGCCTCACGGGCCACATTGATCATGTCGGCACCCAGGGCGAAGGCGACCGCGGCGTTCTCGGGCAGGCCGAGCTTGCCGGAGCCGATGAAGGTCAGGTCGTCGGTCAGCCCCAGCTCGGCGAAGGTGCCGTAGACCCGGGAGAAGCCCATCCGGAACGGCAGCGACACCGAGTCGGTGAAGATCAGCGGCGCCGCCCCGGTGCCGCCCTCGCCGCCGTCGATGGTCACGAAGTCGACACCACGGTCACCACGCGCCATCAGCGTGGCCAGCTCCTGCCAGAACTCCATTTCTCCCACCGCGCTCTTGACACCGACCGGCAGACCGGTCTCGGTGGCGATCAGCTCGACGAAGTCGAGCATCGAGTCGACGTCGCTGAACGCGGTGTGCCGCGACGGGGAGGCGCAGTCCTTGCCGGGCGGGATGCCGCGGATCTTGGCGATCTCCGGGGTCACCTTCGAGCCCGGCAGCATCCCGCCCAGCCCGGGCTTGGCGCCCTGGGAGAGCTTGATCTCTATCGCCCTGACCGGGGCGCCGGCGACCACGTCCTTGAGCTTGTCGAGGTTGAAACTGCCGTCCTCGTCACGGCAGCCGAAGTACGCCGTACCGATCTGAAGGACGAGGTCGCCGCCGTTGCGGTGGTACGGCGAGAGGCCACCCTCGCCCGTGTTCTGCATCGTGCCCGCCAGCGCCGCCCCCTTGTTGAGCGCCGTGATCGCCGCGCCGGAGAGCGATCCGAAGCTCATCGCCGAGATGTTCACCACACTCGCCGGCCGGAACGCCTTGGCGCGCCCGCGCGGCCCGCCCAGCACCTTGGCCGAGGGCAGCGGGGCCTGCGGGTCCTGCGCGTCGGGCAGCGTGCCGGCGAACGTGCGCTGCTTCAGGTATGCGTGCCCCTGCACGTGCTCGACGTCGACGTCGGTTCCGAACCCGAAGTAGTTGTTCTCCTCCTTCGCCGACGCATAGATCCAGGTGCGCTGGTCACGGCTGAACGGGCGCTCCTCCTCGTTGGAGGTCACGACGTACTGCCGCAGTTCCGGCCCGATCGTCTCCAACAGGTACCGGGCGTGCCCGAGTACCGGGAAGTTCCGGAGCAGTGCGTGCTTCTTCTGAATGAGGTCGCGGGCGGCCACCAGCGCCAATGCTGTTGCGGCGGCCGCGCCGATGCTCCGGGCGCGCATGCACGTTCCTCTCCTCGATGCTCGACTCCATCGCCATGCGGTGGACGTCGTCGTATCGCGTTGGGCGTTGGACGGCGGACATGGCCGAGCGGGCGTCAGCGTCCGCCGAGAATGTCAGATGATATTAGAGGTTGTACGGATAAACGTGCGGTCAGGGTCGGCAGTTCGGGCGTTCGTCCCAGCGGTGGTCCGAGGCGCGGAGCGGCGCGTACCCGGAGACGGTCGCCGTCCTGCTCTCCGCGGGGGCCGTCCTCGCGCGTCACATCCCTCAGGGCGTTTGCAACGGTCTCACCGTCAGTATCTGCTGGGCCTGTCCGACGGGCCCGTGAACATCGTGGAGGACGGTACTGGTGAGGCCGTGCCCCTCGGCGCCGAAGACGACGGAGGTGTCCAGACCGACCCAGCCGCCCCGTGGCCGACGGTGCAGGTGGATGGTCAGGTCGACGTTGGGGAACATCCACTTGCCGGGCGGCTGGCGTACCGCGACGCCGTTGGCGGTGTCGACGAGGCCCACGTAGGACGCCAGCGGACTCGCCGTCTCACCGGCCACGAGGGGCATGCCGGTCGACAGCCAGGTCCTGGCCCGCCCCGGCTGTGGCGGGTCGACGGCCCGCACGTCGAGCGATGCGATGAACCCGCCGGACCACATCGAGGACATCGGCCACGGGTCCACCCCGTCGGGGTGGGGCAGTGCCTCGGCCTCGCCCCCGGCGACGGAGGCGGTGTCGCCCACCGCGAGCAGCCAGGCGCGGGCGCGCACCGTGGACCGCCCCGCGATGACCACGGTCGCCTCGACCAGCTCGATGGTGCGGCCGGGGCGGATCGTCTCGACGTGGATCTCGGTGTCGTCGACGGCGATGCGACCGAGGATGTCGTAGCTGATGCGGCTCAAGTGCAGTTCCGGTCCCGTACGCCCGCGTGCGGCCAGAAAACGCTCGATGGCGTGGACAATCAGCCCGCCGAGCGGACTGAAGTGCTGTTCGTCCGACTGCCAGGCGCCACCGGCGTGCACGGTGGGCCGATAGGTCCGTTCGTCGACGCGCTCGAAGTAGCCGGCCGGGGGAACGTCCGAGGGGTGCAACTGGCCTCCTGCGTCCGGTGACGGAGTGATCACCTGCAGAGTACGACCACGTCGTCCGGCAGAGGACGGGGAGGGTACCGAAGGGGCGACGGTCCGTAGGGTTTCCGCATGACGGATGAGAATGAGCGGTTCGTTCAAGCGGCCATCGACGGGGAGATGCGGCTTCTCGACCCCACGGTACGCGCAGTCCCCTACCGTGTCCTGGAGCTTCTGGACCCGGAGTTCACCGAGATCGGCGCTTCGGGACGGCAATGGGACGTCGAGTCGATCCTCGCGGTCACCAGTAGCGACACTGTGTCCCCGGAGTCCCCTGTCGAGGTCAGCGAAATGTCGGGAGTCCTCCTCGCCCCGGGCGTCGTCCACCTGACGTACTTCGCCGACCATCAGGGCCGACGGGCACGGCGAAGCTCCCTCTGGCGCCTGACGGAGACGGGCTGGCGTATGTACTTCCACCAGGGAACCCTCGTCGGCTGAACGCGCTGGTGCCCGGCACCGGCACGACCAGCGGCCTGTGCGGCACCCTCTTCAGCCTGCCCCTGTCCGCTTCTGCTTTCCAAACCGTCACCCTAGAATTCGTCTGTCCGTGGGGGGCAGGGCGATGAGACGAACGTGTCGTACGCGGGGGAACTGCTCGGGGAACCGTGCGGCCGTTCGTGCAGCCACGCCCCAGCGAAGACGTCGATGCTTCCTTCCAGGCCCCGACAACGCAACGTGAGAGCAGGGACGACCAACCGTGACAACCATTCCGGGTGAATTCGGGGGCAGTAGCGATCTGGAACGCCTCAAGAGGGCCCTGTCGGGTTGGCGCAAGTCGCTCGTGGATCTCAGTGGGCGCAACAGGTTGTTGAACTTCAGGCATACCCGGACCGCGTCGCTTGAGCTGTCGGCCCCGTCACCTTCGGTTCTGATGAACCAACTCGACCACCGCGCATTGCACTTCGCCGCACTGCCGGACGATCTGCCTGCGGAGGAAGGGGAGTTGGCGCTCTCTCCGCCCGGGGAGTACGAGATCGTCACGCAGAAAGCCACAGCCCCAGCCTTGCAGAGGGCGCTGCGCACCCTCCGTTCCAAGGCAACGCAGGTGTTCAACGACTATGGGTTGTGGACCCTTCAGCTGGGCATCGGCATTCTGCACTGGCGTGAGGACGGGGCCTCCACGAGTAGTCAGGCACCACTGATCCTCTTCCCGGTGGAACTCGTACGCACGTCCACCGGGCAAGTGCTGCTCCAGGCGAACAAAGACGAGGATCCACAACTCAATCCCGCGCTGCCCATCAGGCTGGAACAGTTCGGCATCGACTGGGCGCCCGTCGCGGATACCGACTGCCGTGACATGGACGCGGTGATCGCAGCCGTACGCAAGGCCGTGGCCGGCAAGTCCCTGTGGAAGGTGGAAGAGCGGGCCATCATGGCGCTCTTCGCCTCTCACAAGGAGTCGATGCACCAGGACCTGCTGGAGAACGAAAGTCGGCTTGTCTCGAGCGATCTGGTACGCGCGGTGGCCCTGGGCGCCGGGAACGCGGTGGCCTCCGACCGCTTCGACTTCGAGGAAGTGCCGTCGGAGCGGGTCGACGAGCTGACCCCTCCGGAGGACACGCCGTTGGTCCTGGACGCGGACACCTCGCAGCGGCAGGCCATTGCCGCCGCCGTGGCCGGCAGGTCCTTCGTGCTCGACGGTCCTCCGGGAACGGGCAAGAGCCAGACCATCACCAACATCATCGCCGGGTTGATGCATGCGGGCCGAAGCGTGCTCTTCGTCAGTGAGAAGGCAGCGGCGCTCGACGTCGTGCTGCAACGCCTGAAGTCGGTGGGACTGGACTCGTACGCCTTCGCCCTGCACAGCCGCAACACCAGCCGCAAGGCCGTGGCGCAGGAGTTGGGTCGCGCGTTGTCCGAGCAGCCACAGGCGTCCGGGCTTCCCGACCGGGAGCGGATGCAGGCGCAGCTCGACCGCAAGGCGCTCTCCGCCTACGCCACCGCGATGAACGAAGTACGTCAGCCCCTGGGGCGCACGTTGCACGATGTCATCGGACGGGTTGGCCAACTCGAGGAGGCCCCTGTCGCCTACCTCTCCACCTCCGGTGACGACACGTCCCGGCAGTTCGATGCTTCATCCCTTTCCTCGGTCGGCATGGACGACGTGCTCACAGCCGCCAAGGACATCGGCGAGGCGTGGCAGGCCGTGGCCGACCCTGACTTTCCGTGGCGCGGCCTGCGCACGGACAGCCCCCACCCCGGTCCGGCTCTGGAGGAGGCGCGCACATCTCTGACGGCTCTTCTGGCCGCCCTCGACGGCTACCAGGATCTCAACACGGCGGGCGCACCCTTCACAACATCGGACCAGGTGGACCGACTCGTCCGGCTGCTCGACCTGCTGGACGCGCGGCAGCCCGTACCCCCGTCGTGGCTCACCGACACGGACGCCGCCGTCGCCATCACCGATCCGGTCGAGTCCTTCCTGAACGTGTTGCGTCGCGTACAGCGTGCCCAGCAGACCGCACGGGACCTGGTGGGTGTCCGCTGGCAGGAGATCTCCCCGAGGCTTCGTCCCCAACCACCCACGGTGGAGGAAGCCTTGGCTGCTCTTGAGCCGCGAGGTCTGGAGTTGGCAGGTCTGACTGAGCATCAGGCACAGGCTTTGCGCTTGGACTTCAGCAAGGCAGCCGACCTGCTCACGAAGACCACCGCATCGGCTTGCGAGCTCACGCGGCTCCTGTGCGTCGATGAGCCGCGCTCACTGGCCGAGGCCACGGACCTGTGCGACCTGGCAGATCTGTCCGATGTCCCGCATCGTCCGCTCAAGTCGTGGTTCGCGCCGGCGGATTTCGCCGCCACGCAAAAGACGGCCGTCGATGTCGTGGCAGCCGCGGTGGAAGAGTTCGAGGCCCGCCGCGGCCGTACCGTGGCGGCGCGAACAACCGCACGGAAACATGCGGGTCCAGGTTGGGCGGACATGCCCTCCCATCTGCCGCAGCAGCCGGGAGCCGCTGAGCGAGCGGTCGCCGCCCTGCAACCGCCGGGTGTCGACCTCACGGACCTCGGCCGGGACGAGGCCGAGTCGCTCGCGTCCCATTGGGGCGTTCTCGCCGACGTGTTGGAGTCCACCGCGAAGTGCGCGGTGGACGCGTCGGACCTGCTGGGGTGCGAGTCGCCGGACGACGCCTCCGGGACCCGGTCCGTGACGGAACTGGCCATGCTGGCCACCGTCGCTCACCGGGCACCCGGCGCATGGTTCGATCCGGCGGTACTGCCCCGTGTACGCCAGGTCGTGGACGAATTGCACTGCCTCATGGATGGCCTCGATGCGTGCAGGCGGAAGGCTCAGGACGTGTTCGGTCCCGACACGCCCCGTACCGCGGGTCTGACCGACGCGGTGCGCCGTCTCTCGGAGAACGGCCGGCGCTTGGCAGCGGGCCTGTTCCCTCAAGTCCGGGCCGATCGGAAGCTCGTCGGCGGTATCAGCGTGAACGGGTCGTGGAAGAGCGACCTGTTGGAAGAGCTGTCCAAGGCAGCGGCCTGGCAGCAGGCGCATCAGTCCGTACGGATCGTGATGACCGAGCACGCGGACCTCCTCGGTGCCTATGCCGGTGACGACCTGCCCGACCGTGACGCGTTGGCCGCCGCGCTGCGTCAGGCCGAGGACGCCCACCGCCTCGCCCCGACCGTGTTGGCCGATCCGGCCCGACGCCGCTGCCTGGTCGCGCAACTGGCCGAGGGATCGGCTACCACCCCCGCTCTCATCGAGTGGGGCAAACGATTGGAGGACGATCTCGGTACGTGGGCGTCGGCTCTGCAGGAACCACGGCTGCGCAGGCTCGGCACGCCTCCGGCCCACCTCGCTCCGGCCGCGGCCTCGACATGGTTGCGCGCCCATGTACCGGCGCTGGAAGACGCCGTACGGCTGATCGACGCCGTCCAGTCCATGGGGCGCCGGGAGTTCGCCGAGGGAACGGCGCACACTCTCACCTCCGCGCGTGCGGCCATTGCCGCCGCACACACGGCGCAGCGCGAGGACGCCACGTTCGTGGCCCATGAGACCCAGGACCGGGACCTGCTGGGCAGTTGGTACGCAGGGCTGGACACCCGGATCGACGAGCAGCTTCAGGACACTCGCGGCACAGCGGTGGAGGACGAACTGCTGTGCCGGGCCCGGCGGCAGTCGATCGCAGACGGCGGTTCCCGGACGGATGCGACTCCTCCCGGGGCCGTTGAGCTCCTGGGCGAGTACGCACCGGCCGGTCGGCCTCGCACCGCGGCCCTGGCAGCGTCACTCGCCGTCGCGGCGAAGGCCCACCGGCTGGTCGGCCCGGTTCTGGCGAACCCGGCACCGCGGGGCGGGGTTGCCCACGCCCTCGCCTCCGGGCAGCCCGCCGTTCCGAGCTTGCTCGAGACGGCCGCCCGCCTGCGCGAACAGTGCGCCGACTGGGAGACCTTCACGGACTCGCCCGCGCTGGCCCCCGCCGCCTCCGGTCTGCGGGCCCGTTCCCTCCCCGAATGCACGGCCTGGCTGCGCGCACACCTGGAACCCCTCGACCAAGCCGCTTCGTTGGTCCACTCGGTGGCTCTCGACGACACCTCGTGGGTCCGTGCACAACGGCATCACCGGCGGCGTTCAGCACGGTCCCGTCATCCAAACAGGCCGAATCACGAGCCTCACCCCGCTTCTCCGAGGGATCTGCGGGAGCGGTGGCCGCCCGCGTTCTGATGGACTTAGACCGACCGGCAAATGGGGGGTGGGAGAAGGAGCGTGGCTGGGTGCGTGCAGCTGCAAGGCGGAGGAGTGAGCCAACGCGAAGGGGGCCCCTCCCATGCCTTTCGGGCTATGGGGGAGTTGGTGATTGACGACAACGCGGCAGATGTGCGTGCCCAGCCGCGCGACGCCGCCCCCATTTGCCGGTCGGCCTGAGCCACTCAGCGCAGTACGGCCGCCAGCAGATCGGCGCCCAGTGCCGTCAGATCGGGCAAATTGAGGGTGTAACGGACGTAACGACCGTGCCGCCGATTCGTGAGCAGGCCCGCACGGCGCAGGACGGCGAGATGGCGGGACACTTCCGGGGGCGAGAGTTCCCAAAGGTGGGCCAGCTCGCCGGTGGTGTGCGGGCCGCGGGCCAGGGTGCGCAGCAGCCGCAGCCGTACCGGGTGCGCGAGCGCCTCCAGCCGGAGGGTGACCGTCTCCAGAGGGACCGGCTCCGCCGGACTCGGCTCGGCGACGGGGTACTGCACCACCGGATGCCACCCGGGCGCGTGGACCGCCACCATGTGTGGGCGGCCGAAGACACTGGGGATGAAGGTGACCCCGGCGCCATGGGCGGCGGTCGCCTTGTCCTGCACCTTGTCCACGATGATGCAGTCGCCGTCCGATGCCAGGGTGACCGCGCCGGAGACGGAGGCGAGTGCCGCCCCGATGCCGTGGCGCCTGAGCAGTTCGTTCTTCAGGCGCAGATCGGTGGCGAGCCGCACCGCGACGCCCGCCCAGGCGGCGTCGAAGAAGGCCTCGGCGCATTCTTCGAGAGTGTGGCGCACCCGCGCCCGCACCGCGGCCGGGTCCGCGAGCAGCCGTTCCGCGAAGGCCTCCTGCAGCGCGCCGCGGGCCTGGGCCACGTCCAGGGCCCGCTCGCGCGCGGTCGTGTCGGTGAGCGGCGACGTCCCGGGGAGACGGGCCCGGTTGCTGCCGCACGTGGTGACGAGCGCAGCGGTCACATACGTTTCGTCGTCGATCCGGTCCACGTCGTCCAGCTCCTCGGCGAGGGTCGGCCGGGGCCGCGCGGGGATCAGGAAGTCGGCCTGTGAGGAACGCCAGAGGAATTCCGCCTCCCTGAGCCGCTCGGCCAGCTCCGGCCGCAGCGCGGCCCAGACGTCCGCGGCCCAGCCGGCGAACTGTGGATGGTGACCGGGTTCGGCCAGCACGTGCAGCATCGCGGTCAGCTCGGCCAGCGGGGAGGCGACGAACCGCACTCGCTCGGACGGCAGACCGCTGATGTCGATCCTCAGCGTCATCCCCTCATCATCACCGCCCGGATGGCCGACAACTGCGTCGATTGACGTTGTGCGTCAACCGACGTGCCCTGCCCCAGCGGCCGAACGCACTGTCTGACGCCATGTCAACCATCACCAGGATCCAGCCCCGCGCCCTCGTCCGCGCCTCCGGAGGTCCCCGCTACGCCGTCGCCCTGGCCGTGGACGCGCTCGGCACCGGCCTGCTGCGGCCCTTTCTGCTGCTCTACGGCGTGATGGTACTGAGGCTGTCGGGGCCGGCCACCGGCATCGCCATGACGGCCGGTGTCGTCGCGGGTCTGGTGTGCATGCCCGCGATCGGCCGATGGCTGGACCGAGGCGCCCGCAGTACGGTCGTGGCGGCGTCGATGCTGGTGCGGGTGCTGGGCGTGGCACTGCTGCTGGCCACCCCGGCGGGGCACGCCGGGCTGTTCGCGGCGGCAGCGTTCTTCCTCGGCATCGGCAATCAGGCAATGCCGGCCGCTCACGCGGCTGTCGTGGCCACGGTTGCCCGTGGCCGGGAACGCGACGCCGCACTCGCGGGAGGCCACGCCCTGCGCAACGCCGCTCTGGGCGTAGGCGCGCTCCTCGCCACCGTGTGCCTGGCGGGCGGCACCACCGCACTGCGGGTGCTGGCAGTCGTCACCGGGCTCGCCTGTCTCACCGCAGCGGCCCTGGCGTGGTCGGTCCGCCTGCACGCGCATCCAGCCGCCGCTCCGGCCGAGGACGGGGACGAGGCGTCCGCGCCCCGGATGCTCGCGCTGCTGGCCGCCAACGTGGTCTACGTCTTCTGTCTCAACGTCCCCGAAATCGCGCTCCCTCTCATCCTGGTGACGCAGTTGCACGCGTCCCCGGTGTGGTCGGCAGCCGTTTTCGTGGCCAACACGGTGCTGGTCGTCACCCTGCAGGTGCCGGTCACCGTCCTGATGTCCCGCTTCTCCCGGCGGACCGCGCTGGCCCTCTCCGGCGTGGTGCTGGCCGCGTCCTACCTCGGCTTCCTCGCGGCCACCTCACTGGGGCATGGCCGGGGTGCCCCGGCCGTCGCCGCAGTGTCGGTGGTCTGCACGATCGGCGAGATCATCTACGCCGGCAGCGCCACCGCGCTCGTCACCGCGCTCACCCCGGACCATGTCCTGGGGCGTACCCTCGCCCGCTTCCAGCTCTCCACGGGCTTCGGTCTCGCCGTCTCCCCGGCGGTCATCACCGCTCTCGCGCCGCTCGGTCCGGCCGCCCTCTGGGGCAGCCTCGCGGCTGCGACGCTCCTCTCCGCCTCCGTCGTTGCCGCCGAGAAGGATCAAGGAACGCGGCTCAGTTGACGAACGGCGCGCTGAGTTCGTCGTAGCGGTACGCGGTCGGGTCCATCGGCGGGGCTCCTCGCAGGCGGCGGGGGTGACCCTCCCGGCAAGCGCCGAGCCCTGCGGAACATTGCACCGCGGCATGCCCGAACGCGTGACGCAAGGGTCCCGCTCGCTTTCTACCGCGCCCGGTCCGCGCCTGTCAGTCCGTAAGGTTCCGGATTCTCCGCCGGGGAGACGCGTCGCTACCTTCCGAACCGCCTGTCACACGGCGGCCGGACAATCCGTCGCCGCGTTTCCCCCGCCCAGGAGGCTACGTTGACCTCGCACCAGCCCACCCGCAGGAGCATCCTCAAGTCCGCCGGCGGTCTCACCGCCGCCCTGGCCCTGGGCGCCGGAGGCGTGCTCGCGGGGGCATCGACCGCCGCAGCGGCCGGAGACGGCTTCGGCCTGCACATCGTGGACCGCAACGAGAACGACCCCCGGATGTGGTACTACCGGTTCCAGACCAGCGCGATCGGCTGGAACCCCGGTGTCAACGTGCTGCTGCCGGACGACTACCACTGGAGCGGCCGCACCTACCCCGTCCTCTACCTCTTCCACGGCGGCGGAACGGACCAGGACTTCATCACCTTCGACCGCGAGGGTATCCGCGCCTGGACCGCCGGCAAGCCCATCATCGTGGTCATGCCCGACGGCGGCCACGCCGGCTGGTACTCCAACCCCGTCAGCTCCAACGTCGGCCCCCGCAACTGGGAGTACTTCCACATCAACCAGCTGCTGCCGTGGGTCGAGGCCAACTTCCGCACCTACGCCGAGTACAACGGCCGGGCCGTGGCCGGCTTCTCCATGGGCGGCTTCGGCGCCCTCAAGTACGCCGCCAAGTACTACGGCCACTTCGCCTCGGTCAGCGCCCATTCCGGCCCGGCCAGCCTGCGCCGCGACTTCGGCCTGGTCGCCCACTGGGCCAACGCGTCCTCCGCGTCCCTCGACCTGGGCGGCGGCACCGTCTACGGTGCGCCGCTGTGGGACGAGGCCAGGGTCACCGCCGACAACCCGGTCCAGCGCATCGAGAGCTACCGCAACAAGCGGATCTTCCTCGTCGGCGGCACCAGCCCCGACCCCATCAACTGGTTCGACACCATCAACGAGAACCAGGTGCTCGCCGGACAGCGCGAGTTCCGCGGACTGCTCGACCAGGCCCGGATCCCGCACGAGTCGTACGAGCTGCCCGGCGGTCACTTCATCCGCCACGACATGATGCAGCGCGACATCGACGGCATCATCGGCCGCCTGCGCAAGGCGTGACGGGAGCGTCACGTGTCACTCTCTCTCCCCCGACGCGCGCTGCGCGTCCTGCTCGCCGCGACCGCGGCCTTGGCGCCCGGACTGGTACTGGCCTCGCCGGCCACCGCCCGGACGGCCGATTTCACCGCGGCGTGCCCGGCCGCCGGCCACGTGTCCCAGCACTACCACAGCGGCCACAACGGCGTCGACATCGCCAACGACTACGGCACTCCGATCTACGCCGTGGGCGACGGCGAGGTGACCATCTCCGGCTACGAAAGCGGCTACGGCCAGTGGATCCGCATCCAGCACCCCGACGGGAGGATCTCCGAGTACGGGCACATGTACCAGCGGGACGTGTCCGTCGGCGACCACGTCGTGGCCGGTCAGCAAATCGCCCTGATGGGCTCCGAAGGCAACTCGACCGGTCCCCATCTCCATCTGCGCGTCTGGGGAGACTCGTCCGCCTCGTACGGCATCGACCCGGAGCCCTACCTCGCCGACCGCGGCGTGGTGTTGCCCTGCACCCCCGGGAGCGGGCCCCGTCCCACCCCGCTGGTGTATCCGGCGGAGTCGGGCCGGGTGGTGTCGGCCCGGTCGGCCGACGGCCGCCTCGAAGTCTTCGCGGCCGGGGCCGACGGCGTCCACCACGCCTGGCAGACAAGCGTCAACGGCAACTGGTCCGACTGGGAACCTCTTGGCGGCCCGGGCGGCGCGGAACTGGCGATCGGCCCGAACGCCGACGGACGCCTCGAACTCTTCGCCATCAACGGCAACGTCTTCCAGCACCTCTACCAACTCTCGCCCTCGGGCCAATGGTCGGGCTGGGAGAACTTCGGCGGCGGCGGCAAGGACATCGCCGTCGGCGCGAACGGCGACGGCCGCCTCGAAGTCTTCGCATCCGGCCCCGCCGGGGTCTTCCACAAGTACCAGACGGCTCCCAGCAGCGGCTGGTCCGACTGGGAATCAGCCGGCGGCGGCCCGGCCAACAGCCGGATCGAAATGGAGAAGTCACCGGACGGACGCCTCGAAGTCTTCGCACTCAACGGAGACGTCTTCCAGCACCAGTACCAGACAGCGGTCAACGGCAGCTGGTCGGCATGGGAGAACTTCGGCGGCGGGGGCCACGACCTGACCCTGGACCACAACCAGGACGGACGTCTGGAAGTCTTCGCCTCCGGCCCCACGGGCGTCTTCCACAAGTACCAGACGAACCCGACCAGTTGGTCCGGCTGGGAACCCACCGGCGGCCCCGCCGGCTCCCAGCTCACCAGCCAGCGGACCGCGGACGGCCGGGTCGAGGTGTTCGCGATCAACGGCAACGTGGCGCAGCACCTCTGGCAGACCGGGGTGAACGCCCCTTACGGCCAGTGGGAGTCCTTCGGCACCGGCGGCACGGAAGTCACCGCCACGGCGAACGCCGACGGCCGCATCGAGGTCTTCGGCACCAGCAGCGCCGGCGTCTACCACAAGTGGCAGACCGGCTTCTCGACCTGGTCCGACTGGGCCTGGCTCAACTCCACCTCCGGCCCCGCCGTCAACTGAGGAGACAGCAGGTGACAAGAGAACGGGTGAACACCGTGCGGCGGGCTTGGAGAACGCCCCACCGCGCCATCCTGTCGACACTGGTCTCGTTGCTGCTCACGGCGGGGGTAATCGTCGGCGCCTCGCCGGCGTACGCAGCTCCGAGCGATCTGTGCGCCGAAGTCGGCTACAACGCGGGCTTCCGCGGCGACGGCCTGGTGACCGCCATAGCCGTCGCGCTCGCGGAGTCCAGCTGCAATCCCTCGGCGACCAATGTCCAGAACAACACGCCCCCGTCCCGGGACCGCGGCCTGTGGCAGATCAACGACTACTGGCACCCCGAGGTCAACGACGCCTGTGCCTACGATGCCCAGTGCAACGCCAATGCCGCCTTCACGATCTCCTCCGGCGGTACGAACTGGCAGCCCTGGTCCACCTACAACGCGGGCCTGCACTGGCAGCACATGGATGAGGCGCAGGCCGCGGTGGACCGGCTCGGCCACCACGAGCCCGGCCCCGGACCGCTGGTGTATCCGGCGGAGTCGGGCCGGGTGGTGTCGGCCCGGTCGGCCGACGGCCGCCTCGAAGCCTTCGCGGCCGGGGCCGACGGCGTCCACCACGCCTGGCAGACAAGCGTCAACGGCAACTGGTCCGACTGGGAACCTCTTGGCGGCCCGGGCGGCGCGGAACTGGCGATCGGCCCGAACGCCGACGGACGCCTCGAACTCTTCGCCATCAACGGCAACGTCTTCCAGCACCTCTACCAACTCTCGCCCTCGGGCCAATGGTCGGGCTGGGAGAACTTCGGCGGCGGCGGCAAGGACATCGCCGTCGGCGCGAACGGCGACGGCCGCCTCGAAGTCTTCGCATCCGGCCCCGCCGGGGTCTTCCACAAGTACCAGACGGCTCCCAGCAGCGGCTGGTCCGACTGGGAATCAGCCGGCGGCGGCCCGGCCAACAGCCGGATCGAAATGGAGAAGTCACCGGACGGACGCCTCGAAGTCTTCGCACTCAACGGAGACGTCTTCCAGCACCAGTACCAGACAGCGGTCAACGGCAGCTGGTCGGCATGGGAGAACTTCGGCGGCGGGGGCCACGACCTGACCCTGGACCACAACCAGGACGGACGTCTGGAAGTCTTCGCCTCCGGCCCCACGGGCGTCTTCCACAAGTACCAGACGAACCCGACCAGTTGGTCCGGCTGGGAACCCACCGGCGGCCCCGCCGGCTCCCAGCTCACCAGCCAGCGGACCGCGGACGGCCGGGTCGAGGTGTTCGCGATCAACGGCAACGTGGCGCAGCACCTCTGGCAGACCGGGGTGAACGCCCCTTACGGCCAGTGGGAGTCCTTCGGCACCGGCGGCACGGAAGTCACCGCCACGGCGAACGCCGACGGCCGCATCGAGGTCTTCGGCACCAGCAGCGCCGGCGTCTACCACAAGTGGCAGACCGGCTTCTCGACCTGGTCCGACTGGGCCTGGCTCAACTCCACGTCGGGCCCCGCCGTCAACTGACCCGCCCGGGTCCCCTCCGGAGAAGATTCATGCATCCGATCAGCAGGCGGCACCTGCTGCGTGCGGCCGGGGCGGGAGCGCTCGCGCTCCCGCCCCTGGGCCGTAGCGCCGCCTTCGCCGCCCCCCTCCCGACCCACCAGTGGGTCGGCGCCGGTCCTTTCACCCCCGTGTACGACCCGTCCCTCCCCGGCCGGCGCCGCTACCTCAACGACCACACCCTCGTCCGGGCGAACGGCCGCTGGCACCTGTTCTCCATCGTCGGCGACAGCGCCACGCCCGGCGAGGCCCCGGACAGCGCCGCCGAGGTCGCCTTCGCGCACGCTTCCGCCCCCGCCCCGTACGGGCCCTGGACCACCCATGCCGACGCGCTGACCGTCGATCCGACGTACCACGGCGAGGAACACCTCTGGGCGCCGCACGTCATCGAGGCGAACGGCGCCTACTGGATGTTCTACGCCGCGGGCGGCCGCGACGGGGCCGCGATCAACCTGGCCACCTCCACCGACCTGTTCACCTGGACCCGTCTCCCGTCCGGCCCCCTGTTCCGGGGCCCCGCGGCGCGCGACCCCATGGTGGCGCGGATCGGCACCGAGTGGGTCATGTACTACACCGAGCAGTCCGCCGCCGACGGGCGGCACCTCGTCTGCCACCGCCGCTCCACCGACCTGCTGAACTGGAGCGAACCCGGCATCGCGTTCGCCGACGAGAGCACCACCGCCACCGGCGTCTCCGTCACCGAGTCGCCGTACGTCGTCGAACGGGACGGCTGGTACTACCTGTTCATCGGGCCGCGCGGCGGCTATGACGGTACCGACGTGCTCGCCTCCCGCGACGCCTTCGGCTTCACCCTCGACGGGTATGCGGGCCACGTGCCCGGTCACGCGGTCGAACCGGTCACCGACGGGCAGGACTGGTACGCGAGCGCCGCCGGCTGGTTCCGCCGCGGGCTCTCGCTGGCGCCCCTGCACTGGCAGGGCACCCCACCCGTGTGGCAGAGCCCGGACAACCCGGTCGCCGCCCTGGACGTCCACGACCGCCTGACCGTGTTCGCGCTCGACGCCGTGGACCGCTCGATGCTGCGGCGGGTCCAGCTCGACCCGGACACCGACACCTGGTCGGACTGGGAGCCGTTCGGCGGCCCGGCGGGCGCGGTCCCCACGCTGGGCCGCAACACCAACGGCCGCTTGGAGGTGTTCTCGCTCGCCCCCGGCGGCGCCAATCTGCACCACAGGGTCCAGCGGCCGGACGGCAACTGGTACGACTGGGAGGAGTTCGGCGGCCCGGCGGGCGCCGCGCCCGCCGTCGCCCGCAACGCCGACGGCCGCCTGGAGGTCTTCGCGCCGAGCCCCGGCGGCACCCTTGTCGCGCGGCGCCGCCAGTGGTCGCCCGGCGCGCTGACCTGGGACCCGTGGGACGCGGGCTTCGGCGGCCCGGTCGGCGCACCGCCGGTCGTCGGGGTCAACGCGGACGGGCGCCTGGAGGTCTTCGCTCTCGCGCCCGGCGGCGCCGCGCTCCTGCACCGCTGGCAGAAGACTCCGGGCGGCGAATGGGCCCCGTGGAACCGTTTTGGCACCCCGGCCGGCGCGGCCCCGCGCGTGACCCGCGACGGCAGCGGGCGGCTCACCGTCTCCGCGATCGCTCCCTCCGGCGTGGCCGCCTTCCACCGGCGCCAGTCGGTCCCGAGCGGCGGGTGGGACGACTGGCAGCCACTGTTCGGCTGGTCGGCGGCGGCCCCGCTGCTCGGCCCCAGCGCCGACGGCCGGCTGGAGGGCTTCACGCTCGCCCCCGGCGGCGAGCGGCTCGACCACCGCTGGCAGCTCGCGCCGGGCGGCACCTGGGACGCAGTGGAGGACTTCACCGAGCCCGGCGTCGTGCTCGCCGCCGGCCCCTCGGCCGCGGCCGACGCCACCGGCCGTCTCCACCTGTTCGCGGTCACCGCCGACGGGCGGGTGCGCACCCGTGTCCAGGAACAGCCCAGTGGCGCCTGGCGGCCCTGGACGGCGTTCGGTGACCGCGCCGTCGCGGCCGTCCTCTCCGGCGCCCGAGCCCAGCCCTGACCACGCCCCGCCTTCCGTTCCCCGCCTTCCGTTCCCCGCCGTTCGTGTCCCGTCCCCGTCCCGACATCGTCGAAGCCGAAGAGAGCCACCCGTCATGACGCAGCGTCCGACACCCCACCACGGCGCGGCACGCCCGCCGCCGGGCGCGAGGGGAGCGCAACCGGATCACCATCCCCTCGCTACCTGGGCGACGCCGCCCTGATCGGCGTCCGCCCGCGCCCCGGCGCCCCGGCTCCGCCTCCGTCCCCCGCTCCCGCCGGAATGACCAATACCACTCGGTGAATCAACGTGCGTACACGGGGTAACGTTCGTCCGTCGGGCAACAACGGTGGTCGGCACGCGGGATGGGGGAACAGTGAGCGGCATTGTCGTGCACCTGCCGGGAGGGGACGGCGGTGACGCGGTGACCCTGCGGCTCGGCCCCGGGGAGCGCATCCGGTTCGGCCGCGGCTCGGCGCGCACACCGGTCGAACTCCGCCTCGCCGACGAGGCGGTGTCCCGCTTGGCCGGGGAGATCCGCGCCGCGGAGGACCACTGGCAGCTCAGCAATCTCAGCACCACGCACAGCTATCTGGTGGAGAACCCGGAGGGCGCGGGCGAGTACCTGCGCGTCCCACCGCGCCGGGTCGGGGCGCCCATCCCGTTCGAGCTCTCCCGGGTGGTTCTGCCGTCCCGCCGTGACACCCCGGTTCTCTTCCAGGTGTTCGCGCCCGACCACATCTATCTGGACCCGCAGGCGATCGGTGACGGATCGTGGGAGAGCCGTACCGTCACGGCCTACTCCCTGGACGAGACCGCCACCTACTTCCTGGTGCTCGTCGCGCTCTGCGAGCCCTGGCTGCGCGATCGTTCGCCGGTCGCCGTGCCGACCACGCCGGAGGTCGTCGAGCGGCTCCGGAGCCATGCCGGCTGCGCCAGGCTCACGGCCCGCGCGGTCAGTGCGCACATCGACTACCTCGCCGACGAGAAGCTGCGGATCGGCGTTCCCACTGCCGCGGACGGTGCGGCCCGCGCCGACCGTCGCAACGGCAAGCGCGAGGCCGTCGTCGGGATCGCGCTGAAGTTTGGGCTCGCACGGGAGGAGCACCTCGCCCTCCTGCCGCCGCGCGCCGAGCCGGCCAAGCGCGATCGGTAGGGCGGGCGGTGACGGTACACGACCGGACTGCGCCCGGGGACAGCGATGGACCGGAACTCCTGCCGGAGGGCCACCGGATCGGCCCCTGGGTCGTCGGCGAGCCGATCGGTGCGGGCGGCTGGGCCACCGTCTACGCCGGACGCACGGCGGACCGGGCGACGGACCGCGCGACCGACGGGCCGGCGGACATGGCAGACCACGCGGCTGACCGGCCGGCGCACCCGGCGGAGGGGGGCGAGGTCGCGCTCAAGGTCATGCCGACCGCCGGACTCGCGCCCCGCCAGGCCCGCAGCGTGGCCGAGGCCGCCCGCCGCGAGATCGATCTCGGCCGCAGGGCCGGCCATCCCCGGCTCGTCCGGCTCCTCGACTCCCTGGTCCTCAGCACTCCCGACCGGCCGTCCCTCGACCACGCGATCGTCCTCGTCATGGAGCGGGCCCGGTGCAGCCTGCGCGAGCTGCTCGCCGCCGGCATCACCGAGGACGAGGGCACCCGGCTCGTCACCGGCATCGTGGAGGGCCTCGCCCATCTGCACCGCAGCGGCTGGGTGCACACCGATCTCAAGCCCGAGAACATCCTCGTCGGACTGGACGGCGAGGTACGGCTGTCGGACTTCGGCCTCGCCATCGAACTGACCGGCACCCACGGCTGGACCGCCCCGATGGGCACCCTCGACTACCTCCCGCCCGAGCGGTGGCAAGAGCCCCTCGCGGAGCGTGGCGTCCAGGTGCGGCCCAGCGCCGACATCTGGGCGCTCGGCATCGTCGTCCACGAGGTGTTCGCGCACGGCGCCTTGCCGTTCCCCGGCGCCGCGCCGACGGCGCGCAGGGCCGCTGTGCAGGAGTACGCCGCAGGCGGGGCACCCTTACGGATGGACAGCTCCGTCCCCGCGTTCTGGCGCGCCCTCGCCACCGACTGCCTGGCCCCCACCCACGCGGCCCGCGCCCCGCACACCGCCGAAAGCCTCCTCGAACGCATCCGGGCTCACGAGGCAGGACTCCCGCCCCGCCGCTCCGGCCCTCGCATCCGCACCCGCCGCCTCCGCGACCGCACCGGCCTCCGCCTTCGTGCGCGCACCACCGTGCTCCTCGCCGTCACCGGGTGCGCGGCCGCCGCCGCGCTCTGCGCTTACGTGGGAGGGAACGGAACCGGCCAGGGTCCCGCAGTCCTCCGAGGGACCCCCGAAAACCCCGCCCGAATCCGGGTGTTCAACGCCGAGCGGGGCTGCCAGGACCGCCGCGACCGCGACCTGCATTGCAGTCTGGGCCTCGCGATCGACCCGCGGCGGCCCTACACCACCGAGAACGTCGTGGCCACCCGGGTGTGGCACGGCGACGTCCTGGAGGCGGAATGCCGACTGGCCTCCGGGCTGCCGATCCTCGACGAGGAGGACCGCCGTTCCACCGTCTGGTTCCGGATCCGCTTCCCCGGCACGAAGGTTCCGGCCACGGCCTGGTTGCCTGCCGTCCGCACAAAGGATCGCCCGGCTCTCCCGGACTGCGGCCCGGTCTAGCCCTTAGGAGGAACAGGGCCGAGGCGGGGTTGACCAGGCCCTTCGCCAGATCCTTGCTGGCGGCCGCGACGGTCCGAAGTTCTCCGGCAGTCATAGCCGCTTCGATCCTCGGGGCGCGGCCCTGCTCCATCGTGATCTCGTCGTTGGCGGCCGGCAGCTCCAGGACGTCGGCGGTCTGCTCGAACGCCTGCGGGAGCCGGTCGACCAATGACAGGGCCGGCATCGCGCCGTGCCGGGGGCTGACCTCCCAGCACGCCTCTCATATCTCCTCATTTGCGAGACGACCGAACCGGAATCCGCGCTACCGCCATCCGCTGCGCGATTGGTCCCTGACGCCGATGTAGTCGGGACAGACTGCTGTCAGCCATCGGTGAACACCACCCCGAGCGGGCGCAACGGTCATTACCGTCCAGTCGCATGACGACGGTCACAACCCGTACGGTCGAATACCCGGCCGACAACCTGACGATGATCGGATACCTCGCGCTCCCGGCTGGTGCCGAGCGCCGGCCCGCAGTCCTGATCGGACCCGAGGGGATGGGGCTCAGCGATGTCGAGCGCCGCCGGGCCGAGGCTCTGGCCGAGCTGGGGTACGTGGCGCTGGCCTTCGACCTCCACGGCGGATGCTATTTGGAAGACCCAGAGGAAATGTTGGCCCGTTGCATGCCGCTGCTCGCCGACCCCGACCGGATGCGAGGAATCGGTCACGCAGCGCTCGACGTGTTGCGTGCCGAACCACGGGCCGACCCCGACCGGACCGCCGCCGTCGGCTACGGCACCGGGGGCGCAGTCGCACTGGAACTCGGTCGCGATGGCGTCGACCTGCGCGCGATTGGGACAGTCAACGCACTGACCACGGGCCGACCGGGCGAGGCGGCACGCATTCGCTGCCCGGTATGGGCCGGGGTCGGGTCGGAAGACCCGATCATGCCGCCCGCGCAACGGGACGCATTCACCGCAGAGATGCAGGCCGCGGGCGTCGACTGGCGCCTCGTGGTCTACGGAGGAGCCCTTCACGCCTTCCACCACCCACCGGTCGACCACACTGTGCCTCCCGGCGTCGGCTACCACCCACGGCACGCACAGCGAGCCTGGCGTGACATCGTCGCCCTGCTCGCCGAGTGCCTGCCCGTCACGGATTGATCCGATCGGCTCCTGATACCCACTCCTGCCCGCCGTCGTCGTCTTCGTCCAGCTCCGGCGCGTCCGGGTCGCGCAGCGGGCGCAGGGCGCCGGCGGCCGGGGTGGAGGCGGTGAAGCTGTAGCGGCCGAGGTCGCCCCCGGCCCTGAATCCACCTGACAGGCCCTACGCCCCGTGGGTGCGCTCGGCGATCCAGCCAGCCATCGCCCGTACGCCGACGCCGATGGCGCGCTCATCTGGGGAGAAGTCGGGATAGTGCGGGAAGCTCGTTGTGATGGGTGCTCCAGGAGCACGGACGCCGAGAAATGTGTACGTACCGGGGATCCGGTCCAAGTAGAGGGCGAAGTCCTCACCGTTGAAGGGGAAGGCGGCACGAAGCTCGATGACCGTGTCACCGCCGATGGTCCGGCGTAGGTGGTGGGCGAGCAGGTTGGCGTCGCGCTCTGGGCAGACCATGGCCGGGAACGGCTCGGCGGGGAAGCGTGTCGCGGCCCCCGAGTACAGCATGCTCACTCGGCGGATGTCCTCACGGACCTTCACGTACCGCTCCGGCGGCCAGCAGCGATAGGACACACTCACCGTGGCCTCCTGGGCCCTGGCCCGCATGGCTACGAACCGGGCCAGCGGACCGTTGGGCGTTTTGGCGTCGGCGACGAGGCGCTCCAGGTCCGCTGGGGTCTGCGGCACCGCCACCGTTGCGAGCGCGCCGATGTCGGCGGTCAGGCGCCGCGCGGCATCGAGCGCGTCCGGCCCGGAGAGGGTCGCCTCCGCCTTGTCCTGGCCCGGCAACCCGTAGCCCGGAGTCACAGCGAACTGGCCGACCGGAAACGGCCCGCAGTGCAGCGCATGGATCTCCTCGATGCCCATACGCTCCAACACGCCAGTGTCGATCAGTGCGCGGGCGCCGGACAGGGTCTCCTCGGCAGGCTGGAAGAGAAAGACCACTGTTCCGCTCAACTGCTGCCGCAGCCGTGCCAGGACTTGAGCGACGCCGATACCCACTGTGGTGTGGACGTCGTGGCCGCAGACGTGGGCCGGAGCGGGACCTGTCCCGACGATGTCTGTGGGCGGAACCGCGTCCATGTCCGCCCGGTAGGCAACGGTCCGGCCTGGACGCGTACCCCGCAGGACACCGACGACACCGTGGCCGCCCACCCCGGTGGTAACGGTCAGCCCCGCCGCCCGTAGCTTCCGGGCCACCGCAGCGGCCGTGCGCTGCTCCCGCCCCGGGGCTTCGGGGTGCCGGTGGATGTCCCGCCGCAACTCGATCAACGCGCGCTCCAGACGCGCCGCCTCGGCGGCCACTGCCGCCTGTCTCACCGGTCCCCCGCGCCCACCGGCCACGGCCTTCCCCGCGCCTGCAAAGACCGTTCCCACACTGGCCGCCGCTGCGCCGGCCAGTAACGTGCGGCGCGCGAGAGCGCGTTCCATGGGACGACTCACTGTTCCCCCTTCGGATCACGTTGTTTTCCGGGACACACGATCGCCGGACACTGATGCCGCTGCCTATCCAGCCAGCCACCGTGTGGGAGTGGTGGTAACCACACCACGAGGAATTGCCGCGTTGACGCTGCTGTCTCCTTGAGCGCCGGTCCGGTGACCGCGAGGCCGAACACCTGTCTTGATCGTGCGCAATGGGTGACTCCCGATCTCAGGTTCTGGCTCAACTTCTGTTTGCGCCGTGACTGTGGGTGACCGTCAGATCTCGAAGAGAGCTTCCTCTTGTGGCGGGATCGGGGCGTCCAGGACGTCGCGAAGGCGGGTGATGTCCTGGCGCCACTTCGACCAGTTCGCAGCTTCGGCCCATATCTCGGCGAGTTCAGACCGGTCGGAGACCGCTTGGTCCAGAGCGTCGACGGCGAGCATTCGAAGGTCTGCGGGCAACTCCGGTAGCGGTTCTGATGGGCCATAGTTCGAACACGCCGGCTCGCCGTCAGGATGCTGGGCGACAACCAGGGCAGCTGCGGCCACTGCCCGCTCGCCGTCGTAGATACCCAGGTAGTCCGCAGGGTCCGCGGCACGTTTGAGCACGCCGCGGATCATGGATTCGCGTTCTTCCAGCGCCACCTCGTCCAGATCACCCCCAAAGTCGGCGGCGGTGTCGTTGTCGAAGGGGCCGATGTCCCAGGTGCCCATATCTCTCCTCGCGTGGCCGTCTGGGGATCGTCGCATTGGCCACCGACAGCGAGGTCACGAGGCAAGCAGCACCCGCTTGCGCAGAAGCTTGAAGCCAGCACGTCCGTACATCTGCCGCTTGATCATTTTGATGCGGTTGACGTGGCCTTCCACGATGCCGGAGCTCCAGGGCAGGGTCAGGCCGGCGGTGACGGCCGAGAGGCCACGTTCGAGGCCGCTGATAAAGGTGTGCATGCTGGGCAGGTCGTCGGCCCGGACCGCCGCGATCCACTCGGGGAGCCGTTCTCCCTGGAGCTGGGTGAGCATCTGCCCCAAGGAGCGGACGTGCCCGGCAAGGGCGTCCAGCTCGGGGCAGTGGGCCAGAACGGACTTGAGCTTCAGTCGCTCCTTCTCCGGAAGGCTGTCGGGGTGGGTCAGGATCCACCCGGCGACTGTCCTGGGCGATGGCGGCCGACCTTCCGGCGCAGTGTCCCGGAAGGGACGAAGGTAAGCACGGACCGCCCCGTATCCTCCGCCGTATCCGTGGCTCTGGATCTCCTTCCAGAGGGTCCAGGCGTCGTGCAGCCCTCGGCCCACCGTCGGGAATGCTGTGGACGGCCCGTTTGATGGAGGGGTTCATCCCGGTGGTGATCGAGAAGTGGTCGCCGGCCCGGCGGCAGGCGGCGATCACCCCGGCGTTGTAGAACTGCGAGTCCGCCCGCAGGATGCGGGTCCCGGTGCAGCCGGTCTCGACGGCAGTGGCCAGGGCCTCGCTGACGAACTTCGGGGCCCCGCGGGAGTCGGCGGCCTTGCCGCGGCGCATCCGTACTGTGGCGATCACCGGGCGGGAGTGGGGGGTGCAGATTGTGGCGAGCAGGGGGTGCAGGGTGCGGATGCCCTTGAACCGGCCGTATTCGGCGCCCTGCTTGGCCCGGCCGTACACGCGTTTGTGGGTGGAGTCGACATCGATGAACGCCTTCTGTCCGGAGCCGGGCAGCAGCGGAGTGTGCGCGGCCGGCGCGGCGAGGAATCTGCTGTGCACGGCATGGAGTTGAAGCGCATGGCCGTGGGTGAAGGCACGCAGGAACGTGCCCAGCGTGGACGGGGCGCGAATCCCGCCGAACAGGGCCGGCATCGCGCCGTGCCGCAGGACGTCCAGGTCGTCGATGCTGTCCGCACTGCGGGCACCTCTTCTCGTTTCCTCATCCACAGGACGCAAGTCACTCGGTGGATCGAGGCTTAGGACTCCTTACACAATGAACTACCGGGAATGACTGTCTGTCAGAGAGGCGTGGGGTGGGGGTGGGGTGCGTGACGGCTCGCAGCCGACTCGACCTGCGGCGGTTACTGCGCAGGAGAACTACACGCATGCTGTTCGGTGCCGTTCTCTGATCCCGTTGAGTAGTTCGGGACGGGGACCGGGGAGGTGAGCGGGTGCCAGGTGAGAATCCAGCCGGCGGTAAGCGCCGCCGCGCCGCCTGCCAGGGCGATTGCGCCGCCTGTTCCGATGACTGCGGCCACCGAGCCGAAGCAGGCCGGCCCGACGCCCTGCAGCGTCATGCTGCCGGAGCCGAGCAGACCGAAGGCCTGGCCCTGGCCATCCTGCGGCAGGGCGTCCAGGAACGGCCGTTGCAGGCCGAGACCGTAGGCGAATCCGAAGCCGCAGAGCAGCAGCAGACAGGACGAGACGCCCACTCCGGGCTCGGCAGCGAAGCCGACCAGCGGCAGTCCCATCAGCGCAATCAACGGGACTACCAGTCGCTCCCGGGTGGGTGGTAGTAGGAGTCGGCCCACCAGCAGGTCACCGACAAGCATGCCGACCGGCAGACAGCCCATCAGCACCGCGTACCAGCCGGGCGCGAAGTGGCGTCCTCCCGCGTAGGCGACGAGCAGGCCTTCCGCGCCCGCTACGAAAGCGGTCGGTAGCCACTGCGCCAGCATCAGTCGTCGCACCGTGCGTCCGCGCAGCAGCAGGCCGGTACCGTGCAGGCTTGCCCGGACGGCCCCGCCATCACCCCGAGCGCTGCCAGGTGTGCCGCCGAACTCTCCCGGCTGCAGCCGGGGTAGCCGGATGCGGATAGCGAGCGCGCAGCCGAGGTAGAGGACGGCGCTTACCGCGAGCGCCCGGTGCGGGCCGAGTACCGCGACGACCGCACCTCCCAGTGCCAGACCGAACAATTGCGCGCCGGAGGCAGCGATGTTGTTCAGTGAACGGCCCAGTACATAGGCGTCGCCCTCCAGCGACTGCGCGACCAGCCGACTCGACGCGCCGTGAAACACCGGTGTGGCGAGGGCGACCAGCGCCACGACACCGAGGCTTGCCGCGATCGGCATCCGCACCAGGGCGAGCAGCAGGGCGGCGGCGCACGTCAAGGCGTAGCCGCCGGTGATGAGCGCGCGGGGCGGCAGTCGGTCGGCCAGTGAGCCCAGCAGCAGCGAGCCGAACAGCTGCGGGATGAAGCCGATGCCGAAGGCCAGTGCGCTCAGCAGCGCGGAGCCGGTGGCCGAGAAGACCAGCACCGAGAACGTGGTGATCCGCAGCGCGTCCGCAGTGATCGCGACGGTGCGGGTTGAGAAGAGCAGCCGGAATCGTGGCTCGGCCAGCACCTCCCGGTAGGTGGCACGGTGGTTGCCCTGCGCGGGTTCGGCGGTTGGGGTCATGACGCCCAGCCTCGCCGTGCGCCCACCCCACCCAACAATGATTCGTCGCTCGACGAATCGGAACGGACGTCCTGCGGTAACGTCGCAGGGTGCTCCGCTTCGAAGTCTCCGTCGAGGCCCTGCTGCGCAGCCGCTTCGCGCTCTCTCCCGCGATGGACCTCTGCTTCCTGCTGCGCTCGCTCGCCGGCCAAGACCGGCCACTGCCGCGAGCCTGGGCCACCCGGCTCCTGCCGGCCTTCGAACGGCTTCGCCGCGAGACCGAACTGAACGCCGTCCTCGCCCTGCACAGCCCCCAATCCGGACCGAACTTCGTCGCCCCGCCCCCGCGCGGCCTCAACCAGACCTGGGCAGACGACCTGGCCATGATCCGGGCCACACCGCTGGAAGCGGCCCGCCACGAATTCGCCACCAACGCGACCGGCCCGTCCGCCCGCGATCCCCGCGTACGCGCAGTGCTGGACTCGACGGACGCCGCCTCCAGGATCGCCGAGGCGATGGACCAGGCGTGGCACGAGCTGCTCGCCACGGACTGGCCGCAATTGCGCGCGATCTGTGAGCGCGATGTCGTGCACCGGGTGGGTGTGATCGGCGAACACGGATGGGTCACGACCATCGAGAGCCTGCACCCGAGCATCGCCTGGCAAGCCGGCGGTATCGAGATCGGCCACTTCCCCCAAGTCGGAACAGTCCGCCTCGCCGGCGACGGGCTCCTGCTGATCCCTTCGGTCTTCGTCGCGAATATCGCCGCCCACCTGGAAGACCCCTGGCCCAGGACCTTGATCTATCGTGCCCGCGGCACCGCTGCCCTGTGGGGCGAACAGGAGAGCGTCCCCCGACCGGACGCCCTGGCCGCTCTGGTCGGCCGGTCCCGAGCCCGGCTGCTGTTGGCGCTGGACGCCCCGGCCAGTACCAGCCACCTCGCCCGAAGCCTCGCCATGACACCCGGCGCGGTAGGAGACCACCTCGCCATCCTGCGAGGCGCGGGACTGCTCGTCCGCGCCCGGTCCGGACGGTCGGTGCTCTACCGGCGCACCCCGCTCGGCGAGGCGCTGGTAGGCGGTACGGGCTGAGGGATCAGATCAGCACTGCTTTTGAGGCGCCGCCAGCAGACGATTGCGCGGCCGAGGGTGAGGAAGGCCTGGTGGATGACGGCGCGGATTTCCCAGCGGATACGCAGCCGGCGCAACCAGCGCAGAAGTGCGAAGGCCGCCCGACCATGATCAATCTCACCGATAGCCGCTGTACCGATGTTCTCCGAGGCCGGAGAGCCCCGCGAGTTCGAGGAAACTGAAGGTTCTTCATGGTGAACCCGCGGGTCGACCACCCTGATTCTCGGCGAAGGACCCGCGAGTTCGCATCAAGACACGGGGCCACCCTCAGCGGCCGACTCCACAGCTGGCGTGGAGCCCGCGCGGTGGATGGTGTGGACGCCGAGGACAGGATCGAGGACGGGGACGAGGGTGCTGGTGGCGATGGCCGCCAGGTGCGGTGGTGCGGTGCCTGCCTGCAGAGCGGTGACGTACTCGATGACCTGCGCGTGCGTGAGTGTCGGAACCCGCTGGCGCAGCAGGTGCATGGCGATGATTCGTCCATCGGTCGCCGCTGCCTGGTGGATCTCCTCGTGCAGGTCATCCACTGCAGTGCGTGTGGTCATCTTCCTGATGCGGGTCCGGTAGTCCAGCTCCCACTCGCCGGTAACCGCTGCGACCGGTCCGATCTGGTGAAGACTCCCATCGAGGCGATCCACCAGATACGGGCCGTTGCCGGCCAAGAGTTGACCTGGGTCTCCCGTTCGTAGGTATTCCGCGGTTTGGTAGTAGACGATCCAGACGAGTTCGTGGGCCTCAACCTCGGTCACCACCAGCCGCCCCGAGTACCTGCGGTCCAGATCTTCCTGGGCCACCCGGATCGCGAAGTCACGGTCGATCATGTCCGGCAGCATCCCGCATGCTGTGGGACATGAACAGGAGTTTTCTTCCGCCGGGTTCGTCGCGTTCCCAGGGTGAGGGATTCAGGCATCCGCCACATGGAGGTGCGCCTCGACCGGGCCCAGGTGCTGGTCATGGGCCAGGACGATTTCGTCCGCGAGGTTGAGGACGCGGATGCTTCCGGTCTCGAACTGCAGAGTGATGCCGATGGCGAAGTCGAGGTTCTCGCGCCGGTAGCGGACCTCCTGGGTGGAAAGGATCCGCTGGCCGACGAAGCGGGTCATGGGGAAGTCGGGCAGGTCGTCCTCGACCGTGGTGTGGCCGTATTCGTCCATGTCGTAGGGGCCGTGAGGCTGGTCGATCTCCATGGACAACCCGTCGCCCGGTGTGTGGAACTGGACGGGGCCGAGGTCGTCCATGTGCAGCCACATGTGCAGGAGGGAAAGCTCGGTCTCCTGGTAGTGGTGCCAGGACGTCGTCACCTTCAGCAGGCGTCTGCCGACCAGATCCTCAGCGTTGATCATCCACCGATGATTTCACGGCGTTCAACGACTCGGCGCTGGTCTCCAGGAGGCGCCGGGCCGAGTCCGCGTAGCGCATGGCGGTCTTCTCGTGGAGGCCGAAGACCTCGGCGAGATGGAGTGGGTCGGGGCCTTGGACGATGGCTTCTTCGAGCTGCCGGTCGACGCGGAGCCGCTCCGGTGTCGCGGTCTGGCCGCGCATCGCCGCGCTGATGCAGTGGTTGCTGACCCGGGTGGTCCTGTTCGCGGTCTGGTTGTTGATCAGCAGGTGGAGGTTCGCGGTGTTCGGCCAGCGGGTGTGCCGGTGGTCCAGCCAGTCCAGCAGCAGCTTCAGGGTGAGCTCGTCGAGCGGCCGCACGCGTCCGGCGATGGTCAGACGCCGGTTGCCGATGTCGACGTCGTCGAGCATGAGGGTGCCGATCTGGGCGACCCGGGCGGCGTGGACCGCGGCGAGAGCGAGGATGAGCCGTGTCGCCGGGGTCGTGGCCGCCGCGACGGCTCGGTTGACCTGGTCTGGGACGAGCGGCTGCAGTACGGAGTACTCGTTCTGCCCGACCTTGATCCGGCTGGTGGGGTTGCGGAAGATGAGCCCGTTCCGCTTGGCCCAGGTGAACAGCGAACGCAGGGCAATGAGTTGATCGCGGCGATGGCGGCCGTGAAGAGCCTTGGGGTGGGTGAGGACGTCGTCGCGGGTCACCTCGCGCAGGTGGTCGTAGCAGCCCGACCACTCCAGCAGGGCCGGGCGGACTCGGTTGAGGTAGAGCCAGACCGTTCCCTCTCGTCGCGGGAGGCTGCGCGGGCCGCCGTCGTGCAGGACGCGGCAGCGAAGTGAAGATCTCGGTGTGCCGAATGACGTCGCCCTCGACGTAGCCGGTGAGGAGGTGGGCCAGGCCGCGGTTGACGGCGAAGCGGATGTTGCGGCCCCAGCCGCGGGCCTCGGCCAGCTGGTGTGCGAGGTACTGCGCCCAGGCCGGCCAGGCTCCGCTGCAGCTCGGAGGCCTTCCAGATACCCTTGTTCGCGGCGGTTAGCCGCAGGTTCCACTTCATCCCATCAGCCCTTCCAGCCGCTTCGCGGCCCGTTGCTGCCCGGCGAGCCAGGCGTCTTCCACCCTCGTCTGCTGGACGTGTAATGGTGGAGTCGGGTATTGGAACTCCCGGAATGCCCTGATGGGATGGCTCATGATCCGCATGTCTGGATCAGAGAGGCAAGGACTCCTGCCGGATCATGTAGAGGGCGGGCGCCATCGGTGACGACGCGACGTGTGCCAGGGTCGACGGGGTCCGTCTGTGCCCACTCCGGAGACCCGATGCCGATCTCAACTTCCAAACCTGAGGCCGTGGCGTAGCGTCGTTCGGTGATGGGCCCCCACTCTTGCGTTCGGACGAGCTCGCCGAGGGCGAGTTCGTCGGCCCAGGAGTTGTTGAAGTATTGGGTCTGGTCTGTCGTGAGCAGGACGATGTCAATATCCGAGTCAGGCCGTGCGGCATTGCGGGCATATGAGCCGACAAGCAGCAGGCCGACGATGTCCTGGCGGGTCGTGGCCCAGCGTGCGATGCGGGCGATGACCTCCTGTACTTCGGCGGCTCGTTCCTGGGAGACCTCGTTCCGGTTCGATTGTCCGGCGCGGTGTGTCATGTGGGCTCCTGGGTATTTTGACGGCGGCCGACCTCGGCCGCGTAGGCGGCCCAGTCTCCGGCGGCGGCTCGGTGCCATTTGACGGCGACGGTGATGTCGATGCCGAGGGTGCGGGCGAGGACTGCTGCGGGCAGCTCGGTGGCGAGTTGGAAGAGCGCGGTCGAGCGGGCTTCGGCGAGCCGGATGCCGAGTTTGCGGAGCCGTTCGCCCATGGCCCAGGCACGCTGAGGCAACGAAATTGCAGGTCGCCAACCGCCTCGGACTACAGGTCAGGGCGTTTCCAGCCCCCACGTGGTGGTCACCCGGAAACAGGTCGGACCATTCGAGGACCAGACAGGTAACCGCAGGTCAGAGACCCTTTGCAGTGGGCTCCAGGATCGCCACGCACTCCACATGGTGCGTCATCGGAAACAGGTCGAACGCGCGCAGCGTCCGCACCCGGTAGCCCCCCTCCCGGAAGTAAGCCAGGTCGCGCGCCAGCGCCGCCGGGTCGCAGGCCACATACGCGATGCGGCGGGCGCCCAGGCCCGTCAAGTGCTTGACCGTCTGCTTGCCCGCGCCTGCGCGCGGCGGGTCGAGGACGATCAGGTCGCACTCGGTGATGCCGGTGCGCGGCAGGATCTGGTCGACCTTGCCATGCTCGATGCGGACCCGCTCCAGGTCCTTCAGGTTGTGCCGGGCGTCCTCGACGGCGCGCTTGCCGGACTCGATGCCGAGGACGGCGCCCTTCTCGCCGATGCGCTGACCGATGGCGCCCGCGAACAGGCCTACGCCGCAGTACAGGTCGAGGGCGGTGTCGCCCTTGCGGGGCAGCAGGCCCTGCATGACGGCGCGGACGAGGGTGTTGGCGGCCTGCGGGTGGACCTGCCAGAAGCCGCCCGAGCCGACCCGGTAGGTGCGGTCGTCGGCGCGCTCGCGGACGAAGGCCCGGCCGTGCACGCGGTGGACGCCGCCGTCGCGCTCGTCGACGCGCATCACCGAGACGGGCTTGTCGAGCTCGACGAGGGGCAGCCGGCCGCCGGGCCTCGGCGTGAGAATGACCTGGCGGTCGTGGGAGCCGGTGGCGGCGATGGCTTCCACCGAGGCCATGCCGGGCCATTCCCGCTTCTCGACGCCGAGTTCGGTGACGCCGGGGGCCGCGATGAGGCAGCGCTCGATGGGCTCCACGTCGTGCGAGCGGTGCTTGCGCAGGCCGACCCGGCCGTCCTCGTCGATGGCGTACTGGACCCGGGTGCGCCAGGCCGGTACCTCGCCCGCCGGAAGCTTGTCGCCCTCGGCCGGCATGACGGTGCCGTCCCAGCCCGCCTCCTCGGGGGTGAGGCCCGCGAGACGCTGGAGCTGTTCGGCGATCACTTCGCCCTTGAGCCGGCGCTGGGCGCCGGGCTTGGCATGCTGCCAGTCGCAGCCGCCGCACTTGCCGGGACCGGCGTACGGGCAGGGCGCCTCGACGCGGTCCTTGGACGCCTCGATGATCCGTACCGCGTCGGCGCGCAGGAAGCGGGAGTCGCTCTCGCCCTCGGTGACCCGGGCAACGACCTTCTCGCCGGGAAGCGTGTGCCGTACGAAGAGGACCTGGCCCTCCGAGGTGCGGGCGATGCAGTGGCCGCCGTGTGCGACGGGCCCGACCTCGACCTCGTACTCCTCCCCGACCAGCGACGACGTGGGTTCGTTCTGCATGAGGGGGTGGCTCCAGAGATCAAGGGGAAAACGGCCGGACAACAACCTACGAGTCTACGTGGGTGTCGTCCGGCCGTTTACCACGAGCAGGCGGGCGCCGTCAGCCCTTGTTGGCGGGTTCCTTGGACCTGCGCTCCACCGGTCCGCGGCGCACCGAACCCGGTGCGTTCCACTCGGCGCGCTTCCTGGCGCGCTTCTTCGCCACCTCGGAGGACTCCAGCTGGTACGGCACCGAGGTCACCATCACGCCCGGGGTGAACAGCAGCCGCCCCTTGAGGCGCAGCGCACTCTGGTTGTGGAGAAGGTGCTCGTACCAGTGGCCGACCACGTACTCCGGGATGTACACGCTCACGACGTCGCGCGGGCTGTCCCGGCGCAGGCCCTTCACGTAATCGATGACCGGGCGGGTGACTTCGCGGTACGGGGAGTCGAGGATCTTCAGCGGGATGTCGATGCCGCGCCGCTCCCAGTCCTCCCTGAGCGCCTTGGTCTCGGCCGGGTCGACGCTGATGGAGAGTGCCTCCAGGCGGTGGGAGCGAATCAGCTTGGCGTAGGCGAGGGCGCGCAGCGTGGGCCGGTGGAGCTTGGAGACCAGGACGATCGAGTGGACCCTGGAGGGCCGCATCGTCTCGTCGGCCGGGGTCTCCTCGGGGGCGATCTCCTCGGCGACCCGGTCGTAGTGCCTGCGGATCGCGGTCATCGTCACGTAGAAGATCACCATGCCGAGCAGAGCGACCCAGGCGCCGTGGGTGAACTTGGTGGCGAGCACGACCACGAGCACCAGGCCGGTGAGGAAGGCGCCGAAGGTGTTGATCGCGCGGGAGCGCATCATGCGGCGGCGCTTGGCCGGGTCGTTCTCCGTCGCCAGGTGGCGGTTCCAGTGCCGGACCATGCCGATCTGGCTGAGAGTGAAGGAGACGAAGACGCCGACGATGTAGAGCTGGATCAGCCGGGTCGAGTCCGCACCGTAGACCCAGACCAGCAGGATCGCCGCGCCCGCCAGCAGCACGATGCCGTTGGAGAAGGCGAGCCGGTCGCCGCGGGTGTGGAGCTGGCGGGGCAGGTAGCGGTCCTGGGCGAGGATCGAGCCGAGCACCGGGAAGCCGTTGAACGCGGTGTTGGCGGCCAGGAAGAGGACGAGAGCGGTGGCTGCCGAGAGTACGACGAAGAGGAACGTGCCGTCGCCGAAGACAGCGGCCGCGACCTGTGCGATCACCGGGTCCTGGACGTACTCGGAGCCGACCGGAACACCGTTGTTGAGCAGGTCCTCTGCCGGGTTCTCCGCCATCTTCACACCGGTGGTCATGGCCAGGGCGATGATGCCGCAGAACATGGTGGTGGCCAGCAGGCCCATCATCGCGAGCGTCGTGGCGGCGTTCTTGCTCTTCGGCTTGCGGAAAGCGGGTACGCCGTTGCTGATCGCCTCGACCCCGGTGAGGGCGGCACAGCCGGAGGAGAAGGCCCTCAGCAGCAGGAAGACCAGCGCGACACCGCCGAGCCCCTCGTGCTCGGCCTTGATCTCGTAGCCCGCCGTCGGGGCGTGCATGGTTTCGCCGAGGACCAGCCCCTGGATTGCGCCCCAGGCGATCATGATGAAGACGCCGGCCACGAAGACATACGTGGGGATGGCGAAGAGCGTGCCGGACTCCTTGACGCCGCGCAGATTCATCAGCGTCAGCAGCACGATGGCCGCGATCGCGAACGCCGTCTTGTGCTCGACGACGAACGGGATCGCGGAGCCGAGGTTCTCCACCCCGGAGGAGATCGACACCGCGACGGTCAGCACGTAGTCGACCAGCAGTGCGCTGGCCACGGTCAGCCCGGCCTTGGGGCCGAGGTTGGTGGTGGCGACCTCGTAGTCACCACCACCGCTCGGGTAGGCGCGCACGTTCTGCCGGTACGAGGCGACGACCGTGAACATCAGGACCACGACCGCGAGCGCGATCCAGGGGCTGAAGTTGTAGGCCGACACGCCCGCGACGGACAGCACCAGGAGAACTTCTCCGGGCGCGTACGCCACCGAGGACAGCGGGTCGGATGCGAAGACGGGAAGTGCGATGCGCTTGGGAAGGAGCGTTTCTCCCAGCTTGTCGCTGCGCAGCGCCCGCCCGATCAGAATCCGTTTGGGCAAGTCGGTCAGTTTGGACACGCAGAGGATCGTAAGCGTTCCGTATGAAAGCCGCAGACCCACCACCCCCGTGGCCTCACAATCTCCTGCGCTCGGCCGAAAAAGCCACGAAATCCTTAACGCAATCCTTGCGCTCAGGCGTCCGCGAACAGGGCGCTGTAGCCGTTGAGCGCCGGCTGTCCGCCGAGATGGGCGTAAAGGACGGTGGAGTCGCGGGCGATCTCGCCGCGCGCCACGAGGTCGACCGTCCCGGCCATCGACTTCCCCTCGTACACGGGGTCGGTGATCATGCCCTCGGTACGGGCGGCGAGCCGCATCGCGTCGAGGGTGGCGTCATCGGGGATGCCGTACGTGCCCGCGTGGTAGCGCTCGTCCAGCTCGATGTCGTCCACGGTCAGCTCGCGGCGCACCCCGATGAGCCGTGCGGTGGCCGCCGCGATCCGGGCGATCTGCTCGCGGGTACGGGCGGGCTCGGCGGAGGCGTCGATGCCCAGCACGCGCCGTGGGCGGCCGCCCGCCTCTTCGAGCGCCGCGAAGCTTGCGGCCATGCCGACCTGGGTGGAGCCGGTCACCGAACAGACGACCACGGTGTCGAAGAACACGCCGAGTGCGCGTTCCTGTTCGGCGACCTCATACGCCCAGTTGGCGAAGCCGAGCCCGCCGAGAGGATGGTCGGACGCGCCGGCGGGGATGGCGTACGGCCGGCCGCCGCCCTCCTCGACCTCGCGCAGCGCCTGCTCCCAGCTCTCCTGGATGAGTACGCACTTGAGGCCGGCGCGGGCCGCGACCGCCGCGACGGGTGTGGTTGGACTGGACCGTTCCTAACCAGTGTGCATGAGTGAGTCCTGGACCCACTGCTGCGCTCTGGGCGCATCCCGAACGGTGTTGGATGCGCTGGGCTCCCGCTTTCGCGTCCCGCTCGGCGGCACGCCTCCAGGGGCGTGATCCGTTGCGGGTGGGCGGGTCCCCTCACGTCCTCGGGTGCCCGGTCCGGCCTGGGCGGTCCGATGCCCCGCACGATCACTCCGGTCGTGCGGGGGCGGTGCCGTCCGACGCCGGACCGGGTGTCCGAGGGCGCGTCGCCCGATCGCGATGCCGGCGGCATCGTGACGGGACATCTTTCGCTTGGGGGTGGCCAGCGGTTTCTGCCAGTGCTGGGCACCCCACAAGGAGGTGTAGGCGGGGTCGACGGCCACGATCGCAAGGCCCTGTTCGGCAGCCATGGAGACCAGCCGCGCCTTCAGCTTCCCGGTCGGAATGCCCGAGATCAGCTGCCGGAACCGTTTCCGGCGGCCGTGCTTCTCGCGGGTCTTCTCGGCGGTGAAGTCGAGATCCTCGATGCCGATCGCGGCAACACCGGTCTGCTTGGCCCAGTTGATCAGGCGGGTCAGGGCGTGGCGGATCTGTGCGTCGCGGTGGGTGGTGGTGCCGGAGAGGTCGTAGGGGAAGCGGTGCGGGTCGCCGATGGGGTTGCCGTGTGGGTCGAGGTGGTAGGCGGCGAAGTGGTCGGCGTTGGTGTCGACGCCGATCATGCCCCGGGCCCGGGCGGCCTCCAACGGGATGGTCTGCACAACGGGGCGTTGCCAGGAGGCGGTGAGGTACCAGCGGTGGCGGTCGGTGTCGAGGTGGATGCGGTAGGCGACGGCCCGGTTCGCGGTGATGCGGTCGGCCCACTCCACGCCCCGGTGCGCGAACGCCACGGTGGCGGTGAACGTGTAGCGGCCGTGTTGGGTGTTGGCCAGGTGGGCGAGCGGGGCGGGCAGCTTGATGGACACTTCACCGTCCGGGGTGACGCGGATGGTCTCGTTCCCGAACCGCTTGCCCGATTCGCCGTCGGCGGCGATGAACCAGCGCTCCGCCTCCCAGCGCTCCCGCCACCGCTCCTCGGTCAGCCGGGCTCGGGTGAGGTGGTGGCGGGTGTTGAGGAGACGTCTGCCGCCCCGCACCACACGCACCCGCCCGGCCTGCCGGTCGGCGACCACGGCCGCATGCCGCGCCTCCAGCGCGGCCAGGCGCCGGGACTTGTGGAACCACTCACCGCGGGAGCGGTAGCCGCCCGCGGCCCGCTTCGTCCCCGGCGTACCGATCGGGAGGGACAGCCGGTGGCGCAGCGTCCTGATCCCGACTTCCAGTGTCTGGATGTGCGCGGCCTGGCCACGGCGGGCAAGCGCCCACTGGTCGTGTGTGGCCTTGGTGATCGCACCCGCGATCCGTGACGACGACAGCGGCGTCAGGTCCCGCTTGCGTGACGCCCAGGTGTCCGCACCGTGCTCCAGACCATCCGCGCAGCGAGCTTTGAGATCACGCGAGGCCAGACGGCCCTGATGCTCACCGACCAGGCGAAGCACGTTCTCGTCCTGGGGCGTGAGGTGCTTCAGACGGTCCCGGACCGCCACCCCGCAAGGCCCCGGCACCACGAACGGCGCCGCCAACTCCCGCAAACCACCCACCACACCACCCCCTCCCCCAACACCGGACACCTGCCACTGCTCCCTGCCCAACGAGCAACAGCCGCCAAGGTCACCCATTCGGCCCCAGAACCCCCGTTCCCACCCCACACACCCACCGACAGGGCCCACTCCCGCTCACCACAACTCACTTCAGCGCAGCAAACCGGCAGCAGCTCACAACCCCTCTCCGATCGACACGAGTGTGTCGCAGCCCTTCGCCAGGGCATCGGCGACGAGGTATTCGAGCTTGCGGGTCTTGGCGGTCGTACTCAAGGGTCCGTCCCGCAGTGGCTGTGGTCGGCGCCCCTCCTCGTCCGCGTCACGGCGGGCGCGGCGAAAGCGCACTCGGATGAGGCCTCGCACTCTCGGCCGCATAAGCTCATCCTGGGCAACGGGACAGACCGTTGCCCCGTTGTTTGCCCGGCAAGCTGAGGAAGAAGTGTGAGCAGGGTGTTTTCGCAGGTGAGCCGGACGACCAGGACTGCGAGGTAGGCGCAAGGTGCACATCGTCATCATGGGCTGCGGGCGAGTAGGAGCCGCTCTCGCGCAGACCCTGGAGCAGCAGGGGCACACGGTCGCCGTCATCGATCGGGACCCCACCGCGTTCCGGCGTCTCGGGTCAGGATTCGGTGGGCGGCGTGTCACCGGTGTCGGCTTCGACCAGGACACCCTCCGTGAGGCGGGGATCGAGGAGGCCGGTGCGTTCGCCGCGGTGAGCAGCGGCGACAACTCGAACATCATCGCCGCCCGGGTGGCCCGCGAGATGTTCGGCATCGAGAATGTCGCGGCGCGGATCTACGACCCCCGGCGCGCCGAGGTCTACCAGCGTCTCGGTATCCCCACGGTCGCCACCGTGCGGTGGACCGCGGACCAGATGCTGCGGCGGCTGCTGCCCTCGGGTGCCGAGCCGCTGTGGCGGGATCCGAGCGGCGGTGTGCAGCTCGCGGAGGTGCACACCACCCCGTCCTGGATCGGCCACAAGATCAGCACGCTGCAGGAGGAGACGGGCGTCCGGGTGGCCTTCCTCACCCGGTTGGGCGAAGCCATACTGCCCACCTCGCAGACGGTGCTGCAGGAGGGCGACCTGGTCCACGTGATGATGCGTACGGACGAGGTCGAGAAGGTCGAGGCGGCCTTCGCCGAGGGTCCTGAGGAGGGCGGTCACTGATGCGTGTCGCAATTGCCGGGGCCGGCGCGGTGGGCCGTTCCATCGCGGGCGAGCTGCTGGAGAACGGGCACGAGGTGCTGCTCGTCGACAAGGCGCCGACGGCCATTTCGGTGGAGCGGGTGCCGATGGCCGAGTGGCTTCTGGCGGACGCCTGCGAGATCACCTCACTCGACGAGGCGGCACTTCAACGCTGCAACGTCGTGATCGCCGCGACCGGCGACGACAAGGTGAATCTGGTCGTCTCGCTGCTCGCCAAGACCGAGTACGGCGTGCCGAGGGTCGTCGCGCGGGTCAACAACCCGAAGAACGAGTGGCTGTTCAACGAGGCCTGGGGCGTCGATGTGGCGGTCTCCACGCCGCGTCTGATGTCGGCCCTGGTCGAGGAGGCGGTGAGCGTCGGCGACCTGGTCCGGCTGCTGCGCTTCAGCCACGGCGACGCCAACCTGGTCGAGCTGACGCTGCCCCCGGAGTCGGCGCTGGCCGGCACCCAGGTCGGCGAAGTGGCCTGGCCCGAGGACACCTCGCTGGTCACCATCATTCGTGGGCAGCGCGTTCTGACGCCGAGCACCGAGGAGACGCTGGAGGCCGGTGACGAGCTGCTCTTCGTGGCCGCGCAGGCCCGCGAGGAGCAGTTGGAGGACCTGCTGTCGGTGCGCCGGGGCGACTCGGAGGACTGACCGGTCCCAGGGCGTGTTTCGAAAGTGGCGTCGTCCGCCCGCAGGGCGGGGCCCCGGCCAGACGGGACTTTCGAAACACGCCCAAGTGCCGCGAAGGGCCCGTAACCGTGCGAAACGGTTGCGGGCCCTTCCGGCTGTGTCGAAGGCAGCGGTTCAGTACTCCTGGTGGCGCGTCGCGGCGGCGGCCGCTTCCGCCTTGCGGGCCTTCTCGGCCTGCTCCTGCGCCTCCATCTCGGCGAAGACATCGATGGGCGGCGGCGCCTTGGCGAGGAAGACCCAGGTCAGGTAGACCGCGAGCAGGAACGGCGGGATCTTCAGAGCGACCAGGACCCAGCTGAACTGGGTGGTGTCGGCCCACCAGTACAGCGGGAAGAGGATCGCGCATTTGGCGAGCAGGATCAGCCCCCAGGCGTAGCTGGCCTTGGCGTACGCCTTTTTGCGGCCGGGGTTCCTGGTGCGCCAGGAGAGGTTCTCCCTGAACACCGGGCCCAGCATCAGACCGATCAGCGGCAGCCCGGCGAGGGTGCTGATCAGGTAGGCGAGTGCCAGGCCGAGCGTGTAGAGCATGCCCGGCAGGTAGAAGTCCTTGGCATTGCCGGTCATCTTCGCGAAGACCACACCGAAGGCGACGCCGAAGACACCGCTGAAGGCGTGCTTGACGGTGTCCCTGCGGATCAGCCGTACGGCGACGAGGAGTAGGGACACCGCCAGGGCCGCCATGGCCGAGAGGTGCAGATCCTTGTTGACCGTGAAGATCGTGACGAAGAGCAGCCCGGGAAGGACTGTCTCCACCATCCCCCGGACACCGCCGAACGCCTCGAAGAGCACTGCCTCGGTGACCGCCTGCGCGTCGGCGTCCTGCTGGTCGGTGCGGGTGGTGCGGTCCTTGTCGGACGTCGGCTTGTCGAGAGACGTCACCGGCTACTCCTTGCCGAACGGTCGGAGTTCGTATTTGGGATTGAACAGCACCCGGCGTCCATGACTCATGGCGATCCGGCCCGAGGCGATGAGCCTGCGGCCCGGTTCTATGCCCGCGATGGACCGCCGGCCCAGCCAGACCACGTCCAGCGGCGCGGTGCCGTCGAAGAGCTCCGCCTCCAGGGCGGGCACTCCGGCGCGCGGCCGCAGGGTGACGGTTCGCAACGTACCAGTCACCTTGACGATCTGCCGGTCGGTGCATTCGGAGATCCGCGTGCACCCCGAAGCCTGCGAGTCCTCCTGCAGCTCCTCGGACTCCAGGTCCTCCTGGGAACTGGACAGCCGGTCGAGTATCCGCCGGAAGCGGCCGGACGGCTTCGCAGCCTTGCCGGCCTTCTCGGAACGAGGAACAGCACTCATACCCGAAGGGTACCGGTCTCCTGTGCTCCGAGCGGGCGTCCCGGTCTCACTCGAACGGGTCACTCGCAAGGGTGATGGGACAGGGCCGGTAACGGGCTACGGGACTGGCTGGGCAGCGCACGGATTACGCGGCAGGGCCGGGCACGGGCTACAGGACTGGACCCGAGGACAGAACCCGGCGACCCGTTCAGCCGCGCTCGAAGCGGTAGCCCATCCCCGGCTCGGTCACGAAGTGCCGGGGGTGCGAGGGGTCGGCCTCCAGCTTGCGCCTGAGCTGCGCCATGTAGACCCGCAGATAGTTGGTCTCGGTGCCGTACGAGGGCCCCCAGACCTCCTGGAGCAGCTGCTTCTGGCTGACCAGCCGGCCGCTGTTGCGGACCAGCACCTCCAGCAGGTGCCATTCGGTGGGGGTGAGCCGTACGTCGCGCCCCTCTCGGTGGACCTTCTTCGCCGCCAGGTCGACGGTGAACCCCTCGGTCTCGACGATCACGACGCCGTCGGAGCCGTGCTGGCCCACGGGTTCGGCGCGGCGGACCGAGGCACGCAGCCGGGCCAGCAGTTCGTCCATGCCGAACGGCTTGGTGACGTAGTCGTCCGCGCCTGCGTCCAGGGCCTCGACCTTCTCGTCGGAGGTTTGGCGGGCGGAGAGCACCAGGATCGGCACCCGGGTCCAGCCGCGCAGCCCCTTGATCACCTCGACGCCGTCCATGTCCGGCAGTCCGAGGTCGAGGACGACGACATCGGGGTGGCGGGCGGCGGCGAGCTGGAGGGCGGTCGCGCCGTCGGGCGCGGCGTCCACCTCGTACTTGCGCGCCTTCAAATTGATCACGAGGGCGCGTACGATCTGCGGCTCGTCGTCGACCACAAGCACCCGGGTCATGGGGGTCCTGCCTTTCTGCTGTACGGCGATCTCCTGGGACGTGGCGGAGATCATGAGGTGACCTGCGAGGTCATGAGCTGAGCTGCGAGATCATGAGACGACCCGCGCGGGCAGGTCGGGGCTGACAGGAACGTACCCCGATGCCGCCTTGAGGGTCAGCACCATGGTGAGGCCGCCGCCGGGGGTGTCCTCGGCGTCCAGCGTGCCGCCCATGGACTCCACGAAACCGCGGGCGACGGCGAGGCCCAGCCCGACGCCTGCGCCGCGCGGGGCGTCGCCGTAGCGCTGGAAGGGCTCGAAGATGCGCTCCTTGGCGTCGTCCGGGACGCCGGGTCCGCGGTCGGCCACCCGTAGCTCGACGCGTTCGCCGAGCGCGCTGGCGGCCACCGTGACGCGTTCTCCGTCGCGGCTGTACTTGACGGCGTTCTCGACGATGTTGGCGACGGCCCTCTCCAGCAGCCCGGGGTCGACGTCGACCATCGGCAGGGTCTCGGGGATGTCCAGGTCCACGCTGCCCTCGGGGACGCCTCCGAGCGCCATCGGGACCACCTCGTCGAGGTCGATCTCGCGGATCAGCGGGGTGACGGTCCCGGTCTGCAGCCTGGACATGTCCAGGAGGTTGCCCACGAGGTGATCGAGGCGGTCGGCGCCGTTCTCGATGCCCTCCAGGAGTTCGGCCTCGTCCTCGTCGGACCAGGCGACGTCGTCGGAGCGCAGGGAGCTGACGGCTGCCTTGATGGCGGCGAGCGGGGTACGCAGATCGTGGCTGACGGCGGCGAGGAGAGCCGTCCTGATCCGGTTTCCCTCGGCGAGCCGCCGGGCCTCCTCCGCCTCGTCGACCAGGCGCTGGCGGTCCAGCACGACCGCGGCCTGGGCGGCGAACGCGCCGAGCACCCGGCGGTCCTCGGCGGGCAGCACCCGGCCGGAGAGCGCGAGCGCCATGTGGTCGCCGACGGGCATGTCCACATCCGCGTCCTCCGGCCGTGCCACGGGGCCCGGTCCGACGCTCCCGGCGCACGTCCACGGATCGACGTCGCTCTGCCGCTCCAGCAGAGCGACGGACTCCATGCCGAAGGTCTCGCGTACCCGGTCCAGGAGTGCGTCCAGAGTCGTCTCGCCGCGCAGCACGCTGCCGGCCAGGAAGGAGAGGATCTCCGACTCGGCCCGCAGTCTGGCCGCCTGATGGGTGCGGCGGGCCGCCAGGTCGACGACCGAGGCGACCGAGACCGCCACCGCGAAGAAGATCACGATGGCGACGAAGTTCTCCGGGTCCTGCACGGTCAGGGTGCGGGTGGGCGGAGTGAAATAGTAGTTCAGCAGCAGCGAGCCGACGGCGGCCGATGCGAGGGCGGGCAGCAGCCCGCCGAGCAGGGCCGCGACGACGGTCAGGAAGAGGAAGAGCAGGACATCGTTGGCGAGCCCGGGGCCGCTGTCCAGGCGGATCAGGAGCAGCGTGAGAAGGGCCGGGCCGCCCACACCGACCAGCCAGCCCCAGATGATCCGGACCCGGCCCAGCCGGGCGCCGCGGGCGATGGGCAGCCCCCGGCCCTTGGCCACCTCTTCGTGGGTGACGATGTGGACGTCGAGGTCGGGGCCGGAGTCGCGGGCGACGGTGGCGCCCACGCCCGGTCCGTAGATGTACTGCCAGGCCTTGCGGCGGCTGGAGCCGAGGACGATCTGCGTGGCGTTCACCCCACGGGCGAATTCGAGGAGGGCCGACGGTATGTCGTCGCCGATGACATGGTGGAACGTGCCGCCGAGGTCCTCCACGAGGGTGCGCTGGACGGTGAGTTCCTTGGGCGAGCCGGAGGTCAGTCCGTCGCTGCGGGCGATGTAGACGGCGAGGATCTCGCTGCCGGAGCCCTTGGCCGCCATCCGGGACGCGCGGCGGATGAGCGTACGGCCCTCGGGGCCGCCGGTGAGTCCGACGACGATGCGTTCGCGGGCCTGCCAGGTGGTGCGGATGTTGTGCTCGCCGCGGTACTGCTGAAGGTATTCGTCGACCCGGTCGGCGACCCAGAGGAGGGCCAGCTCGCGCAGGGCGGTCAGGTTGCCGGGGCGGAAGTAGTTGGACAGGGACGCGTCGATCCGGTCCGGCTTGTAGATGTTGCCGTGGGCCATCCGGCGGCGCAGTGCCTGGGGCGACATGTCGACGAGTTCGAGCTGATCGGCCCTGCGGACGACCTCGTCGGGGACGGTCTCGCGCTGCCGTACGCCGGTTATGGCCTCGACGACGTCGCCGAGCGATTCCAGGTGCTGGATGTTGACGGTGGAGATCACGTCCACACCGGCCTGGAGAAGCTCTTCGACGTCCTGCCAGCGCTTGGCGTTGCGGGAGCCCGGCACATTGGTGTGTGCCAGTTCGTCCACCAGGGCGACGGCCGGGGCGCGTTCCAGGACCGCGTCGACGTCCATCTCGGTGAAGACGGCGGAGCGGTACTCGATCTCACGGCGCCGGATCTGCTCCAGGCCGTGCAGCATGACTTCGGTGCGCGGGCGGTCGTGGTGCTCCACCAGGGCGACGACGCAGTCGGTGCCCCGTTCCACACGGCGGTGGGCCTCGGAGAGCATCGCGTACGTCTTGCCGACACCGGGTGCCGCACCCAGGTAGATCCGAAGCTTGCCGCGTGCCATGGCCCCATTGTCTTCTCTGAACCGGATGCCGCCGATGCGGCAGCCAGATCGAAGCTACCCCGAGGTTTCTCGACAAATGGGACGGGGGGTGGAGCGAGAGACCGAATTGACAGGATTCTGACGCCTCGGACGGACCCTGCCCCTGCACCGCCCCCACTGCTCGTGCTCGACTACTCGTGCTCGACGACATGCCCGTCACTCAGCTCCAGTACCCGGTCCGCCAGCCCCAGCAGCTGCGCATCATGCGTCGCCACCAGCGCGGTGACCCCCTCGCTCCGTACCACCGCCCGCAGCAGCTCCATCACCGCGAGCCCGGTCTCCGCGTCGAGCTGCCCCGTCGGTTCGTCCGCGATCAGCAGCGCGGGCCGGTTGGCCAGCGCCCGGGCGATCGCGACGCGCTGCTGCTGACCGCCGGAGAGTTCACCGGGCCGCTGAGCGGCGTGGTCGGCCAGGCCGACCATGGACAGCAGCAGCGCGACCCGTTCCTCGCGCTCGCGCGGGTCCGCCTTGCGCAGCCGCATGGGTACGCCGACGTTCTCCGCGGCGGTCAGGATCGGGATCAGGCCGAAGGACTGGAAGATGAAGCCGATCCGGTCCCGGCGCAGCTCCAGGAGCCCGTTCTCGCCGAGTTCGGCGAGGTCCGTGCCGTCGATGGTGACCCGGCCGCCGTCGGGGCTGTCGAGTCCGCCGACGAGGTTGAGGAGTGTCGTCTTGCCGGAGCCCGAGCGTCCCTTGAGCGCGACGAGTTCACCGCGTGGCACCTCGAAGGACACCCCGCGCAGCGCGTGCGTGGCTGCGGAGCCTGTGCCGTACGAGCGGCGCAGGTCCTCGACCCGGACCATGGGCCGGCGGGCCGGGTCCTCAGCGACTGCGGCGCCGCCCTGGCCGCCGGTGCTCGTCCGGCCCGTGTTGTCGGTCATGCCTCTCCCCCGTACGTGTCTCTCCCCCGTGCGTGCTCATTCCCGTCGGCCGCCAGTATGTGCGTGCGACCCGGGACCGGGCAATGCCCGGAGGGCGGTGATCAAGGGGTCCGGGCGAACTCCTCGGCGGCGGCGCAGGATCTCGAACACGGTCACCCGGCACGGACTTGACGGCTCATCAGGCCGGAAAGCCGACCGTCCCGGCTCCTTCCTCATCGTAGGACAACCGTTTCCCGACAACTTCCTGACACCGACTGACCAACCTGGCCAAGGTCCACCGGGGCAAGTACCCCGTCCTCGAAAGGTGCGTATGACGTTACGAAGGAGTTTTCCCGGGCTGGCCGCCGGAGCCCTCGGGATATCCCTGACCCTGTCCGCGGTCCCCGCCGCCACCGCCGCCGGGGAAGCGCCGGCCCCCACCGTCTCCGAGCAGCAGGTGATGCCCCACCTGCGCGCCCTGCAACGCATCGCGGACCGCAACGGCGGCAACCGCGCGCATGGCACGAAGGGGTACGCGGACTCGGTGGCGTATGTGAAGAGCGCCCTGGACCGGGCCGGCTTCCGCACCAGATTGGTTCCCTTCAGCCACGACGGCGCCACCGGCCACAACCTGATCGCCGACTGGCCGGGCGGCGACCCGAACCATGTGCTGCTGACCGGCGCCCATCTCGACAGCGTCAAGGAGGGTCCGGGAATCAACGACAACGGTTCGGGCTCGGCCGCGGTCCTGGCCACCGCCCTCCAAGTGGCCAAGTCGCGGCTGAAGCCGGAGCGGCACCTCAGGTTCGCATGGTGGGGCGCCGAGGAGCAGGGGCTGATCGGCTCGGCGGACTACGTCAAGCAACTCTCCGCGGCCGAACGCCGCAGGATCGACGTCTATCTCAACTTCGATCAGACCGGCAGCCGGAACACCCGGCAATGGCTCGTGATCCACGACGACGAGCGCGGCGAGACCGAGGCCCAGCAGGCGTTCGAGGCATGGTTCGCCGAGCGGGACATCCCCACGTTCGACATCGGCGTCGGCGGTTCCGACCACGAATCGTTCGGAAACGCCGGCATCCCGTCGTCCGGCTTCAGCACCGGTATCTCGGACTGCATCCACCAAGCGTGCGACGACCTCGCCAACGTGGACCCGAAGACGGAGACGACCAGCACCGACGCCCTCATCGGTGTGCTGTGGAAGCTCGCCGCGACCGCGCCCGGGCTCTGATCCCCCACGCTCAGGAACGAGACATGCGCAGATCACTGAACCCGCGCCGCAGATCCGCCGTTGCCCTGGTGGCCGCTGTGGTGAGCGGCGTCGTACTGGCCACCGTCCCCGCCTCCGCCGCCATCGGCGGCCCGGGCATCGGTGACCCGTACTTCCCCGACGACGGCAACTCCGGCTACGACGTGTCCCACTACGACGTACGTATCGCCTACGACCCGGCGCGCACCGACCACCTGGACGGCGACACCACCGTCACCGCCCGCGCCCTGACGGACCTCGACCGTTTCAGCCTGGACCTCAAGGGCTTCACCGTGGCATCGGTCACCGTGAACGGCACGCCGGCGAAGGCGTTCTCCCGGTCCGGCGCCCACGAGCTGGTCATCACCCCGGCCCGCCCGGTCGTGAAGGGCACGAGGTTCGCGGTCCGGGTGACGTACGCGGGCAAGCCGGACGCCGAGGGCTGGCACACGCTGAAGAGCGGCGGCGCGTACGTGGCGGGCGAACCACACGCCGCGACCTCCTGGTATCCCGCCAACGACCACCCGTCCGACAAGGCCACCTTCGCCCTCGCCGCGACAGTGCCCGACGGCTGGACGGTCGTGGGCAACGGCCTGCCCGGCCCGGCCACCGTCAAGAACGGCAGGAAGACCTTCCTCTGGTTCGAGGACAAGCCGCTGGCGACGTACCTCAGCACGGTCGCCATCGACAGGTTCACCGTGCACCGGGGAAAGACGGCCGCCGGAACGCCGGTCATCACGGCATACAGCCCGGACGCCGTCATCGATCCGGACGCCGAGGCCGAGCAGACGGAGATTCTGGACTTCCTGACCGCGAAGTTCGGCCCGTACCCCTTCTCCTCGGCGGGCGCCATCGTCGTCGGCGCCAGGAAAGAACCCAACGGCGGCCCCCTCGCCCTGGAGACGCAGAGCCGCCCCACGTACAGCGGAATGCTCTTCGACGCCTCGGTGGTCCACGAGAACACCCATCAGTGGTTCGGCGACAGTGTGTCGTTCAAGGACTGGCGGGACGGCTGCATCGCGGAGTGCTTCGCCCAGTACGCCGGACAGTTGTGGGAGGAGCACAAGGGCGCCGATCTCGACGACGACTACTACCGGCCCGAGGTCGAGGAGAGCAAGGACGACCCGTCGTTCTGGTCCACCAAGCTCTACGACCCGGGCCGGGGAAAGGAGTTGGACAGCGCGCTGTACTCCAAGGGTTCCTTGATGCTGCACGCCCTGCGACGCACGGTGGGTGACGATGCGTTCTTCGGAACGCTCAAGACCTGGACCCGCGACCACGCGTACGGCAATGCCTCGTTCCGGCAGTTCGAGGCGCTGGCGGCGAAGGTCTCGGGCAGGGACCTCAAGGGCTTCTTCGAAGCGTGGGTCGACGGAACGGTGATCCCGGCGGAGAAGTACCTCTACCCCGGCAGCCTGGGCACGCCGGCCGGCTGAGTGCCGGGGGGGCAGGCTCCCTGTCCGTCAACGGCCTGAGGCCGGCCATTGCGGCCGGCCTCAGTGCTTCCTCAAGTCCTCGGATCCTGAAGTCTTCAAGTCCTCAGGACTCGTTCACAAGCTGCTTGAGGGCGATGTTGAGTTGGAGGACGTTGACCGTCGGCTCTCCCACGAAGCCGAGGATCCGGCCCTCGGTGTGCTCGTCGACGAGCTTCTCGACCTGGGCGACGGCGAGGTGGTTGCGCTCGGCCACGCGGCGTACCTGGAGTTGTGCGTACTCGGGGGAGATGGCGGGGTCGAGGCCGGAGCCCGAGGAGGTGACTGCGTCGGCAGGCACGTCCTCGGGGTTCACGGGGTGGCCGGGGACGGAGTTGTCCTTGATGACGGCGGCCTTGGCAGCGGTGACCCAGTCGATGAGTTCCTTGTTGTCGCCGGAGCGGTTGGTCGCGCCGGAGAGGATCAGCTCGTACTGGGTGTTGACGCTGTTGGTGCCCAGGCCGTTGGACGGGCGGGGCTGGAACCACTTGAGGTCCGGAGCCGCGGTTTCCTGTCCCTCCTCCAGCGGCAGGTCGTAGCGCTGGCCGATGAGTTCGGAGCCGACGACCTCGCCGTCCACGGTGATCTCGGAGCCGTTGGCCTTGTCGGGGAAGACGCCCTGGGCGACACCGGTGACGGCGAGCGGGTAGAGCACGCCGCACACGACGGTGAGGACGAGCAGGGCGCGCAGTCCGGCCCAGAGCAGCCGGGCGGTGTTTCCTACGGAGTTGTTCATGGCAGGTCAGCCGATTCCGGGGATGAGGGAGATGATCAGGTCGATGATCTTGATGCCGATGAACGGGGCGACCAGACCGCCCAGTCCGTAGAGCCCGAGGTTGCGCCGGAGCATCGAGTCGGCGCTGCTGGGCCGGTAGCGCACACCCTTCAGGGCGAGGGGCACCAGCGCGATGATGATCAGCGCGTTGAACACGACCGCCGACAGGATCGCGGACTCGGGCGAGGACAGCTGCATGATGTTCAGCTTGTCCAGGCCCGGGTAGACCACCGCGAACATCGCCGGGATGATCGCGAAATACTTCGCGACGTCGTTGGCTATCGAGAACGTCGTCAGTGCACCACGCGTGATGAGGAGCTGTTTACCGATCTCGACGATCTCGATCAGCTTGGTCGGGTTGGAGTCCAGGTCCACCATGTTCCCGGCCTCCTTCGCGGCCGAGGTACCGGTGTTCATCGCCACACCGACATCCGCCTGAGCCAGCGCCGGTGCGTCGTTCGTGCCGTCACCCGTCATCGCGACGAGCTTGCCGCCGGCCTGCTCCCGCTTGATGAGGGCCATCTTGTCCTCGGGCGTGGCCTCGGCCAGGAAGTCGTCCACGCCGGCTTCCTCGGCGATGGCCTTCGCGGTCAGCGGGTTGTCGCCGGTGATCATGACGGTCCGGATACCCATCCGGCGCAGCTCGTCGAACCGCTCCCTCATGCCTTCCTTGACGACGTCCTTGAGGTGGATGACACCCAGGACACGGGCGCCGTGCTCGTCCTCCAGGGCGACCAGCAGCGGTGTGCCGCCGGCCTGGGAGATCCGGTCGGTGAGTGCCTGCGCGTCCCGCGAGACGCTGCCGCCGCGTTCCTTGACCCAGGCCACGACCGAACCGGTCGCACCCTTGCGGACCTTGCGTCCGTCGACGTCCACACCCGACATGCGGGTCTGGGCGGTGAACGCGACCCACTCGGCGTGCCGCAGCTCACCCTGGTGGCGTTCGCGCAGGCCGTACTTCTCCTTGGCGAGCACGACGACCGAACGGCCCTCAGGGGTCTCGTCGGCCAGCGAGGACAGCTGAGCGGCGTCCGCCAGCTCGGCCTCGGTCGTGCCCTTGACCGGCACGAACTCGGCGGCCTGCCGGTTGCCCAGCGTGATCGTGCCCGTCTTGTCGAGCAGCAGGGTCGAGACATCCCCCGCGGCCTCGACGGCCCGGCCCGACATGGCAAGGACGTTGCGCTGCACCAGTCGGTCCATACCGGCGATACCGATCGCGGAGAGCAGTGCGCCGATGGTCGTCGGGATCAGACAGACCAGCAGGGCGGTCAGCACGATCACCGACTGCTTCTGACCTGCGTAGACCGCGAAGGGCTGCAGGGTGACGACGGCGAGGAGGAAGACGATGGTGAGGGACGCGAGAAGGATGTTCAGCGCGATCTCGTTGGGTGTCTTCTGCCGGGCGGCGCCCTCGACCAGGGCGATCATCCGGTCGATGAACGTCTCCCCCGGCTTCGTGGTGATCTTGATGACGACCCGGTCGGAGAGCACCTTCGTCCCCCCGGTGACAGCACTGCGGTCACCGCCCGACTCCCGGATGACCGGCGCCGACTCGCCCGTGATCGCGGACTCGTCCACACTCGCGACACCCTCGACGACATCCCCGTCACCGGGAATGACGTCACCGGCCTCGCAGACCACCAGATCACCGACGCGCAGCTCGGTTCCCGGCACCCGCTCCTCGTTCTTGCCGATCAGCCGCCGGGCGACGCTGTCGGTCTTGGCCTTGCGCAGCGTGTCGGCCTGCGCCTTGCCACGCCCCTCGGCGACCGCCTCCGCCAGGTTCGCGAAGATCGTGGTCAGCCAGAGCCAGACCGCGATCGCCCAGCCGAACCAGTCGCCCGGGTTCAGACACGCCAGCACGGTCGTGAACACCGAACCGATCAGCACCACGAACATCACAGGCGACTTGACCATCACCCGGGGATCGAGCTTGCGAACGGCGTCCGGGAAGGACTTGAGCAGTTGCTTGGGGTCGAACAGGCCCCCGCCGACACGTCCTTCGCTCTGGTGACCCGTGGGCGCGTCCTGGTGCGGTGCCCGGGTGGGGGTGACAGTGGACATCGAGTCCTCTTGCTTCGTACGAGTGGTCATGACGCCAGCCCTTCGGCCAGCGGCCCCAGCGCCAGGGCCGGGAAGTAGGTGAGTCCGGTGATGATCAGGATCACGCCGACCAGCAGCCCGCTGAACAGCGGCTTGTATGTGCGCAGCGTGCCGGCGCTGTCCGGTACGGGGGTCTGCTCGGCGAGCGAGCCGGCCAGCGCCAGGACGAACACCATCGGCAGGAACCGGCCGAGCAGCATCGCGATACCGATCGTCGTGTTGAACCACTGCGTGTCCGCGTTCAGCCCGGCGAACGCCGAACCGTTGTTGTTCGCACCCGAGGTGTACGCGTACAGAATCTCGGAGAATCCGTGCGCGCCGGTGTTGGTCATCGAGTCGGGCGGGGTGGGCAGGGCCATCGCCATGGCGGTGAAGCACAGCACCAGCGTCGGGGTGATCAGGATGTAGCAGGCCGCGAGCTTGATCTCACGGGTGCCGATCTTCTTCCCCAGATACTCGGGGGTACGGCCGACCATGAGGCCCGCGATGAACACCGCGATGATCGCCATGATCAGCATGCCGTAGAGGCCGGAGCCGACACCACCGGGCGCGATCTCGCCGAGCTGCATGCCCAGCATCGTGAGCCCGCCGCCGAATCCCGTGTACGAGGAGTGGAAGGAGTTCACCGCGCCGGTGGAGGTCAGTGTCGTGGTCACGGCGAAGATCGACGAACCGGCGATCCCGAACCGGGTCTCCTTGCCCTCCATCGCCCCGCCCGCGATGTCGAACGCCGGCCCGTGGTGGGCGAACTCCGTCCACATCATCAGCGCGGTGAAGCTCAGCCAGATGACACCCATCGTCGCCAGGATCGCGTAACCCTGCTTGAGCGAACCGACCATCCGGCCGAACGTGCGGGTCAGCGAGAACGGAATCACCAGGATCAGGAAGATCTCGAACAGGTTCGACAGTCCGTTGGGGTTCTCGAACGGGTGGGCCGCATTGGCGTTGAAGTAGCCGCCGCCGTTCGTGCCCAGCTCCTTGATGACCTCCTGCGAGGCCACCGCGCCACCGTTCCACTGCTGTGTGCCGCCCATGAACTGCCCGACCTCATGGATGCCGGAGAAGTTCTGGATGGCGCCGCAGGCAACCAGCACCAGCGCGCCGATCACGGAGATCGGCAGCAGGATCCGTACGGTGCCGCGCACCAGGTCGGACCAGAAGTTGCCCAGCTCACCCGTGCGGGAGCGGGCGAAGCCGCGTACCAGCGCCATGGCGACCGCGATACCGACCGATGCCGAGACGAAGTTCTGCACCGCGAGGCCACCGGTCTGGACGACATGGCCCATGGCCTGCTCGCCGTAGTACGACTGCCAGTTGGTGTTCGCGACGAACGACGCCGCCGTGTTGAACGCCTGGTCGGGATCGATCGAGGCAAAGCCGAGCGAGCCGGGCAGACTGCCCTGGAGCCGCTGCAGCATGTAGAGGAAGAGAACGCTCACCGCGGAGAAGGCGAGCACTCCACGCAGATACGCGGGCCAGCGCATCTCCGTGTTCGGATTGGCGCCGATGGCCTTGTACATCCACTTCTCGACCCTGAGGTGCTTCTTCGAGGAGTAGACGCCTGCCATGTAGTCGCCGAGTGGACGGTACACCAGCCCCAGCGCCACAACGAGCGCGAGGACCTGAAGCACACCAGCGAGGACGGGGCTCATATCGGGCTCAGAACCTCTCCGGGTACAGAAGGGCGAGGACGAGATAGCCCAACAGGGCAACGGCCACGATCAGACCGACAATGTTCTCGGCAGTCACAGCTTCGCCACCCCCTTGGCGATGAGAGCCACCAGCGCGAACACCGCGATCGTGGTGACGACGAAGGCCACATCGGCCATCGTGTGCTCCTAGATGAGGTACGGAATCTCTGACCTCATGAGCAAACCTCGCGTCGCAGCCGTCCCGGCCTGCGTTGATGGCTTCCATACGGGCGAGGTCGCGCCCTTGACGGCGCACATACGTGCCCCATACGCGCCCCATACGCGCTCCTGTCGTGCGCCCGGCGCCCGCCCTGGGTACAAAAAGAAAGGCCGGTGGGCCGTACCCCCTGGAAAGGAAAGGGGTACGGCCCACCGGCCCTCAGCTCTGCCGGGCGGCTGCCCGTATCCGCTCAGCGCACCTCGGTGATCTCGGGTCCGCGCTGGAGCTGGCCCATGCCACCGGAGAACTTCGAGCCCTCCTGGTTCTCCTGCTGGACGCCCTCGGGCACCATCTGGGCATCGTTGGGGAGCTTGAGGACGATCGGGTCGCGCGGCGCCATCGGGCCCTCGCCACGGACGACCACGGTGTCCCGGAAGACCGTCTCCAGGAGCCCCGCGGCCTCCGGCTGCACAGCGCCCTGGCCGGAGATCACTCCGCGCAGGAACCAGCGCGGCCCGTCGACGCCGACGAAGCGCACCAGTTGCACGCCGTTCGCCCCGTCGGGGAGCTGTACGGGGACCTGGGCACGCAGCTCCCAGCCCAGCGGGCCCTCGACCTCGTCGATGATCCCGCCCTGCTGGGTGATGCCGGAGGCGATCTCCTCACGGACCTCGCCCCAGATGCCCTCCTTCTTGGGGGCTGCGAAGGCCTGTAGCTGGATGGCGCTGTCGCGCAGCACGACGGTCGCGGCGACGATCGCGTCACCGGCCACCTCGACGCGCAGCTCCATGCCCTCGACGCCGGGCACGAAAATGCCGCCCAGGTCGACCCGGCCCTCGCCGGGCCGGGAGATCTCGGTGATGTCCCACGGTCCATCCGGCCGCGGCGCCGGCGGGAGATTCACCCGGTGCGAGCCGCTGTCGGCTCCATCGGTGTCATCGAGCTCGTCGACGACCTGCTCGGCCTCGCGCGCTTCGTCCGCCGTGTCCTCGGCGGAACCACTCTTCTTGCGACGTCCGAACACGTCACTGTCCTTCCCGGTCGGGTACGACCGAAGCGTAGCTGTTCCCGCCCTGGGTAATCCCGCCCCTGACGCCGTCAACATCACCGGAAGCATGCCCTCCGGTGGATCCGAAGCCTCCCTCGCCGCGGGCCGAGCCGGGTAGCTCCGCCACCTCGTGGAAGCGCACCTTCTCGACCTGCTGGACGACCAGTTGGGCAATCCGGTCGAACCGCTCGAACCGCACGGGCTCGCGCGGGTCGAGATTGATGACGATCACCTTGATCTCTCCACGGTACCCGGCATCAACCGTCCCTGGGGCATTCACAAGAGCGACTCCGCAGCGCGCGGCGAGGCCGGACCGCGGGTGCACGAACGCGGCGTATCCGTCGGGCAGCGCGATCGACACCCCGGTGGGCAGCACAGCCCGCTCGCCCGGGGCGAGTTCGACGGCCTCGGTTGTCACCAGATCGACCCCGGCGTCGCCCGGGTGTCCGTAGGCCGGAATCGGCACGTCCGGGTCGACACGGCGGATAAGCACGTCTACGGGGTGACGCATCAGGGGTTCACCTCGAACGCACGGATGCGCTTGGCCCGGTCCGGGTCGGCCATCGCTGCCTGGATCTCGGCCGGGCGGCCGTTCTCGATGAAGTGGTCGACCTTGACCTCGATGAACAGAGCCTCGGCGCGGACTGCCACGGCTCCGTCCGGGCCGCCGATGCGTCCGGTCGCCCGGGAGTAGATCTTCCGGCCGTGCACCGCGGTGATCTCGGCGTCCAGGTGCAGCAAGGTATCCACCGGCACCGGACACACGAAGTCGGTCTCCAGCCGCCCGGTCACCGCGATCACCCGCAGCAGCCAGTTCAGCGAGCCGAGCGTCTCGTCCAGCGCGGTGGCCAGAACGCCACCGTGGGCCAGACCCGGGGCGCCCTGATGGGCGGCCTTCACGGTGAACTCGGCGGTGACGCGGAGACCCTCACCGGCCCGCGTCTGGAGGTGCAGCCCGTGCGGCTGTCCTTCGCCGCACCCGAAGCAGTGTTCGTAGTGCGCGCCGAGGAGTTCGCCGGGGGCCGGGGCTTCGGGGTGCCGGACCGGTTTGACCGCGTCGGCCGGGGGCTTCAGAGCCGCAGATGTTCCACTCACAGGCGCAGACCTTACCCGCGCGGCCACCCGCAGGTCGCGCCGTGCCAAGCTTGGGTTCATGCAGCCTTCCGCCCCGCCTTTCGACGAACGACTGACCGCGCCCCGTTCGTGGTGGCTCATCGCCTTCCTGATCGGCATCGCCTGTGCGGTGATGCTGCTGCCGCTCGGCGCCCTGCCCCTGCTGGTCGGCCTGGTGGGCGGTACGGCCCTGTCGGCGGTCGCGGTGAGCAGTTACGGTTCGGCCAGGATTCGGGTGGTCGGGGGCGCCCTGGTGGCCGGCGACGCACGGATTCCGGTGACGGCGCTCGGCGAGGCCCAGGTGCTGGACGCGGAGGAGGCGCGCGCCTGGCGCTCGTACAAGGCGGACACCCGCGCGTTCATGCTGCTGCGCAGCTACATCCCGACGGCGGTCCGGGTAGAGGTCACCGACCCGCAGGACCCGACTCCGTACGTCTATCTGTCGACACGCGAGCCGCAGGCCCTGGTCGCAGCGCTCAGCGCGGTGCGGGATTAGGCACTGGTTTCGGGGTTCCCCTCCGGGGACGCCTCGCGGGTCCTCCCGGCTGCCTCTCCCGCCCCCACAGGCCCTGTGGAGCACTCAGGCAGGTCCTGCCGCGTGCCGGGAGGCCTCAGCCCCTCCAGCTCGCCCGGCAGATCCTTGCACAGGGCTCCCGGCCGCTCCGGCGGAGGCAGCTCAAGAAGCCGGTCCCAGGAGATCTGGCGCTTGCGCAGGTCCATCCTGACCCGTTCGGCAAGCTTTCTGGTGTCGCGCCGGTTCATCATCGCGCCGACGGTGGCGCCGATCATGAACGGAACGAGATTAGGCAGATCACGCACCATGCGCTTCGTGATCTGCCGGCGCAGCTCACGCCTCATCCGGCCGCCCAGCGCCGCGTCGATCGTCGCGGGGTGCGTGACATCGATACCGCGCTCCTCCGTCCAGGACGTGAGGTAGGCGGTGGAACGCTGGGTGAGCCCGCCCGGCGGGCGCAGCCCGTAGACCTCGTGCAACTCGGCGACGAGCTTCATCTCGATCGTGGCCACACCGGTGATCTCCGCCGCCAGCTCGGTGAGCATGGCGGGCGGCACGGGCATCATGGCCGCTGCGCCGATACCGGCGCCGACGGCTGCTGTGGCCTTGCTCGCACCCGCGATGAGCTTGTCGGCGAGCTCCTCGGGCCCGAGGCCCGGGAACTGCTTGCGCAGGGTCGCGAGATCGCGCACAGGGATGCGGGGAGCGGTCTCGATGATCAGGTCCGCGATATGACCGATCGCTGCCTTGGCGCTCTCCCCACCCTTGAGTACTCCCCGTTTCACTGGGCTCAGACGGCCTGCCCCGGTCACGGGCTCCGTCCTGTCGACCTGTCCGGCCTCATCGGCCGTGCCGACTCCTTCAATGCCTTGAGCTGCCGTGACTGCTTCGAGCGAGGCCGACCGGCCCCGCTCGTCGTCCCGCTCACCCGGGGAGGGTGGCAGGGCGGACCGCTCAGCAGGCGCTGCTACGCCTTCTGCCGGGCCTGTGCCGCCCTGATTCGCCTCCGACGACCCCTTGCGCCGCAAGCGTCGCTTCCGGAACGGTGTGTCGCCTGCCACGGCCGGTTCGGCCTAGTCGCAGTCGCGGCAGATCGGCTGACCGTTCTTCTCGCGCGCCAGCTGGCTCCTGTGGTGCACGAGGAAGCAGCTCATGCACGTGAACTCGTCGGCTTGCTTGGGCAGGACCCTTACGGCCAGCTCTTCGTTGGACAGGTCTGCGCCGGGCAGCTCCAGCCCTTCGGCCGCGTCGAACTCGTCGACGTCGACGGCGGACGCCGTCTTGTCGCTCCGGCGAGCCTTGAGTTCTTCAAGGCTGTCCTGGTCGACGTCGTCATCGGTCTTGCGTGGGGTGTCGTAATCCGTTGCCATGTCGCTCTCCCCCTCTGGGTGTCTGCGGTGTCTCAGCGCACGTAACGCGTGAGAGGCCGGACTTGTGCCCGACCTGAGGCGGAGATTTTGCCTCACATCAAGGTCTGTTACTCAATCGACACCCAAAAGGACCGCTCGGGAGCGGCCGGCTTGGGTGGCGATGGGGACCGTACACGGTCCCGGTCTTGCGCTTCACGGGCGCCACCCCGTGTACTTCCCGTGATGCCGAACCTCGAAAACCCCGAATTCTTCGGGTTTTCCAGGGACGGCACCGATTACGGAGCGTTGGCATCCGGGAATTCGCTCCTGTGATCGATCACACACGATCACTCCGGGCACAGGTCCCGAAAATTCCGCTCAAAGCGAACAAAACAATTCGTGTGCGAATCGCCCCGCCCAGCCTCTCAGACCGGCAGGGAGACGCGCATCACGAGACCACCGCCCTCGCGGGGCTCCGCGACGATACGGCCGCCGTGAGCGCGCGCCACGGAGCGCGCGATCGAAAGTCCGAGCCCCACGCCCTTGTCGCTGCCCGTTCGCTCCGTACGCAGCCGTCTGAAGGGCTCGAAGAGGTTGTCGATCTCGTACGCAGGCACCACCGGGCCCGTGTTCGAGACCACCAGCACCGCCTGGCCGGCCTGCAGCCCGGTGGTGACCTCCACCCAGCCCTGCTCCGGGACGTTGTAGCGCACGGCGTTCTGTACGAGGTTCAGCGCGATCCGCTCCAACAGGACGCCGTTGCCCTGAACGACCGCCGGGGCCCGCTCGCCCCGGACCTCCACGCTTCGCTCCTCGGCCTCGCCGCGCGTCTGATCGATCGCCTGCGAGGCCACCTCGGCGAGGTCGACCGGCTTGCGCTCGACGATCTGGTTGTCGCTGCGGGCGAGCAGCAGCAGGCCCTCGACGAGCTGCTCACTGCGCTCGTTGGTGGCCAGCAGAGTCTTGCCGAGCTGCTTCAGCTCCGGCGGGGCCTGGGGATCGGACAGATGGACCTCCAGCAGCGTGCGGTTGATCGCGAGCGGGGTGCGCAGTTCGTGCGACGCGTTCCCGACGAAACGCTGCTGGGCGGTGAAGGCCCGCTCCAGACGGTCGAGCATGTCGTCGAAGGTGTCGGCGAGCTCCTTCAGCTCGTCGTCCGGGCCGTCCAGCTCGATCCGGCGGGACAGGTCGGTTCCGGCCACCTGGCGTGCGGTGCGGGTGATCCGGCCCAGCGGGGAGAGCACCCGGCCCGCCATGGCATAGCCGAATGCGAAGGCGATGACGCTCATACCCACGAGGGCCAGCAGCGACCGGTTGAGAAGCGTGTCGAGTGCCTGTTGGCGCTGGTGGTTGACGCAGGCGTTCATCGCCGCGTTGAACCTGTCGGGCGACGCCCTCTCGGGCAGGTCGCAGACCTTACTGGTCACCTGACCATTGACGATCTCGAACGGCAGCTCACTGCCCACATGCAGGGCCTGCGCGGCCAGCAGGTAGATGATCGACAGCAGCAGGATGCCGGCGATCAGGAACATGCCGCCGTAGAGCAGCGTGAGCCGTATCCGGATGGTCGGGCGCAGCCAGTAGGGCTGCTCCTGTTTGGGCTCCCAGGTGGGCTTCGGAGGCACCGTCGGTGGCGCCGGGACGGCGGGCATCGGCCGTCAGATCCGGTAGCCGGAGCCGGGCACGGTGACGATCACCGGCGGCTCGCCGAGTTTGCGGCGCAGCGTCATGACGGTCACCCGGACGACATTGGTGAACGGGTCGGTGTTCTCGTCCCAGGCCTTCTCCAGCAGCTGCTCGGCCGAGACGACCGCGCCCTCGCTGCGCATCAAGACTTCCAGCACGGCGAATTCCTTCGGCGCGAGCTGGATCTCGGCCTCGTTCCGGAAGACCTCGCGGCGGTTGGGGTCGAGCTTGATTCCGGCGCGCTCCAGGACGGGCGGCAGGGCCACCGTCGTACGCCTGCCCAGCGCCCGTACGCGCGCGGTGAGCTCGCTGAAGGCGAACGGCTTGGGCAGATAGTCGTCGGCGCCCAGCTCCAGCCCCTCCACCCGGTCGCTGACGTCCCCGGACGCGGTGAGCATGAGCACACGGGTGGGAACACCCAGCTCGACGATCCGTCGGCAGACGTCGTCGCCATGGACCAGGGGGAGGTCCCGGTCCAGCACCACGACGTCGTAGTCGTTGACCTCGACACGCTCCACGGCCGCCGCACCGTCGTACACGACGTCGACAGCCATGGCCTCACGGCGCAATCCGGTGGCCACCGCATCGGCGAGCAGCTGCTCGTCCTCCACGACGAGTACGCGCACGGCGCTGTCCTTCCTTAGAAACTTCAGTACGTCGGAAACTTCAGAAAGTTCTGATGTTCTCACGGTCCGTGATCAGGACCGCTCATCAGTGCTGGTCTGTTCGGCTCCATCCTGCCCGCAACGCGCATAAACCGGCAGTAAGGCAGCCCTGGCCGACCCGGGGCCCGGGGAAGTTCGCCGGAATTCCAGGCCAGTTGAGGTTTCTCTGAGCATCGGGCCGGGGAGGACGCATTCACACCCGCGATCACGCCTTGAATGTGGCGTGCCACAGCCACTCCGTCCCCGGACAGCGCGTGATCACCCGCCCTACCGCCTGAGTGCGGAGGGAAACCCGGGCACACCCCCGTGCCACCGACCCACGATGAGGGGGCGCATTATGGACGCTTTCACCGCAGGTCTGCTGCAACGAATCAAGACCACCGAGTCCGACCTCACGAAAGCTCGGGAGACGGGCGACGACTTCCTCGCCGATGTCGAGCAGGGTGAGCTGGACGACCTGCACCGCCTCGCAGCCGAGCACGGCGTTGAAATCGGCGCCACCAGCGTCTGAGCCGACAGGAAGGGCCCCTGATGCCGTAAACCGGCGCCAGGGGCCTTCTCGCGTGCTGGAAGGAGTCAGTCGAGCACTTCAGTCGTGCCAGGCTCCGAACTCCTCCAGGAGGCCCTGCAGCGGCTCGAAGACACCCGGCGTCGCGGCGACCGTCAGATCACCGTCGGCGGGCAGCCCTGGACGGCCGCCGGTGCGGGCGCCCGCCTCACGGGCGATGAGGTCGCCGGCCGCCAGGTCCCACGGATGCAGCCCGCGCTCGTAATAGCCGTCCAGGCGGCCGGACGCCACATCACAGAGGTCCACGGCGGCGGAGCCGCTGCGCCGGATGTCACGCAGCCGCGGGATCAGCTTCTGGGCCACGTCCGCCTGGTGCGCACGGACGTGGCCGACGTAGTTGAAGCCGGTCGACACGAGCGCCTGATCGAGGGGCGGCGCGGGCCGGCAGCGCAGTTCGGTGCCTTCGCCGTACGCACCGCCCCTCGCGTATGCACCGCCACCGAGCACCGCCTGGTACGTCTCACGGCGCATCGGGGCCTCCACCACCCCCACGACCCGCTCGCCGTCCCGTTCGGCGGCGATGGAGACGGCCCAGGTCGGCAGTCCGTACAGGTAGTTCACGGTGCCGTCGAGCGGGTCGACGACCCAGCGGATACCGCTGCTGCCCTCCGCGCTCGCGCCTTCCTCGCCGAGAAAGCCGTCCTGGGGGCGGCGCTCGGTGAGGAAGCCGGTGATCAGCTTCTCGGCGGCGATGTCCATCTCGGTGACGACGTCGATCGGGCTGGACTTGGTCGCGGCCACCCCCAGATCGGCCGGGCGGCCGTCGCGCAGCAGCGCACCGGCGCGACGGGCGGCCTCCAGGGCGAGGTCGAGCAGTTCGGACAGCTTCGGGTCGGTCACGGCGCTCCAGGGGTCTGCAGGCGTCCAAAGGAACGGTCTGTAGGCGTGCGGCAGGGGGGTCTTATGCGTAAGGACTGTCGGCGCCCGCGGCGGCGGGCTTGAGGGCCCGGGCCGGGCAGCAGCCGACCGGGCAGAGGTCATGGCTCGGGCCGAGCGTGCCCAGCGCGCACCGCGGCACGCCGCGCCCCTGTTCGGTGGCGGCGCGCTCCAGCACCAGTTCGCGCACGGCCGCGGCGAAGCGCGGGTCGGCGCCCACGGTCGCGGCCCTGCGCACCGGAAGTCCGAGCTCGGCGGCCTTCGCGGTGGCCTCCGTGTCGAGGTCGTACAGCACTTCCATGTGGTCCGAGACGAAACCGATGGGGGCCATCACCACGGCGGGGACGCCTTCGCCGTGCAGCGTCTCCAGGTGGTCGCAGATGTCGGGTTCCAGCCACGGGATGTGCGGGGCGCCGCTGCGCGACTGGTAGACGAGCTGCCAGGGGTACTCGACGCCGGTCTCCTCACGCACCGCGTCGACGATCAGCCGGGCGACGTCGAGGTGTTCGGCGACATAGGCGCCGCCGTCGCCGTGCTCCTCCACGGGGCCGGAGGTGTCGGCGGCGGAGGTGGGAATGGAGTGCGTGGTGAAGGCGAGGTGCGCCCCCGCCCGTACGGCTTCGGGGAGGTCGGCCAGGGAGGCGAGAACGCCTTCCACCATGGGCCGTACGAACCCGGGATGGTTGAAGTAGTGCCGGAGCTTGTCGACCCGGGGCACCGGCAGCCCCTCGGCCTGCAGGACGGCCAGTGACTCGGCGAGGTTCTCGCGGTACTGCCGGCAGCCGGAGTAGGAGGCATAGGCGCTGGTGGCGAGAACGGCGATGCGGCGGTGTCCGTCCACGGTCATCTCGCGCAGGGTGTCGGTGAGGTACGGCGCCCAGTTGCGGTTGCCCCAGTACACCGGAAGATCGAGTCCGTGCTCCGCGAAGTCCTTGCGCAGGGCGTCCAGCAGGGCTCTGTTCTGGGCGTTGATCGGGCTGACCCCGCCGAACAGGAAGTAGTGCTTGCCGACTTCCTTCAGCCGCTCCTCGGGGATGCCACGGCCACGGGTCACGTTCGCCAGGAACGGGACCACGTCGTCCGGACCTTCGGGGCCGCCGAAGGAGAGCAGCAGCAGGGCGTCGTAGGGTGCGGGATCTCGCAGATCGGACATGGCATCGATCCTGCCACCCGCCTCGGACAGTGCTCCCACCGACATCGGCTCCCAAGGCCCACCCCGGTCCGGGACGGATCATCCCGACCGTAGGCTGTATCGGCTACGTTCACGCATTACAGGCGCGTGTGATCACGCCGTTGTGGAGCCCTCCTTGCCCAGTCCCTACCGCGCGATTTTCGCCGCCCCCGGCACCAAGGCGTTCTCGGCGGCCGGATTCCTCGGCCGGATGCCGCTGTCCATGATGGGCATCGGCATCGTGACCATGGTTTCCCAGATCACCGGCCGTTACGGCCTCGCCGGCGCGCTCTCCGCGACGCTGGCCATGTCGGCCGCGGTGATAGGGCCGCAGATCTCCCGGCTCATCGACCGGCACGGGCAGCGCCGCGTCCTGCGTCCTGCCACCCTCGTCGCGCTGGCGGCGGTGGCCGGTCTCCTGATCTGCGCGCAGCAGCGGCTGCCGGACTGGACGCTCTTCGTCTTCTCGGCGGGCGCCGGCTGCGTCCCCAGCGTGGGTTCGATGATCCGGGCCCGTTGGGCGGAGATCTACCGCGGTTCGCCGCAGGAGTTGCACACCGCGTACTCGTGGGAGTCGATCGTCGACGAGGTGTGCTTCATCTTCGGGCCGATCATCTCGATCGGTCTGTCCACCGCCTGGTTCCCGGAGGCCGGACCGCTTCTCGCCGCAGGGTTCCTGCTGGTCGGTGTCCTCTGGCTGACCGCGCAGCGCGCCACCGAGCCGGTGCCGCATCCGCGCGAGCTCCACACCGGCGGCACCGCGCTGCGCTCCCGTGGCCTCCAGGTGCTCGTGGTCACGTTCGTGGCGACCGGTGCGGTCTTCGGGGCGGTCGACGTGGTGACGGTGGCTTTCGCCGAGGAGCAGGGTCACAAGGCCGCGGCGAGCCTCGTGCTGGCCGTGTACGCGCTGGGGTCCTGTCTTGCCGGTGCGGTCTTCGGCCTGCTGCGCCTCAAGGGAGAGCCGTCCACCCGGTGGCTGGTGGGTGTGTGCGCGATGGCCGTGAGTATGATCCCCCTCCAACTGGCCGGGAGCCTCCCGTTTCTGGCCGTGGCGCTCTTTGTCGCGGGCCTTGCCATCGCACCGACGATGGTCACCACCATGGCCCTCGTCGAGCAGCACGTACCGCGCACCGAACTGACCGAGGGCATGACCTGGACCAGTACCGGGCTCGCCGTCGGTGTGGCGCTCGGCTCCTCGGCCGCCGGCTGGGTGGTCGACGCGTCCGGTGCCGAGGCGGGGTACGCGGTGCCCGTCGTGGCGGGAGCGCTCGCGGCCGCGGTGGCGTTCCTGGGGTATCGCCGGCTCAACGGGCCGGCTCCTACGGAAGGGCTCGGGGAAGATGACCGACACCGACGCACGGACGCAGACGAGCGCGTGGCGTAACTGGGCAGGGAACGTCAGGGCGCATCCGGTACGGGCCGTGTCTCCCGCCTCCGTGGCGGAACTCGCCGAGGTGCTGCGCCGCGCGTCCGAGGACGGTCTGAGGGTGAAGCCCGTCGGCACCGGGCACTCCTTCACTGCGACGGCGGCCACCGACGGTGTGCTGATCCGTCCGGATCTGCTCACCGGCATCCGGGAGATCGACCGCAGGGCGATGACGGTGACCGTCGAGGCAGGCACCCCGCTGAAGCGGCTGAACACCGCCCTGGCTCGGGAGGGCCTGTCGCTCACCAACATGGGCGACATCATGGAGCAGACGGTCGCCGGCGCCACCTCGACCGGCACCCATGGCACCGGCCGTGACTCGGCGTCCATATCCGCGCAGATCCGCGCCCTCGAACTGGTCACGGCCGACGGCACGGTGCTGACCTGTTCGGAGAAGGAGAACGCCGACGTCTTCGCCGTCGCCCGGATCGGGCTCGGCGCCCTGGGTGTCGTCACGGCGATCACCTTCGCCGTGGAGCCGGTCTTCCTGCTGACGGCCCGTGAGGAGCCGATGAGCTTCGACCGGGTCACGAACGGCTTCGACGAGCTGGTCGCCGAGAACGAGCACTTCGAGTTCTACTGGTTCCCGCACACCGGCAACTGCAACACCAAGCGCAACAACCGCAGCGCGGGCCCCGCCGCCCCGCCCGGAAAGGTAAGCGGCTGGATCGAGGACGAGCTCCTCTCCAACGGGATCTTCCAGGTGGCCTGTTCGCTCGGCCGGGCGGTCCCCGCCGCCATCGGGCCGATCGCCCAGCTCTCCAGCCGCGCCCTGTCGGCCCGCACATACACCGACATCCCCTACAAGGTCTTCACCAGCCCGCGCCGGGTCCGCTTCATGGAGATGGAGTACGCGGTGCCGCGCGAGGCCGCCGTGGAGGCGCTGCGCGAGGTCAAGGCGATGATCGAGCGTTCGCCGTTGCGGATCAGCTTCCCGGTGGAGGTCCGCACAGCCCCCGCGGACGACATCGCGCTCTCCACGGCCTCGGGCCGGGAAAGCGCGTACATCGCCGTCCATCTGTACAAGGGCACGCCCTATCAGGCGTACTTCACCGCCGTCGAGCGGATCATGACCGCCCACGCCGGCCGCCCGCACTGGGGCAAGATCAACACTCGCGACGCCGATTACCTCGCCGGGGTGTACCCGCGGTTCGGCGAGTTCACCGCCGTACGCGATCGGCTGGACCCTGACCGCCTCTTCGGCAACGACTACCTGCGCCGGGTGCTGGGCGACTGAACGTCGCGGCCGTTCACTGTCCGGTGCCCGTGCCCGTGCCCGTGGCGGCGCGGTCGCCCTGCACCGGGGCGCTGCCCGCACCCGTGGGGTTCGGGTCGGCCGCGCCGCCGTCGCCGGGCGCGCCCTGGGAGGGTGTGGTTGTCGGAGACGGGCTCGCACCACCGGTGTTGTCGGACGGCTTGGGGCTGGGCGTCGGATCGGCCGAGTAACCGTTGCCCTCGCCGGGGTCCGGGTTCCGGCTCTGTCCGCCCTGCGAGTCCGTACCGGGCGTCGCGCCGCTCTCCTGGCCCGGGGTCTGCCCCTGGCCGGGGTCGGTGCTGGTCGCCGGTGCCGGGTCGTCCGACCCGGAGCTCTGCTCCCCGCCGCGTACGACGGAGCCGACGGTTGTTCCCTCGCCACCGCTCAGGCCGTTGCCGGAGACCAGTTCGTAGGTGGTGATGCCGGCCATCGTCACGGCGAAGACCACGACCGCCCCGAGCGCCGACCGCTTCCAGCCGCGGATGCGGGTGCCGTGGGTGGTGGCTTCGGAGAACTCCTCGTCCGGGTCCGGGCGCCCCGTGGTGAGCAACTGGGTCTCGTCGAGCGGCCTCAGCAGCTGAGTACGGTCCGCATCGTCCGCCACGTCGCGCAGTACGGTCGTGGCGTCCGTCTCGCGCTGCACGGTCGTGGCAGCGCGCGCGCCACCCGTCTCACGCGTACGCGTGGTCACCTCACGGCCCGGTTGCTTCGCCTGGGCCGTGGCCCCGCGGATCTGCTCCCCCGTGCGGCGGAAGAGGTGCTGGAAGATCGAACCACCGCAGGTGGCGACGACGCTCATCACTCCGGCGCCGAGGATCGTTCCGTACACGCCCAGCTGGGAGGCCGCCACTGCTGCCGCGACTGCTGCCACGGCACTGCCCGCCACTTGCGGCAGGCTCAGATCTATGCGCCTTTCTTTGGGTTCCATGTCACTTTCCGGCTTCTGCACCATTTCCAGCCCTTGATTGACCTCTCTCCCACCATGCAAAGGAAGGGACATGTGAGCGAAGTGAATAGTTCCGCTTCAGGAGATTCTGTGAAGCAAAACACGCATGGAGGCCATCCCGCGCCCTGCCGGGCGGCTCGGCCCCCGCACCTCACGAGAACCCGGCGGCGCGGCGGTCCACCCACATGGCCCGAATGGAGTACTGTGGCGAGCCCTGGGGCCGGACTCCTCGATGGATGTCCGGGAACTTCGGGAGGGGGCCGAAGGAGGCACTCGATCCGGCGGCGCCACGGCATTGCACGGGGACGGACTGGCTACATGGAGTGACCATCGGTCACTTTTTGTTGCACAATAGGTCACCGTGTCATACCGGCGATCAAGGGCTCACGCCCGACACGCCGGGCAACACGGCAATGTTGTGGCAGGCTGCACCCGGGCAGGCCACACTCGACTAGCGGAAGCAGCGACGCACGTGACGTCGGCAGGCACCACCCGGGAGGTCCCCATGCCCGAACTGCGTGTCGTGGCCGTCTCCAATGACGGCACACGACTGGTGCTCAAGGCTGCGGACAGCACGGAGTACACGCTTCCGATCGACGAGCGGCTTCGAGCTGCCGTGCGCAACGACCGCGCGCGGCTCGGCCAGATCGAGATCGAGGTGGAGAGCCATCTCCGCCCCCGCGACATCCAGGCCCGGATACGAGCCGGCGCCTCCGCGGAGGAGGTCGCTCAGTTCGCGGGGATTCCGGTCGACCGTGTCCGCCGCTTCGAGGGCCCCGTGCTCGCAGAGCGTGCCTTCATGGCCGAGCGGGCCCGGAAGACTCCTGTACGCCGCCCCGGCGAGAACACCGGCCCTCAGCTCGGTGAGGCGGTGCAGGAGCGGCTGCTGCTGCGCGGCGCCGACAAGGAGACCGTCCAGTGGGACTCATGGCGCCGTGACGACGGCACCTGGGAAGTCCTGCTGGTCTACCGGGTCGCCGGCGAGCCGCACTCGGCGAGCTGGACGTACGACCCGCCGCGTCGGCTGGTCCAGGCCGTGGACGACGAGGCGCGTTCGCTGATCGGCGAGACCGACGACGTCGCCGCGCCGGAGCCGAGCTTCCCGTTCGTACCCCGGATCGCCCGGCTGCCCCGCGACCGGCCGCTGGACCGTACTCTGGACCGCCAGATGGAGCGTCCCGCGGCGCCGGCACCCGTATCCGAGCCGGAGGAGCACATCGGCGGCATCTCGGCCGGTGAGCGCGATTCACTGACCAGCCTGCTGGAGGCGGTGCCGAGCTTCCGCGGCGACATGGTGGTGCCGGAGCGGCCCGCGCCGCCCGAGCCTCCGGCCATCGAGTCCGCCGCGCAGGATCCGGAGGCCGATGAATCGCCGGCAGCGGCAGGCGCCGGTTCCGCCTACGCGGATGTGCTCATGCCGCGGGCGGTGGCCGGCCATCGCGACCGGCTGACCGGGACGACGGACCGCCAGGCCGAGGCGGACGGCGTCCGACCGGGCCGCCGGGCCGCCGTGCCGAGCTGGGACGAGATCGTCTTCGGTACGCGCCGGAAGAAGCAGGACTGAGGCGGGGCGACCGCAGCATGACGAGGGCCCGTACGCCGCTGCGTACGGGCCCTCGTGCGGCATGCGGACCTCGTGCCGTGCGCGCATGCGTCCCCCGCACCGCGTGCGCCGCTCGCGCCGTGCGCGTACGGAACCTGTTGCGGCGGTTCCATGCCCTCGGGCCGGTCTGCGCTCTGTTACTGGGGGTCGGGGCCCTTTGCGACCGGGCGCGACTCGTCGCCGGACCACTCGGACCAGGAGCCCGCGTACAGCGCCGCAGGGATCCCGGCAACGGCCAGGGCCAGCACCTCATGGGCGCCGGAGACACCGGAGCCGCAGTAGACGCCCACCTCCGGCGCCCGGCCGGCGCCGAGCTTCTCGAAGCGGGCCGCCAGCGATTCCGCGGGCAGGAATCGGCCGTCGTCCCCCACGTTCTCGGAGGTCGGGGCCGAGACGGCACCCGGGATGTGGCCGCCCACCCGGTCGATCGGCTCCACATCACCCCGGTAGCGTTCGGCGGCTCTCGCGTCGAGCAGCAGACCCGAGCGAGCCAGTGCTGCCGCCCCATCCGCGTCCAGCAGCGGCAGAGCGCCGGGGACGGGCCGGAAGTCGCCCTCGGCCGGGGTCGGAGTCTCCGTCTGGAGCTCCCCCTCCCAGGCCGCGAGACCGCCGTCCAGGACCCGGACGTCCTCGTGCCCCGTCCAGCGCAGCAGCCACCAGGCGCGCGCCGCCGCCCAGCCCTGGCCACCGTCGTACACGACCACCGCACTCTCCCGGGAGACACCGGCTCGGCGCATCACCACGCCGAATTCCTCCGGATCGGGCAGCGGATGACGGCCGCCGCTGCCTGCCGGACCGGCAAGTTCCGCATCAAGATCGACAAAAACCGCACCGGGGATGTGCCCGGCCTCGTAGTCGGGACGGCCGTGCGGGCCGCCCAGCTGCCAACGTACGTCCAGGAGCACCGGCGGACGCGGCCCCGCCGACTCGCTCACGCATTCGGATGCGGAGATGATGGGCTTCATGGGTGCCATCCTCGCGCAGGAGCCGCCCCACCCGTAACACCTCCGAAACGGACGTATCGCATCAAACCGGCCCCTCTTCGTCGAGATCCCGGAAAGTGCGGCGCGGCCGGGGCACATCGTGCGCCGGGTGGTGCGAGCATCTGCACGGGGCGTACCCATCCTGTACCGCACAGCGGCACACCGGCCCCGTTCCCCCCATACGGCCACCACGATGGTCCGAGGAGAGAGTGACGATGACCGAGGCTGCCGCTCGGCGCACGCCCGGAACACCATGCTGGGTGAGTCTGATCGTGCACGGCCTGAGCACGACCGAGGACTTCTACGCCGATCTGTTCGGCTGGGAGTTCGTGCCCGGCCCGGACCAGTTGGGTCCGTACGTCCGCGCACTGATCGACGGGAAAGTGGTCGCGGGCATCGGACAGCTGCCGCCCGACCGCCATCTACCGGTCGCCTGGACGACCTACCTGGCCACCGCCGACGCCGATGTCACGGCGGAGATGATCCGCTCCTGCGGCGGCACGGTCGCCGTCGGACCGCTTGACGCGGGCGAGGCGGGCCGGCTCGCCATCGCCTCCGACCCCAGCGGCGCGGTCTTCGGAATCTGGCAGGCCGCCGCGCACATCGGTACGGCGCTCGCGGGAGCCCACGGCACACCGGTCTGGAACGAGCTGGTGACCAGCGAGACCTCGGCGGTCTGCAAGTTCTACCAGACGGTTTTCGGGTACGAGCCGGAAGCGGTCGTCTCGGCCGACTTCGACTACCAGACCCTGCATCTGAACGGCCGTCCGGTGGCCTCGCTGCACGGCGTGGGCCACGCCCTGCCACGCGACCGGGGCCCGCACTGGATGACGTACTTCGAGGTCACCGACACCGACGAGGCCGCGCACCGCGTGGTGGATCTCGGCGGATACATCCTGCAGCCCGCCCGGGACGGGTCGAGCGGCCGGTTGGCGACCGTGGCGGACCCGGAGGGCGCGGTGTTCACGATCGTACGGTCGGCCGCTCGCTGAGCCGCCGGGTTGCCGGAGTGGGTCACTCGGTCCTGACCCGTTCGACATGTCGATGGGCGGGGCGGGCCAGCCGGGCGTGCAGCTCGTCGAAGAGCTCGGACGCCTCGGTTCCGCTCCACTCGGCCGGCAGCAGTTCTCGCGCGACACCGGGGTCGAGGTAAACGAGCCGACGCCAATCGGTGAGGACCCTGATGTACGTGGTGAACGCCTCGCGGTCCGTCACCGGACTTCCACTCGCGATCCGCTCGGCCACCGGACGGTGCACCGCGAGGAAATCGACGTACAGCTGCTGCAGCCGGACGGTGTCCCACCAGGAGCGCACCTTTGCCGCAAGGTCCCCGCTCCCGTCCTTGTCTGCGCCCACCGACAGATAGTCGGCCCGGAAGAGGTCGGCGTACGAGCGCAGCCCGTGCCGGGCCAGCATGTCCTCCGCCTCGTCGTGCACATGTCCCGGTGCGATCCACACCCCGGCAGACACGGAACCGAAGCCGAGCCGGGTGAGCTGGGTGCGCAGGGTGTGCCGTTTGGCGCGTTCGGACTCGGGCACCGAGAAGACGACCAGCACCCAGCCCTCGTCCACGGTGGCCCGCCGGGCCGCGAAGATCCGCGGATCGCCGTCGCGCAGAATCCGCTCGGTCTCGGGTGAGATCCGGTATCCGGCAGCTCCGGAGACCGATTCGGCTTCGAGCAGTCCGGCGCGCTTCAGCCGGGAGACCGAGGACCGTACGGTCGGCCCCTCGACGCCGAGGTCGGCGAGCAGCTGGATCAGCGAGGCCACGGACATCCAGCCATGGGTGTCGCGCGCGTACAGCCCGTAGACCGTCACGATCAGCTGCCTCGGCTGCACCTTGCCCAGCGGGCCCGATCCGGACGCGGCCGCTTCTCCGCTCACCGTGTTCACAGCGTCATCCTAAGCATCCGCACCGGACGCCCGAGGGGCGGTCGCCCTGCCCCAGGTCCCCTTGCTTTCTCGATCACCTGCCGGAGGGCTCCCCTCAGGAAAGCCCGGGGCTATGGTTACTGACCATGTGGTTAGGACAGCCGCCCGAGGGCGAGCAGAACCTTCACAGCCAGAACCCCCACCAGCAGCCGAGGGGGCCGCAACCGCCCAGCGGCGGGGGCGGCGGGCACCGGGCAAAGGTCGTCGCAGTCACTGCGGCCACAGCCGTGGTCGTAGCCGTGGGCCTCACCGGCCCCCTGCTCCTGGGTGGCGACAAGGACGACAACGCCAACGGCGGCAGCAGGAACACGAAGGCGCCGGCCAGTGCCTCGAAGAGCGCGACGGCGCCGGCATCCGACGACCCGCGCGGCAGCGAGACCGAGAGGCCGACCGTCCCGGGCTGGAAGGTCGTCATCAACCCGGAGTGGGGCACGGCCTTCGACGTGCCGCCGGACTGGGACGTCAAGGAGCCGGACCTGCTGATCGGCTTCGAGGACAGCAAGGTCGACTACAGCGACCCCGGCAACTGGGGCAAGTTGATCATCATCATGGGCGCACCGGCAGTCCTCCGGGAGAACTGGTGCGTGTCCGACGACGACAAGGACGGGCGCATGGAAGGCACCGCGCTGGTGGCGGCGGGCACCAAGGGGGCCAAGGGCGCCGACAGCACCGGCGATGCCGCCTTGAGCCAGGTGGACCGGTGGGTGTACGGCGGTTACACGCAGCCGGACACGAAGAGCATCGTCTACGACAAGACGGCGAAGCCGTACACGGCCAAGTCCGGTCTCAAGGGCAGCATCGCCTGGGCCCGGTCCAGGAACACGCCCCAGAAGGGCAGATGTGCGAGCGACGGCAAGGCCATCACGTTCGCCTTCAAGAACTCCGCGGGCGGCTTCGTCGCATGGAGCCTTTACGGCGCCACGGGCGTGAAGGACGAGCTGCCGGACTCGACGATCATGAAGATCCTCGGCACGGTACGCCTTCACAGGGACCCGACGGAATCCTGAACCGGGCAACTCACGGACGACGGGGGCGGACGTACATGGCGAGGCAGACGGGCTCCGGCGATGGGCCGCACATCACCAACACCGCGGTCGACTGCACGGCCGAGTATCTGATCCAGATCGGGATCCTCGAAGGTGATCTCAATCTGACCCTGCGCGTGGAGCCCCCGCCGCCCGATGACGACGCTCCGCTGGCCGCGGCCGAGCGGAGGCTGACACGCAGTCTCCTGTACCGGTGGCGGGCCGAGGCCGACGCCTGGGACATGACCGATCCCGAGCCGCTGCCCGTGCGCTGGACGCCCAGCCGACAAGTGGCCTCCGCCGGAGAGTACGTGCCCGCGGGCTCCGGGACCGACACCATCGCCGGGACCTTCCTCAGGCTCCGGCCCCGACGGCGGCTGGTCGTGCTGGGCACCGCCGGGTCCGGCAAGACCGTGCTCTCCGTCCTGCTCACCCTCGAACTCCTCGCACGCCGGCTCACGCAGGGCGAGGACGACGTACCGATCCCGCTCGTGCTGTCGCTCGAGTCCTGGGACACCCGGCGGCAGTCGCTCACCGAGTGGCTGGTGGACCGGCTGCGCCAGGACCACCCCGGTCTGCCGCCCGTGGACGGCGTCCACCCGGCCCGTCGGCTCGTCCTCGAGCGGCGGGTGCTGCCCGTCCTCGACGGCCTCGACGAACTGCCCGGGCATCGCCGCGCCGAGGTCCTTGACGCACTCAACGCCGGCCTCGGCGGCGAAGGGGACGTAGTACTGGTCTCCCGCACGGCCGAGTACGCCGACCTCGACCAGGAAGGCAAGGGTCTGCGGCACGCCACGGTGATCGAGTCGTTGCCGCTGCGCCCCGACGAGGTGGCGAACTACCTCCACAGGGCCCGGCCTCCGGCCCGTGCCGCCGCCTGGGCGCGTCTGCTGGAGACCCTCCAGAAGGAACCCTCCGCGCCGGTCGCCTGGGCCTTGAGCAGTCCGCTGATGGTGTGGCTGGTACGCCGGTCGTACGAGCAGCATCCGGCGGATCCAAGGGAGTTGACGGACCGCGGGCGGTTTCCGACCCGGGATGCCGTCGAGGCACACCTGCTCGACCGGATCGTTCCCGCCGCGTTTCCGCCGCAGCCCCCGAACCCCAGCCGGCTGCACCCGCCCCGCGCCTGGGACGCCGAACGGGCCGAAGCCTGGCTTTCGCACCTGGCGCTGCTGCTGAACCGTCGTGAGGAGTCCGAACTGGCCTGGTGGCGGCTGTACACGGCACCACTGCCCCGGCTGCTCGCCCTGCCCGCGCTGCTCGCGACCGGCATCCTGCTCTCCCTGGTCATCAAGGCGGGCAGGTCCGGCTATGCCGAGAACTCCCTGCTGGGCGACCTCAGGGTCACGTCCGAAGTGGTGGTCGGGGTCTCCTTCGCGGCCATCGCGCGGACCGTGACCGCCTCCTGGTTCGGTCAGCGGCTGGCCGAGCCTCGGCGCAGTGCGAATCCGCTGCTGTTCATCCGGGCCCTGCGCTCCCTCGACCGGCACGCGCGAGTGGGCCCGCAGGTCCGTCTCGCGGCGCTCGCGGGCGGTCCCGCCCTCGTCGTCCTCCTTCTCGCCATGTACGTCTTCGTGACGCCGGACCCCACCCTGGTGTGGCTGTCCATCGGCGGCGTACTACCCGTCCTGCTGATGATCGTGTACGCGGCTCCCGCCGACACCGTGGACGCCGCCACTCCCGACGAACTCCTGCGCGGCGAGCAGAGTGCGCTCATCACGACGCTGACGCTGGTGGCCCCGCTGATCGGGGCCGGCTCGGGTGCGTTCTCCCGGCTCAACGGCGGGAGCGGCGGCTGGGAGGCGGCGATCGGCAGCTGGGCAGGCGCCTCGGCCATGCTGGTGCTGCTCAGTCCGTGGAGTCGCTGGACGCTGGCCAGATGCTCCCTCGCGGCGACGGGCCGGGTGCCCTGGTCGCTGATGACGTTCCTCAAGGACGCACGCACGGCGGGCCTGCTGCAGCTCTCGGGCGGCACCTACCGCTTCCGTAACCGCAGGCTCCAGGACCATCTGGCGGGGCGGCGCGCCCAGGAACGGCGAACGACTGCGCCCAGCCCCGAGCCGGCCCCCCTCCCCGCGCTCGCGGACTCCCGTCACTTCACGGTGGAACACACCGCCGACCACTACCGCCTCTGCGGCCGGTCGCGAAGGCTTCCGCTGGCCCACTGGGCTGTGCTCGGCCCGCTCATGGGCTTCTTCATCGTTCGGCTCAGCGTGTCCGGACAGTGGCAGGACCCGGCCGCCTGGCTGATACTGCTCTTCTGGCCCTTCGTCGGCGCCGTGATCACCGTGGCCGGGTTCCTCATGCCGCGGCAGCGGCTGGAACTGGAGCTGACCCGGGACGGCGTCACCTCCGTGATCGGGCGCAGACGACACTCCTACGAGTGGCGGCACGTCGAGGAGATCACCGTGCGCCGTGCGATCGTGCAGGGCCGGGACGCGCGCTTCTACGCGCTGCAGGTGCGGCTGCTCGCCGGCGCCCCGCGCCCGCCGCGCCGCTCCCGCATGGGCGAGGGTTGGTTCTACGTCCTGCCGCTCGGCCTCTCGTCGCGGACGGATCCCCAACTCGCCGCGGCTCTGGCCGGCTTCGCGGGGCCCCGGTGGACATCGTCGTCCGGTGGCCGCTGAGCTCTCAGCAGAGCGGCTCGACGTCCGCGGAGGCCGTGAGGAGGGCCAGGCAGCGTGCCGTGACGGTCCGGTCGTCCTCGGTGATGTCGACGGCGTAGGCGATGGGGGTGCCGCGGCCCGTGGCCCCCTTGGGAGCCGTGATCCGCCAGCGCGCCTCGTACGTGTCGTGCGCCCCCAGTACCCGGGGCGGGCGTCCGACGGGGGTGGCGTGCCAGCCCGCGGGCAGCAGGGGCGGACGTACGGTGATGGCGAGGTCCCGTGCGGTGGCGTTCTCCACGGCGAGCCCGCCGCCGTCCGCCGGGTGCAGGCGCAGGGCGTCGGAGCTGGTCCAGCGGATGTTGAACTCGCGCAGCCGGAGCTGCTGTTCCTCGCCGCTGTCCTCGTCGGGCCCGGAGCCCAGGCCGATGCGGACGGAGTCGACGGTGTCCGGGACGGGGAAGTCGTAGCCGTACGTCTTCTTCAAGTAGGTACCTACCTTCTGCTCGTGAGGGTGCCTGCCCCGGAAGTCGACGGTGCGGACACCGACCTGGCCCTCCACGTCGACTTCCAGCACGAACAGCGACTTGACGCTGTCCGGGTCGAAGTCCACCGACACCTCGCTCAGCGGCAGCGGCATCCCGAAGTCCATCCTCAGCCAGTTGCCCTTCTGCGGGGATCCCTTGACCGACCAGTAGCCCGCGTGGCCCGGCAGAGCGGCGGACGGCGGATGTCCCGGCGCCGAGTAACTGGCGCTGAACTTCGGCCAGTCCCGGGTGGCGGCCGCGGTGAGGTCGACCTGGCGGACCGAACCGGCCAGCGGATGCCGCCATTTGTCGTACGTGCCGGGCAGACCGAAGAAGGAGGCCGGCGGCAGCACACCTGCCTGCAGGAGAGCCAGGGCGAGCGGTACGACCAGGTACCCGGCGAGGTGGGTGAGCAGAAAGGTGTGGCGGGCGGCGCGGTGCCGGGGGAAGCGGAACGTGGTGTTCTCGGGTCGGTGCACGGGCGGGGGCGCCATGCTCTCCCCGGAGCCCGCGGTACCCGTCGTACCGGCAAGCCACCACAGCGTCCCCGCGAGAGCCGAGGCAGGGATGCAGCGCAACGGGGTGCTCGTGGCGTCGAGCGCGCGCAGCAGATGGCCGCCATCGGCCGCATCCAGCTGCGCGCGCACGGCGGTGTCGTCGCCCCGTACGGCTCGGGTGTACAGCAGCGCGAGACGGTGCGGACGGCGGCGCGCGGGCAAAGCGGCAAGGACGTGCAGGACCCGGGTGACGGCGTGCACGGCATCGCTGTGCACGGCAGGGTCGTCCACCACCAGCAGCAGCCCGTGGGCCCGGCGCAGAACGTCCAGCGCGGCCACCGACTCCTGACTGCCGTACGCGTCACCAGGCGGGTCGTACCACAGGACGGGCTTCCCGTCCGTGCGCACGAGCGGCGGCTCGGTCCCTGGCGTGGCGCCCAACTCGGCCAGCCCCTGCCGGTGCACTCCCCCGCGCTGCGCGCCCGAGCCCCCGACGAGCACCACGACACGCGCCCGTTCGTATCCGGCGGGCAGCACCTTCCCGCAGTGCGGACAGCACGCGTCCAGGCGGCGCACACCGACGATGGCAGGCAGGCGGGCGCCGCAGCGGCAGCGGTGGTAAAGGGCGCCGTACCGGTTGGGAACCAGCTGCCGGTGCCGGGCCCGGCACGTCGGGCACAGCCTGACCGGGCGGTCGATGGTGCGCCCGCAGCCCGTGTACGGGCACGGCGCCGGCCCGCGGCGTAGCGCGCGCCCCGTCCGCGCGACCGCCGCCCCCACCGCCCACCACAGGGTCCACAGTGCACAGCACAGCGCCCACGTCAGCAGCGCGAACAGCAGCGGAAGGATGCTGAGCGCAGTCGCGGTCAGCACGACGGCGACGGCCGTGAGCAGGAAAGCCGGGCGCAGGAAGATCATCAGGCAGCCCCGCCCACCGGTCCCGCCCTGCTGCGACCGGCGGAACGTGTCGCTCACCCGGCCGGCCATGAACCGCTCGGCGTCGCCCATCAGACGTTCGTGCTGCTCGAGTCCGTCCCACCAGGTCGCGCGCAGGTCACGCGGGGCGGTGACGCGGAGGTAGGAGGGGATGGCCGGCTCTCCGTGCGGGTCGGGTGGGGTGTGTACGGGCCGGCCGAAGGTCCGCCAGACGGTGTGGAGTTGTGTCCACACCAGCTTGGGCAGGGTGACGAGGACCCCGTGACCGACGGTCAGGACGACCATGAGCGCGATCGCCAGGAGCAGAATCACGGGGTTCGCCACGGCTCACTCCTTCTCCCGGGCCGGCCCGCGTCGCCACAGCAGCCGTGGCGCCCGCTCCGACTGCGGCTCCGGTTCCTCGGCCTGCACCAGTTCGCGCAGGGCCTCGTAGGTCTCCGTCTCCTCCCACAGCCCCTGCCGGAACAGCCGCAGGATCCGCAGCGCGGCCGGCCGCGGCTCCCCGGGTGCCCGGCGCAGCACATGCAGTGCGGTGCCGGGGGCGGCGGCGAGCACGTGCGGTGCTTCGTCCGCGAGGGATGCCAGAACGGCGCACGCCTGCGCGTCCAGGGCTGCGGTCCGCAGTTCGGCGGAGGCTTCGAGGGCGGCGAGCAGCCCGGCAAGGACGGACCGCCGGTACGGCTCGGGCAGCGAAGCGAGCGCGGCCCGTACGTCGCCAAGGGGTGCCGTCGCGTCGGCGAGATGTCGCGCGGCGGCGTCCCGCAGACGCTCGGGCGCCAGGCCTGCCTCCTGCGGCCGCAGCTCCGTAACAGCACGTACGAAGCCCACGAGCCGGGGGCCCTCCCCGCCCAAGGCCCCCGCATCGCCGTCCGGCGCGAGCAGCGCGCACCCGGTCCGCAGCCGCCGTACGCCCGCCCCGACGCCGACTGCGGGGCCCGCGTCCCACAGCTCTGCGACCGCGTCCACGATGTCGAGGCGCCCGCTCCCCCACGCATCCGCGAGGAACCGGGCCGTCGGGCTGGGCTCCGGACAGCCGTCCCCGGCCAGTCGGTCGAGGTGGAACACCGGACCCGGTGCCCGCTCCCCGGTCTCCGGCCGTGTCCCGGTCAGATGGCGGTGGTCGTCCTCCGGCCGCGCGGTGTACGTCGTGAACGTCAGCCGGGCGGCCAGGCCGGTGGGCAGGGTGTAGGAGACGGCGGCGATCCAGTCGACGACCCGGTCCGGGTCGTCGGAGACCAGAGTGGCGCCGGGGCCCTCGCCGGCCAGCGCCCGCAGGGCCGCGGTGAGCAGCCGCTCCAGAAGGCGGATGCCGGGGGCACCGGCGCCGGCCAGCAAGCGGCCCACGCGGTCAGGTCCGACGGCGCTGCCGGGGACGAGTTGGGTGAGGTCGGGCAGGTCATGGCCGTCGTCGGGCGCCGGCGTCGCTGCCCAGTGAGGTGTGTCCCACAGCTCGACGGGGCGCAGACCGGCCAGGTCGCCGGGGGTGATGTACAAGGCGTGGCAGAAGTGGTTGCCCCAGCGGCCGGTGTAGTCCTGTCCGGTGAAGCGGGTGCGGGTCAGCACGGCCACGTCGTCGCCCGGTCGGTCGTAGGCGAAGGCCACGGGGAAATTCCGGTGTCGGTCCGCGCCCGGAGACCGGGCGTACCCGGTCAGCGGGCGCAGGACGTCGAGTGCGGGGCGGGCCGCCGGGGAGACGGCGGTGAAGCGGAAGCCGCCGTGGCGTGCGTCGGCCGAGGGCGGAGCGGACGTGTAGTGCGCCTGTCCTGCCATACGCGTCACCCCCGTCCCCGGTCGAGGGCTCCGAAGCGGTGCAACAGCCACATCAGGGGGTCCTCCACCCGGTGCGGGCGTACGATGCCGCCGAGTCCGAGGCCGCCGCCGTGCCGGGGCGCTGTACCGAGCGTGGACAGCGCGAACAGCTGGTAGTCGGTGCAGAACTGGTCCAGCCGCGCGTCGAGTTGGTGTTCCTGCCAGCGCCGCAGCAGGGCCTGCAGCTCGGCATGGACGGCGGCTCGGTCGTCGGCGTCGAAGACGGGTCCGGGGCGGCGGGTGCTGTGCAGCGGGGAGTTGCCCGGCAGGTGCGGCCACAGGAGATCGGCCTTGGTGAGGGCGACCGCGACCGGCACGGTCACCTTCCGGCCGCCGCCGAGGTGGCCCAGTACCCGGGCGAGCACTTCGCCCGATCGGCCCGGCACCCCGTCGCCGTTCTTCACAGGTGCGCCGGGCAGGTCCTGCGGGTCGACGAGCACGACGACGGCGTCGGCCGCGGCGAAGTAGCGCAGCTGTGTCTCGATGCGGTCGCGCGAGGTGAAGTGCTCGCCCGCGGTGTCGAGGAAGACCAGGGTCAGCACTCGCTTGCGGGCGCGTCCGAAACGGCCCCGCCGGGTGCGGCTGAGGCGGTGCACAAGGGGTCGGCCGGCGTCGTGCTCGGCGGTCTTGGGGACGGTGTGCTGCTCCTCGTACAGGTGCCGTTCGTACCGTTCGTGGTAGTCGGCCATCGTGTCGTCGTCGCAGGGCAGCAGCGCGGCGTCGAGCTCGGCGCCGAGGCGGTGCAGCAGTTCGTGCACGAGGACGCCGATGTAGGTGCTCTTGCCCGAGCTGACCGGTCCGGCGAGCGCCACCAGCTTTCCGGGGGTGCGCAGATAGCCCTCCGGCAGCCGGCCCGCGCAGGCGGTGCAGCGCAGGCGGGTGGTGGTGCGGCCGCAGGTGCCGCAGACCGCCGAACCGGCCCGGGGAGCGGCGGACGCGAGGCCCCGGTCGTCGGCGCAGGCGGCGGCGCCGCTCACGCAGACGTACGCGATCCGCGTTCGGGAGATGCTCCGGAAGCAGTGCGGGCACACCCAGGTGCGGCGCCACGGCATTCTCACGTCCACTCCCTCTGCGTGACCTTGAGCGTGTGCTGCGGCGGGTCGCGCAGCACAAGCGCCTCGCCGACGGCGAAGCAGCGCAGCCGGCCGCCCTGGCCGCGGGCCAGGCGCGCCGAGAGCCTCACGTCCTGCCCCGGGCCGAGCGTCACGTCGGTGGCTTCCGCGAGGACGTCTCCGTCGGCGGGCTCCAGTGGCCAGACCGGGCCGCGCGACCGCACGAGCAGCAGCCGCTCGGCTCGTACGGTGGTACGCGCCGTGAACACGGCGGTGACCGTGCGGCGTCCGGGCAGGCCGCGCCGTTCCAGCCGATAGTCGACGTCGGCGCGCGGTGGCAGTACCGCCGTGCTCGGCGGACCGTATGCGGGCAGCCCGCCGAGCACGGCGATCGGCCGCACCTCCACTTCCATCCCGGCGCCGTCCGCGATGGGCAGCCGTACGCCCGCCTCGTGCCGGTATGCGGTGCGGGTGACGGCGCGCCGCTGCTCGCCTGCCCCGCCGGCGGTCCGCCAGGTGACCTCGACCTCGTCGCCGCTGTCCGGCGGCCAGTCGAAGACGACGGCTACGCCCGTGCCGCCGTGCCGGGTGAGCATGGGCGTGCCGAGGGCCGGCCCGGCGGCCGCGGCGTGTGCTCCTATGACGGCACGTTCCCCGGCGACAGTGACCGCGAGCACCATGGTGGGCCGGCCCGGCGGCGCGAACCGCAGCCCTTCCGGGGCGGGTTGCGCCACGATCGGATGCCCGGGAAGCTCCGCCGTGCGCAGTCGGGTGCCGGCCGGCCACGGGGGCACGTCGTCGAAGCCGTACAGGCGCACCTCGCCGCCGGGCGGCGGGTCGAGGCGCGCGAGGAGGCAGCCGTCGACGAGGCGGATGTCCAGGTCGGTGACCGGCTCGGGCGGCGCGAGCGGCGTGGCGGTGTGCCGGACGCCCTCCGTGCGCACGGGCAGTCCGCCGTCGGTGCGGTAGACGACGCGGATGCGGTAGCGGTACGTCGCCCCATTGACGAGCCCGCCGTCCGTGAAGCCGTCGCGGCGGGCGGCGACCCGCGCCTCCTCGCCGTCCGGCGCGGTGCGGACGACCTCGACGGACCGGGCCCGGTCCGGGCAGGTCCAGTCGGCGCTGATCCGACGGTCCCCGGGGCGCAGGTGGGCGCCGGTGACCTCGGGCCGGTACACGATGGGCCCGAGCACCACGAGCGGCGAGGGCGCGCTGCCGGGTTCGGCGGCCCGGCGTACGGCGACCGCGTAGTACAGCGGGACGCAGGCCGGGGGCGAGCCGTCCAGGTACGAGGTGGCAAGCGGCGACGCCAGCGGCAGCACCGTGCCCTCGGCTGCGCGGCGCGGCGGCCGCCACTCGGTGCGCAGCAGAACATACTCGGGCTCGCCCGCCGTGGACGGCGAGGGCCGCCACCGGACGGTGACGCCCGCGCCGTCCGGGGTCGCGGTGAGGCCGGACACCGGTTGGATCGCGAGGCCGCGGCGCACGGCGTCGATTCCCGGCAGATCGCGGACTGCCACCTCCGCCAGTTCCAGCAGGTCCCAGGCCCGGTCCGCCTCGTCCGGCGGCAGTCGGCGCGCACGGTCCACCACGCCGCGCGCCTCGGCGAGCTTCCCGCGCAGATGCTCGACCAGCGCGCACACGTCCTCGGCGAGCGAGTCCGGCGGCACCCGGTCCGCCACGGCCGCCGCCTCGACGAGCCGCCCGTCCGCGGCCAGGCGGCGCAGCCGCTCCGACACAGGGTCCCCGGCTGCCTCGTGCAGCACCGCGAACACCAGTCGCCGCGCGTCGTCCTCGGCGACGGACAGCTCTCCCACCGCGTACGCGAGGAGCGTGGCCGGGGTCGCACGGGCGGCACACCGCTTCCGCAGCGGCACCGCCAGTTCATGGAGCAGGATCCGGGCGAGTCCCTCCGGGCCCTGCTCGGTCAGCACGCCACGTACGGCGGCGGTCACGGCCTGGGCCGCGGTGTGCGCGGCGCCGTGCGGCAGCCGACCCCAGCGGCGCGCCCCCGCCTCGACGATCGGCAGGTCGGCCGGGGGCGCGTCGAAGACGCGTACGGGCTGCTCGGTCCGCCCGCCGGGCGTGCTCGTCGCGAGAAAGTCGCCGAGGTGCCGCAGCCCCAGCACCTCCAGGTGGCCGGCGCAGCGTTCGTACGCCGGGTGCGGCACCGACCACGGCAGCGGGTCGGGCTCGGCGATGCGCAGCCCCAGGGCCGGCAGCAGGTCCCATACCCCGTCCTCGCGGACGTGGTGGGCGGTGGCAATCTCCGCGACCGTGCTCTCGGCGATCATGCCGAGCCCGCCCGCGGCCTCCTCGAGGGCCGCGCGCAGCCGGACCCGCTCGGATTCGGTGCGCCGGCCGTGCGCTTCAAGGGCCGCCCGCAATCGTCCCGGATCCCCGGCGGCGGCAGCGTCCAACAACGGCCGGTGAATGAGGTGCCCGGCTTCCAACTGCTCGATGACCGCACGGTACTTGAGCCGCGACCGGCTGCGGCGCCAGCAGGCGCGGACCGCGGCGACCGCCTCGGCAACCGCGGGCCCGTCGAGGTGCTGCGGCAACTGGTAGCGTGCGCGAAGGTCCTCGGTCACGGGCAGACCGGCGTCGAGCACCTCGCGCCGGTAGCGCAACTCGTCGAAGGCCACGGTCTTGTGCCCCCACCCTCCCCTCGGTCAGCCGATCCGCTGGCGGTTCATCGCGACCCGCGCCTCGTCGACCGCCTCCTGGGACAGCCCTCCGATCTGAACGGAGATCTCGATCTGCTCGCCGGTCTCGCGCTCGGTGGCGACGGCCGTGAGGAGCCCGGAGGTGTCGAGCGTGAAGACGCACTGGAAGGGCCAGCGCGCGGGTTTGTCCGGCGGGATCTTCAATGCCCCTTGCGCGACCGTGGTGTTGTGCGCCGGCTCTTCCGATTCCACCGCGCCCGCCTGTTCCATCACCTGGATCCGGACCTGCCGCTGGCCGTCGCGAAGGGTGTAGAAGTCGTCGGTCACCGACGCCGGCAGGATGTCGTTGGCATGCACGAGGTGGGTGACGTACTCCCGGCCGGTGTCGATGTCCGTGACCGTGATGCCATAACCGCGCGAGGCGACGGTGGAAATTTTGTACGGGCGGTGGGTGAGGCCGGTCTCCGGCACGTCCGGTGCTTGTTCGGCAGGGAGTTCGCCGCTGGAGAGGATGTACGTGGCTCGGTCGACGGCGTAGAGCGCGGCGCCGCGGGCCACCGCGAGGTCCGGGTTGTGCAGCCTGGGCTCGAAGCCGAACTGGGTGCGCAGGGCGGCGGCGACGGCAGGCATCTTGGTGGCGCCGCCGACGAGCAGCACATCGTCGAAGGTCGATACGCCCCGCTCCGCGGCCAGTTCGACGGTGCGGCGGGTGATGTCGACGGTGCGGTCGAGCAGGTCGCGGGTCAGTTCTTCGATCAGCCCCCGGGTCAGCTCCACCGGTTCGACCCTGCCCTGGTGCATGACGCGGACGGTGTAGCGCTCGCGGAAGGACAGTGCCTTCTTCGCCTCCTCGGCGTCCTTGCGCAGCTGCGTCTCGGACTGGGGGTCGATCAGCGGGTCGCCGACGTCCGGGAAGCGCTCGCGGAATCGTTCCACCAAGTGCATGACGATACGGTCGTCGAAGTCGCTGCCGCCCAGCTCCTTCGCGCCGTCCGTGCACAGCACGGTCAGCTCGCGCCCGCGCAGGGTGAGCACGGTGGTGTCGAAGGTGCCGCCGCCCAGGTCGTACACGAGAATGGCCCGGTCCCCGCGCTCCTCGCCCCCTTCCACGGCCCCGTAGTCGAGCGCGGCCGCGATGGGTTCGGCGACCACGTCGAGGACGCGCAGTCCGGCGATCTCGCCGGCCTTGCGGGTGGCGTCCCGCTCGGCGAGCCCGAAGTAGGCGGGCACGCTGATCACCACGTCGCACGCCTCGTCGCCACCGGCGGCCTTCGCGTCCTCGACGAGTTTGCGCAGGATGCGAGCGGAGATCTCCTCGGGTGTGTAGGTGCGGCCGTGGAACTCGCGCGGCACCACATCGCCCATGTCCCGCTTGATGAGCTGCACGACGTGCTCGGGGTCCAGGACGGTGGCGTCCTTGGCGCTCTGCCCCACGACGACGCTGTCGGCGCTCTCGAAGTAGACGACGGACGGCGTGGTGTCCGCCCCTTCGAGGTTGCGCAGCACGGTCGGCCTGCCGACGTCGTCGATCCGTGCGACGCACGAGTACGTGGTCCCCAGGTCGATGCCGTATACGGCCATACGGTCTCCTGCCACCGAGACGGCCGCGCGTGACGCCCGCCTTGTCTGTTGTTCCGTCAGTTTCCCTTGTGAGCAGTTCCTTTGGAGAAGTGAACGCTCATGGGGCATCCGGTTCCCACCAGGAAACCACGACGTCGGCCTTGCGCACGACCCGCTCCCCCTGAACGAATCCGGCCGCCACAACACGCGCCACCGTCCGGTCCGCCTCAGGCCCTTCGGCGGGGGCGCGGCCCACCGGGCGCTGCAACGCCATGTCAAATGCCTCGCCGGGCAAGGGAACGTACCGCTCGACGCCGGTCCTGGCCACGGTGTCGGCCGCCTCGTCGGCCAGTGCGGTCAGCAGGGCCCGTAGTTCGTCGATGCCGAGCGGATCGGCGACGTGTTCGGCCTGGCGCAGGATCTGGTCGTGGAGCCGAATCAGGGAGTGGCGCACAAGGTCGAGCGCCACCTCGATCTCGCCTCGGCGCAGCCGCTCGACCTCGTCGTGCAGCCTGGTGACAATCTCCTCACGGCGCTCGGCGAGCTGTTGCTGACGAGCGAGTGCAGCGGTGAACTCAGCTGCATGCGCGCAGGGTTCGACACATTCCGACACGTCGCTCACAGTAGACCAAAGGGCACGGCATGTCAGCGGAGCGTGTCGCGATCACCTGCCGGGCTCGAACCCCCACCACCAAGCCATGCACGACCTCGTCAGCCACCGAAATTGATGGAACCGTGAACGTCCCGGGCCTGGACGACATTGCCCTGAGTGCCCCCGGAGATCGCGTTGTGCACGTCGCCCGCGCCGGTCCGCATGCCCTCCAGTGCCTCGGCCTGCCGCCGCCAGGCCGCGAGCGCCTCGGCGAAGGCGGGGTCCTGCCGGGCGCGGAGAGCCAGCACCTCGGCCAACTCCGCGGCACGCTCCGCGCTGTCAGCCGCCTCGGCGAGGGCCGTCAACTCGCCCTCGCCATACGGCTCTCCGTCCGACGGCCGTCGTCCGAGCAGGCTTCGCAAAGACGTCCAGATCTGCTCCCCCGCCGCGCCCGCGGTGCCTCCGGCAAGGGCCATGAGCAGTTCAGGTGCAATCAGGTCCACGGACGCCCTCCGCCGCTCCAGAGCACATGTCGTGGGTCGAGCATAGGGCACCATGGGCCCGCAGAGGCCCGAGTCGAAGGAGAAAGGATGCTGTCAACTTGGCTGAGCTCGGCGTTGCCGTCAAGCGGATGTCACCGGCAGGACGTCGGGGGACAGCGCGCCGGCGTGGGCTGAAGCAGCGGTCATCCGGCGAAGGTGATGACGGCGGCACAGAACCTCGTAACCGATCACCTCTGCCGGTCGGTTGACGTCGCCGACGACCACCTGGGCGCCCTCGACGACCATCTCCCCACCCACCGTTCGGGCGTTGTGCGTAGCCCGGGCGCCGCACCAGCACAGGGCCTCCACCTGGAGGGCCTCGACCCGATCGGCCAGTTCGATCAGCCGCTGCGAACCGGGGAAGAGCCTGGTACGAAAGTCGGTGGTGATACCGAAGGCGAAGACGTCAAGCCCGAGGTCGTCAACGACTCTCGCCAGCTGGTCGATCTGCTCCAGCGCCAGGAACTGCGCCTCATCGGCGATCACATAGTCGACCTTGCCGCCCGTGGACAACCGATCGACCAGATACCCATACAGATCCATGCCCTCTGTGGCCTCGACCGCCTCCGTGACCAGGCCCAGCCGCGAGGACAACTTCCCCTCCCCCGCCCGGTCGTCCCGCGTGAAGATCACACCTTGAAGACCCCGGGCCGAGCGGTTGTGTCCGATCTGGAGCGCCAAAGTGCTCTTCCCACAATCCATCGTTCCGGAGAAGAACACGAGCTCGGGCATGAGGGGCTGAGCACCTTTCGGGCGGGGCGAAGCAGGGCAGGGAAATGGTGGTGGGGGAACGCTGGAGAGGGAAAACGCGCCTACGAGCGTACTTCGAGCAGTGGGACGAGCTGCTCGGCGGGGGTCATCGAACCATGCATGCCCACCATCGCGGACTCGTGCGGCTCATTGACCGAGGCGGTGATCACCACGTCGTCGCGGGCCGCCGCGACGACGTCGCCGATCCTGCCGTGGACGCGTTCGTCGATCTTCGGGCCGAACCAGCCGGCCGCGATCGCCTCGTCCCGGCTCGCCACCCAGAACTGCTCGCCGAGCACTTCCCGCCAGACGGTCAGCACATCGTTCTCGGCCCCCGGGACGGCGTACACATGACGGGCCCGGCCCTCGCCGCCGAGCAGGGCGACACCCGCGTGCAGTTCCCAGTCCTCGTCGAAGTCGATCCGGGACTGCTCGTCGAAGGGGATGTCGATCATGCCGTGGTCGGCGGTGATGTACAGCACCGAGCGGGGCGGGAGCTGTTCGGCCAGCCGCCGGGCCAGGCCGTCCACGTACATCAGCTGTCCGCGCCAGGCGTCGGAGTCGACGCCGAAGCGGTGGCCCTTGCTGTCGACCTCGCTGTAGTACGTGTAGACGAGCGACCGGTCACCTGCGGCCAGCCGTTCGGCGGCGACGTCCATCCGCTCCTCTCCGGACAGCCGGCCGAGGAACGAGCCCCCGCTGAGCGCGATCTTGGTGAGCGGGGTCTGCTCGAAGGCGGGGGCGGAGACCTGAGCGGTGCGCACACCGGCGGCGTCGGCGAGCCCGAAGACGGTGGGGTACGGCTGCCAGGCCTTCGGCGAGGTCCAGGGCTGCCAGCGGAGCTGGTTCATCAGCTCGCCGGTCTCCGGATTGCGCGCGGTGTAGCCGGGAAGGCCGTGCTCCCCCGGCGGAAGTCCGGTACCGACCGAGGCCAGTGAGGTCGCGGTGGTGGCAGGGAAGCCCGCCGTGATCGGGCGGCCGGTGCCGCCTCGCGAGGTGGGCAGCAGGGAGTGCAGAAACGGTGCCTCGTCGGGATGGGCCTTGATCTGCTCCCAGCCGAGACCGTCGATCAGGAACACGCAGTTCCGGTCGGCGGGGGTGAGTTCGGGGATCGCGGTGGTGAAGCCGGGTACGCCCTGTCCAGCGGCGAGGGTGGGAAGCAGATCGGAGAGCGAGCCGCTGCCGTACTCGGGGACGGGGGCGGTGTCGACGGGGAGCAGAACGGGGTCCTGCCAGGCCGGCTGGACCATCAGCGGCCGGTCGCCGCGGTCGCGGCCGTGGCCTCGGAGAGCGCCTGGGCGAAGGCGAGGGTCTGACGCACGGTGTCCGGGCCGTCACCGGCCTCGCTGACCCGCAGGCTCAGATCGTCGGCGGTGGAGCTGCCGGTGTAGCCGTGGTCGGCCTCGCAGTTGGGGTCGCCGCAGGCGGCCGGCTCCAGGTCGATGCGGGAGACCGCACCCCAGCCGATGGTGAGGACGACCTCGCGGGGCAACGTGCCCGGTACGTACTTCTCGGGGTTGGCCACGACGCGGCTGACCACGACCGACGAGATCCGGTCGAGCTTGACCGACTCCGTGGAGGTGGTGGCGTACGGCGTCGGGGAGCTGGTGTCCGCATTCTGCTCGTCGGTGTGGCTGACGACGAACCGGTTGTCCGTCAGGACCAGGACCGTGACATGGCGGCGCACCTCGTTGGAGTCGAAGGTGGTCTCCTGGTGCACCAGGTACGAAGCGACCGGCTCACCGCCCACGGCGGCCTCCACCGCCTCGGCCACGAGGGCCGGGTAGTAGCCACTGCGCTCGATCGCCGCGCGCAGCCCCTGGGTCGTCGTACCGGTCTTTGCCATGAGGACCATCCTACGGGGGACGGATGACTGCCGTGGACGTTCCGCGGCAGGGTGGACCGGGCCCGAGCGGCGAAGGGACCTGGTTTCGCACCCGTCCGGCGATCGGGAACGAGACGGTGCGCTGCCGGTCAGTAATTGGGGAGGCGGCGCGGGCCGAGGTCGGTGCGGGCCGGGGGCGGCGCGAGCCGGACGCTCGCGCCGAGGACCGTCAGCCCCTGGGTGGCGACCACGACCGGTTCCAGAGCGATGGAGACCACCTCGGGATGGTCGTCGACCAGCAGGGACACCCGCAGCAGCAGCTCTTCGAGCGCCGCGGTGTCCACGGGCGCCGCGCCACGCCAGCCGAACAGCACCGGTGCCGCCCGGATGGACCGGATCAGCTCGGCGGCGTCGCGGTCGGTGGCCGGAACGAGACGGTGGGCGGTGTCACCGAGGAGTTCGGAGGGCGCGCCCGCGAGCCCGAAGGAGAGGACGGCCCCTGCCGCCGAGTCGATCGCGGCGCGTACGACGGTGTCGACGCCGCGCGGTGCCATGGCCTGGACGACGGGCTGGAGCTCAATGGGCTTGCCGAGCAGGTCGGTCAGTTCGCCGTACGCCCGGCGCAACGCGCCCTCGTTGGCGAGGTCCAGCCGGACACCGCCGAGATCGGCGCGGTGACGCAGATGGGGCGCAGTGGTCTTGAGCGCCACGGGATAGCCGAGCTGCGCGGCTGCGGCAACGGCGGCTTCCGGGTCGGAGGCCGGAAGCGTCGGTCGCACGGTGATGCCGTAGCGGCCCAGAAGTTCGCGCGCCTCGTCGTGTGCGAGCGGCCTGCCCCGCGGGTCGGGGTCGGGGCCGAGGAGGGCGTCGATCAGGCCGGCGGCACCCGGCTCGTCGATGGTGTCGTCGAGGAACTCGGGCACCTTGCCGGGCACGGCCGCCTGCCGTCTCCACTGCGCGTACCTCACCGCTTCGGCCAGGGCACGCACAGCCCGCTCGGCGGCGGGGTAGGCAGGTATCCGGCCGATCCGGATGCCGGGGCCGCCGTCAGTGCCCGCGCCGATGGGGGCGGTGGCTGTGCCGCTGCTGGTTCCGGGTGCCGAGGGGGTACGCGCAGGGTCGTGGCCGGTCGTGGTGGCGGCTCCGGCGCGCGAGGGCGTCGCGGCTGGGGAGGGCTCTGCCGAAGGATGCGGCAGCGCGACCGTGCTGGTGGCCGCGGCGAGGGCCTCCGCCAGGCCGCCGATCTCCACATGGACGACGGCCACCGGCTTGGCGGGACCGGCCGCGGCTGCCGCGTGCAGCGCGGTCGCCAGCACCTCTCCGTCGCCCGATTCCGCTTCGCCGTTCTCGCCCACCCAGGGGATCGCCGTCACGACCACCGAGTCGCAGCCCTCGTCGGCGAGGGCCTCGGTCAGGGCCTCCCGGAAGTCCTGCGGGGTGGCGGCGGTGGTGAGGTCGCGGGGCGGGCGAGGGCGCAGCCCCTCGGCCAGGCAGGCGTCGTACGTGAGCAGGCCGAGCGATTCGGAGTTGCCGAGGATCGCGACCCGCGGGCCCGCCGGAAGGGGCTGGTCGGCGAGGAGGAGACCGACGTCCACCATCTCCGTCACTGTGTCGACGCGGATCACGCCCGCCTGCCGCATGAGCGCGGAGACCGTCGCGTCCGGGACCCGGCTGACCGGCACCGCATGGCCGGGCGGGGTGGAACCGCTGTGCCGGGCGCCCTTCACCACGACCACCGGCTTCACGGCCGCGGTGCGCCGCGCGAGGCGGGTGAACTTGCGGGGGTTGCCGAGCGATTCGAGGTACAGCAGGGCGACATCGGTGTCCGGGTCCTCGTACCAGTACTGCAGGAAGTCGTTTCCCGAGATGTCGGCGCGGTTGCCGGCGGAGATGAAGGTGGAGAGGCCGGCGCCGCGCCGGTAGAGCCCGGAGAGCAGCGCGATGCCGATCGCTCCGGACTGGGTGAAGAGGCCGATGCGTCCGGGCGCGGGCGGCTCGGGGGCGAGGGAGGCGTTCAGCCGGACGGCCTCGGCGTTGTTGATGACGCCGAAGGCATTCGGGCCGACGATCCGCATCCCGTACGAGCGGGCCTGGCGGACCAGTTCACGCTGCCGCTCCCTGCCTTCGGCGCCCCATTCGGCGTATCCGGCGGAGAGGACGACCAGGCCCTGAACGCCGTGCTCACCGCAGTCGGCGACGACCTCCGGAACCCGGTCTGCGGGGACGGCGACGACCGCGAGGTCGACCGGTTCGTCGATCTCGCTGATGGAACGGTGAGCGGGGACACCGTCGATCGTGCCCTGGTCGGCGGCGAAGGCGCGGTTCACGGCGTACGTACGGCCGGTGAACCCGGCCCCGAGGAGGTTGCGCAGGACCGTGCGGCCGACCCCGCCGGGAGTGCGGCCTGCGCCGATGACGGCGACGGATCCGGGCGCGAGCAGCCGTTGCACGGAGCGCGCCTCGGCCCGCTGCTCACGGCCGCGCTGCACGGCGAGCGACTCGGCGGTCGGTTCGAGGTCCAGGGTGAGATGGACGGAGCCGTCCTCGAAGCTGCGCTGCTGGGTGTACCCGGCGTCCCGGAACACCTTGATCATCTTGTTGTTGGCGGGCAGCACCTCGGCCACGAAGCGGCGGATGCCGCGCTCGCGGGCGACGGCCGCGATGTGTTCGAGGAGCGCCGATGCCACACCCCGGCCCTGATGCGCGTCCTGGACCAGAAAGGCGACCTCGGCCTCGTCGGCGGGTACGGAGGCAGACCTGCCCCGCTCGTCGATCCGGTCGTAGCGGACGGTCGCGATGAACTCGCCGCCGACCGTGACCGCGAGCCCCACCCGGTCGACGTAGTCGTGATGGGTGAAGCGGTACACGTCTCTGTCGGACAGACGGGGGTACGGGGCGAAGAAGCGGTAGTACTTCGACTCGTCGGAGACCTGCTCGTAGAAGCTGACCAGCCGTTCGGCGTCGTCCGTGGTGATGGGCCTGATCCGGGCGGTTCCTCCGTCGCGGAGGACCACGTCCGCTTCCCAGTGGTCGGGGTACACGTGATGCGGACTCTGCTCCGGCGAGGGCTGCATGCGCAAAGCCTACGGCTCCGTCAGCGGTCGCGTAGGGCTTGGGGCCAGGGCAGTCTGAGGGGGCCGATCGGCGGTACCGCACGGGTTGTGGGCATTCCGCGGTTCGGCGGGAAAATCGCGCACCGCATGAGAGTCTGGTCTAGACAACTATTGATTCGTGAAGGGCGGAACCATGGCTGAGCGTCGCGTCAACGTCGGTTGGGCCGAGGGGCTGCACGCCCGTCCCGCTTCCATCTTCGTCCGTGCCGCCACGGCTTCCGGCGTCCCCGTGACGATCTCCAAGGCCGACGGCGACCCGGTGAACGCCGCCTCCATACTCGCGGTGCTCGGTCTCGGCGCGCACGGCGGCGACGAGATCGTGCTTGCGTCCGAGGCCGACGACTCCGAAGTCGCCCTGGACCGTCTGGCGAAGCTTGTCGCCGAAGGTCTCGACGAGCTTCCGGAAACCGTCTGAACCATTTCGCGCGAAAGAGCCGCGGCACCCTTTGTCCGGGGCCGCGGCTTTTTCGCTTCGCCAACCCGACGACCGGAGAGAATTCGGACAGCTCAAAACGGCCGACCGGCGCCTGTGCCGCGGCTCCATTGCGATGCGGTCGCCTTTCCGATGCCGGGTGGAAATCCATGAATATCTCTTGGCCACAGGACGGCTCGAGGAGCGGGTACTGCCGGCAGGCGCGGAGGCCGGGCACAGCGAAGGCCCCGGCGTGCTGCCGGGGCCTTCGAAAGGGCGCTGCGGGTGGAGCGTCGGTCAGACGTTGACGCCGTGGGCGCGCAAGTATGCGACGGGGTCCAAGTCGGAGCCGTACGACGGCGCGGTCCGGGCCTCGAAGTGGAGGTGTGGTCCGGTGGAGTTGCCGGTCGAGCCGGAGAGGCCGATCTGCTGGCCCGCCCCGACGCTCTGGCCGACGGAGACACCGATCGAGGAGAGATGGCCGTACTGGGTGTACGTGCCGTCCGCCATCCGCAACACGACGTTGTTGCCGTACGCGCCGCCCCAGCCCGCCTCGACGACCGTACCGGCGCCGACAGCGACGACGGGGCTGCCGGACGCGGCGTGGAAGTCGATGCCCGAGTGGCTGCCGGAGGACCAGAGGGAACCGCTCGACTTGTAGCCGGTGGTGACATACGAACCAGCTACCGGGAGCTGGAAGGAACCCAGGCGTGTGCGCTCGGCAGACCGGGCGGCGCGGGCCTTCTCGGCGCGCGCCTCGGCCTCCTTCTTGGCCTCGGCCTCCTTCTTGGCCTCCGCCTTCTGCCGGGCCTCCGCCTTCGCCTTCGCCGCGGCATCGGCCTGGCGCTTCTGCGCGTCGGCCTGGGCTTCGATCTGGTCGGCGACGGCGCCCTCGATGGCTATGAGCTGGTTCAGGCCGGTGTCGCTGACGGAGGGGTCCGCGGCGAGAGCCGGAGAGGCCATGCCGCCGATGACGCCGGTGGTGGCCAGGGTCGCGGCGCCGGCGATCTTCGCACTCCTGCGCGTCAGTCGACTCGGGGCACGATGCTTCCCGGTGGCACGGGTGAACGCCATGAAGCGGCTGATCCTTTCCTTCCTTCTCGCCTACCGGGTTAGCTGACGGGTTCGGAGCAGGAAGGTCTCCTACGGACGCCCCGGCCCCATCGAGGCTCAGGAATCCGATTCACCCCAGGGACTGCATGGGTCCCCGGCTCCCCAGGCTCGCGCCTGACGGGGACTCGGCGATGGCTGCCCGGTACGTCGCGGATGCGGCATACGAGTGACGGACAGCCCAGCCGACGCTAAGTGGGGTCACTTTCATTCACCAAACGGACAGGCCGTTTTGTAGCGCATCCCACAGGACAGGCAGGCAACCTCTCCACCGGAACGGACAAAAAGGAATACCCCGGCGAGATCTCACTCACAGGGGCATTCCTTTTGTCCCGTTATGCGGAAATGTGGCGGGCCGGTGGACCGGCCGGTGCGGTCGGTGCTCGGTCGAACGCGACAGTCGACCGGTGAACCGGCACACCCGACGGGCCGGCCGGCCGGTCGTCCGGCGTCCGCGGCGGGTGCGTACGACCGTCAGCCTGCGACCACCGACACCTCTCCGATGCCCAGGGCCCGGACCGGCTCCTCGATCTGTGCCGCGTCACCGACGAGGATCGTGACCAGCCGGTCACCCGGGAAGGCGTTGACCACCGCTGCGGTCGCCTCGACCGTGCCGGTCTCCGCGAGCCGGGCGTACAGCTGTGCCTGGTAGTCGTCCGGGAGGTGCTGCTCGACCTGGTCGGCGAGGGTGCCCGCGACCGAGGCCGCCGTCTCGAACTTCAGCGGGGCGACACCCACGAGGTTCTGCACGGCCGTCTCGCGCTCTTCGTCGGTCAGCCCCTCCGCGGCCAGGGTCCGCAGGACCGTCCACAGGTCCTTCAGCGCCGGCCCCGTGGACTCCGTGTCCACCGATCCGCTGATGGCCAGCATCGCGGCACCGGTCGCCCCCGAGGCGGAATCCGGGGCCGACGACCGCAGCACCTGAGCGAAGGCCCGTACGCCGTAGGTGTAGCCCTTCTCCTCTCGCAGCACACGATCCAGCCGGGAGGTGAGCGTGCCGCCCAGGCAGTATGTGCCCAGCACCTGGGCCGGCCATACGCTGTCGTGCCGGTCGGCGCCGATCCGGCCGATCAGCAGCTGCGTCTGCACCGCGCCCGGACGGTCGACGATCACCACTCGGCCGGTGTCGTCGGCGGTGATCGGCGGGGCAGGACGGGGCTCCGCGGTGTCTCCCGACCAGTCGCCGAAGGTGTCGGCGAGCAGGGCGTCCAGGTCGATGCCGGTGAGGTCGCCGACGACCACGGCGGTCGCCGCGGACGGCCGCACGTGCGCGTCGAAGAAGGCACGCACGGCCGCCGAGTCGATCCGCTCCACCGTCTCCTCGGTGCCCTGGCGCGGGCGCGACATCCGCGCTGCAGCCGGGAAGAGCTCCTTGGAGAGCTGCTTGGCGGCGCGCCGGGCCGGGTTGGCCTGCTCGTGCGGGATCTCGTCGAGCCGGTTGCGTACCAGCCGTTCGATCTCGCTGTCCTCGAACGCGGGCGCCCGCAGCGCCTCTGCGACCAGTGCGAGAGCCTTGGCCAGCCGGGAGGCCGGAACCTCCAGGGAGACCCGGACGCCGGGGTGGTCGGCGTGCGCGTCGAGGGTGGCGCCGCAGCGCTCCAGCTCGGCGGCGAACTCCTCGGCGGTGTGCTTGTCGGTTCCCTCGGACAGCGCCCTCGACATGATCGTGGCCACGCCGTCGAGGCCCTCGGGCTCGGCGTCCAGCGGGGCGTCGAGGAAGATCTCGACCGCCACGACCTGCTGGCCGGGGCGGTGGCAGCGCAGCACCGTGAGGCCGTTGGGCAGGGCGCCCCGCTCCGGAGCGGGGAAGGCCCAGGGGCGGGCGACGCCGGGGGCCGGCTGCGGGTGGTACTGCATCGAAACTCCAGTCGCGGCAGCGTCGGTCACTTGTCCGCTCCTTCGTGCGCGTCGGTGTCGTCAGTGTCGTCGGCGCCGGTCTCGGCGGCCGCTGCGTCTGCGGGCTCGGCCGATTCAACCGGCTCGTAGACCAGCACCGCGCGGTTGTCGGGGCGCAACTGGGCCTTGGCGACCGCCTGGACCTCTTCCGCGGTGACATCGAGCACCCGCTGTACGGCGGTCAGAGCGAGCTGCGGATCGCCGAACAGCACGGCGAACCGGCAGAGTTCGTCGGCGCGGCCGGCGACCGTACCGAGCCGGTCCAGCCACTCGCGCTCCAACTGGGCCTGCGCACGCTCCATTTCCTCGGGCGTGGGGCCCTCGGCAGCGAACCGGGCCAGCTCCTCGTCGACCGCGGCCTCGATCTGCGGCACCTCGACGCCGCCGGACGTCTTGACGTCCAGCCAGCCGAGCGAGGGCGCACCGGCCAGCCGCAGCAACCCGAACCCGGCTGCCACGGCCGTACGGTCACGGCGGACCAGGCGGTTGTGCAGCCGAGACGACTCACCGCCGCCGAGCACAGTCAGCGCGAGGTCTGCCGCGTCACACTCACGGGTGCCGTCGTGCGGCAGCCGGTAGGCGGCCATCAGCGCCCGCGCCGGCACCTCCTCGCGCACCTCCTCGCGCAACTGCTCGCCGATGATCTCGGGGAGCGTGCCGTCGCGCGGCGGCTGCTTGCCGTCATGGGACGCGATGGAGCCGAAGTACTTCTCGATCCAGGCGAGGGTCTGCTCCGGGTCGATGTCACCGACGACCGAGAGCACCGCGTTGTTGGGCGCGTAGTACGTACGGAAGAAGGTGCGGGCGTCCTCGAGGGTCGCGGCGTCCAGGTCCGCCATCGAACCGATCGGCGTGTGGTGGTACGGGTGGCCCTCGGGGTAGGCCAGTGCCGTCAGCTTCTCGAACGCCGTGCCGTAGGGGACATTGTCGTAACGCTGGCGGCGCTCGTTCTTGACGACGTCGCGCTGGTTCTCCATGGACTCCTCGTCGAGCGCGGCGAGCAGCGAGCCCATCCGGTCGGCCTCGAGCCAGAGGGCCAGCTCCAGCTGGTGCGTGGGCATGGTCTCGAAGTAGTTGGTGCGCTCGAAGCTGGTGGTCCCGTTGAGCGAACCGCCGGCTCCCTGCACCAGCTCGAAGTGCCCGTTCCCCTTGACCTGGCCGGAGCCCTGGAACATCAGGTGCTCGAAGAGGTGAGCCAGACCGGTGCGTCCCTTGACCTCGTGGCGCGAGCCGACGTCGTACCAGAGGCAGACCGCGGCGACCGGGGTCAGATGGTCCTCGGAGAGCACCACGCGCAGGCCGTTGGCCAGACGGTGCTCGGTCGCTGTCAAGCCGCCGGAGCCGGCCTGGGCTGTGGCCGTGTGACCCATGGGCATGTAGGTCCCTTCGATCGCGATACTGGATTTCTTGCGAGCCCTGCCACTGTAAGCAAGCGCACAGACACCTGGCGAAGTTCCCATACCGCGGAAGTTCGCGTGAAAGAGAAGCTCGTCCCCCGCGGGACGGGTCGTGAGACCACCTCGGAAGGGGCCCGGACGGCTCTTGGGACGGGTCGAGGTCGGCGATGTCAGTGCGGCGGGCCACAATGGTCCGCGTCAGAACCTGAGGTTGCCCGAACAGAATCCGTGAAGGAGTCGCAGCAGCGATGGCCCGCCGCAGCACGAAGACCCCGCCGCCGGACGACTTCGAGGAGAAGATCCTCGACATCGACGTCGTCGACGAAATGCAGGGCTCCTTCCTCGAGTACGCATACTCGGTGATCTACTCACGGGCCCTGCCGGATGCCCGTGACGGCATGAAGCCGGTGCACCGCCGCATCGTGTACCAGATGAACGAGATGGGCCTGCGCCCCGACCGCGGCTACGTGAAGTGTGCCCGTGTGGTCGGCGAGGTCATGGGCAAGTTGCACCCGCACGGCGATGCGTCGATCTACGACGCGCTGGTCCGTCTGGCGCAGCCGTTCTCCATGCGGCTCCCCCTGGTCGACGGCCACGGCAACTTCGGCTCGCTCGGAAACGACGACCCGCCGGCCGCCATGCGCTACACCGAGTGCCGGATGGCCGACGCAACGTCACTGATGACGGAGTCGATCGACGAGGACACCGTCGTCTTCCAGTCGAATTACGACGGGCAGGAGCAGGAGCCGACCGTTCTTCCGGCCGCGTACCCGAACCTCCTGGTCAACGGGTCGTCCGGGATCGCGGTCGGCATGGCGACCAATATGCCGCCGCACAACCTGGGCGAGGTCATCGCCGCCGCCCGTCATCTGATCAAGCATCCGGGTGCGGACCTGGAGACCCTGATGCGGTTCGTCCCCGGTCCCGATCTGCCGACCGGCGGCCGGATCGTGGGCCTCGGCGGCATCAAGGATGCGTACGCCAACGGGCGTGGCACGTTCAAGATCCGTGCGACCGTCGCCGTGGAGAATGTGACGGCGCGCCGCAAGGGTCTGGTCGTCACCGAACTGCCCTTCACCGTCGGCCCGGAGAAGGTGATCGCCAAGATCAAGGATCTTGTCTCGGCGAAGAAGCTCCAGGGCATCGCGGACGTGAAGGACCTGACCGACCGCGAGCACGGCCTGCGCCTGGTCATCGAGGTGAAGAACGGTTTCGTGCCGGAGGCCGTGCTGGAGCAGCTCTACAAGCTGACGCCGATGGAGGATTCCTTCGGCATCAACAATGTGGCACTGGTCGACGGACAGCCGCTCACGCTGGGCCTCAAGGAGCTCCTCGAGGTCTATCTCGACCACCGCTTCGACGTGGTGCGCCGGCGCAGCGAGTTCCGCCGGGGCAAGCGTCGCGATCGGCTGCATCTGGTCGAGGGCCTGCTGGTCGCGCTGATCGACATCGACGAGGTCATCCGGCTCATCCGGTCCAGCGACAACTCGGCACAGGCGAAGGAACGGCTCATCGAGCACTTCTCGCTGAGCGAGACCCAGACGCAGTACATCCTGGACACCCCGCTGCGCCGGCTGACGCGGTTCGACCGGATCGAGCTGGAGAGCGAGCGGGACCGGCTCAACACCGAGATCGACCAGCTGACCACCATCCTCGAATCGGACACCGAGCTGCGCAAGCTCGTCTCCTCCGAACTGACCGCGGTCGCCAAGAAGTTCGGCACCGACCGGCGTACGGTGCTGCTGGAGTCGGCCGGTTCGCAGGTCGCCTCGGTGCCGCTGGAGGTCGCGGACGACCCGTGCCGAGTACTGCTGTCCTCGACCGGCCTGCTGGCCCGTACCGCCAGTGACGATCCGATCGTCTTCGCCGAGGATGCCAAGCGTGTCAAGCACGATGTGATCGTGTCTGCCGTACCGGCGACGGCCCGTGGCGATGTGGGCGCGGTGACGTCCACGGGGCGGCTGCTGCGGCTCGCGGTGATCGATCTGCCCCAGCTCCCGGACACCCATGCGGCGCCCAACCTTTCGGGCGGTGCGATGGTTTCCGAGTTCCTCACGCTGGAGAGCGACGAGGAGGTCATCTGCCTCACCACGCTCGACGAGGCCTCCCCCGGCCTGGCGATCGGCACCCTTCAGGGTGTCGTCAAGCGGGTGGTGCCGGACTACCCGGCCAACAAGGACGAGTTGGAGATCATCAGCCTCAAGGACGGTGACCGGATCGTCGGCGCGGCCGAACTGCGGACAGGCGAGGAGGACCTGGTCTTCATCACATCCGACGCGCAGTTGCTGCGCTACCCGGCGGCACAGGTCCGGCCGCAGGGCCGGCCCGCGGGAGGTATGGCGGGGATCAAGCTCGCGGCGGACGCCGAGGTGCTCTCGTTCACCGCGGTGGATCCGGCGGCGGACGCCGTGGTGTTCACGGTGGCGGGCTCGCACGGCACGCTGGACGACTCGGTGCTGACGTCCAAGCTCACCCCGTTCGACCAGTATCCGCGCAAGGGCCGGGCCACCGGCGGCGTGCGCTGTCAGCGGTTCCTCAAGGGTGAGGACGTTCTGGTGTTCGGCTGGGCGGGTGCGACGCCTGCCCGGGCCGCGCAGAAGAACGGCACGCCGACCGAGCTGCCGGAACCCGACCCGCGGCGCGACGGTTCGGGGACACCGCTGGCCAAGCCGGTCGCGGTGGTCGCGGGACCGGTGTAGCCAGCCGGCCGACGACGGGTGGCCTGCCGCTACGCGTTGTCGTCGGGCCGTTGTACGTACCGCAGGACGCCCCACATGCTTCGCTCATGTGCGGCGTCCTGCGTCGTGTCAGGCGCCGGCGCGGCGCTCTCGCGGCAGCCGGCCAGCTCCTTGTGCAGCTGCTCCGGATCGATGCCTGAGCCGATCAGCACCAACTGGGTGAGGCGCGGTTCGTCGCGTGTCCACGGCTGCGGATCAAACCGCAGGAACCTGCCGACCGCGTGCAGGACGTACTTGTTGCCCCGGTCGCCCTCACCGAAGTCGACGAACCCCTTGATCCGGTAGAGACCCTGCGGCCTGGAGTCGAGAAACTCCATCAATCGGCGGGGGTTCATGGGTGCGTCCGCGGTGAAGGACACGCTGTCGTACGCGGCATGCAGATGGTGATCATGCCCGGCGCCGGCCTCTTCCTCGGCCCGCTCCGCCAGAAGCAGATCTTCGAAGGTGAGCTGGCGCGCCTTCTTCTCACCATCCGGCCGCAGCGCCGGGTCGAAGAGCAGCTCGGGGTCGATGCGTCCGTACGTGGCGCAGACGACGGCACCCGCGCCGCCACCCGCCGCTCCATTGCCGGCCGGGGCTCCTGCCGCAGCGATGACGTCCCGGATACGGGCCTGTTCCTCGCTCCCGACCCGGTCGGTCTTGTTGAGCACGACAAGATCGGCGACGGCAAGATGGCGGTCGATCTCCGGGTGGCGTCTGCGGGTGGCGTCGAACTCTGCGGCATCGACGACCTCCACCAGTCCCCCGTACACGATGTGCGGATTGTCGCTGGCCAGGAGCATGCGCACGAGCTCCTGCGGCTCCGCCAGTCCGCTGGCCTCGATGACGATCACATCGAGGCGGGTGGCAGGCCGGGTCAGCGTCTCCAGGAACGTGTCGAGTTCGCTCGCGTCGACCGCGCAGCACAGACATCCGTTGCCCAGCGAGACCGTCGAGCCGACCTGCCCCGAGACCGTCATGGCGTCGATCTCGATGGAGCCGAAGTCGTTGACGATCACGCCGATCCGGTTTCCCGCACGGTTACGGAGGAGGTGGTTGAGGAGTGTCGTCTTGCCGGATCCCAGGAACCCCGCAAGGACGATGACCGGGATCTGCTGCTTGCGGGGCGGGGACAACGGGTTCAACGGGGGCCTTCCTCGGGGACGTGAATACGCCGGGACCGGCTGCGGCAGGGACGTTCCGACGTAACGCCGGGCTGATGATCTTCGCGCCCTCCGCCGGCTCCAGGATATTGGCGCTTCAGCCGACCACCCGCGTCGCGCAGAAGGCCGGCCCTTAGACCGCCCCTGCCCCGGTCAGCGCACGGACCTCGGTCTCCGCATGTTTGGCGGCGTCGGACGGCTCGGTGGACGTGACTGTTCCGATCCAGCCGGCCAGGAAGCCCAGCGGGATGGAGACCAGGCCTGGGTTCTCCAGGGGAAAGAGCTGCAAGTCGGCGCCGGGGAAGAGCGAGGTGGGGCTGCCGGAGACAACCGGGGAGAGCAGCACGAGCAGCACGGCGGGGATCAGCCCGCCGTAGACCGACCAGACCGCTCCCCGGGTGGTGAAGTTCCGCCAGAACAGGGAGTACAGCAGCACCGGGAGATTGGCCGAAGCCGCGACGGCGAAGGCGAGCCCCACCAGGAATGCCACATTCAGGTCCTGGGCGATCAGACCGAGCCCGATGGCGGCCAGCCCGATCCCTGCTGCGGCGACCCGGGCCACGGTGACCTCGCTGTACCGCTTGGAGCCCGGACGCTTGAGCGAGGCGTAGAGGTCATGGGCCACAGAGGCGGACGAGGCGAGGGTGATCCCCGCAACGACGGCGAGGATGGTAGCGAAGGCGACGGCGGCGACTACGGCGAACAGAATCGTTCCCCCGGTGGACCCTTCGCCACCGCCGAGCACCAGGGCCAGCAGCGGAACCGCGGTGTTCCCCGCGGGATTCGACGCCCGTACCTCGGCCGAGCCGACCAGTGCCGCCGCCCCGAATCCGAGCGCGATCGTCATCAGGTAGAAGCTGCCGATGAGTCCGATGGACCAGACGACCGAACGGCGGGCCGCACGGGCGGTGGGCACTGTGTAGAACCGCGACAGAATGTGCGGCAGCCCCGCCGTACCGAGTACCAGGGCCAGGCCCAGGCTGATGAAGTCGATGCGTGCCGTCCAGGTTCCGCCGTACCGGAGGCCGGGCGAGAGGAACCGGCTTCCGTGCCCGCTCCGTTCGGCGGCGGAGTTGAGCAGGGCGTTGAAGTTGCCGTGGAAGTGGACCAGGACGAGCACGGTGAGAACGACCGCTCCCGCCATCAACAGAACGGCCTTGACGATCTGAATCCAGGTGGTGGCGCGCATACCGCCGAGCGATACGTAGATCACCATGAGCGCCCCGACACCGATGACGGTCCACGAACGGGCGGCGCCGCTCGTACCGCCGAGGAGCAGGGCCACCAGGCTGCCCGCACCCACCATCTGTGCCACCAGATAGAGCACGGAGACGGTGATGGACGAGGTACCTGCGGCAATCCGGACCGGGCGCTCCGCCATCCGCGCCGCCACCACGTCGGCGAGTGTGAACCGGCCGCAATTGCGGACCAGTTCGGCGACCAGCAGCAGGACGACGAGCCAGGCGACGAGGAACCCGACCGAGTAGAGCATGCCGTCGTAGCCGAAGAGGGCGATCAGACCGGAGATGCCGAGGAACGACGCTGCCGACATGTAGTCGCCGGCGATGGCGAAACCGTTCTCCATGGAGGAGAACAGCCGACCGCCCGCATAGAACTCCTCGGCCGAGCCGTGCCGGTTACGGCTCACCCAGGTGGTGATGGCGAGCGTCACTGCGATGAAGGCGCTGAACAGCAGGAGCGCCAAGGTCTGTTGGTTCCCGTTCAACGCCCGATCCCCCGCGCCATCTCCTGTGTCTCCCAGCGCAGATCGAGTGCGGCCCGGTCTCTGCGCAATCGTGCGTGACGTGCGTACGCCCCGGTGAGAAGGAACGTCGTGAGGAACTGTCCGAGCCCCACGACCATCGCGACATTGACCGCTCCGGCCACCGGGCGGGCCATCAGCCCGGGTGCGGTGATCGCGGCGACGACGTAGGCGAGATACCAGACGAGGAAGGCGAGGGTGGCGGGGATGACGAACCGCCTGTACCGACGGCGTACTTCCTGGAAGGCCTCGCTGCGCTGCACCTCCACATAGATGTCGGCCGCGCTGTAGGCGGCGCAGCGCGGGTCAGCTGGCCCGGGTGGTCCGGCGGAAGCGAAGCTCCCCGCACCCTCCTGCTCGCCCCATCCGGAGGCCGGCACACCGTCCCACGGGTCGTCGAGTCGCAACGCTGCGGCCACGTGCCCTGCTTCCTTCTCCACCGAACAACTCCCCTTTTCCACGGACCACTTCGGCCGCATACTCGAGAATGGGCAGATCGGGAAGATCCCGGGCATTCATTCGCTGGTCTTCACCACTTCAGGTGAAGACTGACCCAGGCGGCTGTGCGAGGCCTCGAACATACGCATAGCGAACGGCCTGTGCTCGGTCGCGCAATCCGGCCTTGGCAAAGAGGCTGTTGGTATGACTTTTCACGGTAACCTGCGAAATGAGCGGCCTGCGGGCGATCTCCAGGTTGGACAGCTTCTCCGCGATCAGGACCGGCACTTCCAGCTCATGTGGCGTCAGACCGTCGGGCAGCTGGGGCTCAGGGCCGGGCCGGGCGGCGGAGGCTGCGTCGTGACGGTCAGCCGGCCGCCGGCGGCGACTGGGGCCGGCCTCCGAGATGTGGGAAGGCCGAACGCCTTCGACGCTCCGGAAACGACCAGGTCAGGGGGATCGGCTCAAGGGTCGGTCCTGGGGCAAGTCGCCGTCCCCACCCAGGGGTGGAGACGGCGTCGCTCATGCGTCGATACGTGAGCGGTCCAGGGTGGCGGCCGAACTGGTGATGAACTCCTTGCGCGGCGCCACCTCATTGCCCATCAGCAGATCGAAGACCTGCTCGGACGATTCCAGGTCGCCGATGTTGATCCGCCGCAGTGTGCGGTGCCGGGGGTCCATCGTGGTCTCGGCCAGCTGGTCGGCATCCATCTCGCCCAGACCCTTGTAACGCTGGATCGAGTCCTTGTACCGGATGTTCTTCCGCTGCAGCTCCAGCAGCCGCTGACGCAGCTCGCCGTCGGAGTACGTGTAGATGTACTTGTCCTGACCCTTCTTGGGCTGAACCAACTCGATCCGGTGCAGCGGGGGTACGGCGGCGAAGACCCGGCCTGCCTCCACCATGGGCCGCATGTAGCGCTGGAACAGCGTCAGCAGAAGAATGCGGATGTGCGCGCCGTCGACATCGGCATCCACCAGCAGGACGATCTTCCCGTAGCGAGCGGCGTCGATGTCGAAGGTCCGCCCCGACCCGGCTCCTATGACCTGGATGATCGCACCGCACTCGGCGTTCTTCAGCATGTCCGAGACGGACGCCTTCTGGACATTGAGGATCTTGCCCCGGATCGGCAACAGTGCCTGGAACTCGCTGTTCCGGGCGAGCTTTGCCGTACCGAGCGCGGAGTCGCCTTCGACGATGAAGAGCTCGCTGCGGTCCACGTCGTCGCTTCGGCAGTCGGCGAGCTTCGCCGGCAGCGAGGAGGACTCCAGCGCTGTCTTGCGGCGCTGTGCGTCCTTGTGCTGGCGGGCCGCGATGCGGGTGCGCGCGGCTGCCACGGCCTTGTCCAGGACCGCCCTGGCCTGGGCCTTGGCATCGCGCTTCGTCGAGGTCAGGAACGCCTTGAGCTCCTTGGCCACGACGTTGGCGACGATCCGGTTGGCCGCCGATGTACCGAGCACCTCCTTGGTCTGGCCCTCGAACTGCGGCTCCGCCAGTCTCACGGTGACGACCGCGGTGAGACCCTCCAGCGCGTCGTCCTTGACGATGTCGTCCTCGGCAACGCGGAGCAGCTTGGCGGAGCGCAGCGCCTCGTTGACCGTCTTGGTCACGGAGCGTTCAAATCCGGTCACATGCGTGCCGCCCTTGGGGGTGGCGATGATGTTGACGAATGACTTGAGGTTGGTGTCGTATCCGGTGCCCCAGCGCAGAGCGATGTCGACGGCGAGTTCGCGGGTGACCTCGGTCGCCGTCATGTGTCCGCGCTCGTCCAGGACCGGCACGGTCTCCTTGAAAGTGCCCTGACCCGACAGGCGCAGGACGTCGCAGACCGCCTTGTCCTGAGCGAGGTACTCGCAGAATTCGCTGATTCCGCCGTCGAAGTGGAAGGTCTCCTCGGTCTTGCCCTCGCCGTCGAGGCCGCGTTCGTCACGGACGACGATCGTGAGGCCGGGGACGAGGAAGGCCGTCTGCCGCGCCCGCTGGTGGAGCGTCTCCAAGCTGAGCTTGGCGTCCTTGAGGAAGATCTGCCGGTCCGCCCAGTAACGCACCCTGGTGCCGGTGCGCGCCTTCGGTACCCGCTTGCCCTTGAGCAGGCCGTTGGCCGGATCGAACGGGCTGTCCGGCCCCTGCTCGGTGAAGATCCCCGGGACTCCGCGCCGGAAGCTGATCGAGTGGGTCGCGCTGTTGCGGTCGACCTCGACGTCGAGCCGGGCGGAGAGCGCGTTGACCACGGAGGCACCGACGCCGTGCAGACCGCCCGACGCAGCGTACGAGCCGCCGCCGAACTTTCCACCGGCGTGCAGCTTTGTCATCACGACTTCGACGCCTGACAGGCCCGTCTTGGGCTCGACGTCGACAGGGATGCCGCGACCGTTGTCCCGGACCTCCACGGAATTGTCGTCGTGGAGGATGACCTCGATGTGATCGCAGTAGCCGCCCAGAGCCTCGTCGACGGAGTTGTCGATGATCTCCCAGAGGCAGTGCATGAGGCCGCGGCTGTCGGTGGACCCGATGTACATACCGGGACGCTTGCGAACCGCTTCGAGCCCCTCGAGTACGAGCAGGTGCCGCGCGGTGTAGTTGGAACCGTCTCGGTCTGCTCCGGTCAGCAGCGCAGTGGACGGCACGGACGTATCGGCGGTCACGCGGTTCGCTCCTCGCTGAATTTCATTTGGGGCCCAGTGGGCAACGGGCTCGGCTTCGGTCGCCGCTGAGAGGGTACCGAGGCCTGGTAGAGCGGTTGTAACGCCACCCTCCGAGAACCCTCACACTAGTCCAGCTTCGCATACACGTTCGATCCCTCGTGGGAGTGACGTACACATCACGTTCCCTTCCAGGCATGAACCATTTAGGCTCCGGGCACGTCCTCATGAACAAACCGGCAAACCAGCCGGGAGGATCCACCACGACAAGCAACGCGAAACCGTAGCGCTACGCAATACGGCACATTCGCCGCCAACCGGCAACAGACAGCCATCTTGAGAAGAAGTTTCGAAGAAAAGCCACGAGCGGGAACGTTTTCGGCCTGGTTGGATGTTGACCCTGGTACGACAGCTCGTCGAGCTAGAGAAGAGGCGACGTGACTACTGTTCTGACCCCCGCGAGCCCGCTGACCGCAGCAGACCGCTGTGACCGTTGCGGCGCCCAGGCATATCTGCGCGTCGTCCTCATCAGCGGTGGTGAACTGCTCTTCTGTGCCCACCATGGTCGCAAGTTCGAGCCGGAACTCAAGAAGATCGCCGCGGAGATACAGGATGAGACGGACCGACTGACGGCCGTGCAGGCCCAAGCCGCCGAAGAGGAACAACACTGACACCTCGCGTCCACGACGAGCCAGGGTCAGGTCCCGGACCTGACGGCGGGCGGCTCCCCATTCGGGGAGCCGCCCGCTCTCATGCCTACGCAGCGAAACCGTTCAGCTACCGCCTGACATCCAGCGGATCGCAGCGGAGATCCGCGTGTACACGCCAGGGCTGCCGACGCGGCCGCAGCCCTTTCCCCAGGACACCAGCCCGATGAGCCGCCCACGCGCCACCAGCGGCCCGCCACTGTCGCCCTGGCATGAGTCATGCCCACCCAGCAGTTCGCCCGCGCAGAGCATCGCTGAGGCGTCGTACACACCGTCTCTGCCGCCCGGGTAGGTCTGCTGACACAGGCTGTCCGGCAGGACACTCACTTCGGCGGAGCGGAGTGACGACGCATAGTCGCCGTTGCCGGTCGTGTCGCCCCACCCGTAGACGACGGCGCCAGTACCTGGCTCGTATGCCGCGTCACCGGATTCAGCCATCGGGATCACGCTCGTTGCGGGCAGCGAGTCGGCCAGAGTAAGTACCGCCAGGTCCCCCGCGTTCGTGGTGGGGTCGAACCTCGGATTGCTCCACACCGCCTGTACCGGCGTCTCCTGCCCTCCGGTGCCGCGCAGGACATCTCGGCCGGAGATGACCCGCAGATCGTGCACCTCGCCGACATCGACGCCGAGCGCCTCCCGACTCAGGCAGTGCGCGGCTGTCAGTACCTTCTTCGGCGCCACCACGACACCGCCGCAGAACTGCCCGGCACGCGCCCCTCCGAACCGGTCGCGGCTGGACAGTGCCACAACCCAGGGGCTGTCCTTGACGTGTGCGGGCTGGCCACCGATGACGATGCTGTCCGCAACAGCCGGAGCGGCGGATCCAAGCGGTATTGCAGCCGTGACGGCCATCAGGACGAACAGCCCGGCCATGGCGCGGAAGACAGTACGGGACATGCCCACTCCTGACTCTGTGGTGAACCATTCCCACCCAGAGTCATCCGACCCGTCGCCGGCCGCACCCGCAGATAGGCCGAAGGCCCGGCTCCTCCATGGGATCCGGGCCTTCGGCGCGTGTACTCCTACGACCTAGTCGAGGTAGTCGCGCAGCACCTGCGAACGCGACGGGTGGCGCAGCTTCGACATGGTCTTCGACTCGATCTGACGGATGCGCTCGCGCGTCACGCCGTAGACCTTGCCGATCTCGTCCAGCGTCTTCGGCTGTCCGTCGGTGAGGCCGAAGCGCATCGAGACCACGCCCGCCTCACGCTCGGAGAGCGTGTCGAGCACCGAGTGCAGCTGCTCCTGGAGGAGCGTGAAGCTGACCGCGTCGGCCGGGACGACCGCCTCGGAGTCCTCGATCAGGTCACCGAACTCACTGTCCCCGTCCTCACCCAGTGGGGTGTGGAGGGAGATCGGCTCACGACCGTACTTCTGGACCTCGATGACCTTCTCGGGGGTCATGTCGAGTTCCTTGGCCAGCTCCTCAGGCGTGGGCTCGCGACCCAGGTCCTGGAGCATCTGACGTTGCACGCGGGCGAGCTTGTTGATGACCTCGACCATGTGCACCGGGATGCGGATGGTGCGGGCCTGGTCGGCCATGGCACGCGTGATCGCCTGACGGATCCACCATGTGGCGTACGTGGAGAATTTGTAGCCCTTGGTGTAGTCGAACTTCTCGACCGCACGGATCAGACCGAGGTTGCCCTCCTGGATGAGGTCCAGGAAGAGCATGCCGCGGCCTGTGTAGCGCTTGGCCAGCGAAACCACGAGACGGAGGTTGGCCTCCAGCAGGTGGTTCTTGGCGCGGCGGCCGTCCTCGGCGATGATCTCCAGCTCGCGCTTGAGCTTCGGCGCGAGCTTGTCGGAGTTCGCCAGCTTGTCCTCAGCGAACAGACCGGCCTCAATACGCTTGGCGAGCTCGACCTCCTGCTCGGCGTTGAGGAGGGGAACCTTGCCGATCTGCTTCAGGTAGTCCTTGACCGGGTCGGCGGTGGCGCCGGCGACGGCGACCTGCTGTGCGGGCGCGTCGTCCTCGTCGTCGTCGGAGAGGACGAAGCCTTTGTTCTCGCCCTCGCCCTCCTCTTCCTCGCCCTTGCCGACCTTTACTACTTCCTCGGCCGCCTCGTCGCCGTCGAGGAGCTCGTCGTCCGGCTTTCCGGACTTCTTCGTTGCTGTCTTCTTGGCCGCCGTCTTCTTCACGGCGGTCTTCTTGGCAGCCGTCTTCTTGGCTGCTGCCTTCTTCGCAGGGCCGGCCGCGGCAGCGTCGCCGGCCACCACGTCCACAGTCTCTGCCGACGGGGCGGCAGTGGCCGCAACAGTCCTGGTCACGGTCGTCTTGGCCGCGACAGTCTTGGTGGCGGTGCGCTTGACCGGGCTCTTTGCTGCGACGCTCTTGCGGGCACGCTTTGACGGCTCCGCGGCACTGACCATCAGCGTCACACCCTCTTCCTCGAGGATCTGGTTGAGGCTGCGCAGAACATTCTTCCACTGGGTTGGCGGAATCTGGTCAGCCTCGAAGGCCCGACGCACGTCATCGCCGGCGATCTGCCCATCAGCCTTTCCCCGCTCGATGAGCGCCATCACAGACTCGGACTCGACGATCTCCGGCGGGAGCGTACGGGATGTGCTGGCCGACACGAACAACCTCTCGGAACGATGGAAACGGCTTCCGGCCCGGCCCTGGGGAGGGCTGGAGCCGACGACCGCCGGGTTGGGAATGTACCGACGGCGCGGGTTTGGCCTCAGAACTGCACAGCGCACTTAATGGCTGCTGTATTCCTTCCGCGGCTGTCACCTCTTAAGTCATCGCACTGTTTCGAGGAGTGTTACGCCCAATCCGCGTGGCCCGAGTCACACCTCATTTGCGACGAACGTGACCAGAGGTGCCATCCCCCCACAATTGTGCCGCCGGACCGCCGAGGCCCGGCGACACGTGGTTCGCACACCCTGGCCGTGCTGCGCTCAGTGCTCGCGGGGTGCGGGCACCACCCGCTCCACCTCGGGGTGGACGACGAGCAGTTGACGCATGGCAGCTTCGGCGCCCGCAGAGTCGCCGGATGCGAGGGCATCGACAATCCGGGCATGGTGACCGAGGGATGTCTCGCCGGGGCGGTCGCAGCCCGTGACAGGACCGCCCGAGACCTGCAGGGCCGCGGAGACGATGCCGGAGAGGTGTTCAAGCATGCGATTGCCCGCCGCCTGGATGAGCAGGGAGTGGAACTCCGCGTCGGCCCGGGAGCAGGTGATCCCGTCACCCTGCCCGAGAGCGTGTCCCATGATCTCGACCATGTCACCGAGTCGCTGCTGGATGTCTTCACGGCCGTGACCTGCGGCAAGACGGGCAGCGAGCGGCTCGATCGTCCACCGGAGCTCCCCCAGCTCACGGCGCTGGTCCTCGCGCTGAGGGCCGAAGGCACGCCATTCGATGATGTCGGGGTCCAGCAGATTCCAGTCACTGACAGGGCGGACCCGGGTACCCACGTTGGGCCGGGCACTGACCAGGCCTTTGGCCTCAAGGACACGCAGCGATTCGCGTACGACGGTGCGGGAGACCTCGAAACGCTGACCGATCTCTTCCGGCACGAGGGGGCGGTCGGCGCCCAGATCGCCGGAGACGATCATCTGGCCCAGTTGCTGAACGAGTTGGCCATGGAGGCCACGGCCCCGGCTGGCCGAGCCCCGTCGGCTCGCCCGGCCGAGCTCGGCATCGGGGCCGTCCCAGGAGCGAAGAGCGGCACGCTCGCCGGCCGGCGCCTCCGCATACGGGTAGCGGTCGAGTTCACCCGGGCCGGCGAGGCCGGAATCGGCGGAGCGGGCGGCGGTCATCATGGTGTGCGCAAGGGTACTCACGCATCCTTTGTCGGCGCAGCCCAGCCAGCCCTTGAGGTCTTTGGTGAAAAGCACACGAAAGGGTGATCGGCACCCACCCCCCAATTGACGCCTTATTAGTGGAAATCGGGCGCCTTTAAGGAAGTTGTGAGACTCGGGGCGATCCACCACTGCCCTGCGATCAGCAACGGACCCTGCCACGAAGGCCAGTGAACAGATACGCGCAGATCAGGACCGACAACGACAACGCAGTCCCCACCGGGTGTGCCACCACGCGCACGACAGCCGCCACCCATCGGTCCGTCTCCTGCAACCAGCGCGGCCACACCGGCTCGCGGAGCCCGACCGGAAGCCCGACGACCGGGCGAGAGGCCAAACCTGTCAGCAAGCCCTGAACAATCGGCACAACGAGCGCAGGAACGGCAAGTACCGCAGCAACACCGGCCGCCGTCGCTCTGAAGACTCCGGCGGCCAGGAGGCCCGCCCAGGCGCAGCCCACGGTCAGCCCCGCCCAACTCGTCATCAGATACACCGAATTCGATGGGGCCTTGATCAATTCGTTGCCGTACACAAGGTGAAAGGCTTCGGCGGAAGCCAGCACGACAGCCAGCGCCAGCACCAGGGCGACGCCCGCTGACACCACCAGCTTGGCAAGGAGCAACCCCAGGCGGCGCGGGACGGCGCCTCGGCCCGCCGCGAGCGCCGGGTAGCGGAACTCGTCGCCGAACGAGAGAGCGCCGAGCAGTCCGGCCCCGACCGCTGCGGGCGGCAATGGCAGCAGCGAGGGCCAGGCCGCCGACACCTTCGGCAGCTGAGCATGACCGGATCGGGCGAGGAGGACGGAGAGCCCGACCGAGGCGACCAGAACAGCAGCCGTGATCACGATTGTTGTCCTGACACCGAAGAGGCGGCGCAGTTCGCGCCCCGGAAGTGGGTGACCCCCCGCCCCGAGTCGAGTTCGAGCATCAGGCGTAGGGCTGCGGTCTTACCCGAGCCGGGGGCGCCCAGGAGTGCGGTGACGCAGCCGGGCCGGGCTTCGAAGGTGAGATCGTCCACGGCGGCCGGAAGGCCACGGCGGCGGGCACTGGCGAGTCCGATGGCCTGGAGCATCGCTTCTCTCGCGGAAGGTGAGACCGCTCGGCGGCTGAGCATTACCGCAGCAATATAACGCGACATGTCCGACTTTTCGCGCAGCGTCGACCTCGTGGGCGTTCCACGAGGTCAGACTTCTGGCCTCAGCATCGGCGGGTTGAGCACCGTAGCCGCACCGGCCCGGAAGAGCTGGGCAGGGCGGCCGCCCTGCCGAGTGGTCGTCCCGCCGGCAGGCACCAGGAAGCCGGGCGTGCCTGTCACCTTGCGGTGAAAGTTACGCGGGTCCAGAACCACGCCCCACACCGCCTCGTACACCCTCCGAAGCTCCCCGACAGTGAAAGCCGGCGGGCAGAAAGCGGTGGCCAGAGAGGAGTACTCGATCTTGGAACGCGCCCGTTCAACGCCATCGGCAAGGATCTGCGCATGATCGAACGCCAGCGGTGCCGGGTTTTCGCCCTCATGGCCGAAGCCACCCTCTGGTCCGAGCAGATCCTCGACAGGCGCCCAACGCGCACTGTGCGCATCGCCACCAGCCCGGGGGGCCGGAAGATCGGGGGCCAGAGCGAGGTGAGCGACGCTGACGACCCTCATCCGCGGGTCCCGCCCGGGGTCGCCGTAGGTGGCGAGCTGTTCGAGATGAGCACCGTTGCCGACCGCCGGGGCTGCCGGATCCTGGGCACAAAGGCCGGTCTCCTCTACGAGCTCGCGTGCTGCTGCGGCTCCGAGACCCTCATCGGCTTTGACGAACCCGCCGGGCAGCGCCCATCGGCCCTGGAACGGCGGCTCACCGCGGCGCACCACCAGCGCGCAGAGCGCATGACGGCGCACCGTGAGCACGACCAGGTCGACGGTGACAGCGAAGGGCGGGAAGGTCGACGGGTCGTAGGGCGGCATGCGGTGATCATAGTCGTCTGCCTGACGATAAACACTCCCTTCGCCGTGCTCTTCGTGCGTCATGAAGCCGGATTGCTCGCTGGGGGCCAGGCCCGCTCACCGGCCGGTGATCTCCAGGGCGCCGGCCACCGACGCCCTGGAGATCACCGAGTCCTCGCACAGTCGCGACTCCTGCCGGCCGTGGTATGCAGCACGGGATCGATCCGCAGCCACCCTTCGGCCGGCACCGGCCTCTCATACCGCGTGCCTCCGCAGCACCCAGGCCGCCTCACAGCCTCCGGCGAGGGCCGTCGTCGACGACGACCCGGGCGATGCGGGCCCCCGTCAGGGAGAGCTGCTGGGTCGGAGCGACGAGGAACAGGGGTCATCGACCGCTCCTGGAGCCGCGACGGCTGGGGAAGGCCTGCCCGGGACGGCGTCGAGTAGTGGCCGTTTCGGGGCGGGCGGAGCCGGATGGCGTTTTCCTTCGCCGTGCGGCGGTCGGGCGTGCCGTGCGGGGCCGCGTCCTCCGGTCCGTACGGTGGCCGCTGCGGCCCGTCCGGGCACTGCGCTCCCCTCGGAGGCAGCGGCGCAGCGCCTCCGGATCAAGGCCTTGGTTGCACGCCTCATGGAGAAGTTGAGCAAAGGTGTACCCGGGATCCACCCGCAGGGCGAGACCCAGCGCAACCCGTGCGCCCGGTTCATCGCCCGTCGACCAGGAGACCCAACCGGCCAGGGTCAGCGGCGCCGCGGCGTGCTCCTCGTACGGTGCGACGCAGCGACGGGACAGCGCCCGCCAGAGCCGCAGGGCGGAATCGGCTTCGGGTCCTTCCATCCATTCCGCGGCCTTGTCACGGGTTTCCCGGTCCTGCAGACCGAGGATCACCGCAGCGGCCTCGTCATGGCTGATCAGCCCGTCGTCATTGATGTCCGACGTGGAGGGCACCGTCACCGGTGCCTCCCTGAGGCGTTTCATGAGCCTACGGGCGAGCCCCAAGGTATCTCGGGCCACGTCTTTGCGTCCCACCTCGTCGAGGATCTTCGGCACCAGCTCGGCCCCGGCCGAGTCAAGTGCCCGTTGCTGCTCTGCAACCGCCGTCGTATTCAGGGGTGCAAGCCTGGCCTCCATCTCCCGAAGTGTTCCGCGCACTTGAATGCCCGCGTAAGCAGCGGCGGCTGCCATCACCGAGGTGCCGGGCAGAGCCAGCTGGTTCCCTTCGGTCGGGCAGCAGCGCTCGTCCGGGCAGCAGTAGGACCAGTACCGGCCGTCAGAAATACAGAGCGCTTCGAGTACGGGTACGTCGAGCGCACCGCAGGCCGTACGCAGGCGCTGGGCAAGGGGCCTCAGCCGCTCCATGATCTGACTGCCGCTCTCGCCTTCGGCAGGATCCTGGCAGAGGAAGATGACGATCGCGTCTGGGCGCTCCCCACGCCGCTCGCTCCCCTTGATCAGGCACTCGGCAAGCTGCTCGGCTACGGGTGGCCATTCTTGGGGCGACTGCGGGATGCCGAGCCTGAGCCGCCCACCGAAGCGGCCTCGGCCGCCGTGGAGGGCGACCATGACCACGCTGTCGTTCGGGTGGAACCCCATGAGATATGGGAGGGCATCGGCAAGTTCGGCAGGCCCCCGCAGGGTGATCTGCTGCTCGTCGGCCGGACCGGTGGATTCGTGGTGCTGGTTCATGGCACGACCGTCCCGCGGGAGGACAAATTCCGCGACCCCTGTGGATAACTTTATCCACAGGCCCGCGGGGCCGTTCGCGGTTTGTCGTATCCATCAGGTTGCATGGGGCCATGACCAATGCAGGCCGCAGTCCAGCAACTCCTTCCGGGCCGCCGCGAACTCGTCGGGCACCTCGTCCCCTGCCGTCGGCTCGGAGAGCACGATCACATGCTCGTCGGCGGCCGGCCGGAAGCGAGACCGGGATATGCCGAACGAATGCATACACACTCACTTGGTAGTCGCTCAGGACTGGAACCGGCCCAGAAGTTGACAATCCATGAGAAGCCCGCCCGTACGGCGCCGCGCCGCGTGAGCACGGGCCGGTCGACTCCGGAGAAGTGCCCTGCCAGCCGAATTCCGTGCGCGCGGCGGGCTTGCGGCGGGACGGTGTCCAGGGAAGAGCGCTCGGCCCCGACCATCCTCGATCGCCGTGCTGACTCAGGTCAGGCTCCAACTCCGCCTGGAATGTGAATGTCTTCCACGTTTCGCCGGCCCCGAGGGTCTCATGGGGCTCAAAGAAATCCGCCTCCCGTTGAACCAGGCGCCCGGGCTCACCGTTCCGGGTGCTGAGCAAGGTAAATGCCGTGACCCGGGAGTCGACATGCGAAGGAACCAAACCCGCCAGCAGACAGCAGCCGCCGTGGCACCCCGTTGACCGAGGCGATCCGCAGCCTCGACGGGCTCCAGCTGGAGTTCGGCCCTGCGGTACGCGCGTACCTCAATTCCCGTTGGCGGGACAGGCACCAGGCCGAGGACATGTTCCAGGAGACCTTCCTGCGGGCTTGGCGCTCGGGCGTTCCCGCACCGGACAGTCCGTACACGCATGCCCAGATTCGGTCCTGGCTGTTCACCATCGCGCGCAGCGTACTGGTCGACCACCACCGGGCCGAGAGCCGACGGCCCGCACTGACCCGAGGTCACGAGGAACTGGTCGCCCTCAGCGACGCGACGAGCCCGCCGGCCACGGAGACCGACCGGCTTGCGGACGTCTGGCTCGTGCGCGCGGCGCTCGACCGGCTTGCCCCATCCCATCGAGAGGTAGTTGTGGAGCTTTACTACCACGGACGCACCGTGGCAGAGACCGCCGAACGCATCGGTATACCTGAAGGCACCGTCAAGTCCCGTGCCTACTACGGCGCCCGTGCTCTGCGTGCCGCCCTGCAGGACCAGGGGCTGGTGCCATGAGCGCGTCCGACCCGGATGACCCGCAACACCGTCCATCGTCCGAGCACGCGCAGGTCAGCGGCTGGCTGGGGGCGTACGTACTGGGCGGACTCAGCACCTGCGACCGAGCCCGTGTCGATGCCCATCTGCTGGCCTGCGCCGAGTGCATCCGTGCCTGCGACGCGCTGCTCGACGTCCCCGACGTCCTGGCCACAGGCGCCCCACCGGTGCCTCCAGGCCGCGTCGAGACCATGGCGTCGTCGGCACGCCCGATGAGATGGCGGCTGGCCGCGGCCGGGCTCGCCCTGGCCGCCTGCGCCGCAGGGGTCGGCTTCGCTCTCGGCACCGCCACGTCCGGTGACGACGCGCCGCCGCAGGCCGCCGTCGTACGTGATATCGCTCTCGGCGGAGCCCCCGGCCAGGTCACCGGCAGCGCCGAGCTTGCTTCCCGGCCCTGGGGCACTGAAGTACGCCTCACTCTGCGCGACCTTCCACCGCGTGAGCGCGTGACGCTCGTGACCGAGAACCGCGACGGCCGCAAGGAAGTGGCAGCGGCCTGGATCAGCCCCGACAACGGCAAGGTCAGCGTCACCGGCGCCACGGGCATCAAGGCCCAGGACATCGTCCACATCAGCATCCTCGACGCCCGGCAAAAGGATCTGACACAACGTCATATCTAGCCGCGGTTCCGCTTCACTTCCCTTTCCGGTACGGCAGTTCGGCCCAGAAATGCCGACCATTGCATCGCATGACGACATCAACAGGAGCAACAGCATGACCAGTAAGCGCCTCGCGACCACGACTGCCGCCGCCTTCCTTCTCGTCGGCCTCGGCGCCTCCAGCGCGCTCGCGCTCACCGAGTCCACCGTGACCGGCGAACTCAAACTGATCGACACTCAGTACGGCAAGGTGCTCGCCGACTCGGACGGCAACGCACTCTACGTCTGGGAGAAGGACTCCGCGGGCACCTCTGCCTGCGCCGACGACAAGTGCGTGGCGGCCTGGCCGGCCGCACTCGCGGACGACAAGCAGGAGGCGGACAGCGCTGTGACCGGCAAACTCGGACACATCGACTCCGCGCAGGCCCCGACCAAGGGCAAGCAGCAGCTCACCATCAACGACCAGCCGTTGTACTACTTCTCCAAGGACGACGCGGCCGGCGATGTCAAGGGGCACGGCCTCGCCCCGGCCGGTGCCGGGACCACCTGGTACCTCGTCGGCGCCGACGGCGAGCGTCTCGCCGTCAAGGCTTCCGCCGGTGGTGCGGGCTCCGACGCAGGCAAGGACAAGGATGCCGGACAGACCGCTGACAAGCCCAAGGGTGGCGTCGACGCCGGTGCCGAGGGTGTCACGGACAACAACACCACTCTCATCGCCGTAGGCGGCGGTGTCGCCGCCCTCGGTGCCGCGGCCCTCGGCTACTCCGTCATCAGGCGGCGCCGCGGCTCCGCCGCCTGATGACCGGCAGGCATGCGTGCCGCCGGGGCGTCGCGGGCTCGCGTCCGCGGCGCCCCGGCGGCGGCGCCGTGGCGGGGGCGGGCTCGCTTGCCCTGGGGGTCGGCATCGCCGTGTACGGAGGTCTGGGCGTCCCGGCCGACGACACGGGCGCGCACATCCCGGCGGCAGCCTCCCGGCAAGACAACTCTCCCTTGACGACCACGCCCGCTGCCGCACCTCCCCTGGCCCGGTCCGAGCCGGTCCGGGTCCGCATGGCGGCCGCGGGCGTGGACACGGGCCCGCTGCTGCGACTCGGCCTGCGCAGCGACGGGGGCGTGCAGGTGCCCTCTGTCGCACAGGCGGACCGCATGGGCTGGTACGCCGGAGCGGTCACTCCGGGGGAGCGTGGGCCGGCCGTGCTCATCGGCCACTTCGACACCGTCCAGGGCCCCGCCGTGCTGCGCGACATCTCCCGTACACGCCCCGGGGACACGATTCTGGTCGACCGGGCGGACGGCACGCGGGCCGAGTTCACCGTCCGGGAGCTGCAACAGGTCCCCAAGGACCACTTTCCCACCGAGCGGGTCTACGGCGACACCAGCACAGCCGCCCTGCGCATCGTCACTTGCGGCGGCTCCCTCGCCGACGGCCACAGGCCCGACAACATCATCGTCTACGCGGAGTTGACTCGAACCACATGACTGCCCAGCACGCACATCCGTCCCATGGACGCGCCACCCGACGCGTCTACGTCGCCGCACTGGCCTCCGCCACGCTGCTGGTCGGCGCATGCTCGTCGCCCGACGCCTCTTCCGCGAAGGCCACGCCAAGTGCTGCCTCCGCCTCCACCAGTGCCCGCATGAGCCTCTTCGTGCAGACCGCGGATTCGTTGAACGTGCCGCGCGGGGGCCGCCTGGCCGTCCCCGTGGCCTTCGGGTGGAAGGGCGAGCGCCCGGCGGAGGGGGCCGAGCTGAGGATGACCGTGGAGAACGGATTCACCTGGGCGGCCGTCGCCAGCAGGGGCACGCGCGTGAACAGGTCAACGGTGAGCATCACCTACGACGACCTGCCGAAGTCCGGTACGACCAAGGCTCGTTTGCAGGCGCCCGACGGCGGATGGGACGCCTCGAAGCCCGCGCTGAGCGTCAAGTTGGCCGAGAAGAGTGTGGCCGACGGTTCCGCCCCGGGCGACAGCGTCAGCGAGACCAAGGCCGTGGAGAAGGAGGCCGACGTGGACCTGTTCATGTTCCCGCCGCCCCGCGCCTCGAAGCCGGATGCCGATGGAGTAGTCACGTACGACTTCGACTACGGCAATCAGGGCTCGCAGCCCGCCAAGGGGACGATCCGGCTCGAGTCCTTCCCGGGATACTCGCTGCACGGGCGGCCCAAGGAGTGCGCCATGCCCGCCAAGGACGGGACGGTCACCTGCCACCTCGGGAACATCCCGGCGCAGGCCACCTTCACTTTCAAGGTCAAGATACCCAGGGAAGCCACCGGCATTCCGGAGGCCGTCCGGTACAGCATCCAGCCAGCCGGCTCGACCGATGCCAATCCTCTCAACAACGACGGCACACGGTTCGTCGAGATCAACCGCTGACGCAGTGACAACGTGGAGCGGATGCAGGGACGCCACTCGCTTCACCGGCCCTCATTCCAGACCGTACGAAGCGCGGCGTCGAACGCGGAGGTCGGCTTCCAAAGCCGAGGCCGAGCCGGGCGAGCATGGCGAGAGCGCCTGATCCGGACTCAGCCGGCTTCCCTGCCTGCCCCGGGCAGCCTGGCCGCGACGGCGTCGAGCAGCAGCTCCAGCGCGAACGGATAGCCACTGAGCATCATGTCGGCGGCCAGCAGGCGCACAGTGGCGGCGATGTGGGGGTGGGCGCTCGCCTCCACACGGCTGTAGCGGTCCTGCCACACCCGGAGATCGGCCGCCTGCGCGGGCGCCGGCAGAGCGAGCGCGGCCGCGTCCAGGGCCGCAAAGGCGAGCGCCTGGTCCACGAAGGCGTGATAGATCCGCACCGCTTCCTGGTCGTGTAAACCCGCCGACCGCAGCACGCCGAGGATCAGCTCCACGGCCCGGATCTCGTTGTCCCGCCCGGTCGTCCGGTGCGCCGCCAACAGGGCGGCCTGCGGGTGCGCCTGGTACGAGGCATGGACGCGCAGACCCAGTTCGCACAGGTCGGCACGCCACTCGCCGGTGGGCTGCCAGCCCAGCTGGGCACGGCCGATGAGCTCGTCGGCGACCGCCAGCAGCAGGTCGTCGGTGTTGCGGAAGTACCGGTAGAGCGCACTGGGATCGGCGCCCAGTGCGGCTCCCAGCCGCCGGACCGTCAGCGCATCCGCACCATGCCTGCCGACCAGTCGCAGGGCCGTCTCCACAATGACCTGTTCGGACAGCACCGTGCCCTGCTTCGTCGGCCTTCTGCGCCGCCGCTGCGGCTCCGGAACCACACGCTCAGTCATGACCGGGAGCTTATGACAACGTGATTGACGTGTGAAGGTGTCAACGGTTTCATGGCCTGCCATCCGGCCCCTCCGGCCACCCTCCCCCGAGCAAGGTGAAGATCGTTGGTGATACCAGTGAAGAATGCAAGCACCACGCCGAGCAGAAACGCCCAGGCTCCGCAGGCCGAGATGCGGAAGTCCGTAGGCGTCGTCGACGGCATCGTTCTCGCCGCGTCGAGCACTGCGGCCACCAGCAGTATCGGCATCGGACTCGGTCTGATGGCGAGCGTCGTCGGCCTGCATCTGCCGGCAATCATGCTGTTGGCCTTCCTGCCCGTGCTCGGCATAGCCGGCGGATACGGGCGGCTCAACCGTGTCGAACCCAACGCCGGCAGCAGCTACAAGTGGGTCGGCAGCATCTTCAGCCCCTGGCTGGGCTTCCTGACCGGATGGGTCAACGTCGTCGGCACCATCGTGTTCATGGCCTACACCACCACGGTGACCGGCTCGGCGATCATCCAGCTCCTCGGCCAGGCCGGCGTCCACGGCGTCGCCGGCCTCTCCCTCGATCCGGACTCCACCCTCCAGTCCACCCTCCTCGGCATGGCCGTCCTGGTCGCCGCCGCGCTGGTCGCCGTCCGCGGGCTCGACCTCGCTGCGCGTCTCCAGAAGTACCTGCTGATCTTCGAGTACGGCGTGCTGCTCGCCTTCTGCGGCTACGGCCTGTTCGCCGGGGACCAGCCCTTCTCGCTCCAGTGGTTCAACCCCTTCGACATCCCCTCGGCCGAAGCCCTCGCCCAGGGCATGGTGCTCGCGGTCTTCTGCTACTGGGGCTTCGAGTCGGTCTTCAGCGTCGGTGAAGAGGTCAGTGACCCGCGGGACGCCTCCCGCGGCGGGTTCATCGCCCTGACCGTCATGCTGCTCCTCTTCCTGCTCGCCGGCACCGCCTTCCAGAGGGTCCTGCCACTGGACGAACTGGCCGACAACGGCGCGCAGGGGCTCGCCTACTTCGGCATGAAGCTCGCCGAGCAGCCGCTGGCCGCGCTGCCGCTCATCGCCCTCATGTTCTCCGCGGTGGCGTCGCTCCAAGCCTCGGTCATCCCCACTGCCCGTGGAATGTACGCGATGGGCCGGGACGGTGTTCTCGGCTCCGTCTGGACGCGCCTCCACCCCAAGCACGGGACCCCCGCCGTCGGCACCCTGCTGATCACCGCGATCGCCCTGGCCCTCGCCGCGATGGCCCTGGTCATCCCCACCGTCAACGACTTGATCTTCGCCGCCGTCAACGCGATCGGCATCGTCGTCGCCCTCTACTACGCCCTCACCGCCATGGCCTCCGCGGTGCACTTCCGCCACCTGCTGCGCACCTCACCACTGGAGGCCCTGCGCGCGGTTGTCGGACCGGTGCTGGGCGCGCTCGCGCTGCTCGCCACCGGCGGCTACCTCGCCTGGACCTTCTATCGCTCCACCGACCACTTCGAAGTCTCCGCAGACAACGGCTGGTTCGCACTGCTCGTCCCGGTGCTGATGATCGGCTCGGGCCTGCTGGCCGCCGCGTGGGCCCGCTGGCACCGCCGGTCGCCCTACTTCACCCGTAACCGCGACGCCGCCGCTGACAGTGAACCGAACAGCGCCGGCCAGCCGGTGCCCTGCTGACGCGCGGCACATCGTTCCCTCAAGCGGTCCGCTCGCGGACCGCCGACCTACCAGGAGTACCTCCCATGACCAAGGCCGACCTGGTCTTCACCCAAGGCCCCGTGCACACCGGGGACCCCGCCCGCACCCGGGCGAGCAGCCTCGCCGTCACCGGAGAGCGGATCTCGGCCGTCGGCCATGACGAGGTACGGGAGCTGATCGGTCCGAAGACCGAAGTGGTCGACCTCAGTGGCAAGCTGCTCCTGCCCGGCTTCCAGGATTCCCACATCCACGCCGTCTACGGCGGCCTGGAGCTCGCCGAGTGCGACCTCACCGGCACCGTGGGAGTCGACGAATACCTGCGCCGCCTCCGCGAGTTCGCCGATGCCCACCCCGACAGCACCTGGATCACCGGCGGCGGCTGGTCCATGGAGAGCTTCGAGGGCGGCCTTCCGACCCGCCAGCTGCTCGACTCCGTGGTGCCGGACCGGCCGGTGTACCTGGTCAACTGCGACCACCACGGTGCCTGGGCCAACAGCCTCGCACTCGAACTCGCGGGCGTCACCCGGGACACCCCGGACCCCGCCGACGGCCGGATCGAACGGGAGGGGGACGGTACACCGAGCGGCGTCCTCCAGGAAGGCGCCACCGGCCTGGTGGCCCGACTGCTGCCCGCAAAGACCGCCGCCGACCGCCTCGACGGCCTGCTGCGCGCGCAGCGGCTGCTCCACTCGCTCGGCATCACCGGCTGGCAGGACGCCCTGCTCGGCGTGTTCAACGGCCAGCCCGACCCCTCCGACGCGTATCTCACCGCCGCCCGCGAGGGAAGCCTCACCGCCCGGGTCAACGGCGCGCTCTGGTGGGACCGCAGCCGAGGATCCGACCAGATCCCGGAGCTGGTCTCCCGCCGCGAGGCACTGGCCCACGGCAGGTTCCGGGCCGGCTCGGTGAAGATCATGCAGGACGGCATCGCGGAGAACTTCACCGCCGCGATGACCAGCCCCTACCTGGACGGCTGCGGCTGCGCCACCGCCAACAGCGGCCTGAGCTTCGTCGACCCGGTCGCGCTGCGCGGGTACGTCACCGAGCTCGACGCGCTCGACTTCCAGGTGCACTTCCACGCCCTCGGCGACCGCGCGGTGCGCGAGGCGCTGGATGCGATCGAGGCGGCCCGCACCGCCAACGGCCGCCGTGCCACGCGACACCACCTCGCTCACCTGCAGGTGGTCCACCCCGACGACATTCCGCGTTTCGCCCTGCTCGGTGCGATAGCCAACATCCAGCCGCTCTGGGCCTCGCACGAGCCGCAGATGGACGAGCTGACCATCCCCTTCCTGGGTCCCGAACGCGCCGCCTGGCAGTACCCCTTCGGCTCCCTGCTGCGGGCCGGCGCAACCCTCGCCGCGGGCAGCGACTGGTCCGTGAGCAGCCCCGACCCTCTCGCCGGAATCCACGTCGCCGTCAACCGGATGGAGCCCGGGGCAACAGACGGCCGGGTCTTCCTGCCCGAACAACGGCTCGACCTCGCCACCGCGGTCGCGGCCTACACGGCAGGGTCGGCCCACGTCAACGGCACGGACGACGCCGGCACCCTGCGGCCGGGCCACCTCGCCGACCTGGTGGTCCTCGACCGGGACATCTTCACCGCCCCGGCCGAGGAGATCCACACAGCCCGGGTTCTGCAGACCTACGTGGGGGGAGCGCTGGTGCACTCCGCCTCCTGACGGCCGCACCTTCGGCACACGGCTGCCCCGGTTCCCTCGCCGACGCGCTCGTCGACGGCCGGCGTGACGAGGGCATCGGCTCCCTCTCTGTCCGACCCGCATCTCCGAAGACCGCCGCCCGTCACCCGACTCTTCCGATTCATCGCAAAGGACCGCCACATGAGCGACCTCACCGACATCGCCTATCTTCCGGCCACCGAGGCCCTGCGCCGATTCCGCGACCGCTCCCTGTCACCGGTCGAGCTGATGACCGCGGTCATCGCGCGCGCCGAAGCCGTCGAACCGAAGGTCAACGCCCTTGCCGAGCGGACCTTCGAGGAGGCGCTCGACGCCGCCCGCGAGGCCGAAGCGCGGTACGGGGGGAAGGGCGAGGCCCCCCGCGCGCTGGAGGGCCTCGCCGTCGCGACGAAGGAGGAGCAGCCCATCGCGGGCCGCCGCATCACGGACGGCTCCCTGGCGTTCCAGGGTGAGATCGCCGAGCAGACGCACCCGGTGATCGAGCGGGTCCAGGCTGCCGGCGGCATCGTGCACGCGCGAACCACGACCCCGGAGTTCAGTTGCGCGGGGTACACACAATCACGGCTGTGGGGCGTCACACGCAACCCGTGGAATCTGGAGTTCACTCCGGGCGGCTCCTCGGGCGGCGCAGGCGCCGCGCTCGCGGCGGGTGAGACGACGCTCGCAACCGGCTCCGACATCGGCGGCTCGATCCGCATCCCCGCTTCGTACACGGGCACAGTCGGCTTCAAGCCGCCGTACGGGCGTGTGCCGGCGATGACGCCGTTCAACCTCGACACGTACTGCCACGACGGTCCGATGGCGCGCACCGTCGGCGACTGCGCCCTGTTGGAGAACGTCATCGCGGGGCCCCACCCGTTGGACGCGGTCTCGCTGCGGCCCAAGCTCGTCCTGCCCGAGCGGTTCGAGGGCGTGGAAGGCCTGCGGGTGGCGCTTTCGGTCACGCTCGGGGACTGGCCGGTCGATCCCGAGGTCGAGGCCAACACCCGCGCGGTCGCGGAGGCGCTGCGCGCGGCCGGAGCCGTCGTCGAGGAGGTAGAGGTCCCCATCATGCGGGCGGACGTGATGCGGGCAGCGATGATCCACTTCGGCTCGATCTTCGGCCCCTACATCGCGTCGGTCGCCGCCGAGCACGGCGATCAGCTGACCACGTACGCGCTCGACTTCGCCCAGCGGGCCTCCGAGGCCGTCCGCGAGCCCGGCAGCTTCCTGCAGGGCCTTGAGATCGAGGCTGCCGTGCAGACGACGCTCGGCGCCCTGCTGGACCGCTATGACGTCCTGCTGTGCCCGACGACCGCCATCCCGGCGCTCAAGGCGGACGACGACTACCTCGCGACCAAGGTCCTGATCAACGGCGTCGAGCTGGACTTCTATCTGGAATCCGCGATGACCACAGCGTTCAACATAGCCAGTCGCTGCCCGGTGCTGAGCGTGCCGTCCGGCTTCGCCTCGACCGGAGTACCGACGGGGGTACAGGTCGTCGGACGCACCTACGACGACACCACGGTGTTCCGAGCCGCGGCAGCGATCGAGTCCGTCCGCCCCTGGAACAGTGTGCCGGTCCTCTGACTTGACGTCATTCCACTGGAAGCACGGACTGGGTGTGTTCGGTCGCGGGAGGCCGGGCACACCCAGAAAGTCGCCACCCGCGGATCGAGGTCGGAACGCCACCGGGGCAGGACGCCGACCTCGTCCTTGGCGACGGGTCGGTGGCGGGAGTGGAACAGGCGAGGTCAGCCCGCTGCGGCAAGGACCAGCGGCAGCACCTGTTCGCTGCCTGCCCGGCGGAGCAGGCGGGCAGCAACTGCGAGGGTCCAGCCGGAGTCGGTGTAGTCGTCCACGAGCAGGACCGGGCCGGGAGAGCGGGCCAGGGCATCAGCCAGATCCTCAGAGATGGTGAAGGTGCCGGACAGAGCCCTGAGGCGCTGGGCGGAGTTGCTGCGGCGTGCCGCGTGCGCGCCGCTCGGCCCGGTGTACGTCAGGGTGCCCAGAAAAGGGAGGCGGCCGATGGTCGCAATTTCCTGGGCGAGAGAACCGACCAGTTGCGGGCGGGCCAGGGACGGCACAGCGACGACTCCCACCGGCCGGGCAGCGGCGTCCGGGACGTTCGACGCCCAGCCCCCCGCAGAGCGCGCCCAATCGGCGAGGACCGCCACCGCGGCCCGCAGGACATCGTCGGGCACCGGCCCGTCGGGCGCGTTCTCAGCCAGCAGCGGGCGCAGACGGTTGCCCCAGCCTATGTCCGAGAGCCGCCCCAGGGCACGCCCGGTGGAGCACTGCTCTTTGGCCGGGATACGCCCCTTGAGATCGATGCCCAGTGCGGGCATCCCCGTCGGCCACATCCGGCGCGGCTCAAGCTCCACCCCCGGGCGATCCAACTCCTTCGCCGCCCCCGTCAGCGTCTCCGCCGAAACAGAGGAATCAGCCCAGACCCCTGCGCAGTTGTCGCAACGGCCGCACGTGGTCGCACCCTCGTCGTCCAGTTGCCGGCGCAGGAACTCCATCCGGCACCGGGACGTATTCACGTAGTCGCGCATGGCCTGCTGCTCGGCCGCACGCTGCCGCGCCACCCAGGCATAGCGCTCGGCGTCGTACGCCCACTCGGCTCCCGTGGCTGTCCAGCCACCCTTCACGCGCTTGACGGCGCCGTCGACATCCAGCACCTTCAGCATCGTCTCCAGCCGGCTGCGCCGCAGATCCACCGACGCCTCCAGGACCGGCACGGACAGCGGCCGTCCCGCACCGGCAAGGGCCGAGAGCGTCTGGCGAACCTGCGCCTCGGGCGGGAAGGCGGTATCGGCGAAGTAGCGCCAGATGGCCTCGTCCTCCTTGCCCGGCAACAGCAGCACATCGGCGTGCTCGACTCCGCGCCCCGCACGCCCCACCTGCTGGTAGTAGGCGATCGGTGAGGACGGCGAGCCGAGATGGACCACGAAGCCCAAGTCCGGCTTGTCGAAGCCCATGCCCAGCGCCGACGTCGCGACCAGCGCCTTCACCCGGTTCTCCTGCAGATCGGCCTCCGCCTGCAGCCGGTCGGCGTTCTCCGTGCGCCCCGTGTAGGAAGCCACCGGGAAGCCGCGCTGCCGCAAGAAGGCGGTGGCCTCCTCTGCCGCGGCGACGGTGAGGGTGTAGATGATCCCGGAGCCCGGCAGCTGGTCCAGGTGCTCGGCGAGCCAGGCCAGGCGGTGCGCGGCGTCCGGGAGCCGGACCACACCCAGCCGCAGGCTCTCCCTCTCGAGCGGGCCGCGCAGTACCAGGGCCTCGCCGGCACCGGTACCCAATTGCTCGGCCACATCCGCAGTGACCCGCGCGTTGGCGGTCGCGGTGGTCGCCAGCACCGGCACGCCGGGGGCAAGATCCGCGAGCATCGCCCGCAGCCGACGGTAGTCGGGCCGGAAGTCGTGGCCCCAGTCGGAAATGCAGTGCGCCTCGTCGACCACCAGCAGACCGGTCGTGGCCGCAAGCTTGGGCAGCACCTGATCGCGAAAATCAATAGAATTGAGACGTTCCGGACTTACGAGGAGAACGTCGGTCTCGCCGCGCTCGACCTCCTCGTAGATGGTGTCCCACTCCTCCGGGTTGGCCGAGTTGATGGTGCGCGCCCGGATACCCGCCCGCTCCGCCGCCTCGACCTGGTTGCGCATGAGCGCCAGCAGCGGCGAGACGATCACCGTCGGACCTGCGCCATGTCGGCGCAGCAGAGCCGTGGCGACGAAATACACCGCCGACTTGCCCCAGCCCGTGCGCTGCACCACCAGGGCACGTCGGCGCTCCTGCACCAGAGCCGCCACCGCCTGCCACTGGTCCTCCCGCAGCCGCGCCGACCCCCCCGGGGCGCCGACGAGCTCAGCGAGGATGGCATCGGCTTCAGTGCGCAGCTCCAGATCGTCCATGCCCCCATGCAACCCGATAGCGAGGACAATCAGCCACTTCACTCCACGTGACACCTGGCTCACAATCGGTCCACCGGCCTCGCGCCGATCGAGTGCGGCCAGGGCATCGGGTCCGGGCTCTGCACGAAGCACCGGTCGTGGAGCCCGAGTTGGCGACGCCTTGGCCACGGCGAGCGGTCCCGTACTGCTCGTGGACGATCCCTCGGACACCGGCGGGACACTGACCGTGGTGCGCCGGACCGGGGCGCAGGGAGTGTTTCCGCTGGTCCGGGCCGTTCAGGCGTAACAGGAGGCGTCATTCGGGCACGGCATGGGCAGGGATATCAGAGTCATTCCGGCTGATTCCCGTCAGCTACGCCAATTGCTCGTTGCCGCCTGCCGATACGCCAGGAAGAATTGGACCCACTCACCGCACGGTTCTTTCGCGGCCCGGGAGGGCTGTGCCGCGGTGCGCCCTCATCCACCCCTGCCCGTACCGTGGGCGCGCATGCGAAGGGAGGATTGTGACCTTCGGATTCGCTCCGTCCGCAGCCACTTCGATGTCGGTGTCCCCGGCATCCGCCGATTCTGTCAACCGCCTTGCCAGGATGCTGGAACCGGCCGAGTGGGCCGAAGCGGGCATACCGTTGCTGCGCAGTCCCCGCGAGGTTGTCAGCGGCCTGCACACCCGGCACCGGCCGACCCCGGAGACGGCTGTCGTCGCCGTACTCGACCATGAGGAACGCCTCACGGCCAGCGCCTCGTTCGCCCGCCGCTCCATAGCCGCGGACGGCTGGGAGTTCCGCAACGCGCTGCTGGCGCATCTGCGGCGGGTCATCCCGCACGACCTGCGCCGCCGCACACCTGTCCGTACCGCAGTACTGCTCTACTGCCGCGAGGGCGACGAGCGTTGGACGGAGGAGGACGGAGCGTGGATGTGGGGCCTGCGGGACGCCTGCACATTGCACGGCCTTCGGTGCGGCGCGTACATCACGCTGACCCGCGGCGGCTGGCAGGTGCTGGGCGAGGGCCGGGGCGGGCGTCGGCCCAACTCGGCATCACAGCCGTCCGCTCTCGTCGACACATCGCTCGACTACGATCCGCTCCCGCTGTGCACCGGCGGCGGTGCGGCCCAGGCGCTGCGACGCACCGCAGCACGCTGACCCGTGGTTTCGGGTCCGGCTGCCCTGTCGAGCAGCCGGACCACCACGGCCCTGTGTGCCCTGCGGATCAGACGCCGGCGCCGAGCACCGCGTTGATCCGTTGCGGGTCCCCGCACACGATCAGCAGGGCACCGGTGCGTTCCTGCGCACCGGACAGTGCACCGGCGTCGTCGCCGCTGTCGCCGTTGACGGCGACGATCACCACGGGGCGGGGCTTCACCCGGTCCGTGGCTGCAGTACCGGCGAAGAAGACGTCATCGCCGACTTCCTGCTGCGCCCAGTAGGCAGCCTCGCCGAAGGAGAGTTCGTGCGCGGCCCACGGGTGCTGCTCACCGGTGGTGAGCACCAGGATGTCGCCCGGTGCGCGTCCGGAGTCGAGCAGCAGGTCCACCGCTTCGTCGGCGGCGTCGAGTGCGCCGGCAGCCGAGGCGGGGATCAACTGGATCTGCGGTGCGGAACGATTCTCCGGCCGGGCCGCCTGCGGTTGGCCGGAGGTGGAGTGCGGACGCTGCGCCGGGGGCGCGGGCCTCGCGGGGCCGGGTCCCGGACGACCGGGGCGCGGCATGGCCGCTGAACGCGGACCGGGTACGGGACGGGGGGTCGACGCGGTGCGGCCTGCGGCCGGAGTGACGCGGGGACCCTGGGCGCTCTCGTGAATCTGAGGCTCCTCGGGGATGAGAGGCATGGGTGGTTGTCTATCAAACGCCGACACTCAAGGCATCAGCGGGGGGCATGTGCGCGATCAGAAATCGAAGCCGAGTTGGCCCCCGCTTTCCAGTGCAGCCGCCTCGGCGGAGAAACGGACCTTCTTGAGGTGCTGCCACCTGGGTAGCGCGTCGAGGTAGGACCACGAGAGGCGGTGGTGGGGTGTAGGTCCCCACTCCTCCAGCGCGGCCCTGTGCACGGGCGACGGATAACCGGCGTTGGCGCCGAAAGCGAAGGCGTCGTACTCGCCGGAATCCGCGCCCAGTTCGGCCATCATCGAGTCCCGTCGGACCTTCGCGATCACCGAAGCAGCCGCGACCGCGATGCAGGACTGGTCACCCTTGATCACTGTGCGGACCTGCCAGGGCTGTCCCAGGTAGTCGTGTTTGCCATCGAGTATCACCGCATCGGGCCGCACCGGCAGGGCGTCGAGAGCACGCACAGCGGCGAGGCGCAGGGCAGCCGTCATCCCGAGGTCGTCGATCTCCTGCGGAGAGGCATCACCCAGACCGAACGCGGTGACCCAGCGCTCCAGCAGCGGGGCCAGTTCCGCGCGGCGCTTGGGGCTGATCAGTTTGGAGTCGGTGAGTCCGGCGGGAGGTCTGCGAAGGCCGGTTACGGCCGCACACACAGTGACCGGTCCCGCCCACGCTCCGCGTCCGACCTCGTCGACACCGGCGACGGTCTTGGCACCAGTGGTAGCGCGCAGTGAGCGCTCGACGGTGTGCGTGGGTGGTTCGTACGGCATGGCGCCTGTCAGCGTACGCCGGTGGGGACGCCGACAACACCCCGGGGCGCCCGACGGCTGCCCCGGCCGCACACCGAGCCGCAGAAAGGATTGCGGCACGGTCCTGTGCCCCGGCCGCCACTTTGCTTCGGTACATACGCCTGAAGAGCTGCGCATACGAAGGCAGTGCTCACGAAGTGTTGTGCCGACGCCAGGAAAACGCGATTGAGGATCGCCCATTGGAAGGGTCCAGCAGTGACTGCATCACATTCGTGAAGGACGGAACACAGCGCCGAGCCGACGTGGCTGCGGACCGGTTGCCTGTGGCACAGCGGGCTGGGCACGCCGCCGCGGCCCCCCACACACGCAGCGGGTGCAAGATCCAGCCGCCCGTCGGCGGCCTGATCGGTGCGCTCGCTGTCGTCATCCCTCGAACTGCCGCTGGAGCCAGTCCGGCAGCTCTTCCGTCTGTGCCGTCCACTCGGCAGGCGGTGCGCCCCCCTTGCCCGCTGCGACGATCCCGCCGACGATCGCACAGGTCGTATCGATGTCGCCGCCCGCTTGGGCCGTGCCCCAGAAAGCCTGCTCGAAGTCACCGAGGCTCCGCGCCGCCGACCAGAGTGCGAACGGAACGGTGTCATGTGCACTGGTACGCCGACCGTTGCCGAGGACCGCGGCGACCGTCCCGGCATCGCCGTAGTCGAGCATGTCCCGTGCCCGGCGCAGCCCTGCACCGACCGCGCTGCGCGGCACGAGCGCGATCACGCCGTCAAGGAGCTCTGTCGGGCTGGGTGGTCCCTCCGCTGCCGCCGCCAGCGAGGCCGCGGCCGCAACCGCCATCGCTCCCACGACCGCCTCGCGATGCTGGTGCGTGGGGTACGAGGAGATCTCGGCCTGGTGTGTGGCCTGCTCCGGGTCGCCTGCGTACCAGGCGCCGAGCGGCGCAATACGCATCGACGAGCCATTGCCCCAGGAGCCCTGGCCGTTGAACAGCGCCGATGCCAGCTCCCGCCAGTCGTCGCCCTCCCTCACCAGCCTGAGCAGCCGGTTCACAGCAGGGCCGTATCCCCGGTCGAAGTCATGATGCTCGGCGAAGGAACGAGCGAGCGCGTCCTGGTCGATTCGCTCGTGCCCCACCAGCACGGCCAGCACCGACGAGGCCATCTCGGTGTCGTCCGTCCACTGCCAGGGGCCGGACGGCAGTTTCTGCTGCTTCAGCAGCGGATAGTTGGCGGGCACAAAGAACTGGGAACCCAGTGCGTCCCCCACCGACAGCCCTCGCAGGCTGGCCAGGGCGCGTTCGAAACGTTGGTCGGATACAGAGTCAGCGGTTGTCATCGCCCTTCCACTCTATCCGGTGATGCCGTACGGCTCAGGGGTACGCCAGCGCTCGAACGGCCGGTCACACCGTCCAGGACGGCTCAAGCTGAACGACGTCTCCCGCCACCGCCGCCACGTCGTCCTCGGTCTGCGCCCGTTGCGTCAGCCGCTCGATACTCCCCGCCCGGTACTTGCCACGCTCGGCGCTCGACTGCCACATGGACAACACGAGGAACTCGTGCCCCGGCGCCTCCCCGAACACCCCTCGCAGCATGCCCGGCGATCCGGCCATCGCCGGATTCCACACCCTCTCCTGCATCAATGCGAAATGCTCGACCCGGTCCTCGTGCACCTTGCTGTGCGCCACCCTGACGACATCCGCATCGGTGAAGCGGGGCTCGAAGCCGGTCTTCACATCGAAGCGGTACTCGAACAGCTTGACCTGGATGCTGCTGTACGTGCTGGACTGCGCGGCAGCCAGTCGGTCGTGCGCGCGCGCCATGAACGAGTCGTAGAAGACGCGGTTCTCCCAGAAAGCGAAGACGTGGGCCACTTCGGGACGCCCTCGACTCCACCCGCCGCCCTGTCCCCTGAACCCCGGCTCATCCAGCAGCCCTGCCCACTTTCGCTGTCCCCGCTCAAAACCTCGACGGTCCACCACGGTGCAACGAATCCACTTGACCAGCACCGCGCCATCGTACGGCGTCGAACGTAGCGCGGGTCACGCTCTGTTGGAGTACGCCCGAATCAATGGCCGTGAATCACAGAATGATCTCCATGGACCGCACTCTCCCTGCACCACCAGGGCAAGCACGTCCAGCTCACCGATCTGTCGTTCAGTGCTCTCGAAGGGCTGCCCGTCGACGCCCGGCTCGCGCCGACATCGCCGCCGTCACCCCCGGAACGGCCCTCCATCAGGCTTGGATCGCCGAACCGACAGTGTCCCGATTACGTCGCCGACGGCCAAGCCGGTTGGATCCGGGGCCAGTTACAGACATGATCAGGTGGTACGAACGGCCCGACGACGGCCCAGCGGCAAGCCAGGGAGGCAAGTGGCGATGAGCACACCCAACAAGGACATCGAGAAGGTCGAAGTCAGGCTCAAATGGGATCCCAGCCCTTCGGGTGCCCCGGTCCATGATCTCGACATCATCGCGGCGACCTACCTCGCGCAGGCGCCATACGGCAGCCCTGCGCATCTCGTGCACTTCGACAGCCGCTCCCCGGACGGCACCATCACCCTCAACCGCGACAGCAGGACCGGCCAGGGCTTCGGTTTCGACGAGGTCATGACTCTTGAACTGGGCCGGTTGTCGACCACGTACACCCGGGTCGTCGTCGGAGTCGCCATTCAGCAGCGCGACGGCCGCAGGACATTCGCCGAAATAGCGAATACCCGCGTTCAGATTCGGGAGGGCTACACGAACCTTGCGGAGGACGACTTCTCCGCGGTCGGCGCCGCCACCGCGGCAACCGTCGCCGAGTTCATCCGCGGTGCCTCCGGTGTCTGGGAGTTCCACGGAACGGTCCTGGGTTTCGACGGGGACCCCGAGTCGTTCGCCCGAATGATGGGAAACCGTACGCCCGGAACGTGACACGTCACGGGGCACGGTCCACACAGCACACCTCCCGTCCCCGTCCCCGGAACTGCGGCAAGACGAAGGGGACCGGCCGTCGGTCGGTCCCCTTCGTACGCACTGCTGATCAGCTAGTGCCGCGACCGGCAAGGTTTGCCCGTCAAGAAGCGGCGGCCGGTGCGTGTGATCGCAAGGCGGCCAAAAGCCCTTGTAGCGGAGCTACCCGGGCTTTTGGCCAACGCAGCGAGCGCGCGTGCCGGGCGTCGCGACGGGGCATATCTCGCCGGTCGCGGCACTAGGCACGCCGGCTGGGCCGGACGTTGCGTCCCACGCGATGGCGCCCGGTGTCAGCTGCAACCACTGGTCGAGCCGCAGCCCTCGCAGATGTAGCAGGATCCGGCGCGCTGCATCTTCGTACCACAGGAGAAGCAGAGCGGCGCGTCCGCGCTGATGCCCAGCTGCATCTCGACGAGCTCCGCCGAGGTGTGCGCCGTCTTCGGAGCCGGCCTCTCGGCCTCCTGCACGGCGGCCACCGCCTTCAAGGGCTCCGTCCGCACCGGCGCGGACTGGGCCAGGCCTTCGACGTCCAGCTCGTCCTCCAGGGAGGGCTCGTACGAACCGGTGTCGAGGTGACGCTGACGTTCCTCGGCCGAGTGGATACCGAGTGCCGAGCGGGTCTCGAAGGGCAGGAAGTCCAGCGCCAGGCGGCGGAAGATGTAGTCGACGATCGACTGCGCCATCCGTACATCCGGGTCGTCCGTCATACCGGCCGGCTCGAAGCGCATGTTGGTGAACTTCGAGACGTAGGTCTCCAGCGGGACGCCGTACTGCAGACCGACCGAGACGGCGATGGAGAAGGCGTCCATCATGCCTGCGAGGGTGGAGCCCTGCTTGGACATCTTCAGGAAGACCTCGCCGAGACCGTCGTCCGGGTAGGAATTGGCGGTCATGTAGCCCTCGGCGCCACCCACCGTGAAGGAGGTGGTGATGCCGGGACGGCCCTTGGGAAGGCGCTTGCGGACCGGGCGGTACTCGACGACCTTCTCGACCGCGGTACGGATGGTCTCCTCGGCCTTGGCCGTGACCGCATCCGCCGCGGACTTTTCCTTCTCCTTGGTCTTCGCGGAGAGGGGCTGGCCGACCTTGCAGTTGTCGCGGTAGATCGCGAGCGCCTTGACGCCCATCTTCCACGCCTCGAAGTAGACCTCTTCGACGTCTTCGACGGTGGCCGTCTCCGGCAGGTTCACCGTCTTGGAGAGCGCGCCGGAGATCCACGGCTGGATCGCGGCCATCATGCGCACGTGGCCCATCGCGGAGATGGAACGCTCGCCCATCGCGCAGTCGAAGACCTCGTAGTGCTCGGTCTTCAGACCGGGGGCGTCGATCACGTTGCCGTGCTCGGCGATGTGGGCGACGATCGCCTCGATCTGCTCCTCCTGGTAGCCCAGGCGGCGCAGAGCCTGCGGGACGGTGCCGTTGACGATCTGCATCGAGCCGCCGCCGACCAGCTTCTTGAACTTGACCAGGGCGAGGTCGGGCTCGAGGCCGGTGGTGTCGCAGGACATCGCGAGACCGATGGTGCCGGTGGGCGCGATGACCGAGGCCTGCGCGTTGCGGAAACCGTTCTTCGCGCCGAGGCGGATCACGTCCTGCCAGGCCTCCGTGGCGGCGGCCCAGATCGGGTTGTCCAGGTCGTCCATGTGGACGGCCGCGGCGTTGGCGTCGGCGTGCTGCTTCATGACCCGCTGGTGCGGCTCGGCGTTGCGGGCGTAGCCGTCGTACGGGCCGACGACCGCGGCGAGCTCGGCGGAGCGCTTGTACGAGGTGCCGGTCATCAGTGAGGTGATGGCACCGGCGAGGGCGCGGCCGCCGTCGCTGTCGTAGGCGTGGCCGGTCGCCATCAGCAGGGCGCCGAGGTTGGCGTAACCGATGCCCAGCTGGCGGAAGGCGCGGGTGTTCTCGCCGATCTTCTGGGTCGGGAAGTCGGCGAAGCAGATGGAGATGTCCATCGCGGTGATGACCAGTTCGACGACCTGGGCGAAGCGCTCGGACTCGAAGGACTGGTTGCCCTTGCCGTCGTCGTTGAGGAACTTCATCAGGTTCAGCGAGGCCAGGTTGCACGAGGTGTTGTCCAGGTGCATGTACTCGCTGCAGGGGTTCGAGCCGTTGATCCGGCCGGACTCCGGGCAGGTGTGCCACTGGTTGATCGTGTCGTCGTACTGGATGCCCGGGTCGGCGCAGGCCCAGGCCGCCTCGGCCATCTTGCGGAAGAGGGACTTGGCATCGACCTCTTCGATGACGTCACCGGTCATGCGCGCACGCAGCCCGAACTTGCCACCGGACTCGACGGCCTTCATGAACTCGTCGTTCACACGCACCGAGTTGTTGGCGTTCTGGTACTGGACGGACGTGATGTCGTCGCCGCCCAGGTCCATGTCGAAGCCCGCGTCGCGCAGTGCGCGGATCTTCTCCTCCTCCTTCACCTTGGTCTCGATGAAGTTCTCGATGTCGGGGTGGTCGACGTCGAGAATGACCATCTTGGCCGCGCGCCGGGTGGCGCCACCGGACTTGATCGTTCCGGCGGAGGCGTCGGCACCGCGCATGAAGGAGACCGGGCCGGAGGCGTTGCCACCGGAGGACAGCAGCTCCTTCGAGGAGCGGATACGGGAGAGGTTCAGGCCGGCGCCGGAGCCGCCCTTGAAGATCATGCCCTCTTCCTTGTACCAGTCGAGGATCGACTCCATGGAGTCGTCGACGGCCAGGATGAAGCAGGCGGACACCTGCTGCGGCTGGGACGTACCGACGTTGAACCAGACCGGCGAGTTGAAGCTGAAGATCTGGTGCAGGAGGGCGTACGCCAGCTCGTGCTCGAAGATCTCGGCGTCCGCGGGAGAGGCGAAGTATCCGTGGTCCTCGCCGGCCTTGCGGTACGTCTTCACGATCCGGTCGATGAGCTGTCGCAGACCGGTCTCGCGCTGCGGGGTGCCGACGGCCCCGCGGAAGTACTTGCTGGTGACGATGTTGACCGCGTTCACCGACCAGAAGTCGGGGAACTCGACGCCACGCTGCTCGAAGTTGATCGAGCCGTCGCGCCAGTTGGTCATGACGACGTCACGGCGCTCCCATGCCACCTCGTCGTACGGATGTACGCCGGGGGTGGTGTGGATGCGCTCGATACGCAGCCCCTTGCTCGACTTGGATCCCTTGGCTCGGGAACCTCGTGCCGGGCCGCTCGCCGTCTCTGTCATGCCGCCTCCCATATGTGGGCAAAAACGCCCTGAAGTGCCCAGAACTTCCCGGGGCACAGCCTGTCTCCAATACTTCGGGCACCACGCACAGCGCCCGGAGCAAGTCCAAATACAGCCGCCCTGTCGCCGGCCCATGGACCTGTGCCGATCGGCCGGTGTCGCTCAGTCGGCGACGGCGGGAACGGGGACCTCAAGGGTCTCGCCCCTCCCGCGCTCCTCCGCGGGAGACCGCCGTTCGCGGAGTTCCGCGATGGCGGCCTCGAAGTCTTCAAGTGTGTCGAACGCCCGGTACACGGACGCGAAACGCAGGTACGCGACGAGGTCGAGTTCCTGCAGGGGGCCGAGGATGGCCAGACCCACGTCATGGGTGGTCAGCTCGGCGCTGCCGGTGGCACGCACTGCCTCCTCGACCCGCTGGCCGAGCTTGGCGAGGGCGTCCTCGGTGACCGGCCGCCCCTGGCATGCCTTGCGCACGCCCGAGATGACCTTGGTACGGCTGAAGGGTTCGGTCACACCGCTGCGCTTCACCACCATCAGCGAGCAGGTCTCCACCGTCGTGAAACGGCGGGAGCAGTCGGGGCACTGACGGCGACGGCGGATCGACGTGCCGTCATCGGTGGTGCGACTGTCGACGACCCGGCTGTCGGGGTGCCTGCAGAAGGGGCAGTGCATGGCTTCCGACCCTCCTTCACAGCACGACTGAATAGCCTCTTCGGGGCCCGCCAGGGCCCCTCGAAGCAGTCACAAGCATAGGCGATGACCGCCCCCCGGCAGACCGGGGACCACAACTTGTGGGCGACTGGAACAATCCAACCACTAGATCTTGGGTTTGGTCGCACATTCAGCCCCAGCGCGTGTCGCGCATCGCGAGCGGACCGCAGGCAGCCTACGGCCGAGCACGAGGTTACGGGAACCGCGCGGCTGCCAGGATTGCGGGGCTCCTGCTGTCGGACTCGGACAACGACTCGGAGACCACCCCGCGTGGCGACGCCGCGCCGGCGAACGCTACCGTAATAGCCCGAATTGCCGGTCGCCCCAAGGGGTCGGCCCAAGCAGGGAACCGGTCACTCCGGCCGTCACGCATACACCCACCAGTGAACACACGACAGACTTTTATTCGTTTTTCACTCGAACGTGTGTTTGGCGCAACCTTTCGAAAGCTACTACCGTTGTCCAGCTAGGGAGACCATTCGAGAGGGGCCGACGTGACCACCACCGCAGACAGTGCCACCATCACTGCCCAGGACCGCTCCCAGAGCCGACTCGAGCCGGTGCATGCCATGAATGACTCAGTCACGAACACGGAGGGGCCGGAGCCCGTGCGCCCAGTGCGCTCGTTGCCCGGCCGACCTCCAGGCATCCGGGCGGACAGCTCGGGGCTCACAGACCGGCAGCGGCGCGTGATCGAGGTGATCCGGGACTCCGTGCAGCGGCGTGGGTACCCGCCCTCGATGCGGGAGATCGGCCAGGCGGTCGGCCTGTCCAGCACGTCCTCCGTCGCCCATCAGCTGATGGCCCTGGAGCGCAAGGGCTTCCTGCGTCGCGACCCCCATCGCCCGCGGGCGTACGAGGTCCGCGGTTCGGACCAGCCCAGCTCGCAGCCCACCGATACGACCGGGAAGCCCGCGGCGTCGTATGTGCCGCTGGTCGGCCGGATCGCAGCGGGTGGCCCGATCCTCGCCGAGGAATCGGTCGAGGACGTCTTCCCGCTCCCCCGCCAGCTGGTCGGTGACGGAGAGCTGTTCGTCCTCAAGGTCGTCGGTGACTCGATGATCGAGGCTGCGATCTGTGACGGAGACTGGGTCACCGTGCGCCGCCAGCCCGTCGCGGAGAATGGCGACATCGTCGCGGCCATGCTGGACGGCGAGGCCACGGTCAAGCGCTTCAAGCGGGAGGACGGCCATGTGTGGCTGCTCCCGCACAACTCCGCATACCAGCCGATCCCGGGCGACGAGGCGACGATTCTCGGCAAGGTGGTGGCGGTGCTGCGGCGGGTGTGAAGACTCGCCGCCTTCAGACCGGACCCCGGGATCCACTGCGCCGATCCCGGGGTCTGCCTGTGCCGCCGGGCACCCGGGCGGGCTACTGGCCGTTGGCCTTGGCTGCCGCGTCGATGGCCGCGAGTGAGCGGCGCGCCTGGTTTCGGTCGGTGGTGTACCAGAAATCGGGCAGCGAGGCGCGCAGATAGCTGCCGTACCGGGCGTTGGCCAGTCGCGGATCGAGCACCGCGACCACACCCTTGTCGCCCGTGGCCCGTACAAGCCGGCCGGCGCCCTGGGCCATCAGCAGAGCGGCATGCGTCGCCGCGACAGCCATGAACCCATTGCCTCCCGCCTCCTCGACCGCCTTCTGGCGTGCGCTCATCAGCGGGTCGTCGGGGCGAGGGAACGGGATCCTGTCCATGACCACCAGCTGGCAGCTGGCCCCGGGCACATCCACTCCCTGCCAGAGCGAAAGCGTGCCGAAGAGGCAGGTCTCGGGATCGGCCGCGAAGTTCTTGATCAGCTCTCCAAGGGTCTCCTCGCCCTGCAGCAGGATCGGCTTGTCGAGTCGGCCGCGCAATTCCTCGGCGGCGGCCTGGGCCGCCCGCATGGACGAGAACAGCCCGAGGGCGCGCCCGCCCGCCGCCTCCACCAGTTCGGCGAGCTCATCCAGCATGTCGGTGCGAGAACCCTCCCGGCCGGGCGTGGCCAGATGCCTGGCGACGTACAGGATTCCCTGCTTCGGATAGTCGAACGGCGACCCGACGTCGAGCCCCTTCCACTGCGGATTGTCGTCACCCGCGGTGCCTTCGGGAGCGAGTCCGAGCGACGCCCCCACCCCATTGAAATCCCCGCCGAGCTTGAGCGTGGCCGAGGTGAGCACGACGGACCTCTCAGCGAAGAGCTTCTCGCGCAGAAGTCCGGAGACGGAGAGCGGGGCGACCCGCACAGAGGCGCCGAAACGGTCATGACGCTCGTACCAGACGACGTCGTACTCCGAGCCCTGGGTGATGCGCTCGGCGACGCCGTGAATCGTCTCCACCGATGCGAGTGCCTGCTTGCGGACGGCGTCCTCGTCCTGGACCGACTTGTCCCGGGTGGTACCCAGGGCCGAAATCACCGTACGCGCGGCGTCACGGAGCGCGAGCAGCGCGTAGCCGAGGTCCTCGGGGACCTCCTCCAGACGGCCGGGGAGCGCCAGCTCCATCACCCGTTCGAAGCCCTCCGACGCGGTCTGCAGGGCGTCGGCCGCCTTCTCGTCGACCAGCTTCGCCGCTCGGCGTACCGCCCGGTTGACCTGGCCGGGCGTGAGCTCGCCGGTGGCCACACCGGTGACCCTGGAGACCAGCTCATGGGCCTCGTCGACGATCAGTACCTCATGCTGCGGAAGCACCGGAGCGCCCTCGATGGCGTCGATGGCAAGGAGGGCGTGATTGGTGACGACGACGTCGGCGAGCTTGGCACGCTCACGGGCCTGCTCCGCGAAGCACTCCGCGCCGTACGCGCACTTGCCGGCGCCCAGGCATTCGCGGGAGGAGACGGAGACCTGCGCCCAGGCGCGGTCGGACACACCCGGGGTGAGGTCGTCACGGTCGCCGGTCTCGGTCTCGTCCGACCAGTCCCGCAGCCGCAGCAGATCCTGACCGAGCTTGCTCGACGGGGCCGCTGCCTCGAACTGGTCGAAGAGCCCCTCCTCCTCGTCCTGGGGCACTCCTTCGTGGAGCCGGTGCAGGCAGAGATAGTTCGAGCGGCCCTTGAGCATGGCGAACTGGGGGCGGCGGCGCAGCAGCGGATGCAGAGCGTCGACCGTACGCGGAAGGTCGCGCTCCACGAGCTGGCGCTGCAGTGCCAGGGTCGCCGTCGCCACTACGACGCGCTCCCCGTGCGCCAGCGCGGGCACCAGGTAGCCAAGGGATTTGCCCGTGCCGGTGCCGGCCTGGACGAGCAGATGGGCATTGTCGTCGACAGCCTCGGCAACGGCCTCGGCCATGGCGGCCTGGCCGGGCCGTTCCGTACCACCGACGGCGGTTACGGCGGCGTGGAGGAGCTCGGGGAGGGATGGCTTTGTCATAGCCCGACCACCCTACGGGGCGCCACTGACAACGGCGATCAGTCCCGGACTCGGGCGGAGGGGTGGAGCGGGTTGGGAACGGTGCCGTGGATGGCGGCGTGCGGGCGCCGGGGGCGGTCCCGGTATCCGTCCACGTGCAGGCGGTTGCGGTTCAGACAGAGACGTTCGATGCGGGGCGTCAGCATGTCGAACATCTCGAATCGCTTCTTGAGCTCGGGGAAACGGGCTTGGTGTCGCAGGATCTCGTCCCTTACGAGTGACCAGAAATCGGCCTCCGGAACTCCCAGCTGTTCCTCGCACAGCGGGGACAGGAAGCGGAAGACGCCGATGAACAGTCCGGAGTGGATGAACTGGGTGAGGAAGGAGGGCTCCTCGGTGAGCAGGACGCGGCGTACGTCCTGTGGCATCGACTCGTGCTCCGGCAGCGGCTGGGCGCTGATGTTCACGTCGTCCACGAAGTCCTTGATCGCCAGGCGAACCGGTACGTCCTGGTCGTCGAAGACGACGATGGCGTTCTCTCCGTGTGGGGAGAACACGGTGCCGTAGCGGTAGAGGAAGTGCAGCAGCGGCGGGAGCAGCGCGGCGAAGAGCCGGGTCAGCCAGGTGGTGGGTGTCAGCCCCGAGCGGGCGACGAGTTCGGCCGTGAAAGCGTGGCCCTGCGGATCGGTGTGGAGCAGCGAGGCAAGGGTCCGGGCCCGTTCGCCCGGCGCGAGCCGGGGCTGGAGGGGTTCTCGCCAGATCGCGCCGAGGATCTCCTTGAACTGGTAAGGAGCCTCCGGAAGGTGGTCGTACAGCGGATGCTCGACGGTCACGGAGGCCACCTCGCCGAGCAGGATGACCCTGCACGTGTCGCGCAGAAAAGCGTCGCGGTCGCGCAGACCCTGGACCCAGGTGGTGACGGCGGGGGCCGCAAGGGTGCGTTCGGTCGGCAGTCCTCGCCAGACCAGCGTATTGAGGATCGACAGGGGCAGTTTGACGGTGTGCCGGTCGGGGCGGGACACATTGGCGAAGGTGCGGATGGACTGCTGAGGCAGCCGGAGGTCGGCGTCGGCGTGGAGCGGCACGATGTCGCCTGCGGCAATGGCTGGGGCGAAGACCGGAACGATCCATTCGTCCCACTGCCATGGGTGCACGGGAAGACAGAGATAGCCGCCGGGATCGAGGTCGCGGGCGCGGAGCACGGCGGCGAAGGAATCGCGGACCGACAGGTCGAGTTCCTGTACGTACAACTGCTCGGGTGTGGCCAGGCCGGTCACCCCTCGGTAGGCGGCGATCCGGGTGGAGACGGCGATCCACGGCAGCCTCACCGGCCTGCGGGCCTCGGGTGCGTAGCGGGAGGCGTCGGCGGCGGAGAAGCCGAGGCGCCCCTTGTTGGCGACGAGCCAGGGGTGTCCTGTCTGGTGTCCCTCCAGCTCGGCGTAGTCGAGATCGGCCAGCCGGGCGGCGGAGAGGGCTGTGTGGTCGAGCCGGGCGTCGGCGGCGAGGGTGGTGGTGATCTCGCGGATGAGGTGGCCGAGGGTGGTGCCGTCGATCCTGAGGAGGTGGCGGGCGCGGGCGAGGAACTGCAGCGGGTCACGGAAGGGGACGCTGCGCGTGTTCCGGTCCCCCAGTGGCTCGGCAGGCACGCCCCGGCCGCTGTCCCGCGTCGATTCCGACGGCGACTCCTGGGCGTCGCCGCACGTCTCCAGAATCGAATCGGGAACGATGTGCCAACTGCCGTATACGCCCCGCCGGGCGCTGAAGCTCAGGATTCCACTGTCGTCGAGCCCGAGGGTGTATGTGTTGCCCCCGTCGGCCTGCCGGACCGGCTCGATGACTTCCTCGTAGGCGAATTGACCGAGCATCTTCGCGAGCAGTCGGGCGGCGGCTCCGTCCCAGACCGTCCGGTTCAGTTCTGGCGTGCTGAGCAGCGCGGCAGACTCCGCTGAATCGTGGCTCGCAGGGTATTTCGGCACGGGGACTCCTCGGGGTGGAACCGATGGGGTTCGAGCGGTGTATGCAATGCGGCAGATCGTTCACAGCTGGGCACGGTGCGTTCGGTCGCGGACCATCAGGGCGGCTCGTTTGCCGGGGAGTTCGACTTCCGCGGAGAAGCGGAAACCTGCGCTCAGGAAAGCGGAGACGGAAGGGGTGTTACGCAGGTCGGGCTCTGCCACAACTCGTGCGCACCGGGAACGGTTGTCGAGTACGAGATCGGCGACGGCCCGGAGCAGGGTTGTGCCGACCCCACGTCCGCGGTTGTTCACACCGCCGATGAGAAGGTGGATTCCGGTGTCGTGCGGTCGAGCGGGGTAGCGACGCGCCAGCGGATCGAGATCCGCTCGGTAGATCTCCCAGTAGCTCATGGGAACGCCTGCCAGCACGCCGAGGCACGGGACGCTTCGTCCGTCGCCGTCGAGTTGAGGGCGCAGATGGTCGGCTGTGACGGCTTCGGCCCCGGCGAGTTCCCAGAATGCGGCGACTGCTGGATCGTTCATCCAGCGGCTGATCACGGCAAGGTCGCGTTCCAGTCGCACGGGGACGAGTTGGAACACTCCGGCCGGCGTGGTGACCGGTCCCCAGTCGGCAGGGCGGTCCAGCAGGTCCGAGGCGGCCGGCCGGCTCATGGCCGCCTGCGTGCCTGCGGCCGGGCCGGCGCCGTCCGGTCCGGATGACGCGGACGCGTCCGGCGGCTGGGGGCGTGTGGCGGTGGCCGGTGTGTCCTCGCCGAACAGGGCGAGGAGTTCTTCGGGGAGCGGCAGGTCCAGGGTGTCCTCGGCGCCCGTGTCGGCCTTGGGGGCAGGGCCGGTACCGGCGCCGGTGTGCGCATCGGCGGAAACCACGATGTCGCTCTCCTCTCGGCGGTTCAGGCGGTGGTCATGTTCCCTCAGACACATAGGGGGTTGGCAATGGTGACGTAGACGGACTGGGTGTCGACAGGCCCGACGAGTTCGTCGAGGCCGTGCAGCCGGGTCAGCAGGTTGGCCTTGCATCGCAGGTGGGAGTTTTCCAGCAGATGTGCGGGCAGCGGGGAACCCAGTGCGGCGGCCGAGCCGAGAAATCGACGGAACGCGGCGATGAGCACGTGTTCGTCGGCGAGGTGCTGGGCACCGAAGGCTCCGATCAGGCCGAACACATTGTTGATGCCGAGGTAGTAGGCAAAGCGCTCGTCGGTGACCGCGTCGGAGACGAAGGTGTCGCTGGCCGATCCGATGCCCGGGAGCCGCTGTTCCAGTGCCGCGCGGTGGGACTCGCGGAAGTAGTAGCCCTGATTGTCGCGGTACCGGCCGCCGACGGGCCAGCCGTGGGGGTCGAGCAGAACCAGGGTGTTCTGCTGGTGGGCTTCGAGGGCCACGCCTGCGTGGGCGTCGAGCCAGAGCACGGGGCGTACGACGCGGTCGAGGTAGCGCAGGAACCACTCGGTGGCGACGGCTCCTGCTGCTCTTCCAGTGGCAGCGGCCAGGGAGATCACGATCTCGGCGAGGCGTGAATGCATGCCCGTCCGGCCCGGCCAGGGGCGTGGAGCGGTGAGCGCGGCGATGCAGACCGCGTCGTCGAACGGACCGAACGGGTTGTGGCGCAGCATCACGTCGAGGCCCGCGACAGGCCCGCCGTCCGGGCCGTCGACGGCGAGCCAGGCGGGGTCGCGGACGATGTCGAAGCCCGGGTGGACGGCGTGCCACTGTGCGGCGAGTCCGCTGCGGAGCAGTCGGTGGACCTCCACTCCACGGTGGAGTTCCTTGCGGAGATTCTCACGACGGGAGTTGGTGATGCGAACGCCCAGGGAGAGCTTGAGCATGACATCGGTACCGGGTCGGTGCACGGTACGGACGGATGAGGTGGGATGCCAGTGCTTCCCGTACGGCCCGAGGTCGTGCAGGAGTCCGGCGTCGAGCAGGGCGGCGGCTTCGGGCCGGTGTCCGAGTTCGCGGGCCTGCCAGGGGTGGAGTGGAATCGGCGCGGTGTTGTCGGGGAGTTGCAGTCCTTCGGCATGGGAGGTGATCAGTTCCGTGGCCGACACCGGACGGCCTCCATCGGTCCAGGCGGAGTCGGTGGCCAGCACGGACAGGTCGACAGCCATCCAGTGCAGTGGGAAGGAACCGCGCAACTCGGGTGAGTAGAGGCGGGATTCGGAGTCCGAGAGGCCTTCGCGGCTCTTGGGGGTGGGGTGGAGCGGATGTCCGAGGAGAAGTGACTGCTCGGCGGTGAGAAAGAGGTCCGCTTCGGCCGGGGCGCCGGGGGTGCGGCGCCGCTCGGCGATGAAGCCGGCCGTCCGCTGTACGGAGTCGGCGACCCGGGCCACCATGTCGGCGCCTTCGTGACGGTCGGCCTCGCGGCCCAGGAGAGCGGCGACCGTGACGGCGTCTGTGGGTGGTGCTCCTTCGGGTGCCCCCTCCAGCGCAGGCATGCCGAAGCGGTGCCAGCCCGTGGCGGACCAGTAGCGGACGGGGACGAGCAGAGCGGTCCCGCTGGCGGGGAGCGGGATGCGGAGTGTGTTGCCGTCCGGCCGGGGCAGGTCGCTCTCCCGGACCCAGCAGCGGAGCAGATTCTCGACGCCCGCTGTGTCGGCGGCCCGCAGCGGGTCCGGATGATCGAGGAGGTCGGCCGGTGCCGCACAGGTGAACGTGGCCTTCGGGACGTACCGCTCGTCGTGCGGTGCCGCCATCTGACGGGGCACGGTGTTCTGCTCGACGACGAAGTTGCCGGTGAGTCCGGCCTGTCCTCGCTGCTGGGTGGGGGGAGGGCCGTCGGCCTGGGGCGCGGAAGTGGGGTTCACGGCGGTCTTCCTTGTGAGGGTGTCCGGGGTCAGCGAGCCGACCCGGTCATGGTTCGGCGGTGCGGCGAGCGCTCGGCTGCTGCCAGGGCATCGGCGAGGCGGTCCACGACCGCTGCTGCCTGTTCGTCGGTGAGCGTGAGGGGAGGGAGCAGGCGTACGACGGTGGAGTGGCGTCCGCCGAGTTCGACGATGAGGCCGCGGTGCAGGCATTCCTGTTGGACGGCTGCGGCGAGAACCGGGGCGGGCGGTGGCTCGGGACCGTCGCCCCGTGGAGCAGCCTCGGGGTCGACGAGTTCCACCCCGATCATCAGGCCCCGCCCGCGGACGTCCCCGATGGACGGGTGGTCCGTGGCCAGTGCCTGGAGGCGTGCGACCATCCGGGCGCCGAGTGTCGCGGCGCGCTCGGCGAGGTGGTGCTCCCGTACGAAGGCAAGGGTGGCGGTGCCTGCCGCCATCGCGAGCTGGTTGCCGCGGAAGGTGCCGGCGTGGGCGCCCGGCTCCCAGGTGTCGAGTTCGGAGCGGTAGACGATCACTGCGAGCGGGAGGGATCCGCCGATAGCCTTGGAGAGCACCATCACATCGGGCACGATCCCGCTGTGTTCGACCGCCCAGAATGCGCCGGTGCGGCCGACGCCCGTCTGAACCTCGTCGGCGATCAGGGGGACGGACCGGGCCTCGGTGATCTCGCGCATCCGGCGCATCCAGCTGTCAGGGGCGGGGTTCACACCACCCTCCCCCTGCACGGGTTCGAGGATCATCCCGGCCGGCGCGGGTGCGCCTCCCTTGGGGTCGTCCAGGAGGTTCTCGGTCCACCGGGCGGCGATCTCCGCACCGCGCTCGCCTCCGATACCGAAGGGGCAGCGGTAGTTCTGCGGGAAGGGCAGACGCGTCACCCGTACGTCCTCGGCGCCGCCCGAGGCGGCAAGGGCTCCCGCTGTCATGCCGTGGTAGGCGCCGTTGAAGGCGAGGAGTCCGCTGCGACCGGTCGCGGCACGGACCAGTTTGAATGCTGCCTCGACGGCATCCGTACCGGCAGGTCCGCAGAACTGGATCCGCGCATTGTCGGCGAACTGCCGCGGCAGGGTGGCGAACAGCTCCGTGGTGAAGGCGTCCTTGACGGGGGTGGCGAGGTCGAGCACATGCAGCGGTGCACCCGAGTCGATCACCTTCTTGATCGCCTCCAGGACCACCGGATGGTTGTGACCGAGCGCCAGGGTGCCGGCTCCGGAGAGACAGTCGAGGTATCGCCGCCCGTCCGCGCCTTCGATGGTCATCCCACGGGCGCGTACCGGCACGATCGGCAGTGAACGCGCGTAGGTACGGGCGGCGGATTCGCGCAGCGACTGGCGGCGCAGGATGCCCTCGTGCGCCGCCGGCACTGCCACCGGAGCTGATTCGGTCACGGCCACGGCTGTTGGTCCTCCCGCTGTAACAGTTGCGTTGCACGTCAGTACGTCGGCGCATGGACGGACCGCGGGAATGAACGCTGTCCTCCAGTCCCTCGTACGTATCAACGACGCCCGACGCCGGGGATCACGGGTGGATCCGCAGATCCTTGCGGGGGCGGAACCGTGGCCCTGCCGCGCACCGTCCCCATCGGCACCGGCATAGTGGGGGGCCGCACGGAGGGCTCGGGCAAATTTCCGGGGGTCTTCAGGACGTTCGGAGCGGATGGCTCCGAGCAGTACCGAAGTGCAGGACAGAAGTGTTGAGTTTCGAAGTCCCAGGGGGATCACCACATGCGACTCATTCGACCAGTTCCCACCGCACGTCAGGGGAGCGCGCGTCGCACGCGTTCCTCGGCGCTCGCCGTGGCCGCGGTCACTGCGGTCCTCGCGCTCACCGCCACTGCCTGCGGTCCGGGCGAGGACAACGCCAGTGACAAGGCCAGCACTCCCGCCGGCCAGTCCTCGGACGGCAAGATCACTATTCCGGACGATCTGAAGGACCGGCTCAAGGAACACGGGATCGACGTCGACCAGTGGAAGAACGGCGAGTGGAAGAACTGGGACAAGGAGAAGTGGCTGCGCGAGGCCAAGGACTTCGTCAACCCGATCATCGAGGGCCTCTGGGACCCGGACCGGATGCGGGATGCCGACAAGTCGCCGGAGAGGCCGGTCGACAATGACATCTCGGGTGATGTGGGTGTGACGGATCCGACGCCCGCGCCGGTCCAGGCCGCCGGTGTCCGGACGCCGTACCACGCCAATGCCGCGGAGTCCGGGAAGCTGCTCTTCGACAGCCCCGAGGGCTCCATGGTCTGCTCCGCGACCGTGGTGAAGGACCCGGCGCACCCCGGAAAGTCCAACCTGGTGTGGACCGCGGGGCACTGTGTGCACGCGGGCAAGAAGGGCGGCTGGTACCGCAACATCGCCTTCGTTCCGTCGTACAACAACAGCGGTCTGTCGACGGCCGAGTTGCAGAAGGCGACCAAGCAGGAGATCGCGCCGTACGGCGTGTGGTGGGGCCAGTGGGCGCAGACGTCCGACCAGTGGATCTCGCAGGGTTCCTCGACCGGCGGGCAGGGCGCCCCGTACGACTTCGCGGTGCTGCGTGTCACGCCGGAGAAAGGCTCGAGGGGTAAGTCCCTGGAGGAAACGGTCGGCTCCGCGCTGCCCGTCGAGTTCAATGCCCCGGCCGTGCCTAAGATCGGCAGCATGACGGCCACCGGCTTCCCGGCCGCACCGCCGTACGACGGCCAGAAGGCCCTCCAGTGCGCGGACAAGCCCGGCCGGCTCTCGCTGACCGCACAGGACCCCACGATGTACCGCATCGGCTGCACCATGACGGGCGGCGCCTCCGGCGGCGGCTGGGTCGCGGCGGGCCAGGACGGCAAGCCCGCGCTGGTCTCGAACACCTCCATCGGCCCGGCGACGGCCGGCTGGCTGGCCGGACCACGCCTCGGCAAGGAAGCCAAGGGCGTCTTCGAGTCCGTAAGCAAGAAGTACGCAGGGCAGTGACGACGGACCGTCACCCGGCCAGGTTCGAGTGACGGTGACGGCACGGCAGAGACCCCCGTGCGGCAGTTGCCCGCCGGGGTTCCCGCTGTCTGTTCGGCAGCCGGTAGCGGCCACCCGCACGCCCGAAGGCCCGTTCCCTGGAAAGTGCCGCCGGGAACGGGCCTTCGGTCCGTACTGAGCCGTACCGTGCTGCGGTCAGTGCGCCACGGGCACGAACGAGTTGAGGTCGGCTGCCAGGTCCTCATGCACTCGCGCCTTGAGCAGGGTGCCCTCCGACGTGTGCTCCTCGGAGATCAACTCGCCCTCGGCGTGCACCCGGGAGACCAGCCCGCCATGGGTGTACGGGACAAGCGCCTCGATCTCGACCGAGGGCCGGGGCAGTTCGGTATCGACGAGCGCGAGCAGTTCATCGATGCCCGCACCGGTACGCGCCGAGACGGCGATCGCGTGCTTCTCGATGCGCAGCAGCCGCTGCAGCACCAGCGGATCGGCCGCATCCGCCTTGTTGATCACCACGATCTCCGGCACGTCCACCGCGCCCACTTCGCGGATCACCTCGCGCACCGCGGCAAGCTGTTCCTCCGGCACCGGGTGAGAGCCGTCCACCACATGCAGGATCAGATCGGATTCACCGACCTCCTCCATGGTGGAGCGGAACGCCTCGACGAGGTGGTGCGGCAGATGCCGTACGAACCCGACGGTGTCGGCCAGGGTGTAGATCCGGCCGCTCGGCGTCTCGGCCCGGCGCACGGTCGGATCCAGGGTGGCGAACAGTGCGTTCTCCACCAGGACGCCCGCACCGGTCAGCCGGTTGAGCAACGAGGACTTGCCCGCGTTGGTGTAGCCGGCGATTGCGACCGACGGCACCTTGTTGCGCTTGCGCTCCTGGCGCTTGATCTCGCGGCCGGTCTTCATCTCCGCGATTTCCCGGCGCATCTTCGCCATCTTCTCGCGGATCCGGCGCCGGTCCGTCTCGATCTTGGTCTCACCGGGACCACGGGTTGCCATGCCGCCACCGCCGCTGGAACCGCCGCCGCCCATCTGACGGGAGAGCGACTGGCCCCAGCCGCGCAGCCGCGGCAGCATGTACTGCATCTGTGCCAGCGAGACCTGCGCCTTGCCCTCTCGGGACTTGGCGTGCTGGGCGAAGATGTCGAGGATCAGGGCGGTCCGGTCGACCACCTTCACCTTGACGACGTCTTCCAGGTGGATCAGCTGGCCGGGGCTGAGCTCACCGTCGCAGACGACGGTGTCGGCCCCTGCTTCGAGGACGATGTCACGCAGCTCCAGCGCCTTGCCCGAGCCGATGTAAGTGGCCGGGTCGGGCTTGTCGCGGCGCTGGAAGACCGCGTCGAGCACCTGGGCGCCCGCCGTCTCCGCAAGCGCGGCCAGCTCCGCGAGGGAATTCTCCGCGTCCTGCACGGTCCCCGAGGTCCAGACGCCGACCAGCACCACACGCTCCAGGCGCAGCTGTCGGTACTCGACCTCGGTGACGTCCTCGAGCTCGGTCGAGAGTCCCGCGACACGCCGCAGTGCGGCGCGCTCGGAGCGGTCGAGCTGCTCGCCGTCCCGCTCTCCGTCGATCTCGTGGCTCCAGGCGACGTCCTCTTCCATCAGGGCGTCGGCCCGAAGGCTCTCGGTGAGGCTCTCGGTGACATTCTCCGTGGCGCTCTGCGCGTCCTGCGCGTCCTGGGGAAGGGAAGAAGAGGAGGTCATTGGATCCTTACGTCGATGGAAGTCCGTTACATGTGTCACAACGCGTGACCTCTCCCGATGATTCCCGCTGTCGGAAGTCCGGTCCGGCCGCCGCGGCGACCTGTCGATAGTGGCATGATCCGCCGGGCCCGTCACACGGGTTTACGGCCTGGGGGCCGATAGACCGGTCGGTCCTATCGCTGCCCGCCGGGCTCGGCGCTGCGCCAGTCCGGATGCCCCGGCATCGGCGGGGTCTTCTTGCCGTACAGCCAGCCGTCGAAGAACGAGGTCAGGTCTCGGCCCGCGGTCTGTGACGCCAGCCGGACGAAGTCCGCGGTGGCGGCGTTGGAATCCCGGTGATCCTTCACCCAGGCTCGCTCCAGGCGGTCGAAGGCGGCCTCGCCGATCTCCTGACGCAGCGCGTAGAGGATCAGTGCGCTGCCGTCGTACACCACCGGCCGGAACAGGCTGAGCTTCTGTCCGGGCGCCGGAACATCGGGGCGAGCCGGCGGGCCGCCCGCGGCACGCCAGTCGTCGGACTTGATGTAGGCGTCGTGCATCCGGCTTTCCAGTGGCTTGTTGGCGTGTTCCTCGGCGTAGCGGGCCTCGTACCAGCTGGCATGCCCCTCGTTGAGCCACAGATCGGACCATACCTGTGGGGAGACGCTGTCGCCGAACCATTGGTGGGCGAGCTCGTGGACCATGATCGATTCGACGTACCACTTGGGGTAGGCGGTCCGGGTGAACAGGGACCGTTCGAAGAGCGAGAGCGTCTGTGTCTCCAGCTCGAAGCCGGTGTCGGTGGCGACGACCAGCAGTCCGTATGTCTCGAAGGGGTAGGGGCCGACCTGCTGTTCCATCCATTCCAGCTGATCGGGTGTTTTGCTGAGCCAGGGTTCCAGCTGCTTGCGGTCGACGCTCGGCACCACGTCGCGGACCGGCAGCCCGTGCGGCCCGGTCCGTTTCAGGACGGTGGAGCGGCCGATGGAGACCTGGGCCAGTTCGGTGGCCATGGGGTGTTCGGTCCGGTAGGTCCACGTGGTCTCGGTGCCTTGTCGGGCCGTGCCGACGGGCAGGCCGTTGGCGACCACGGTGAGGTCCTTGGGTGCGGTGATCCGGAAGGTGAAGTACGCCTTGTCAGCGGGATGGTCGTTGCTCGGGAAGACCCGGTGCGCGGCATCGGCCTGATTGGCCATGGCCAGACCGTCGGCGGTGCGCAACCAGCCTCCGCTGTCCTGGCCGCCGTTCGGGTCACTGGTGTGCTCGACGGTGATGTGCAGCGGCGCTCCGGCCGGGAGTCGGCCGGGTGGCTGGATGACCAGGTCCTCGTCCGCCATGGCGAAGTCGGCGCGCAGACCGTTGATTTCGACCGTACGGACAGCGCCCCGGGCGAAGTCGAGGTTGATCCGGTCCAGCGGCTCGGTGGTCCGCGCGTCGATCGTGGTGACGGCATCCAGCGGCTTGCTGTTGCTGCCGTGGTAGGTCAGCCCGATGTCGTACGAGAGGACGTCGTACCCGGGGTTGCCGAGGTGCGGGAAGAGTGGATCGCCGTTGCCGAGCGGCACGGGTGAGGGGAGGGCGGCGGCAACGAGGGCGGCCGATGCGGTGGCCAGCAGAGCGGTCCGCAGACGGCGGGAGGTGATCGGCATGGACTACCGCTACCAGCGACTCCCGCCTGGGCAGGTGCGGCGCGCGCCACGCCACTCGAACGAGATCGCTGTGGCAGATGGAGCTGCGCGGCGGCGTCAGCCGGTGGCGGCGGGGTGCTGGGCGCGGCTCACGTCGTACACCCCGGGTACGTCTCGCATCGCACGCATCAGCGCCGGAAGTCCGGTGGCATCGGGGAGCTGCAATGTGTAGGTGTGCCGGACTCGCTGTTCGCTGGGCGGTTCGACGGTGGCGGAGATGATCGCCGCGTCCGCTGTCGCGATCGCCTCGGTGAGATCGGCGAGCAGCCGGGGCCGTCCGAAGGACTCGGCGACCAGGGTGACCCGGCACCCGGCCGCGTCGCCCCAGCTCACCGAGACCGGCACCCGGCCGACGGACCGCATCCGGGCCACCGCGGAACACTCCTGGCGGTGCACGGTGACGGCGCCGCCGCGCACGACGAATCCGGTGACGGCGTCGGGTGGTGCGGGGGTGCAGCAGCCCGCGAGTCGTACGGTGGCGTCCGGCCGGTCCACCACGGCGCTCGCGAACCTGGCGTGCCCGGGGCCGGTGCTTTCCTGGAGCTGTGGTTCGGACCTGGGCTCCGCGGGCCTGCTGCTGTGCGGGCCCTGGGTGTCCTCGGGGTGTGCGTCCAGCCAGCCGGTGATGGCGATACGGGCGGCGGGGGTCCGGGCGTGGTCGAGCCAGTCGGGCGAGGGGCCGGAAGCGGCGTCCTCGGCAAGGAGCAGCTGCACGGTGTCGCCGTCGCTCAGCACGGTGCCGAGGGTGGCCAGGCGGCCGTTGACCCGGGCGCCGATGCAGCTGTGCGCCTCGTCCCCGTGCTGCGTGTAGGCGGCGTCGATGCAGCTGGCTCCGGCGGGCAGCCCGAGCGTGCCGCCGTCGGTGCGGAAGACCGTGATCTCCCGGTCCTGGGCGAGGTCGGCGCGGAGCGTGGTCCAGAAGGTGTCCGGGTCCGGGGCGGACTGCTGCCATTCCAGGAGCCTGGAGAGCCAGCCGGGCCGGGTCGGGTCCGCGCGCTCTCCGTCCGCGGGTTCGGCGGACTGCGGCGCGGAGCCGCTGTCCGCGGCGTACGGATTGCCGAGGGCGATGACGCCCGCCTCGGCGACCTTGTGCATCCGGTGCGTACGGATGAGGACCTCGGCGACCGCCCCGTCGGGGCCCACGACCGCGGTGTGCAGTGACTGGTACAGGTTGAATTTGGGGGCGGCGATGAAGTCCTTGAACTCGGAGATCACCGGGGTGAAACAGGTGTGCAGTTCACCGAGCACGGCATAGCAGTCGGCGTCCTCGCCGACGAGCACCAGCAGCCGGCCGAAGTCGGTGCCGCGCAGTTCGCCGCGCTTGATCCTGACCCGGTGCACGGAGACGTAGTGGCGCGGCCTGATGAGGACTTCTGCGGGGATGTCGGCCTCGCGCAGCACCGCCGCGACGTTCTCGGCGATGGCGGCGAGCAGGTCCTGGGGCGCCGCGGCGCCGGAGGCGTCCGGTTGCGCCGAGGCAGCGGCGATCAGTGCGCGGGTGTGTTCGTACTCCTCGGGGTGGAGGATCGCGAAGACGAGATCCTCCAACTCGGTCTTGAGGGCCTGTACGCCGAGCCGTTCGGCCAGCGGGATCAGCACGTCACTGGTGACCTTGGCGATCCTGGCCTGTTTCTCGGGGCGCATCACGCCGAGGGTGCGCATGTTGTGCAGCCGGTCGGCGAGCTTGATCGACATCACCCGGACGTCGTCCCCGGTGGCGACCAGCATCTTGCGGAAGGTCTCGGGTTCGGCCGCCGCTCCGTAGTCGACCTTCTCGAGTTTGGTGACGCCGTCGACGAGGTAGCAGACCTCTTTGCCGAACTGCTCCCGCACCTGATCGAGGGTCACTTCGGTGTCCTCGACGGTGTCGTGGAGCAGTGAGGCCGTGAGTGTCGTGGTCTCGGCGCCGAGCTCGGCAAGGATCAACGTGACGGCGAGCGGATGCGTGATGTACGGCTCGCCGCTCTTGCGCATCTGCCCGCGGTGCGAGGACTCCGCGAGTACGTAGGCCCTGTGCAGGATGGAGAGGTCGGCATCCGGGTGGTGCGCCCGGTGGGCCTCGGCGACATGACCGATCGCGTCGGGCAGCCGGTCGCGGGAGACGGGGCCGAGCAGCGCGACGCGGCCGAGCCTGCGGAGATCGATCCGGGGACGGCCCCGTCTGCGGATGGGAGCACCTGAGTTGGTGGCCTCTGCGCTGATGGGGCACCTCCGGCGACGTCGACCGGCGGTGGAGAGGTGCGGACGCGCCTCCGGGCCGGTGCTTGATGCTATCGAGCCCACCACGTGGCGGAGTCCGGCTCTCGCTCAGCGTGAAACGGATCACCCATTCGAGCGAAGCTCTAGCCGATAGCCGTTTCGAGCCAGTCAGAGTCGATCAGGCCCTCGGCAACGATCACGGCGGCTCCGGTCATCTCGATCTCGCCGTCCGGCCGCTCGGTGATCACGAGGGTGCCGCCGGGCAGATCGACCGTGTACGTGACCGGGGTGCCTGTCTCCGTGGGGTCGACGCCGTCCCTGCGAGCCGTGGCGACGGCGACGGCGCAGGCGCCCGTGCCGCAGGAGCGGGTCTCGCCCGAGCCGCGCTCATGGACCCGCATCGCGACATGGCGCGGTCCGCGGTCCACGACGAATTCGATGTTGACGCCGTCGGGGTAGACGGCCGCCGGGCTGAACGGCGGTACGGAGAGCAGATCACCGGCGTGCGCCAGATCGTCGACGAAGGCGACCGCGTGCGGATTGCCCATGTTCACATTGCGGGCGTCCCAGCTGCGGCCGTCCAGGCTGACCGTGACGCCGTTCTCGGGAAGGAGCGCGCGTCCCATGGAGACCGTGATGTCGCCGCTCTTGGCGATGTGCACCTTCTTCACACCGCCCCGGGTCGCGACGGCGAGGTCGCCCTCCTCGACGAGCCCGGCACGCTGCAGATAGTGGGCGAAGACCCGTACGCCGTTGCCGCACATCTCGGCGATCGAGCCGTCGGCGTTGCGATAGTCCATGAACCACTCGGCCTCGCCCGCCATGGCCCGCGCCTCCGGGTGCGCGGCGGACCGTACGACGTGCAGCAGCCCGTCGCCACCGATGCCGGCCCGGCGGTCGCACAGGCGGGCGACGGCGGAGGCGGACAGGTCGACGGCGTTGTCCGGATCGGGAACGATCACGAAGTCGTTCTCCGTGCCGTGGCCCTTGAGGAAGGCGATCTGCGAGGTGCTCACAGGGCAACTGTACGAGGAGCGACCGGCAGCCGACGAAAGCGGGCCGCGCGACGGCGCGCAGCGGTGGCAGACGGAGCGTCGCGGCGGCCGGACGGCAGCACGGCGGGACGCTCCGTCCGTCAGTGACGCAGCCGCGCCACGCGCCAGACGGCCAGTGCGACCAGTGCGGCGCACACGGCGACGTACAGCGCGATCACGCGCCAGTCGGACCTCTCGCCCGAGCCCCGCTGCGGCAGCCCGGGCCAGGTGTAGCCCACGCGGCGGGCGGCCATCATGCCCCAGCCCGCGGCACAGCAGCTGATCAGCAGGCCCAGCATGGCGACGACCGCGCCGCCGTCACCGAACTCGAATGCCAGCGGGAACGCGAACATCAGCGATCCCACTGCGGAGAGCATGACGATCGGTGCGAGCTGCCAGATGCGCAGACGTCGCGCAGGCCGCAGCTCGACCTCGACCTCGGGGGTCGCCTCGAACTCATCGGGCCCGTCGGGGCTCAAGCGTCCTGCCTCGTGCAACGTGTCCGGTGCGTCTTGTTCTGTGTCGCGAGGGCCGGCCTCCATCGCCACGCGCCCTCCCAACTCGGACTCCACTGGTCGATCGATGCTCGATAATGGCACGCCCCCGGGCGCCGAAATGACGGGCAGGGCTTCCCGATGCCATCACGTGATCAGGCTGTAACCGCTCGTTCGACCAACGCCAGCGCCTGGTGCGGGAGTTCCCCGCGGTGCTCCGCGGCACCACTGAGCCAGTGGACCCGCGGGTCGCGGCGGAACCATGAGTCCTGCCGGCGCGCGAATCGTTTGGTGGCACGTACGGTCTCGGCGCGCGCCTCGTCCTCGGTGCACTCCTGGGCCAGCGCGGCAAGCACCTGCTGATAGCCGAGCGCCCTGGACGCGGTCCGTCCTTCGCGCAGACCGTGCGCCTCCAGTGCGCGCACCTCGTCCACGAGTCCGGCCGCCCACATCCGGTCGACCCTCAGCGCGATGCGTTCGTCGAGTTCGGGGCGGTCCACGTCGACGCCGATCTGGACGGTGTCGTACACCGCATCGTTACCGGGAAGATTGGCGGTGAAGGGCTTGCCGGTGATCTCGATGACTTCGAGAGCCCTGACGATTCGGCGGCCGTTGCTCGGCAGGATGGCCCGGCCCGCTTCGGGGTCGGCGGTGGCGAGCCGGGCGTGCAGCGCCCCGGAGCCGCGCTCGACCAGTTCCTCCTCCAGCCTGGCCCGTACGCCGGGGTCCGTGCCGGGGAACTCCAGGGCGTCGATGGCGCCCTTCACGTAGAGCCCGGAGCCGCCGACCAGGACGGGGGTGCGGCCCGCTGCGAGCAGCCGGTCGATCTCGGCGCGGGCCAGCCGCTGGTACTCGGCGACGCTGGCGGTCTCGGTGACGTCCCAGATGTCCAGCAGGTGGTGCGGAACGTTTCCGCGTTCGGAGAGCGTCAGCTTCGCGGTGCCGATATCCATCCCCCGGTAGAGCTGCATGGAGTCGGCGTTGACCACTTCGCCGTCGAGCTGCTGAGCAAGGAATACCCCCAGATCGGACTTTCCGGCCGCAGTGGGACCGACGACGGTGATGACCCGCGGTGCGGGAGCTGAACTTCTCACCGCCCCAGTCTCGCAAACCTCCGGACGTGAATCTCACGGGATCAAGTGTAAGAAATCGTTAAAGGAGCGGGAAATGAGGAACAGAGATCTCCTCCCGTCCGCACACGCCCGGCCGGGTGCCCATGGGCAGCCGGGACCGCGAGCGGGCCGGGGCGCCGCACAGATCCGTGAGGCGGCCTGTTCGGTCGACGCGGGTGAGGGCGGCCGCGACGTGGGTTCGTCGGGGCGTGCCCGGCTTCCGCCACGGGCATACGACGGATGTCCGCTGGAGCTGTACCGTCTGGCCGGGAAGGCTGCCGAGGAGGGGCCGAGGCGGTGTCAGGCTCTCAGGAACGCGAGCACCGCCAGCACTCGGCGGTGTGTCTCGTCCGCCGGGGGCAGGTCGAGTTTGGTGAGGATGCTGCCGATGTGCTTGCCGACCGCCGCCTCGGAGACGACCAGTTCGCGGGCGATCGCGCCGTTCGACTTGCCCTGAGCGACCAGGGCGAGAACCTCCCGCTCACGCGGCGTCAGCCGCTCCAACGGGTCCCGGCGACGGCGCAGCAGCTGGCGTACCACCTCCGGGTCGACCACGGTGCCTCCGTCGGCGACCTCGGCCAGCGCGTGCACGAACTCCTCGACCTGGCCGACACGGTCCTTGAGGAGATAGCCGACGCCCGAGCCGTCGCCGGAGTCGAGCAGCTCGGACGCGTAGGCCCGCTGCACGTACTGGCTCAGGACCAGGACGGGCAACGTCGGCTGCTTCTCGCGCAATTGGACCGCCGCGTGCAGGCCCTCGTCCTGGAAGCCGGGCGGCATCCGCACGTCGGTCACGACGATGTCCGGGTGGTGCTCGGCGACCGCAGTGAGCAGCCCCGGCGCGTCCCCGACCGCCGCAACCACCTCATGGCCGCAGCGGGTCAGCAGACCGATGAGTCCCTCGCGCAGCAGCACGCTGTCTTCGGCCAGCACTACGCGGAGGGGTCGGTCCGCTCGTAAGGGTCGCAAGGAATCTCCACACGCAGCAGGGTCGGCCCACCCGGCGGGCTGGACAGCACAAGTCTGCCATCAAGGACCGACACCCGGTCCGCGAGTCCGGTGAGTCCGCTGCCGCCCTCCTCGCTCGCACCGCCCCGGCCGTCGTCGCGCACCTCCAGGACCAGCCGTCCGTCCCGGTGCCCGCCGGTCACCTCGGCGCGGCTCGCCCCGCTGTGCTTGGCGACGTTGGCCAGGGCCTCGGACACGACGAAGTACGCTGCGGCCTCCACCGCTTGGGGCAGTCGTTCCGGGACCCGCAGGGCCGTCTCGACCGGAATCGCCGAGCGGTCGGCGGCGTCCGCCACCGCCGCCTCCAGGCCGTAGTCCGTGAGCACCCTGGGGTGGATGCCGTGGATGAGTTCGCGTAGTTCCGTGAGCGCCTTGCCCGCCTCGTCATGGGCCTTGGCGAGCTGGTCGGCCAGTGGTCCCGGGGGCGCGTCGAGGCGGGCCAGGCCGAGCGTCATCGTCAGTGCGACCAGGCGCTGCTGTGCCCCGTCGTGCAGATCGCGTTCGATGCGGCGCCGCTCCGCCTCGAAGGCATCCACCAGCCGCACCCGGGAACGTACGAGTTCGGTGACCTTCGCGCCCAGGCCGGCATCCCTCGGGGCGATCAGAAGGCGGGTCAGCTCGGCCCGCGCCCCGGCCACGAGCGCCAGGAGGTACGCACCCAGCGTGAGCAGCACCGCTCCGAGCACGGCGACACCGAACGCCGCCGGCCAGGTGGTGACCGTCCACTGCTTGAGGACCTTCGTCTCCCGGCCGTCCCCGAGGGTCGCCAGCAGGACCGGTGTGGCGGCCATCGACGCCGGGCACAGCAGACCCGCCACGACGGCTAGTGCGTCGAGCGGCCACAGCACCACCGCGAACAGCAGCGCGTACCCGAGTTCACGCCAGGTCACCTGCTCCCGCAGCCGCGTCCGCAGCCATCCCCACAGACCCGGCACGGGCGGCGTGCGGTGCTGGTCGGCGGCCGGGTCGAGGTCGATGAGGCGCAGCCTGCGCCGTTCCACGGACGCCACCGGGATCCCGGCGAACGCCGCGAGCACGAGGAGCGGAAGACCCACCAGGACGACGGCGAGTGCCCCGCCGACCGCGACCGCGGTCACGATCGAGACCAGCGCGACGGCTCCGGCCACCACGCCGGTGACCAGGTATGCCACCGACCGCCAGGGCCAGGCCGAACGCAGGAAGCCCGGCCCGGTCATGGCCTGCCACACATTCCTTGGGTGCATGCCGCCACCCTAGTGAGGCCCTGTACATGGCGGTGGCGACCGGACCAGTACGGGCGGCGGCAAGGACTTGCCACCGCAGCCTGCCCTGGACTGCACCGGGCACGCGCTCGTCGCGAACCGGACGTTCACCGGGGCGAGCTGAACCGAACGCGGAGGGTATGCCTGGCCCTACCCCAGGTCTCGGTCCTGCCGCACTGCGCCGGCTCCCCGCGACACGGTTTCGTGGAGCCATCGAAGTTGTGAGGAAGGCGGCATTTCGATGGTGGCCCGCGGGGCCGGGCTGACCCGTGCCGCGTGCAACCTCCTGCACCCCGCGCACCGCCTCCGGGCCGCCCGGAGGCGGCCCGGCCAGGGCAAGGTGGCCGACGCGCTCCCGACCATCCGTCCCGCCCGATGTGCGGGGTGACCGACACCGAATGAGTGGAAAGATGACTGACGACGCGATCAAGTTGCGCTCCGTGAGCAGGCAGTACGGGTCGGGGGGCGGCGCGGTGACCGCCCTCGACCAGGTCTCCCTCGGCTTCCCCAAGGGCACATTCACCGCTGTCATGGGCCCGTCCGGTTCGGGTAAGTCGACGCTGTTGCAGTGTGCGGCCGGGCTCGACCGGCCCACCTCGGGTTCGGTCACCGTGGGCGGCACCGAACTGACCGGGCTGAGCGAGACCAAGCTGACCCTGCTGCGCCGCGACCGCATCGGCTTTGTGTTCCAGGCGTTCAACCTGCTGCCGTCGCTGACCGCCGAGCAGAACGTGGCGCTGCCGCTGCGCCTGGCCGGGCGGCGTCCCTCGCGGGCCCGGGTCCGTGAGGTGCTGCACCAGGTCGGTCTCGACGAGCGCGCGGGGCACCGGCCCTCCGAGATGTCCGGTGGCCAGCAGCAGCGCGTGGCGCTGGCGCGGGCCCTGATCACCCGCCCCGAGGTGCTCTTCGGCGACGAGCCGACCGGTGCGCTCGACTCGCAGACCAGCCGCGAGGTGCTCGCCCTGCTCCGCGGCATGGTCGACCAGGAGGAGCAGACGATCATCATGGTCACGCACGATCCGGTGGCCGCCGCCTACGCGGACCGCGTCGTCTTCCTCGTCGACGGGCGCGTCAACGGCGAGCTGATCGAGGCGAGCGCCGAAGAGATCGCCGCACGCATGACCAAGCTGGAGGCCGTGCCGTGCTGAGCATCGCCCTGCGGACCCTGCGCACCCGCTGGATCACCTTCGTCGGCAGCTTCGTCGCGCTGTCGCTCGGTGTCGCGCTGATCGCCGTCATGGGGCTGGCCCTCGCCTCCTCGCTCGACGCGCCCGGCCGGGGGCCGGAGCGGTTCGCCGCCGCGCCGGTCGTGGTGAAAGGCGCGGACGAGCTCCGGGTGCCGACGCGGATCGGCGACCGGGTCAAGAAACTGGCCGAGCCGCGCGCCGTGCCGGCCCCCCTCGTGATGAAGCTGCGTGAGCTCGGCCGGGTGGTCGAGGACCGCTCGTTCGCCTTACGCGCCGTGGGCGGGCCCGGTGACCTGGTGGGCCATCCCTGGTCCACCGCCGCCTTCGCCCCGTACCGGATCGACGAGGGGCACCCGCCCCGGGCCGCCGACCAGGTCGTCGCCGGCGGCGACTGGGCCGCTGTGGGGCAGCGTGTCGCCACGGACCGCGGCACCGTACGCGTCACGGGCACCGTGTCCGGGCTCGGCTTCGAGAACGCGCTCTTCTTCACGGATGCGCGGGCCGCCCAGCTTTCGCCGCGCAGCGTGCAGTTGGTGGTCGACGCCGACGCCGACGCGGTGCGCCGCGCGGCGCAGGGCAGCCCGGGTGTGCGCGTGCTGACGGGCGACGACCGCAGGCTCGCGGACGCCGACCCGGACCGCGACAGCGAGGCTCTGGTCGCGATGAACTCCATGTTCGGCACGGCCGCCGGTGTCACCGGCTTCGTGTCGGTGTTCGTGGTGGCATCGACGTTCGCGTTCGCGGTGGCCCAGCGGCGCCGCGAGTTCGGTCTGCTGCGCACGGCGGGCGCGACCCCCGGGCAGATCCGCCGGACGGTCTTCGCCGAGGCCCTGCTCGTCGGTGTCCTCGCGTCGGCCGCCGGCTGTGTCCTCGGCTCGTACGGCGCTCCCCGGCTGGCCCGGTGGGTCGTCGACAGTGAGCTGGCGCCGAGCTGGTTCACCATCGGTGACCACACCTGGCCGTACCACATGGCCTTCTGGACCGGCCTGCTGGTGGCGCTCTGCGGAGTGGTCGCCGCGTCGTGGCGGGCAGGCAGGACCGGCCCGGCCCAGGCGCTGCGCGAGGCGTCCGTGGACACCAGGACGATGACCTGGGGCCGCTGGCTCTTCGGTGGAGGCCTGCTGCTCGCCGCGGTCGTGACGCTCGCCATGGCACTGTCCACGGAGCCGGGCGAACTGCTCCACCGCAAGACGTACGTGAGCCGCCCGATGCTCCTGATCACCGCGGCCGCCCTGCTCGCGCCCGTCCTGGTGCGCCCGCTGACCCGGCTCATCGCCTGGCTCCCGGCCCAGCTCCCGGGCGCGGGCGGCATGCTGATGCGCGAGAACGCGGCGGCGGGCATCCGTCGCACCGCGGCCATCGCGGCCCCCGTCCTGGTCACGGTCGCCCTCGCGGGCTCCCTGCTCGGCGCGACCGCGACGCTCAACGAGGCCAAGGCCACCGAGACCCGCGACCAGGCCGCCGTCGACTACGTGGTGTCGCCCGCGGGTCCGGCAGGCTTCGACGCGGCCACTTTGGAACGGCTGCGGAAGGTCGAGGGCGCCGAGGTGTCCGCGACATCCGCGAGCGCTGTCTACGTCCTGGAGGACGGCGTGGCGCTCATCAAGTCCGATGCGCGGGCGGCCGATCCGGTGATGCTCGCCAGGACGACGCGGCTGCCGATCGCGTCGGGCCGGGTCGCCGATCTCGGCGACGACTCGATCATCGTCAACGAGGAGTGGGCACGGCACACCGTCGGACAGCGCGTCGACGTCTGGCTCGGGGACGGCACGAAGAAGTCGCTGCGGATCGCGGCGGTGATGCGCACCGGCACCGGCAACAACGGCGTCTACGTCACTCCGCGCAACGGCCCGGGCGCGCGTGTCGACCGCGTCGACGTGAAGGTCGCGGGCGGCGTGGACGCCACCGCGGTCGCCGCGGGGCTGCGCACGGCCGTCGCCGGCGGTGGGCAGGTGCGTTCCGAGGAACAGTGGGTGCGGGCGAGTTACCCGGAGACCAACCGGACCACCCGCCTCGGCTTCCTGCTCGTCCTCGGCATCGCTCTCCTCTACACGGGGATCGCCCTCGCCAACACCCTGGTCATGGCGACGTCGGACCGGGTCCGCGACCTGGCGGTGCTCCGTCTGGCCGGGGCGACCAAGTGGCAGGTGCTGCGACTGGTCGGTGCCGAGGCCCTGATGGTGGTGGCGGTCGGCGGGGTGCTCGGTCTCCTCGTCGCCGCGCTCAACCTGCTGGGGATCTGGGGTGCCCTCGGCATCCTCGATGTGTGGACCAGCATCGAGGTCCCGTGGTCGACGCTCGGCGCGACCGTCGGCGCCTGCGCCGTCCTCGCCGTCGTCTCGGCGGTGGCCCCTGCCTGGTTCTCCTTGCGGCGCCGGGCGGTGGAGCTGGCCGGCATGCGGGAGTGAGCGAACGCAGAGGGCCGGGTACCGGGTCAGGCCGCGGCCCCGGGGCAGGCGCGGGACAGGGAACCGGCGCGCCCCGGCCGACGCGGATCTACGCCCGTGCCAGTAGAATTCGTAGGTGAATGCGGGCGTTTTTCATGGTTTGCCCTTTGTGTAGGACCGCCTGAATCGGCGGTCGGCGGGCCGGAGAGGACGCCCGACCCCAGTCCCCCAGCAGGGAAGGTGCCCGATGAGCTTCCTGGACACTTTGAAGGCCAAACTGAGCCCCGCCAAGGACAAAGTCGGCGATCTCGCACAGCAGCACGGGGACAAGATCGACCACGGGCTCGAAAAAGCCGCCCGGACGGTCGACCAAAAGACCAAGGGCAAGTACAGCGACAAGATCGAATCCGGCACGAGGAAGGCCAGGGAAGCGGTCGAGCGCCTGTCCCACAAACACGACGAGGGCGGCACGCCGCCGACACCGCCCACACCGCCCGCTTCCTGAACAGCGGCCGTTCAACCGTTCGGGACCGACGGACGGCCGTGCGGCGGCAACACCGTACGGCCGCCGTCAGCCGTCTCTGCCGGGGTACGGCACGGGCTCAGGACCAGGTGGCGACCAGGTAGCCGACGCCGTACGGGGCGTCCTCGTACAGCAGTCGGCCGCCCAGGCCCGTTCCCTCGGCCGCGCCCGCCAGCACCTGCCACGGCGCCCGGCCCACCGCCTTCAGCTCGTACGCCAGCGACGCGTCCAGCGCGATCAGCGCGTCGGGGTCAGCCGTGCCCAGCGCATGGGCGGCCGCCGCGTCGAACGCTTCGGCGCGGTCGTCCAGGTAGCCGGGGGCCTTGAGCGTGCGGCAGGCGCTGCCGTCGCCCATCACCAGCAGGGCCACTCGGTCCGCCCTGGCTGCCAGGTCCCGTCCGGTGCTCGTGCAACGACCGGTTTCGAGCGGCGCCCCCACGCCGAGCCCTTCGACCGGCGCCTTGGCCCATTGCGCGCGGGCGAGCAGCCAGGCACCGACGGCGAGGGACGGCGGAAGCGTGCGGTCCGCCACCGGCTCCTTGTCGCGCCCCAGCCGTACCCCGAGATCGACGCCGAAGCCCTTGAAGGTGCCGGTGGCCCCTTCGGGATGCGGGCCACGCCCCTCGTGGTCCGCGGGCCCGATCACGATCAGCAGATCGGGTCGGGCAGCAGCCAGCACGCCGAGCGCATCGGCGCAGGCGTTCCTCAGAGCGTCGAGCTCGGGCGCGGCACCGGCGGCGACCTCGGGTACCAGCAGGGGCGGGCAGGGGCAGACAGCGGCGGCGACAAGCATGGTGGGCAGCGTACTGGTTGGGTGCGATGCTCCCGTCGGCAACCGTCGCCGTCTGCGTCCTGCCGGTGTCAGTCGCAGCCGCAGCCGGGGGCCGCGGCGGCGGGCAGCGGCGCCGGGGCGCCGATACCGGGCAGTCCCAGCATCACTCCGGCCGGCTTGGCGGCCTCGGTGGCGGTGCGCTTCTCCCAGGCATCCCCGGCCCGGGTCCGCCGTACGCCCACCGGAACGCCCTCCGCGAGCAGGTGGTGCGGGGCCGCGTAGGTGATCTCGACCGTCACCACATCGCCCGGACGCACGTCCTCGTCCGGCTTGGTGAAGTGGACCAGGCGGTTGTCGGGTGCGCGGCCGGAGAGGCGGTGGGTGGCGCCGTCCTTGCGGCCCTCGCCCTCCGCGACCATGATCTCCAGCATTCGGCCGACCTGCTTCTTGTTCTCCTTCCAGGAGATCTCCTCCTGGAGGGCGGACAGGCGCATGTACCGCTCCTGGACGACCTCCTTGGGGATCTGCCCCTCCATCTCGGCCGCCGGGGTTCCGGGACGCTTGGAGTACTGGAAAGTGAAGGCGTTGGCGAAGCGCGCCTCGCGGACCACGTGCATGGTCTGCTCGAAGTCCTCCTCGGTCTCGCCGGGGAAGCCGACGATGATGTCGGTGGAGATGGCGGCGTCCGGCATCGCGGCGCGCACCTTCTCGATGATGCCGAGGAAGCGCTCCTGCCGGTACGAGCGCCTCATCGCCTTGAGGATCGTGTCCGAGCCCGACTGCAGCGGCATGTGCAGCTGGGGCATCACATTGGGCGTCTCGGCCATCGCCGCGATCACGTCGTCCGTGAAGTCGCGGGGATGCGGCGAGGTGAAACGGACCCGCTCCAGGCCCTCGATCTTCCCGCAGGCGCGCAGCAGCTTGGAGAAGGCCTCTCGGTCGCCGATGTCGGAGCCGTACGCGTTCACGTTCTGGCCGAGCAGGGTGATCTCCGAGACGCCCTCGGCGACCAGCGCCTCGATCTCGGCGAGGATGTCGCCGGTGCGGCGGTCCTTCTCCTTGCCGCGCAGCGCCGGAACGATGCAGAAGGTGCACGTGTTGTTGCAGCCGACGGAGATGGAGACCCAGGCCGCGTAGGCGGACTCGCGGCGGGTGGGAAGCGTGGAGGGGAATGCCTCCAGAGATTCGGCGATCTCGATCTGCGCCTCTTCCTGGATACGGGCGCGCTCCAGCAGCACCGGCAGCTTGCCGATGTTGTGCGTACCGAAGACGACATCCACCCAGGGGGCCCGCTCGATGATGGTGTCGCGGTCCTTCTGCGCCAGGCAGCCTCCGACGGCGATCTGCATGCCGGGCCGCTTGGTCTTCATCGGGGCGAGCCGGCCGAGATTGCCGTAGAGCTTGTTGTCGGCGTTCTCCCGCACCGCGCAGGTGTTGAAGACGACGACGTCGGCGTCGCCGTCGGAGCCCTCGGCGGCACGTACGTAACCTGCGCCCTCCAGCAGCCCCGACAGCCGCTCGGAGTCATGGACGTTCATCTGGCACCCATAGGTGCGCACCTCGTACGTCTTCAAACCGTCCACTACTCCACCAGCCACATCGTTGCCGCTCACCCGTCCAGGGTAAGGGCTCCGGCCGGGCCGCAATGATGAATACCTCTCCGGCCGGGCTCACGGCTCCTGTTCCCGGGTGCGGGGACTGCGGCTCGGGGCCGGGGCCCGGCCCTGGTCATCGCCCCGGCGGGCTGGCAGGATCGCCGCCATGCTCCAGGCACTGTCCCGTATCGGCCGGCGCCGCACCCTTCAGGCGTGCGCCGCCCTCGTCGTCGTTCTCGGGCTGCTGCTGTGGTGGCTGCTCCCGCTCGGGGAACCGGCGCCGAGCGGCACACTGACCTTCAGCACCGGCGTGCGCAGCGGGGTCTACCAGCGCTACGGCGAGCGGCTCAGGGGCGACCTGGCCAAGGATCTGCCCCAGGTGTCGATACGGCTGCAGACCAGTGAGGGCTCGCAGCAGAACATCGCGCGGGTGGCAACCGGGAAGGCCGATTTCACCATCGCCACCGCCGACGCCCTCGCCACTTATCTGCGCAGCGGCAAGCCGGGCGCCGACCGGCTGCGGGGCTGTGTGCGGCTGTACGACGACTACGTCCAGCTGGTCGTGCCCCGGGACTCGGAGGTGCGGAAGGTCTCGGACCTGATCGGAAAGCGCGTCGGGGTGGGGCAGCAGGGTTCAGGGGTACGGCTGATCGCTGACCGGCTGATGACGGCCGCCGGCCTCGATCCCGCGCACGACGTGACGCCGGTTCCCGACGGTATCGACACCATGCCGAAGCGGTTGGAGAGCGGCCTGCTCGATGCCTTCTTCTGGTCCGGCGGGCTGCCCACCTCCGCCGTGCAGGAGCTGTCGGACCGGTTGGCGATCCGGCTGGTGCCGCTGGAGGCCTCGCTGATCAAGGAGCTTCAGACCGTGGGCGGGTCCGCCCGGTACTACCGTTCGGCCGTGATGCCCGCCGATGCCTACCACAACGCGCAGCAGGGGCAGGCGGTGCCGACGGTGGCGGTCGCCAATGTGCTGGTGACCACGGACCGTATGGATCCGGCGATGACGGAGGCCTTCACCCGGACCGTGATCGACAGCCGGGACCGGATCGGGCGCGAGGTGCACGCGGCCCAGCTGGTCGATCTGCGTACCGCGATCTACACCGATCCGCTGCCGCTGCACGAAGGAGCCAGGCGCTACTACCGCTCGGTCAAGCCCTGATCCCCACTGCCGCTCGGTCGAACCCTGATTCCCACTCCCCCTCGGCCGAGCCTGATCCCCGCGCCGGGCACTTCCCCGCCCGCGCTCAGCCCTGCGGGCCCTGGCGCGGCACCGACACCGTCACCCGCAGCCCGTGCGGCTCATGTGCGGCGTAGCTGAGAGAGCCGCCGCCTGCCGTCAGGAGGGCCTGGGAGATGGAGAGCCCGAGGCCGGAACCCTGCACGTTCTGGTGCTGGGCGCTGCGCCAGAAGCGGTCGCCGACGCGCTCCATCTCCTGTGCGGTGAGGCCCGGTCCGCGGTCGGCGACGACGACCGTGACGTCATCGCGGCCGGAGGCGACGGTGACGAGGACTTCTTCGTCGGCGGGGGTGAATTTCAGGGCGTTGTCGATGACGGCGTCGAGGGCGCTCGACAGTGCGATGGGGTCCGCCCATGCGGTGACGGCTGACGAACCGTCCGCCCTGAGCCGTACTCCCTTCTCCTCTGCGACCGGCCGCCAGGAGGCGACGCGTTCCGCGGTGAGCGCGCCTATGTCCGTGAGCTGAAGATCGGCCGCGGCGTGTTCGGCCAGCGCCAGGTCGAGCAGGTCGTCCAGGACCTGCGCGAGGCGCTTGCCCTCCGTGCGCACGGAGGCGATCTCCTCGTTGCCCTCGGGGAGTTCGAGTGCGAGGAGCTCGATCCGCAGCAGCAGCGCGGCAAGGGGGTTGCGCAGCTGGTGCGAGGCGTCGGCGACGAAGGCGCGCTGCTGCTCCAGCACTTCCTCGACGTTGTCGGCCATCTCGTTGAACGAGCGGGCCAGGCGCCTGAGTTCCGGCGGTCCTCCGGAAGCCGCGACCCGGGATCTCATCCGGCCGCTGGCGATGTCGTGGGTGGCCGCGTCCAGGGTCCGTACCGGCAGCAGGACCCAGCCGGTGAGCCGGATCGCGGCACCGACCGCCACCAGCATCGCGACCGCTTCGCCGACGGCGATGAGCAGCCAGCCGCGCAGCGTGCGTGCGCGCATTTCGGTGGTGGGCGAGTCGATGACCACGACGGCGACGACATCGCCGTCCCGCACGACGGGCGAGGCGACGACGACCCTGCCACGCTGCCAGGGCCAGACCTGCGGCGGATCGTGACTGCGACGCCCCAGGAGCGCCTCCTTGAAGGCCTCTCTCCCCTCCCCCTCGATCGGCAGCTGCCAGGTGGCCGGGGCCTTCGCCATGGCGCTGTCGTCGCGGTAGAAGACACCGGCGCGGATGCCGTACACCGATGCGTACGTTGCGAGTTCACTCCGCAGGATGCGGCGCCGCTCGTCGTAGCCGGGGGTCCGCTCGGCGATGAACTGAGCAAGTGCGGCGAAGCGCGCCGAGTCGTCGATGCGGTCGATGACGACGCGCTGCTGCTGGGCTGCGGCGACGCTGACGGCCAGCGGGAAGCCGAGGGCGAGCAGCACACTCGCCATGAGGATGATGAGCAGAGGAAGCAGCCGGGTGCGCACCTGGGACGTACGCCTCTACGCGGACGGGGCGACGAGGCGGTAGCCGACCCCGCGCACCGTCTCGATCAGTGCCGGCAGCCGCAGTTTGGAACGCAGGGACGCGACGTGCACTTCGAGCGTGCGTCCCGTTCCCTCCCAGCTCGTGCGCCACACCTCGCTGATGATCTGCTCCCGGCGGAAGACCACACCGGGGCGCTGGGCGAGCAGCGCGAGCAGGTCGAACTCCTTGCGGGTGAGCTGGACTTCCGCTCCGTCGACGCTGACCCGGCGGGTCGGCAGCTCGATGTGGACGTTTCCGAGGCGCAGAGCGGCGACGGGCGTGGGCGCGGTGTCCTCGCCGGCCGATTTACGCCGACTGACGGCGTGGATACGGGCGAGGAGCTCGCCGGTGTCGTACGGCTTGACCACGTAGTCGTCGGCGCCGAGGTTGAGGCCGTGGATCCGGGACCGGACATCGGCGCGCGCGGTCACCATGATCACCGGGGTGGAGGTGCGCTTGCGGATCTTCCCGCACACCTCGTAGCCGTCCTGGTCGGGCAGGCCCAGATCGAGGAGCACCACACCGAAGGGCGCCGCGCCCGCGGGCAGCAGCGCCTGCAGTGCCTCCTCGCCGCTGCGCGCGTGCACGACCTGGAAGCCGTGCCGGGCGAGGATCGCGGAGAGGGCGGCCGCGACATGGTTGTCGTCCTCGACGAGCAGCAGTCTCATGGCCCCCTCCCGAAGGTGCGGTGTCGGTTCCCGTAGGTGCGGTGTCGGTGCGGATTCTCGTACGCCCCTCGTCACTTCCCCGTACCGAGGCGTTTCACGTCGTGGCGTACCAGGGCATCCACTCCGATGACGGGTACGTCAGTCAAGGGCCCGCCTATCGCATCGAGCCATCTGTTATCCACCCGGTACGCCCCGGGCGCACCGCCTGCCGCTCTGTTCACAGAGAGTGTCCGGGTGCTGCCGGATCGTTATCCTCAATTCTCGCTCAGATGTGATGACGCTGGTCGCGCCACGTCCTAGGGTCCTTCCCAACCGAGGAGGACGGAGCAAGAAGCCGATGAGCGGAGTTTCAGTGACCAAGGGTGCCGGGGGCGCCGCGCCTGCGGCGAACGACCTTGTCGTACTGAGCAACGTCAACAAGCACTTCGGCGCGCTGCATGTGCTCCAGGACATCGACCTGACCATCGCCCGTGGCGAGGTCGTGGTCGTCATCGGGCCCTCCGGGTCCGGTAAGTCCACGCTGTGCCGCACGATCAACCGCTTGGAGACGATCGACTCAGGCGCCATATCGATCGACGGCAAGCCGCTGCCCCAGGAGGGCAGGGAGCTGGCCAGGCTGCGCGCCGACGTCGGCATGGTCTTCCAGTCGTTCAATCTCTTCGCGCACAAGACGGTGCTCGAGAACGTGATGCTGGGCCAGATCAAGGTCCGCAAGGCGGACAAGAAGGCCGCCGAGGACAAGGCCCGGTCGCTGCTGGACCGGGTGGGCGTGGCGACGCAGGCCGACAAGTACCCCGCCCAGCTCTCCGGCGGTCAGCAGCAACGCGTGGCCATTGCCCGGGCGTTGGCGATGGACCCCAAGGTGATCCTCTTCGACGAGCCGACGTCCGCGCTCGACCCGGAGATGATCAACGAGGTGCTGGACGTCATGCAGCAGCTCGCCCGGGACGGCATGACGATGGTCGTCGTCACCCATGAGATGGGCTTCGCGCGCTCGGCCGCGAACCGGGTCGTCTTCATGGCGGACGGAAAGATCATCGAAGAGGCCACGCCCGACCAGTTCTTCAGCAACCCGCGCAGTGACCGGGCCAAGGACTTCCTGTCGAAGATCCTTCACCACTGATTGATCCTGCATCGCCGGTTACCGGACCGGCTGATCGCTCACATCGCGTCAACTCTCTAGGGAAATTCATCATGCAGCTTCGTAAGGTCACCGCCGCCTCGGCCGCCGTGCTCGCCCTCGCCCTGACTGCCACCGCCTGTGGTTCCGACAAGAAGGACAGCGGCTCGGACGGTTCGGGCGGCGGCAAGAAGATCACGATCGGCATCAAGATCGACCAGCCCGGCCTCGGTCTGAAGACTCCGGACGGCAAGTACACCGGCTTTGACGTCGACGTCGCCACGTACGTCGCCAAGGAACTCGGCTACGACGCCAAGGACATCGTCTTCAAGGAGACCAAGAGCGCCGACCGCGAGACGGCCATCGAGCGCGGTGACGTGAAGTTCATCGCCGCCACCTACTCGATCAACGACGAGCGGCTGCAGAAGGTCGACTTCGCGGGCCCGTACCTGCTGGCGCACCAGGACATCCTGGTCCGTGCCGACGACGACTCGATCAAGTCGCCGAAGGACCTGAACGACAAGAAGCTCTGTTCGGTCGCCGGCTCGACCTCGGCGCAGAACGTCAAGGACAAGCTGGCTCCGAAGGCCCAGCTCCAGACGTACGGCGGCTACTCGGAGTGCCTGACCGGCCTGGAGAACAAGGTCATCGACGCGCTGACCACCGACGACTCCATCCTGGCCGGCTACGCGTCGCAGCAGAACTTCCAGGGCAAGTTCAAGCTGGCCGGCTTCAAGATGACCAACGAGAACTACGGCATCGGCCTGAAGAAGGGCGACGCCGATCTCAAGAAGAAGATCAACGACGCGCTCGCCAAGATGGTCTCGGACGGTTCCTGGGACAAGGCCGTGAAGGACAACTTCGGCCCGGCGAACTACAAGTACGAGCCCGCCCCGAAGATCGGCAACGTCGTCAAGTGAAGCAGGGCTGACCGGGCGCGCCGTCCTTGAGCGGCGGCGCGCCGTGCCCTCCGACACGCGGAAGCGCGGGAGATCGTGTTCGACTTTCTTGAAGGTTACGACCTGCTGGGGGCCTTCTGGGTGACGGTGCAGCTCACCGTCTACTCCGCCCTCGGCTCCCTCATATGGGGAACACTGCTGGCCGGCATGAAGGTCAGCCCGGTCCCCCTGATGCGCGGTTTCGCCACCGCGTACGTCAATGTTGTCCGGAACATTCCGCTGACCGTGATCATCGTGTTCTCGTCGCTGGGTCTGTACCAGACGCTGGGCGTCATGCTCGGTGCCGAGGTCATCGACGACATCAACTTCCGGCTGGCCGTGCTCGCCCTGGCCGCCTACACCGCCGCCTTCGTGTGCGAGGCGCTGCGCTCCGGCATCAACACAGTGCCGGTCGGCCAGGCGGAGGCGGCCCGTGCGCTCGGGCTGAGCTTCACGCAGGTGCTGCGCCTGATCATCCTCCCCCAGGCTTTCCGTGCGGTGGTCAACCCGCTGTCCAACGTGCTGATCGCACTGACGAAGAACACCACGGTCGCCTCCGCGATCGGGGTCGTCGAAGCCTCGTACCTGATGAAGGACATGATCGAGGCCGAGGCCCAGCTGATCCTGATCTCACTGGTCTTCGCGTTCGGCTTCGTCGTTCTGACCCTCCCGACCGGCCTGATCCTCGGCTGGGTGAGCAAGAAGGTGGCGGTGAAGCGATGAGTTCCGTCCTCTACGACGCCCAGGGACCGCGCGCCAAGCGGCGCAACATCCTGTACACGGTGCTGTTCGTCCTGTGCGCCGCGGCGGTGGTGTGGTGGGTCTACGACGGCCTCGCTTCCAAGCAGCAGCTCGACTGGATCAAGTGGAAGCCCTTCTTCACCAGCTCCCAGCCCTGGGAGACGTACATCTGGCCGGGCCTCCAGAACACGCTCAAGGCGGCGTTCTTCGCCCTGATCATCGCGCTGCCGCTCGGCGCCCTGTTCGGGATCGGCAGACTGTCGGACCACCGGTGGGTACGGATGCCGGCGGGCATCGTCGTGGAGCTCTTCCGCGCCATTCCCGTGCTGATCCTGATGATCACCGCGAACGCGGTGTACGCGGAGTACACCACCATCGATACCGATGTGCGTCCGCTGTACGCCGTGGTGACCGGCCTGGTGCTGTACAACTTCTCGGTGCTCGCCGAGATCGTGCGGGCCGGAATCGAGTCCCTGCCGAAGGGCCAGGCGGAGGCGGCCAAGGCGCTCGGCATGCGCAAGAGCCAGATCATGATGTCCGTGCTGCTGCCGCAGGCGGTGACGGCCATGCTGCCGGCGATCGTCAGCCAGCTCGTGGTCATCGTGAAGGACACCGCGCTCGGTGGCGCCATGATGACCTTCCCCGAGCTGCTGGCCTCGATCCGCCCGATGAGCGCGAACTACGGCGCGAACACGATCGCGTGCTTCACCATCGTGGCTCTGATCTTCCTCCTGCTGAACTTCGCGCTCACCTCGTTCGCGAGCTGGCTGGAGCGCTGGCTCCGGCGCAGCAGGAAGAGCAAGGGTTCCCCGGCCGGCACCGCGCCCGGGGGCGCACCGAAGACCATCGGTACGCCGGCGCTCGTCGTCGACGACGGTCGCGCCGTCTGACGGCTCGTCGCATCGTGTGCCCGAGGGGCGGTGGCTGATCCGCCACCGCCCCTCGCCACCGTTCGGTGTCGCTTGACGCAAGCACCGGCAGTAGGTTGCATACGTTCTGTGATCGCGCCCCCTGCCCTCTCCGCCGCCACGCCTCCTCCATTCCCTGCCCCACTTTCGAGCCGTTCGCTCCTTTCGCCCGGTTCCCTGGTGTCTTCGGCATCGTTCGCGCGAATCCGAGGGGGCGCCCCGTGGACCCGGTGATCGTCGTCGGCGCGGGACCCGTCGGTCTGGCACTGTCGCTCGCCCTCGCAGCACAGGACGTCCCTTCCGTCCTTCTGGACGAGGATCCGGCCAAGGACGAGACGCGTCCGGCCCGTACGGTGGTGCTGCGCGAGGACACGGCGGCCCTGGTGGAGCGGCTCGGTTGCAAAGCACTCCTGCACGAGGGAGTCCGCTGGTCCGGCTGGCGGTCCATGCGACGCAGGCAACTGGTGCGTGAGCTGCGGCTCGGCGCGGACTCCCCCGACGCGGATTCCCCCGACGGCGGTCCGTTGCCCGCCCCGCTTCATCTGCCGCAGCACGTCCTGACGCGTGGGCTGCGGGACGCGGTGGCCGCGCATAAGCTGGTGCGGGTGGCTCCGTACAGCCGGATCGACACGCTGAAGCAGGACCCGACCGGGGTCACGGTGCACACCAGGGAGCCGAATCCGACTTGGTGGCGTGGGAGTTATCTGGTGGGCTGCGACGGCGCCAGGTCCACCGTGCGCAAGCTCCTCGACATCCGTTTCCCCGGCCGTACGGCGGTGGAGCGGCACGCCGTCGCGGCTCTGCGCACCGATCTTCCCTGGCCGGGGCAGGCCGTGCTGCACCGGCTGCCGCCGTGGCGCACCGGGGGCGCCGAGGTGACCGCACGGCCCCTTCCGGACGGCGCCTGGCGGCTGGACTGGCTGCTGCCGCCGCGTGGCGAGCTCGTCACCCCGGACGCCCTGATCACCCGGGTCCGGGACACCCTGGCGGGCTGGTGCGGCGAGACACCGCCGTACGAACTGCTGGACACGGGCGTGTACACGCTGCACCACCGGCTCGCCCTGCGGTGGCGGGTCGACCGCGCCTTCCTCGCCGGGGACGCCGCCCATCTGCTGGGGGCGCTCGGCACCCAGGGGCTCGACGAGGGACTGCGGGACGCCGAGAACCTGGCCTGGAAGCTGGCCCAGGCCTGGCACCACGGCGCCTCCGACGTACTGCTCGACAGCTACCAGGCCGAGCGCCGGGCCGCCGTCGCCGCACGGCTGCGCGCCGCGGACCAGTCGCTGCCGATACTGCGCGGTGGCGGAGGCCTGCGGACCCTGGTGCCCGGGAGCGCACGGGGGCATGACTCGCTGCTCACCGACGGGCATCTGGGATGCGGCCCCCTCGGTGCGCCCCCCTCGTACTCGCACTCGCCTCTTGCGCCCCCACGCTCCGAGGCGCACACATCCGTGGGTACGCCCCCCGGTGCGCCGGTCACCGATGTACGGGTGACGGCACCCGACGGCACGACCGTGCGGCTGCGCGAGCGGCTGGGGCAGGGGCACCTGCTGGTGGTCCTGGTGGCGCCCGGAACCGGGGTGTGGGACCGGCGGCACTGGATGACCGCGGGCGTCATGCCCCGTCTGGTCGCGGCTGTCGATGCGATGCCGGTGAAGGGCGAGCTGTTGGTGACCGAGAGCTATCCGGGGGCGTCGGCGCACACCGTGCTGCTGATCAGGCCGGACGGTCACCTGGTGGCGTCGTTCGGCGGGGTACGGCCCCAGGAGCTCTTCGCTGCGGCGGATGCGACGCGTGGCGGCGCGGCACGCACCTCCGTACGCTCCGACCGGACAGCGGACGTCAATTGACCGTACGGGCACACATGGTCCACTCCGGAACGTGACCGACACCGATGTGCGCCTGTGGCGGAGGGTCCATATGGACCTCGTCCGCCATCCGGGCTGCGTGTGTCGACCGTCCTGCTGAATCGCCTCATCCTGCCGCGCCCTGCGCTCTGTCGTGCGGCCGTGCATACCTCCGCCGGGCGGACCCCGAGTGCCGGTCACAGATGTCCGTGCACCGGAACGCATCTGCGTCGCCAGTCCGCCGAATCCGCTCCGATACACCCGAACGCCACGCTCAGGTGGAGCAATCCCCGTGCCCGACGGACATTCACCTCAACGCCAAGGACCGACATGACGGAGACTTCGCACCCATGCCGACCCCCACCCTCACCCCTGACCAGTTCGACGTTCAGGCCGCTCGCCTCCATGACACCGAGGCGTGGCAGCAGATCGTCTCCGGCTGGGACCTCACCGCCCCCGAACCCGCACCCCCCTCCTGCTCCGGCACCGCGGAACAGCTGCCGGACAGCCACCCGGCCGACTGGCGCGACCTGCTGTCCGTACCGGTCGACCAGCTCATCGCCGATTCCGTCCGAGCCCTGCCGGCGTCCGCGCCGCGCGAACGGCCCCTTCCCGGGCGCCTGGGTGCGATCCTCCCCGACCGGCTCCACTCCTGGCGGCGTATCGGACAGCCCGAAGTGCGGCCCTCCACCCATCTCGCCTACGCACGGCAGATCCTGACCGAGTGGGGCTGGCAGAACACCCCGTACCGGTTGCGCAACGCCCGCGGCGCCCGGTGTATCTGCGGCGCCCTGCTCACCGCACACCGCCTGGGGTACGGCTCCCGCGACACCGTGGACCGGGCCGGCGCCTGGCTCATCGCCGAACTCCGTTCCCAGGGCTGGTCCGGGCTGATCGGACCCTGGAACCGGCACCCCGGCCGCACCGCCGCGGATGCGCTCGTCCTGATCGACGCCACCATCAGTCGCGCGGCTCGCGCCGGACAGTAATCACCACAACCGTCCCGCCCAGTACGGGCCCGGTCAGAAGGGCTCGTCCAGCCCTTCCGTGTCCTCGCCCTCTTCTTCCAGCGCCTGCCGCACCACGCGCAGGGCCATGCCTTCCCCGTACCCCTTCCGGGCGAGCATGCCCGCAAGGCGGCGCAGCCGCTTGTCGCGGTCCAAGCCGCGAGTGGAGCGCAACTTGCGCACTACCAGCTCGCGGGCGGTCATCTCCTCCTGCTCGGAGTCGAGCTGCCCGACGGCCTCGTCGATCACGGCGGAATCCACCCCCTTGGTGCGCAGCTCACGGACGAGAGCGCGGCGGGCCAGCCCTCGGCCGTGGTGCCGGGACTCCACCCAGGCGTCCGCAAACGCGGCATCGTCGATCAGCCCGACATCCTCGAAGCGCGACAGCACTTCTTCGGCTGCCTCATCCGGAATCTCCCGCTTGCGCAGGGCATCCGCAAGCTGCTTTCGGGTGCGCGGGGTCCCGGTGAGCAGCCGCAGACAGATGTTGCGCGCCTGCTCGACCGGGTCTCGCGGCTCCCCCTTCTCGGCCCTCGACGAGGAAGGGGAGCCGCTGCTCCTGGAGCGGGAGCGGGCACGACGCCCCGCCCCCTCACCGAATCCGGCACCCGAGCTGGTGCCGTGACCGGCCTCCGGCTCGTACGCGCCCTCGGACTCGGCCGTGTGTCCGGTGGCGAATTCGGGGCCGGGACCAACACCATGGTCAGTGGCGCCGACCGGCCACTCCGTACGACGCGTCACGGTCTAGCTCTTGGCCGCCGCGGTCTTGGCCGGCTTGGCCTTGCCGGCCGGAGCGGGCACCGACTTCGCGCTGTCGGCCGAAGCCGCGGCGCCGCCCGCCGCATTGGCACCGGGCTCGTCGGCATCAGGCCTGACACCGACGCCCAGCTTCTCAAGGATCTTCTTCTCGATCTCATTGGCGAGATCGGGGTTGTCCTTGAGGAAGTTACGGGCGTTCTCCTTGCCCTGGCCGAGCTGGTCACCCTCGTACGTGTACCAGGCGCCCGCCTTGCGGACGAAGCCGTGCTCCACGCCCATGTCGATCAGACCGCCCTCACGGCTGATGCCCTGGCCGTAGAGGATGTCGAACTCGGCCTGCTTGAAGGGCGGCGCGACCTTGTTCTTCACGACCTTGACGCGGGTGCGGTTACCGACGGCGTCGGTGCCGTCCTTCAGCGTCTCGATCCGGCGGATGTCGAGGCGCACCGAGGCGTAGAACTTGAGCGCCCGGCCACCGGTCGTGGTCTCCGGCGAGCCGAACATCACACCGATTTTCTCGCGGAGCTGGTTGATGAAGATCGCCGTGGTCTTGGACTGGTTGAGCGCGCTGGTGATCTTGCGGAGTGCCTGGCTCATCAGGCGGGCCTGCAGACCCACGTGCGAGTCGCCCATCTCGCCCTCGATTTCCGCGCGCGGCACGAGCGCCGCGACGGAGTCGATGACGATCAGATCGAGCGCGCCGGAGCGAACCAGCATGTCGACGATTTCGAGGGCCTGCTCGCCGTTGTCCGGCTGGGACAGGATGAGGCTGTCGATGTCGACGCCGAGCTTCTTCGCGTACTCGGGGTCGAGAGCGTGCTCGGCGTCGATGAAGGCCACCGAGCCGCCGAGCTTCTGCGCATTCGCCACCGCGTGCAGCGTCAGCGTCGTCTTACCGGAGGACTCAGGCCCGTACACCTCCACCACACGGCCGCGCGGCAGGCCGCCGACGCCAAGGGCCACGTCGAGGGCAGTCGAACCGGTGGGGATCACCTCGACGGGCTCGTTCGGCCGCTCACCGAGGCGCATCACCGCGCCCTTGCCGAATTGTCGTTCAATCTGTGCGAGTGCGGCGTCCAGCGCCTTCTCGCGGTCGGTTCCTGCCATGGGTTCCACCCGATTTGCTTGAGTCGATCGCTTCACGTCAAAGACGCTAACCCCTGCCACTGACAATGGGCCTCGACGTCCTCCCGGCCTGTGGACAACTCCACGGTCGGGCCCGGGAAAACCCGGCCGGAATCCCATGAGAATGTATGTTCGATTTTGGTGTCAAGTGAGCCGCGCCGGACTGAACCGCCCCCGGAGCAGGCCCCTGGCGCTCCACCCCGAGAAGTCAGGATCGGCGATCGACACCGCGCCGGATTCCGACCATGTGCGGACAAACCTGGCAAGCAAAGCAGCTCTGGTGGCCAAGGCGAGGCGGAGCGCGGACCGTGGCATCGCTGTTCAGCTGGGTTCGACCGGAGCGACCGCCTCCATCGAGCCGGTCAGACACGTTCCGGATGCTCCCCGGCCCTGCCCTGTCCGCCCCGGCCCTCATTGCTCTCGGCAGCCCGCCAGGACCGGCGCATCCGTGCGAGCACCGGCTCACCACGTTGCTGGAGGCGGCCGTGCACTCTCGGGTCGTCCGTCACGTCGTACCGCTTCACATAGGCGCCGAGGAACGCCTGAAGCGTAGCGACGGCCGGGATCGCGATCAGCGCACCCACGGCACCCATCAGCGCCGTGCCCACGATGACCGATCCGAAGGCGACCGCCGGATGGATATCAACGGTCTTGGAGGTGAGCTTGGGCTGCAGCGCATAGTTCTCGAACTGCTGGTAGATCACGACGAATCCGAGCACCCACAGCGCGTACCAGGGGTCGATGGTGAACGCGATCAGCATGGGCAGGGCGCCTGCCAGATACGTACCGATCGTGGGGATGAACTGGGAGACCAGTCCGACCCAGATGGCGAGCGCGGACGCGTACGGAACACCGAGGATCATCAGCAGGATGTAGTGCGCGATCCCGGAGATGAGCGCCATCAAACCGCGCGAGTAGAGGTAGCCGCCGGTCTTGTCGACCGCGATCTCCCAGGCCCGCAGAACCTCGGCCTGCTTCGCGGGCGGCAGTACGGAGCACAGGGCGCGTCGCAGCCTGGGGCCGTCGGCGGCGAAGTAGAACGAGAACAGGAAGATCGTCAGAAGGCGGAACAGCCCGCCGAGCACGGTGGTGGAGATGTCGAGCACTCCGGTGGCGCTGTTCTGGACGTACTTCTGCAGCCAGTCGGAGTGCAGCACGCTGTCCTGGACCTCGACCCGGGAGAGCTCGGTGTGGAAGATCTGGTTGACCCAGTTGATCACCGAGTCCAGATAACTCGGGAGCTCCTCGACCATGGCGACGATCTGGCCCGCGAGCATCGAGCCGAGCAGCACGACGAAACCGGCCGCGCCTATCAGCACAACGAGGAAGACCAGGAAAGTGGCGAGGCCGCGACGCATGCCGCGCGCCGCCATCCGGCTCACAGCGGGCTCGATGGCGAGCGCCAGGAAGAACGCGATCAGCACATTGATCAGCAGCCCGATGAGCTGGTGGAACGCCCAGCTGCCGAGCTGGAAACAGGCATAGAGCGCCAGGGCGAGCACCATGGCGCGCGGCAGCCACACGGGCATACGGGCCGGCCGGGTGCCGGACGGCGGGGCGTGCTGGGCGAGAGGCGTCTCGGTCTGGGCTGTCTCATCTGTCGGTGACACGGCTCCAGTCTCGCCTACCGCTGCGACAAATGGCCCCGCCCCGGGCAACATCACAGGTCCGGTCATTGACAAGCCGACGATCAGCGCTTGTCGGCGGGGATGTCGACCGCCGCACAGACACCGCGCCAGACGTCCTTGGCATCCCAGCCCGCGGCCAGCGCCTGGTGCACCGTCTGCCCGCCGAGCTCGGCCATCACATGATCGCGCGCAAAGGAATCGGCGTACCCCGCGCCGAAGTGGTCCGCCATCCGTTCCCAGAAAATCGTCAACCGCATGACCTCAGTATCCCGCTCCTGAGAGTGCAGCCCGGCCGCTACGTCTTGCCGAGAGCGCTTACCGCCCTACGGTCGGTCCATGGCTGGAACCGGAACAAGTCCCCTCAACCGTGCCGAGCAGTTCATTTGGCTCACGGCCCGTGTCCTAGAACAGCGGCGGTTCGCCCATTACTTCCTGAAAGGAAGTGCGGAGACCGTGGAGACCGCACTCGCCGCCTATCTGAATGAGGACGGCGGATACGGGCACGCGCTCGAACCCGATCTGCGCGGCCCCGTCAGTCAGCCACTGCACACCGCGCACGCGCTCAATGTCCTCGACTCCATCGGCCGCTGCAGCGGGCTGCGGATGGAGCAGATCTGCCGCTTCCTGACCGAGGTGTCCACCAAGGAGGGTGCACTGCCCGCTCTCCTACCGTCGCAGCGCGGCTATCCGGCCGCACCGTTCATCCCGATCGTCGACGACCCGCCCGCGGAGCTGTTGACCACCGGACCCGTCGTCGGGCTCCTGCACCGCAATGCGGTGTGGCATGCCTGGCTGTTCCGGGCCACCGATTTCTGCTGGGCGGCGGTCGACGCTCTGGACCGGTCGCATCCGTACGAGATCGAGGCGGCGCTCGCCTTTCTGAACGGCGCTCCGGACCGGGCCCGTGCGGAGGCGGCGGCCGACCGGCTCGGGCGGCTGGTGCGGGAACAGCGGCTCGCCGTGCTGGATCCGGAGCGGCGTGCGGAGTACCCGGTGGCGGCCGGATACGCACCGGGCGAGCAGCACTTCCCGTACGACTACGCCCGTACACCCGATTCGCTCGCCCGCCGCTGGTTCACCGACGAGGAAATGGCCCGCTCGCTCGACCATCTTGCGGCCGAGCAGCAGACGGACGGCGGCTGGCCGGTGAACTGGCGGCAGTGGGCTCCGGGGACGGCTCCGGAGGGGCGGCCCATCGTGACGATCAAGGCGCTTCTGACACTGCGGGCCCATGGACGCAGCCTCGACTGAGACCCGAAGTGTCACGGCGGAGGTCTCGTCGATGACCCACTGGGCGGCGAAGGGGCGGATCGCGCGCGGAAGGGCGAACTGCGAGACGCCGGTGAGACGACGAGACCGAGTGCGCAGACCCCGACTCCGGTATGGCCGCCATGGACGAATCCTCGCAGCCCCCGGGCAGGGTCGCCGATGACCATTACGGCCGTTGTCAGTGGCGGGGTGCACGATGGGGGACATGGCCGGCTCTGCGCTCGACTCGTTCTCCCCTGCGACCCGCAGCTGGTTCGCGGGTGCCTTCAGCGCGCCCACCGCCGCGCAGGAAGGCGCCTGGCGCGCGATCGGCGAGGGCTCGGACGTGCTGGTCGTCGCGCCGACCGGCTCCGGCAAGACCCTGGCCGCGTTCCTCGCCGCGCTGGACGGGCTGGCGTCCGTCCCGCCGCCCGCCGAGGCGAAGAAGCGCTGCCGTGTGCTGTACGTGTCGCCGCTCAAGGCCCTCGCGGTCGATGTCGAGCGCAATCTCCGCTCGCCCCTGACCGGCATCCGCCAGGAGTCGGTACGCCTGGGGCTGCCCGAGCCCGAGGTCCGGGTGGGGATCCGCTCCGGCGACACCCCGCCGGCCGAGCGCCGCTCGATGGCGACCCGACCGCCGGACATCCTGATCACCACGCCCGAATCGCTGTTCCTGATGCTGACCTCATCGGCCCGGGAGGCACTGTCCGGCATCGAGACAGTGATTCTGGACGAAGTGCATGCCGTGGCGGGCACGAAGCGGGGCGCCCATCTCGCCGTATCGCTGGAGCGTCTCGACGAGCTGCTGCCGCGACCGGCACGGCGGATCGGCCTGTCGGCGACGGTCCGTCCGGTCGACGAGGTGGCGCGCTTCCTTTCACCGCAGCGGAAGGTGGAGATCGTCCAGCCGCCGTCCACCAAGCGGTTCGACCTGTCGGTGGTCGTGCCGGTCGAGGACCTGGGCGAGCTCGGCGGCTCCCCCGCCACCGACACCGACCGGGCGGGCCAGGCGGGCCAGGCGGACAAACCGTCGATCTGGCCCCATGTCGAGGAACGTATCGTCGATCTCGTCCAGGAGCATCGCTCCACCATCGTCTTCGCCAATTCCCGCCGCCTCGCGGAGCGGCTCTGCAACCGGCTCAACGAGATCGCGTACGAGCGGGCCACCGGCACTGTGCTCCATGAGCACGGCCCCGCCCCCACACCGCCGGAAGCACACTCCCCGGCCGAGATCATGGCCCAGTCGGGCGCGGCGAAGGGCGCCCCCGCGCTGCTCGCCCGCGCCCACCACGGTTCGGTCTCCAAGGAACAGCGCGCCCAGGTCGAGGAGGACCTCAAGGCGGGCCGGCTGCCGGCCGTGGTCGCCACCTCCAGTCTGGAACTGGGCATCGACATGGGAGCGGTCGATCTGGTGGTCCAGGTGGAGTCGCCGCCGTCGGTCGCCTCCGGGCTGCAACGGGTCGGCCGGGCCGGGCATCAGGTCGGTGCGATCTCCACCGGAGTGGTTTTTCCGAAGTACCGGGGCGATCTGGTGCAGGCGGCCGTGGTCACCGAGCGGATGCGCGAGGGTTCCATCGAGGCGCTCCGGATTCCTTCCAACCCCCTGGACGTGCTGGCCCAGCAGCTCGTCGCCATGGTCGCCCTGGACAGCTGGCAGGTGGACGATCTGCTGACTGTGACCCGCCGCGCCGCCCCCTTCGCCTCCCTGCCCGAGTCGGCGTTCACCGCCGTGCTGGACATGCTCGCCGGGCGCTATCCGTCCGACGCCTTCGCCGAGCTGCGCCCGCGTGTGGTCTGGGACCGGGTGGCCGGTACGGTCACGGGCCGCCCGGGCGCCCAGCGGCTCGCCGTCACCTCCGGCGGGACCATCCCCGATCGCGGGCTCTTCGGGGTCTTCCTCGCCGGCGCCGACCCCAAGAAGGGCGGCGGCCGGGTCGGCGAGCTGGACGAGGAGATGGTGTACGAGTCCCGGGTCGGCGACGTCTTCACGCTGGGCACCACGTCCTGGCGGATCGAGGACATCACCCGCGACCGGGTCCTGGTGTCTCCCGCCCCCGGGGTTCCCGGCCGGCTTCCGTTCTGGAAGGGCGACCAGCTGGGCCGTCCGCTGGAGCTGGGCCGTGCGCTCGGCGCATTCCTCCGCGAGATCGGCGGGCTGTCCCAGGAAGATGCCCGGCAGCGTCTGCTCGCCGCCGGTCTCGACACCTGGGCCGCCGACAACACCCTGTCGTACATCGACGAACAGCGCCGCGCCTGCGGTCACGTACCGGACGACAGGACCATCCTCGTCGAGCGTTTCCGTGACGAGCTGGGAGACTGGCGGGTCGTCGTCCACTCCCCGTTCGGCGCGCAGGTGCATGCCCCGTGGGCGCTGGCGCTGAACGCTCGCCTCGCCGAGCGGTACGGCATGGATGCCCAGGTGATGCATGCCGACGACGGCATAGTGCTGCGGCTGCCCGACGCAGACCTGATGGGCCTGGACCTCCTGGACTTCGATCCGGCGCAGGAGCCGGACCAGGATCCGGCACCGCTGCCGGGCCCCTCCTACGACAGCGGACAACCGCCCGTCGGCGCTGCGGACGTGACCTTCGACCAGGGCGAGATCAACCAGATCGTCACCGACCAGGTGGGCGGATCAGCCCTGTTCGCCTCGCGGTTCCGCGAATGCGCGGCGCGCGCCCTGCTGCTGCCGCGACGCAGCCCCGGCAAGCGCACCCCGCTCTGGCAGCAGCGCCAACGCGCCGCACAACTCCTTCAGGTCGCCTCCGAGTTCGGATCCTTCCCGATCGTTCTGGAAGCGGTCCGCGAATGCCTCCAGGATGTCTTCGACGTCCCAGGGCTGACGGAACTCATGGGCGACCTGGAAGCACGCCGTGTCCGGCTGGTAGAGGTGACCACCCCGGAGCCCTCGCCCTTCGCCCGCTCGCTCCTGTTCGGTTATGTGGCCCAGTTCCTGTACGAGGGCGACTCGCCTCTCGCCGAACGGCGGGCCGCAGCCCTCTCCCTCGACTCCCATCTCCTGGCCGAGCTCCTCGGCCAGGCAGAACTGCGCGAGCTGCTCGACGCCGATGTCCTGACCGAGCTGGAGCAAGAACTCCAGTGGCTGACCGAGGACCGCCGGATCAAGGACATCGAAGGGGTCGCCGATCTCCTTCGGGTCCTCGGTCCGCTCACCGACGCGGAGTTGGCCGAGCGCGGCGCCCAGCCGCCCTGGGCTCCGGAGCTCTCCACTGCCCGCCGGGCCATCCGGGTCCGGGTCGGCGGAGCGGACCGCTGGGCCGCGATCGAGGACGCGGGACGGCTGCGCGACGCGCTGGGCACCGCACTCCCGGTCGGTGTCCCCGAGGCTTTCACCGAACCGGTGAAGGACCCACTCGGCGATCTCCTCGCCCGATATGCGCGTACGCACGGCCCGTTCACCTCCACCGAGGCCGCCACCCGTTTCGGCCTCGGCACCGCCGTCACGGACGGCGCGCTGCAGCGGCTCGCCACGACCGGCCGCCTGGTCCAGGGCGAGTTCCACCCCGCCGGCATCGGCCAGGAGTGGTGCGACGCCACCGTGCTGCGCCGGCTGCGCCGCCGTTCACTCGCCGCGCTCCGCCATGAGCTGGAGCCGGTCCCGCCCGCCGCCCTCGCCGGCTTCCTTCCGCAGTGGCAGCACCTGGGCAGCAACAGCCTGCGTGGAATCGACGGACTCGCCCGCGCCATCGAGCAGTTGCAAGGTGCGCCCGTCCCGGCGTCGGCCCTGGAAAAACTGATCCTGCCGGGCCGGGTAACCGACTACTCCCCCGCACTGCTGGACGAGCTGACCACCACCGGCGAGGTCGTCTGGGCCGGTGCGGGTGCCCTTCCCGGCAAGGACGGCTGGCTGTCCCTCTACCTCGCCGACAGCGCACCGCTGCTCCTCCCGCCCCCGCACCCGCTCGAACTGAGCGCGTTGCACGAATCCGTCCTGACTGCCCTGACCGGCGGATACGGACTGTTCTTCCGGCAGATCGCCGACCATGTCCGCGCCACCACGCACCCGGACTGCACCGATCCTCAACTGGCCGATGCGGTCTGGGACCTGGCATGGTCGGGCCGGCTCACCAATGACACGCTCGCCCCGCTGCGTTCGCTCCTCGGCTCCGGTCGCACAGCAGGGTCGACCGCTCACCGCGCCAAACGGAGTGTCCCGCGCGGGCGTTACGGCTCACTCACCGCCGCCGCCCGGCCCTCGTCCCGCACTGGCCCGCCCACCGTCTCGGGCCGCTGGTCCCTGCTGCCCGCCGGTGAACCCGACCCCACGCACCGTGCGCACACCCTGGCCCGAACACTCCTCGACCGCCACGGGGTAGTCACCCGCGGCGCGGTCCAGGCCGAAGGCGTCGAGGGCGGCTTCTCCGCTACGTACCGCGTCCTGTCCGCCTTCGAGGACAACGGGCAGGCCCTGCGCGGCTATGTCGTCGAAGGTCTGGGAGCGGCCCAGTTCGCGATGGACGGCGCGGTCGACCGGCTGCGGGCCACGTCCACCGCCCGAGACCGTACGGAGCCGGGCACCGCACCCCGCGCCCTGGTCCTCGCCGCGGCGGACCCGGCCAATGCCTATGGCGCGGCTCTTCCCTGGCCGGAGCCCCCGGACAACGCCGGGCACAAGCCCGGCCGCAAGGCGGGTGCCCTGGTGGTGCTGGTCGACGGCGAACTGGCGATGTACATGGAGCGTGGCGGCAAGACGCTGCTGGCCTGGCCCACCGACCCGGATGACCCGGCACTCCTCGCGGCAGCCGGGGCACTGGCGGCAGCCGCCCGCGCGGGGGCGCTCGGCACGGTCACGGTGGAGCGCACCAACGGCGCCTCGTCCCTGACCTCCCCGATCGGCCGCACGCTGGAGGCGGCCGGATTCCTGGCCACCCCGAGGGGACTCCGCCTGCGCGCCTGAACCACCTCACGCCTCTTGCGCCACACCACGCGCCCCACGCCACCTGCGCCGCAGCACACCGCCCACGCCCAGCACGCCGCACTCCCCACCCGACCCCGCATCATGGAGGCATGCCCGAAGGAGACACCGTCCTGCAGACCGCCAAGCGTCTGCACACCGCACTCGCCGACCGGGTCCTCACCCACTCCGACCTGCGCGTCCCCCGGCTCGCCACCGCCGACCTCACCGGCCGGATTGTTCTGGACGTCGCCTCGCGCGGCAAGCATCTCCTCACCCGTATCGAGGGCGGCCTGACCCTCCACAGCCATCTACGGATGGATGGCGCCTGGCGCGTCTATGCTCCGGGCGAGCGCTGGCGCGGCGGCCCCGCCCACCAGATCCGCGCCGTCCTCGCCAACGCGGAGCAGACAGCCGTCGGCTACCGGCTCCCCGTCCTCGAACTCCTCCGCAACCGGGACGAGGAAAAGGCGGTCGGCCATCTCGGCCCCGATCTACTGGGCCCCGACTGGAACCCCGAAACGGCTCTGCACAATCTGCTCAGCGCCCCCTTCCGCCCCCTGGGCGAGGCTCTCGTGGACCAGCACAACCTGGCCGGAATCGGCAATATCTACAAGGCTGAGCTCTGCTTCCTCGCACGTGCGACCCCCTGGCTCTCCATCGGCGACCTGGCCGCCCCCGCCGCCGCCCGTCTCGTCACCACGGCCAAACAACTTCTCGAAGCCAACCGCGAACGCCCCATGCGCACAACCACCGGCGCAGCGCCCCACGGATACGGCACGAACGAACGGCTCTGGGTCTACGGCAGGACCAACCGCCCCTGCCTGCACTGTGGCACGCCCATCCGCACGGCCGATCAGGACGCCCGCCCCACCTACTGGTGCCCGCGCTGTCAAACGGGCCCTACAAACTAGTTGACGACCCGTCAGATCTGGTCGTACCGTCCGGTCATGTCCCTGACCGCGTACGACCTCACGGGCCGCTCCGCTTTCATCACCGGCGCGGCGGGTGGCATCGGCCGCGCCGGCGCCATCCTGCTCGCAGCGGCGGGCGCCACCGTGCACTGCGCGGACCGCGACGAGAAGGGCCTGCTGAAGACCCGGGACCTGATTGCCGAAGCGGGTGGCACATCCCACATCCACACCCTCGATGTCACCGACCGCAGTCGGATCAGGGCCGCGGTGGCCACCGCGGGCGACATCGACATCCTGGCCGCCGTCGCCGGAATCATGCATACGAGCAGCGCCCTGGAGACCGCGGACGACGACCTCGATCGCGTCCTCTCAGTCAATTTCAAGGGCGTTCTGTACACCTGTCAGGAAGTGGCCCGCAGCTTGATCACGCGCGGCGCACCCGGCTCGCTGATCACCATGGCCTCGGGAGCGGTCGACGCCGCGAGCCCGGGGCTGCTCTGCTACAGCGCGGCCAAGGCGGCGGTCGTCCAGCTGACGAAGACCCTCGCGACCGAACTGGGGCCTCATTCCATCCGCGTCAACGCCGTCGCCCCGGGCTGGATCCGTACGCCCATGACCGCCCGCCACGACGCGGAACAGCAACACCGGGCGGAGGCCACGATGGCTCGTATCTCCCCGCTCGGCCGAGTCGGCGAGCCCGAGGACGTCGCCCACACCCTGCTCTATCTCGCATCCGATGCGTCGGCCTTCATGACCGGTCAGGTCCTCCGCCCGAACGGCGGCGTAGCCATGCCCTGGTAGTCCGCCAGGCCCGGCCACCACACCGCATCCCAACGGCGGACCACCGACTCACACACTGCATCCCGATGCCGGACCACCGATCCGCACACCGCATCCCAAGAGCAGACCACCGCCCCGCACCCGCCCCGCTCGCCCTGGTCGGCCCAGCGGTCGCGGCCACATGCACTGGCAGGAGGCTCAGCCCCCATCCACCCGCCGCCACCGCACCCTCGACAAGCCCCGCATGGGCCGGTTCCAGCACGAGCCGTAGCACGGCCCACCACCACACTCCGCCGAGAACGAGCGCCGGCACCCATCGCCGTACCATGGCTGCCTCCTCCGGCCGAACCTAGTCCGGCCCGCTCGCCCGGCGGGAGGGCGCACCGTTGCACCACCGGCGCGCAGTGCGCTGCCGCAAGCTGTTGTGCGCTCTCTGCCCGGGACGTCCGGGCTTGCTCCGGATCACGGCTCCACCTGCCCCTGAGGCGCTCAGGGGCACCCCATCGCAGGCCGCATCAGGCCCCATCGAAACACGTCAAGCAATGTCAAACCCTGTCGGGCCATCCCTGATCTTTCTGATCGACGCCTCTTGGACCGACCGGCAAATGGGGGGCGGCGTCGCAGGGCTGCGTCGGTCTTACTCGCAGTCTCGCCCAGACAGTCACGAGCCGCATCCAGAACGGACCACGCCCACCCGCCCCGCACCACGCAGAAGCCCCGGCCGCCCCCTGAGGGGCAGACCGGGACTCCGTTTCACACCGGACCGCGCGGGTCAGGCAGCGACGACATCCACCGCTTCCGCGGGCGCCTTGATGGTCACCCGCCCCGTCGGCACGCCTGCCACCGACGTCACGGAGACGGAATTGAGCATTGGGCGTACCGGCACAGGCACCGGATCGCTGGCTGCTGCCGACTCGGCCAGTTCGGCCAGCGACAGCTCATCACTCACTTCACGCATGAGCTCGGACATCCGTACGTCAAGCGCGTCGCAAATAGCGGAGAGCAGTTCGGAGGATGCCTCCTTCTGCCCCCGCTCCACCTCGGAGAGATAGCCGAGCGAGACTCGGGCGGACGAGGAGACTTCGCGCAGAGTACGGCCTTGGCGCTGGCGCTGCCGACGCAGCACGTCACCAAGCAGGCGACGGAGCAGAATCATCGGTGGCTCCCTCCTCGGACCGCGTAGCCGCATCCTTCACGCCCCACCGTACCGCCTTGCGCTGCGGCCGTGCGGGGAGCGATGTCGTGTTCACTCAGGGCTGCAAACATCAATTCCCCCCGTTCTGTTCCGTATCCTGTGCGCTTGCATTCTTGCCGAGTTCGACGGAGAGCAATGCCAGTACGCTCCGTACGCTCTCTCTACGGATGTCCGCACGCCCGCCGCTCAATCGCAGCGCGGTCACATTCTCCGCGCCTTCCGGCCCGGCCACCGCAACATAGACCGTGCCGACGGGCTTGCCGTCCTGCGGCTCGGGGCCCGCAACGCCGGTGGTGGCCATACCCCAGTCTGCCCCGAGAACGCGCCGCACACCTGTCGCCATCTGCCGCGCCACATCCGGGTCGACCGCACCGCGCTCCGCCAGGAGGACGCCGTCCACGCCCAGCAATTCCCGCTTCAGGGGCGTTGCGTACGCCGTCACGGACCCGCGGAAGGAGTTCGAGGCACCCGGTACGGCCGTCAGCTCCGCCGCAACCAGACCGCCGGTCAGCGACTCGGCGACGGCAAGCGTCTCACCGCGCTCCACGAGCAGTTCCAGCACCCGGGCCGCGGCAGTCACCGCTCGGCCTCCGCCGAACCACGGGCACCCGAGGCCCCGGAGACCGGCCCTGCACCCTCAGCAGCCCCGAACGCTCCAGACTCGGCAGCCCCGGACAGCGCAGCCGCTCCAGGCACCGCAGACACCCCGGAGTCCCCAGCAGCCTCCGCTGCCGCGGCCCGCTCGGCCGCGAGCCCCTTGCGCCGCAGCACGACGGCCTGGCGCACATAGTCGAGCCCGGTGACGACCGTCAGCACGACAGCCACCGCCATCACCCAGAAGCGCAGGGTGGCAAGTGGACCGGTCAGCGCCAGGACGTACATCCCGGCGGCCGTCCCCTGCGCCAGAGTCTTCATCTTCCCGCCGCGACTGGCCGGGATCACCGCATGTCGTATCACCCAGAACCGCATCAGCGTGATGCCGATCTCGCGGAAGAGGATCACGCCCGTGACCCACCACGGCAGATCGCCGAGATACGACAGACAGATCAGTGCCGCACCCATGATCGCCTTGTCCGCAATCGGGTCGGCGATCTTCCCGAAGTCGGTGACCAGGTTGTATGTGCGCGCGATATGACCGTCGAACAGGTCGGTGATCATGGCGATGGCGAATGCCGCCCAGGCGACCGACCGCCAGGCCGGGTCGTAGCCGCCGTTGTGCAGCAGCAGCATCACGAAGCCGGGCACCAGCGCCAGCCGCAGCATGGTGAGCAGGTTGGCGATGTTCCACAGGCTGGCCTGATTGACGGCCGCACTACCCAGCTTGCCGCCGCGGACCGGCTTCGTGCCGGAGCCGCCTGCCGCGGATGCCGGGACTCCCGTCATCTGGCCGCCTCCACGAGTTCGGAACACTCGGCCACCAGGTCCACTCCTTCGGTACCCACAACCTTTGCCTCGACCATACGGCCGGGCACCAGGCCGTCGCGTGCGGTGAAGAGCACCTGGCCGTCCGTTTCCGGGGCCTGGTGCGCCGCGCGTCCCACCGCACCGTCCTCTTCGTCCACGGACTCGACCAGCACCTGCAGGGACTCCCCCAGGCGCTCCTCGGCACGCTGCGAGGTCAGTTCCTCGGCCAGTTGCGAGATGTGCGCGAGCCTCTCCGCGATGGTGTCGGCGTCCAGCTTGTTCTCGTAACCCACCGCCTCGGTGCCCTCCTCGTCGGAGTAGCCGAAGACGCCGATGGCGTCGAGCCTGGCGCCGGTGAGGAAGCGTTCCAGCTCCGCCAGGTCGGCCTCGGTCTCGCCGGGGAAGCCCACGATGAAGTTGGAGCGGGCACCGGCCTGCGGCGCCTTGCTGCGGATGGTGTCCAGAAGCTCCAGGAAGCGGTCGGTGTCACCGAAGCGGCGCATCGCCCGCAGCACACCGGGGGCCGAGTGCTGGAAGGACAGGTCGAAGTACGGGGCGACCTTCGGGGTCGAGGTCAGCACGTCGATGAGGCCCGGCCGCATCTCCGCCGGCTGCAGATAGCTGACCCGGATGCGCTCGATCCCCTCGACGTCGGCGAGCTCAGGCAGCAGCGTCTCCAGCAGCCGGATGTCGCCGAGGTCCTTGCCGTACGAGGTGTTGTTCTCGGAGACCAGCATGACCTCCTTCACCCCCTGCTCGGCCAGCCAGCGGGTCTCCCCCAGCACGTCCGACGGGCGGCGCGAGATGAAGGAGCCGCGGAAGGACGGGATGGCACAGAAGGAGCAGCGGCGGTCGCAGCCGGAGGCGAGCTTCACCGAGGCGACGGGGCTGGTACCCAGCCGACGGCGCAGGGGCGCCCGCGGCCCGGAGACCGGAGCGACTCCGTCGGGAAGGTCCTCGGGGGCGGGGGCCGGTGCGGCCTCCTGTGCGTGCCCCGGCAGGGCCACGGCGGCGTCCTGCCGCTCGGCCGGGCTGATCGGCAGGAGCTTGCGGCGGTCGCGCGGGGTATGCGAGGCGTGGATGCCGCCGTTGAGGATGGTCTGGAGGCGGTCGGAGATGTCTGCGTAGTCGTCGAATCCGAGCACGCCGTCCGCCTCGGGCAGGGCCTCGGCCAGGTCCTTGCCGTAGCGCTCGGCCATGCAGCCGACCGCGACCACGGCCTGGGTCCTGCCGTGGTCCTTCAGATCATTGGCTTCGAGCAGGGCATCGACGGAGTCCTTCTTGGCGGCCTCGACGAATCCACAGGTGTTGACGACGGCGACATCCGCTTCGGAGGCATCCTCGACGAGCTCCCAGCCGTCCGCTGCCAAGCGGCCTGCGAGCTCCTCCGAGTCCACCTCGTTACGGGCGCAGCCAAGAGTGACAAGGGCGACGGTACGGCGTTCGGGCATGGGCTCAAGACTACTTTGTCCCGGCACTCGCCCTGCCGTGCAGGGTTCCACCCTCACACCGAGTGACAAAAGCGGCGAGCGCCCGGCAGGATTGCCTGGCGCTCGCCGTGCTGCTGATGCCGCTTGGGAAACCGTGCGTGTACGGGTCAGCCGACCGCCGGGTCGCCCTTCGTGTACGAGAGCCGCTCGACCTGGCCCGGCTGGAACTTGTCCTCGACCTTCTTACCGTTCACAAAGAGCTCGATGGACCCGGCGTCACCGAGGACGAGGTCGACCCGCTCCTGGTCCTGGAAGGTCTTGGACTGGCCCTGCAGCAGCAGACCGTCGAAGAGCAGCCGCCCGTTGTGGTCCTTGGCGGAGATCCAGCTCTTGCCCTGGCTGGCGCTGAGCTTCACCGTCACCTTGTCCCTGGGGGCCGCGGCGATGGCGCTGTCGGAGGGCGCCGGCTTGGGGTCGACGGGCTTGCCGGTCTTCGGCTTGGGGCTCTTCGTGTTGGGCGTCGAGCCCTCCGCGACCTGCGTGGTCGTGGGGCTGTCGTCGCCGCCCTTGAAGAAAGTGAAGCCGCCGAAACCGACGACGGCGACGATCGCGGCGACCATGGCCGCCGTCCAGTTGGGCCGACGCGGTTCGGAACGGATTCTCTCGGCCTCGAACAGCGGCGCCGCGGGCGTGGGTGCGGGACGGCCGCCGTGCTCGGCGTCGTACTGCGAAACCAGCGCTTCCGAATCGGCCCCGACGGCACGCGCCAAGGTACGGATATGGCCGCGCGCATACACGTCGCCGCCGCAACGGGAGAAGTCGTCCTCTTCGATCGCGTGCACGATGGGGATGCGCACCCGGGTGGACGAACTGATCTCTTCGACCGTGAGACCTGCGGCGATACGAGCCTGCTGAAGCACTCGACCGATCGAAGGCCGGTCGTCTTCGGGGAAGTTGCCGATGGACACGGGGGCGCCTTTCGAGCGTGAGCCACCTGCTGGGTGTTCAGTCTAGGGGGGGTGCAAAACGGTGGGGCAACCTGGAGGAAGGACTTTGTACGCCATCAGACTCGAACATCGTCCGATTCGCCGGGCCGCCCTGAGAAGGACAATCTTGCCGCCCCTCCCTTCAACTTGACGTACGACCCGACGAAAGGGTTGCACGTACTTCTCCTACGAAGCGGTTTCCCCGCGGATCAGCGCCAACACCCCGTCCAGCTCGTCCGGTTTCACCATGACATCGCGCGCCTTGGATCCCTCGCTCGGCCCAACGATGTTCCTCGACTCCATCAGGTCCATCAGCCGGCCGGCCTTGGCGAAGCCGACCCTCAGCTTGCGCTGAAGCATCGACGTGGACCCGAACTGGGTGGAGACGACCAGTTCGGCGGCCTGGCAGAGCAGATCCAGGTCGTCGCCGATGTCCTCGTCGATCTCCTTCTTCTTTGCGGTGCCGACCACCACGTCCTCGCGGAAGACCGGCGCCATCTGATCCTTGCAGTGCTGGACGACGGCCGCGACCTCGTCCTCGGTGACGAAGGCACCCTGCATACGGGTGGGCTTGTTGGCCCCCATCGGCAGGAACAGACCGTCACCCTTTCCGATGAGCTTCTCGGCGCCGGGCTGGTCGAGGATGACGCGGCTGTCGGCCAGCGAAGACGTCGCGAAGGCGAGCCGGGAGGGCACATTCGCCTTGATCAGACCGGTGACGACGTCGACCGAGGGCCGCTGGGTCGCAAGCACAAGGTGGATACCGGCGGCGCGGGCCAGCTGAGTGATACGGACGATGGCGTCCTCCACATCACGCGGAGCGACCATCATCAGGTCGGCCAGCTCGTCGACGATCACCAGCAGATACGGGTACGGCGAGAGTTCGCGCTCGCTGCCCTCCGGCGTCTTGACCTTGCCGTTGCGGACGGCCTGGTTGAAGTCGTCGATGTGCCGGTACCCGAATGCGGCAAGGTCGTCGTACCGGAGGTCCATCTCCCGCACGACCCATTGGAGAGCCTCGGCGGCGCGCTTGGGATTGGTGATGATCGGCGTAATCAGGTGCGGGATGCCCTCGTACGCGGTCAGCTCGACCCGCTTGGGGTCGACCAGCACCATCCGGACGTCGTCCGGCGTCGCCCGCACCATGACCGAGGTGATCAGACAGTTGATGCAGGACGACTTGCCGGAACCGGTCGCACCGGCCACCAGCACATGCGGCATCTTCGCCAGGTTGGCCATCACGTATCCGCCCTCGACGTCCTTGCCGAGAGCGACCAGCATCGGGTGATCGTCCTCGGCGGCGTCCGCGAGGCGCAGCACGTCGCCGAGGTTGACCATCTCCCGGTCGGTGTTGGGGATCTCGATGCCGACCGCCGACTTGCCGGGGATCGGGGAGATGATCCGGACATCGGGGCTGGCGACGGCGTACGCGATGTTCTTGGCGAGCGCGGTGATCCGCTCGACCTTCACCGCGGGGCCGAGCTCCACCTCGTACCGCGTGACCGTCGGCCCTCGGGTGAAGCCGGTGACTGCGGCGTCGACCTTGAACTCGGTGAAGACGTTCGTCAGGGACGCGACGATCGCGTCGTTGGCGGCGCTGCGGGTCTTGCCGGGCCCGCCGCGTTCCAGCAGGTCGAGCGAGGGCAGCGAGTACGTGATGTCGCCGGAGAGCTGCAGTTGTTCGGCGCGGGCGGGCAACGGCTGGGACTGCGACCGGTCGGGTACGGGCTTCGTCAGATCGGGTACGCCGCCCGAGGGCACCGCCCCCTTCTCCGGCTTTCCTCCCCCACCGGCGGGTTCGCCCTCCCTGGCGCCCCGCACCGGCGTGCCCGGACGATCGCGCTCGACGGAGACGCCCTGGGTGAGGTCGGCGACGACCGGCGAGGGCGGCATGCCGTTGAGTACGGCCCCGTCGAGCGCGGCGGCCGCGGCGGCGGCGACATCCACCGCGTCCATGGTGCGGTTCATCGCAGGCTGCACGGAGGGCCTGCGCGGCCTGGGGCGTTTGGAGAGCGCGTCGGCCTCGGCCTGGTCGGGGTCGTACTCCGCGGGCGCTTCGAAGCGGCGTGCGGAGGAGCGGCGGGAGCGGGTCGGCAGCGCCTCGCGCCACTGCTCGTCGTAGCGCTCGTCGTCGTTCTCCTCGTCCGCGTCGGGGTCGTACACCGGGTCGAGGATGCCCAGCTTGGTGCCGAGCAGGCGGAGCCGTTGCGGAATGGCGTTCACCGGGGTGGCGGTGACGACCAGCAGTCCGAAGACGGTGAGCAGCAACAGCAGCGGTACGGCCAGGACCTCGCCCATCGTGTAGACCAGCGGTTTGGAGGCCGCCCAGCCGATGAGCCCGCCCGCGTCCTGCATCGCCGTGGTGCCGTCCCCCCGGCCGGGCGATCCGCACGCGATGTGGACCTGTCCGAGCACCCCGATGACCAGGGCCGAGAGCCCGATGACGATGCGGCCGTTGGCCTCGGGCTTCTCCGGGTAGAGGATCAGCCGTACGGCGATGGCGCCGAGCAGTATCGGCACGAGCAGATCGAGCCGGCCGAAGGCTCCGGTGACGAGCATCTCGACGAGGTCGCCGACGGGCCCGCGCAGATTCGACCAGGTGCCCGCGGCGACGACCAGCGCGAGACCGAGCAGCAGCAGCGCGATGCCGTCCTTGCGGTGCGCGGGATCGAGCCCCTTGGCACCGCGCCCTATGCCGCGGAACATCGCGCCGACGGCGTGGGCCGCACCGAGCCAGACGGCGCGCACCAGGCGGTACACACCGCTGGTGGGCGAAGGTGCTGGTTTGGGCGCGGCCGACTTCTTGGCCACCGCCTTCTTGGCAGGTGTCTTCTTCGCGGGCGCGGTCTTCCTCGCAGGCGCGGTCTTCTTCGCGGCGGTCTTCTTGGCGGGCGCGGCTTTCTTGGCCGGTCCCGCGGTACGGCCGACGCGCTTGGCGGTGCCCGCCGTGCCCTGGGAACCCTTGCCGGACGTACGTGAGGCCATGGTGCCGAGGTTACCGGTGTCGGCGGCAGTGAACACGCGTGCCTGCCGCTTCACCCGACCGTGTCGCTGTACAGAGGCGGGAAACTGACGATTCCTCACATAGGCGGCCGCACCGCTGGATGTCTCTGCCGCCGAACCGCCGAACGGCCGAGACGGCCGGGCAGTTGGGCCGAGCGTCCGGACAACCGCCCGTTCCTCGACCAGAGGTCGTGCCGCCGGACCGCTCCCGCCATGGAGCCGCGGGGAGCTACGGCGCTACGAGGGAAGGGCGGCTGCGCCGCTTCCGGTGCCGGGCTCCAGCGCGTCGAGTGCCCGGCGCAGGCCAGTCAGCTTGCGTTCCAGATGGGCGGCGGTGGCCACAGCCGCGGCGTCCGCCGACTCGTCGTCAAGCTGCTTGGAGAGCGCTTCGGCCTGCTCCTCGACGGCCGCGAGCCGCGCAGAGAGCTCGGCCAGCAGCCCTGCGGGCTCCCGCTCATGGCCCGCGCAGCCGTTGGCATCGCCCTCCAGCTGGAGCCGCAGCAGCGCCGCCTGCTCTCGCAGCTTGCAGTTCTTCATGTAGAGCTCGACGAAGACCGAGACCTTGGCCCGCAGCACCCACGGGTCGAACGGCTTCGAGATGTAGTCCACCGCGCCCGCCGCGTAACCCCTGAAGGTGTGATGCGGACCGTGATTGATCGCGGTGAGGAAGATGATCGGGATGTCCCGGGTCCGTTCCCGCCGCTTGACGTGCGCGGCGGTCTCGAAACCGTCCATGCCCGGCATCTGGACGTCCAGCAGAATGACCGCAAAGTCGTCCGTGAGCAGCGCTTTGAGCGCTTCCTCCCCTGACGATGCCCGCACCAGTGTCTGATCGAGCGCAGAGAGGATGGCCTCCAGCGCCAGCAGATTCTCCGGCCGGTCATCGACCAGGAGGATCTTGGCCTTCTGCACCATGGCCCGTCCTCCTCGCCCCGGAATTGCACCGGGCGCCGCCCCGGGGGACGACTCCCTTACGCCGTCCGTCCTCGTGCCGGTCATGGTAGCCGCACCCCGCCCGCCACCACACCCTGTCACCGCGATGTCACTGTGCACACAACGGAAACGCGGTGGGGGAGCAGAAGGTTCCCCGTACAGCGCCTTCTCACACCCCTGCGAGCACAGTCGATCACCAACTCATCGCAACTCTCTCAATTAATGATCACTCTGCACGCATCCACTGTTCCATAACAGAAAGAAGATAATCGGGATCGACAGGCTTGGTGACATAGTCGGAAGCGCCGGATTCGATCGCCTTCTCCCGGTCACCCTTCATGGCCTTCGCGGTCAGCGCGACGATCGGCAGGTCGGCGAACTGCGGCATCCTGCGGATCGCCGCCGTCGTGGCATAGCCGTCCATCTCCGGCATCATGATGTCCATCAGTACGACCGTCACATCATCGTGCTGCTCCAGGACTTCGATGCCCACACGTCCGTTCTCCGCGTACAGCACCGAGAGACCGTGCTGCTCGAGCACGCTGGTGAGCGCGAAGACGTTACGGATGTCGTCGTCGACGATCAGCACCTTTTCGCCGTGGAACGGGAACGTCCTGCGGACCTCCGGGTCCTCCTGCCCGGCGAGCGTCCACGGCTCCTGCGAAGCAGCCGAGGCGGGCGCGCGGGACGGCAGCGCGGGCCGCCGCTCCACGCTCCCCAGGGCCTTGCGGCGACGCTGCACCGGCCCGGCGGCACCCGCCGAATCCCGCACGGTGGCCGTCGAGTCGGCGCCCGGACCGGCCTCCGGGAACAGACCTTCCTCTGCGGCACCGTGCGCCTCGATGGGCCCAGCACCGATCTGCGGATGGCCCTGCGGCTGCAACTCGCTCGGGTGCAGCGGCAGATAGAGCGTGAACGTCGAGCCGCGGCCCGGCTCGCTCGCCGCGTGGATCTCGCCGCCCAGCAGCCGTGCGATCTCCCGGCTGATGGACAGGCCGAGCCCCGTACCGCCGTACTTGCGACTGGTCGTACCATCCGCCTGCTTGAACGCTTCGAAAATCACCAGCATCTTGCTGGACGCGATCCCGATGCCGGTGTCGGTGACCGAGAAGGCGATCAGATCGGCATCGGCGTCACGCAGCGAGCCGGCCTCCAGTAGCTGCTCACGGATGGCGTTCGGCACGTCCTCGTTGGCGTGCCGGATCACCAGCTCGACCGCCCCGCTGTCGGTGAACTTCACCGCGTTGGAAAGGAGATTGCGCAGCACCTGAAGCAGCCGCTGCTCGTCCGTGTGCAGCGTCGCGGGCAGATCCGGCGAGACCCGTACGGAGAAATCGAGCCCCTTCTCCGCGGTGAGCGGCCGGAATGTCGCCTCCACGTAGTCGACCAGCTGGACAAGTGCGATCCGGGTCGGGCTGACGTCCATCTTGCCCGCCTCGACCTTCGTCAGATCGAGGATGTCATTGATCAGCTGAAGCAGATCGGAACCGGCCCCATGGATCGTCTCGGCGAACTCCACCTGCTTCGGCGAGAGATTGCCCTCGGCGTTGTCCGCGAGCAACTTGGCCAGAATGAGCAGCGAGTTGAGCGGGGTACGCAACTCGTGCGACATATTCGCCAGGAACTCCGACTTGTAACGCATCGAGACCGCGAGCTGCTCGGCACGCTCCTCCAGGACCTGCCGGGCATCCTCGATCTCGGTGTTCTTGACCTCGATGTCGCGGTTCTGCTGGGCCAGCAGCTCGGCCTTCTCCTCCAGTTCGGCATTGGAGGCCTGAAGTGCCTTCTGCCGGTTCTCCAACTCCTGTGAACGGTCCCGCAACTGCACGGCCAGCTCCTGCGACTGCTCAAGGAGCTTCTCGGTCTTCGTATTGACGCTGATGGTGTTGACGCTCGTCGCGATCATCTCGGCGAGCTGGTTGAGGAAGTCCCGCTGGATATGAGTGAACGGCTGGAAGGAGGCCAGCTCGATCACACCGAGAACCTTCCCCTCGAAGAGCACCGGCAGCACGATCACATGCGCGGGCGGTGCCTCACCGAGCCCGGAGGAAATCTTCAGATAACCCGGCGGAACGTCGTCCACCTGGATGGTCCGTTTCTCCTCCGCCGCCGTGCCGATGAGCGACTCACCGGGCCGGAAGGATGTCGGCATCGATCCCGCCGAGTATCCGTAGCTGCCCCTCATGCGGAGTTCGTACGAGCTGTCCTTGTCGCTGTCCGATCCCACCGCGTCGGCGTCACCGGTCTGCATGGCGAGGAAGAACGCACCGTGCTGTGCGGAGACCACCGGGGTCAGCTCGCTCATGATCAGCGAGGCCACGTCGTCGAGATCGCGCCGCCCCTGCATCAGACCGGAGATCCGGGCGAGGTTGCCCTTGAGCCAGTCCTGTTCCTTGTTGGTGGCCGTGGTGTCACGCAGGTTGGCAATCATCGTGTTGATGTTGTCCTGCAGGGCCTGAATCTCGCCGGCCGCGTCCACATCGATCTTGAGGTTGAGATCGCCGCGGGTCACCGCGGTGGCGACGGCCGCGATGGCCCGCACCTGCCGGGTGAGGTTCCCGGCCATCTCGTTCACGGACTCGGTGAGGTCGCGCCATGTGCCGTCGACGTCCCGGACCCTGGCCTGGCCGCCCAACTGCCCCTCCGTGCCCACCTCGCGGGCGACCCGGGTCACCTGCTCGGCGAAGGAGGACAGCTGGTCGACCATCGTGTTGATGGTGTTCTTCAGCTCCTGGATCTCACCACGAGCATCGATGTCGATCTTCTTGGTGAGGTCGCCCTTGGCGATGGCCGTGGTGACCGTGGCGATCTGCCGCACCTGGCCCGTCAGATTGGACGCCATCGAGTTCACGGACTCGGTGAGGTCCTTCCACGTACCGGAGACCCCAGGAACGCGTGCCTGGCCACCCAGCTCACCTTCCGTGCCCACCTCGCGGGCGACCCGCGTCACCTCGTCGGCGAACGAGGACAGCGTCGTCACCATCGTGTTGACGGTGTCGGCGAGTTCGGCGATCTCGCCGCGTGCCTCGACGGTGACCTTCTTCGTCAGATCGCCGTTGGCGACCGCGGACGAGACCCGGGAAATGTTCCGCACCTGACTGGTCAGGTTGTTGGCCATCAGGTTGACGTTGTCGCTGAGGTCCTTCCAGATACCCGTCGCCCCGCGCACCCGGGCCTGCCCGCCGAGGATGCCCTCGGTCCCCACCTCGCGGGCGACCCGCGTCACCTCGTCGGCGAAGTTGAGCAACTGGTCGACCATGGTATTGACGGTCGTGACCAGTTCGAGGATCTCACCCTTGGCGTCGACCGTGATCTTCTTGGAGAGATCGCCCTTGGCAACCGCTGTGGTGACCTCGGCGATGTTACGGACCTGCAGAGTCAGGTTGTTGGCCATGCCGTTGACGGACTGGGTGAGGTCCTTCCACGTACCGGACACCCCCTGCACCTCGGCCTGGCCGCCGAGGATGCCTTCCGTGCCCACTTCACGGGCGACCCGCGTCACCTGCTCGGCGAAGTTCGAGAGCTGGTCCACCATCGTGTTGAGGGTGTTCTTCAGCTCCAGGATCTCGCCGCGCGCGTCCACATCGATCTTCTGCGACAGGTCGCCCCGCGCCACCGCCGTGGCGACCTGCGCGATGTTACGAACCTGAGCGGTCAGGTTCCCCGCCATACCGTTGACCGAATCGGTCAGATCACGCCACACACCGGCCACGCCAGGCACCTGCGCCTGACCGCCGAGCCGTCCGTCGGTGCCCACCTCGCGGGCGACCCGGGTCACCTGCTCGGCAAAAGCGGAGAGCTGGTCAACCATCGTGTTGATGGTGTTCTTCAGCTCCAGGATCTCGCCGCGCGCGTCCACATCGATCTTCTGCGACAGGTCGCCCCGCGCCACCGCCGTGGTCACCTGCGCGATCTGGCGCACCTGGGAGGTCAGGTTCCCCGCCATGAAGTTGACGGAGTCGGTCAGCTCCTTCCACGTACCGGAAACGCCGTCGACCCGCGCCTGGCCACCGAGGCGGCCCTCCGTGCCCACGTCACGCGCCATCCGCGTGACCTGGTCGGCGAAGGACGACAGCTGCGCCACCATCGTGTTGACAGTGTTCTTCAACTCCAGCATCTCGCCCGCGACATCGACGGTGACCTTCTGCGAGAGATCACCGTTGGCGACCGCGGTCGTCACCTGCGCGATGTCGCGCACCTGCCCCGTAAGGTTCCGGAACGCCGTGTTCACCGAGTCCGTGAGGTCCTTCCAGGTCCCCGCCGCACCCGGCACCTCGGCCTGCCCCCCCAGCCGGCCCTCGACGCCGACTTCCCGGGCGACCCGGGTCACTTCCGAACCGAAGGCCTGAAGCTGGTCCACCATCGTGTTGACGGTGTTCTTCAGCTCCAGCATCTCGCCGGCCACATCGACGGTGACCTTCTGCGTCATGTCGCCGCTGGCCACGGCCGTGGTCACCTGCGCGATGTCGCGCACCTGAGTCGTCAGGTTCCGGAAGACCGTGTTCACCGAGTCGGTGAGGTCCTTCCAGGTTCCCGCCGCCCCCGGCACCTGTGCCTGACCGCCGAGCAGCCCCTCGCCACCGACCTCGCTGGCCACCCGGGTCACTTCGTCGGCGAAGGTCCGCAGCGTCTCGGTCATCTGGTTGATGGTCTCGGCCAGTTGCGCGACCTCGCCGCGGGCGCTCACCGTGACCTTCTGGGACAGATCACCGTTGGCGACCGCGGTCGTCACCTCGGCGATCCCGCGCACCTGGGAGGTCAGGTTCCCTGCCATCGTGTTGACGGAGTCGGTGAGGTCCTTCCACACACCGGCCACACCGGGCACCGTCGCCTGACCTCCCAGCTCACCCTCCGTGCCCACCTCCCGTGCGACCCGGGTCACCTCGGAGGAGAACGACGACAGCTGGTCGACCATTGTGTTGACGGTGTTCTTGAGCTGGAGCATCTCGCCGGCCACATGGACGGTGACCTTCCGCGACAGATCGCCCTTGGCGACCGCCGTCGTCACGAGCGCGATGTCCCGCACCTGCGCGGTCAGCCGGTACGCCATGGTGTTCACGGAGTCCGTGAGGTCCTTCCACGACCCGGACATTCCGCGCACCTGGGCCTGTCCGCCCAGCTTGCCCTCAGTACCCACCTCGACCGCGACCCGCGTCACCTGCTCGGTGAACGCCGACAGCTGATCGACCAGGTTGTTGACCGTACGGGCGACCTTCAGGAACTCGCCGCGCAGCGGCCGTGCCGTCTCGTCGGCCGTGTGCGACCGCAGCTCCATCCGCTGTTCGAGATCACCGTCGGCCACTGCCGAAAGCACCCGTCCGACCTCTGAGACCGGACGTGCCAGATCGTCGACCAGCTCGTTGGAGGCGTCGATCGCGGCGGCCCAGGAGCCCTCGCAGGCGCCCGTCTCCAGCCGCTCGGTGAGCTTCCCCTCCCGTCCGACCACCCGCCGCACCCGGGCCAGCTCGCCGGTGAGATGGAGATTCCGGTCGGCGACTTCGTTGAAGACTGCCGCGATCTCCGCCACCACGCCGTCGCCCGAGACGGTCAGGCGCCTGCGGAAGTTCCCGTCGCGCATCGCCACCAGGCCCGCCAACAGTTTGTTGAGCACTGCCGCGTCGACTTCGACGGTTCCATTGCGCTGCTTCTTCACGGGATGTCCGCTTTGTGTGCGCGTGCCCGTTCCCCGCGCCGTCATGCCAGACTTCACCGTGATCCCTCCCGCAGGGGTTGACCGTCTCGTTTGGGCCGTATCTGGGAGCTTGCCCAGTTCCTCACCGACTCACCGCCACAGCCCACCGTCGACGGGTGACCATGCGGGCGTCAAATCGTTGAAACTTACCAGGCCCGAACCAATCGGGGCGCGGCCTCCAACGGTTGTCCCACATCACCCTGCTGGGAAATCCACACTTGTCCGGTCACATGCCGGTTCCTGGTCGTTCCTGCCCGAAGTCGGCCCTCGCGTACCCGGCACCGAGACCGAGCGTCTAGCCTGGCAGGCGAATCGAAGCGGCGAGAAACGGGCACAGGACTCGAGGAAGCGACGAGACACCATATGGGGAGTGCTGTGATCACCGCGCGCGCGGCTGCCACCTTCGACCCGGTCGGACGCTCCATCGCGACCGCCCGCGCCTTTGTCCGTGACACCCTCCAAGGATGGGGGTACACGGATGTCGTCGACGACGCCGTCGTCCTGACCAGCGAGCTCGTGACCAACGCGGTGGTGCACGCAGGCACCGCCGCGGATGTGCTGTGCCTGCGTACGGAGGACGGCGTCCGGATCGAGGTCTCCGACCACTATCCGGAACGCGAGATCCCGCTCCAGAGCACAGGGCTGGACTTCGGCAGCCCGGACCGTGAGAACGGCCGCGGGCTGCTGCTCTGCGCGGCACTCGCTTCCCGATGGGGCGTCGAGTATTCGCCCACCCACAAGCATGTCTGGTTCCAGCTCAATCTCCCTGAGCGCCCGGTAGGCATCCGCTCCGCCGGCCCCCTGCTCCCTGTCGGCCTGCTTCCGGTCGCCGACGAGCGCGTGCGCGTGGCCGTCGTCCAGACAGACAGCACCGGTTCCATCGTCGCGTGGAACGAGGACGCCGCGTTCCTTTTCGGGTATGCCGCGGACCAGGTCACCGGGAAGCAGCTCACCGACTTCACCGCCTGGCCGCAGACGCCCGGCACCAACACCGGCATCGTGGAAGCACTGCAGCTCTCGCGCTGGGAGGGAAGCTACGGAATCCGGGGTGCCGACGGCCGCAACATCCCCGTCTACGCCTCACATCTCCGAGTCCGCGACACGCACGGCGAACCGTCCACGGTCTGTCTGCTCGTCCGCGACTACGAACGCGCCGTGCTCCAGTCCCCGGTACGCACACCGGTCTCCGACGCGAACGCTGAAGGCCACAAGACGGACCCGTTCGAGATCTTCATCGGTTCCCCCGCCCCCGACGACCTCGATGGCCTGCTCCAACGCACCGTCGAACGGGCGCGCGACATGCTCGACGCCGATTCGGCCTTCCTGCTGCTGGCGACGGACGACGAAACGGAACTGGAGGTACGGGCCACGACCGGTCTACCCTTCGCCCGCCAGCGTTTCGCCCGGGTTCCGGTGGAGGCCGGTACCGGGCGTTACAGCTCCGCCCGGATGCCCGCCGTCCACGAAGACCTCGACAACGTGCCCGGCGCCGTCCCCCTGCTCGGCGGCACGGGGATGCGCTCGGTAGTAACCGTCCCGCTGAAGGTCGAGGGCCGCCTCACAGGTTCGCTGGGTGTCGCCGCGGAAGCAGCCGGCCGCTACTCCAACGAGGAGGCTCTGCGCCTGCAGTTCGCAGCGGACCGCATCGCGCTGGCCGTCGAATCGGCCCGCCTGGGCGAGCTGGAACGCCTGCGTCGCGGTTCCCTCTCCTTCCTCGTCGAGGCATCCGACCTGCTCGCCGGCACTCTCGACCGTGACCAGACCCTGGCGCTGATGGCCCAGATGACGGTCCCCACCCTCGCCACCTGGTGCGCCGTCTACACGATCGCGGACCAGTCCTCGGAGCCCTACCTCTCCTATGTGCTACACGAGGACGAGGAGCTCATTGACGGCCTCAAGGCCCTGCTTTCCAAGATCGCTCCCCCAGATCCTGTGCCGACCCCGGGCGCCCGTGTCTGGGCAGCCCCGTCCGAGGCCGCCCACCAGGCGGCTCTGCGCACCTCGATGCGGACGCTCGGCCTCGGCGAACCCGGCGGGCTGGGCTCCGGCATCCGTGCGACGCTCGCCACCGCGGCCGCGGTCGGCGGGGAGACGGTGGTCCTGCCACTGGTCGCCCGAAACCGTGTCATCGGCATGCTCACACTCGGGAAGCCCTCCGACGACCACTTCCGGCAGGAAATCCTTGAACTGGCCGAGGACCTCTCCCGCCGCGCCGCCCTCGCCCTCGACAACGCCCGCCTCTACTCGGAGCGCATGGCGATCAGCCAGTCCCTGCAGCGCAGCCTGCTGCCGCCGGGGCTGCCCGAGGTCCCCAATGTCGAGATCGAGGTCATCTACCGCGCGGCGGGCGAGGGCAATGAGGTCGGCGGCGACTTCTACGACGTCTTCCCGATCCGCGACGGCGCCTACGGCTTCGCCATCGGTGATGTCTGCGGTACGGGCCCGGAGGCCGCGGCCGTCACGGGCCTCGCCCGCCACGCGCTGCGCCTCCTCGCCCGCGAAGGCTTCGGCGGCCCGGCCGTTCTGGAACGCCTCAACGCCGCCATCCTGGACGAGGGCGCCCGCAGCCGCTTCCTGACCCTCTTGTACGGGGAACTGTGGCCCCAGGAGGACGGGAGCGCGCTCCTGAAGGTGGTCTGCGCGGGGCACCCGTTGCCGTTGCGCCTACGCCAGGACGGCTCGGTGGAGTCAGCAGCCGAACCTCAGCCCCTGCTGGGCGTCATCGAGGATCTCGAACTGTACGAGCAGACGGTAAGCCTCGCCCCGGGCGATGTCCTGCTGTGTGTGACCGACGGCGTCACGGAACGCCGTGAGGGCACCCGCATGCTCGGCGACGACGGTCTGGCGGACGTCCTGGCCACCTGTACCGGCTTCACGGCAGGCGCGGTGGCAGCGCGCATCCTGCGGGCGGTCGAACGCTTCGCCGCCGAGCCGGCCTCCGACGACATGGCCATCCTCGCCATGCGCGTCCCTGAACCGCCCACCACCTGACCGCGTTTCACCGGGGCCGGATCCTCTGTCAGATCGCCACCTCGGAACATGCGAAAGGCCCCCGCCTGGTGGCGGGGGCCTTTCGTCTTTCCTGAGCCCCAATGCGGAATCGAACCGCAGACCTTCTCCTTACCATGGAGACGCTCTACCGACTGAGCTATTGGGGCCTGCTGCGCTGTGGCAACGAGCTAAAGCATACCCTGAACTCAGGGATGTTCAAAACCACTGGCCCCAGATGGTTCTGACGAGCTCTCATCGTGAACCACCACCTCCCCTGGCTCACCACGAGGCAGGCCGGCCGGAAGTGGATGGGTCCTGAAAGCAGGAAAGCCCCGTGCCACAAGGGCACGGGGCTTTCCCGAAAAGGAGTTCGGCGGCGTCCTACTCTCCCACAGGGTCCCCCCTGCAGTACCATCGGCGC